>JACQBR010000013.1 GCA_016194335.1 Microcaldota archaeon
GGCCTGGAGAAGGTCTTCGTCGTGCACGGGGAGGGAAGCAAGAGCGACGAGCTTGCAAGCGACATTGAAAAGCAGTGCAATCGTGGCAGGCCCGGGGCGCACGAGGGGAAGGTTGCCGCCGTCGTCCCCGAACTGGGCGAAGTGCTCGAATTGTAAAACCTATAAAAGGGTCTTCGGATTAACATTCTGCGTGAACCTGTTCGCAAAACTGAAGGAAATCACCCTCGTTTCCCAAGCGGCTTACTTCTTCTGGGACAATGACGAGGCAATAGTCCCGCCGGCTTTTTTCATCACGCTCATCTCCCTTTTGCAGAATGCGGCTTTCGTGCTGCTTCTTTTCGGCGTTTTCCACCCCATTCTCTTCTACCTAGCGACGACCTCCATCTTCAGCTTCGCATTCACCATCTCGGTGGCCGTGGGCGGGTTCTACTCCGGATTCGGGTGCAAGCCCAGGGCCGGCGGAGTTTTTGAAAAGTTTCGCCTGTCGCTTGAAGTTTCGCTCATTTCCATCGTGCTTTGGACGCTTTCGATTGCGGTAGTGCAATTCGCAACCGCGGCAATTGCCTGCGCCCACTCTTTTTCGGTCGGCCCCTCATCGTCCTGCATCGCATACGACCTTCAAGCGATCTACAACATCACCCCCACGCTCATTTTCAGCCTCATCTTCGCCCCGCCCGCAGCTCTTGCCGGCGCTTTCGCCGCTCTTATTTACGCGAGGGTGAGGGGCGGAAAGGCGGAGAAGGTGGGAAAATCAGTTGCGGCGAAGGCCCGCTCCAAACGCCCTCTTGTTAGAAAAAATTCAAGAGGGAAGAAAAACCATTCAGCCAAAAAAAAGTAGCGGCGTTTCAAACTGCCTTCATGCCCTTTTCGCTAAGTTTCCAGTAATTCCACTTGACCGCTTCGCCCTTCGTCTTTTTCGCGGCCTTGCCAACCATCCCGTGCTGCTCTAGGTATTGCATGACCTTGAGCACGAATTCCTTGTCCCGCGCCAGTTCCAGCGCAACAGCGCGCGTGGTGAGGGGTTGCGGAAAGGATTCGTGAAGCGTTCCGAGGGCGTCTTCTGCAATTCGGTGCATCGTTTTCTGGGAAATTTTCGACATTGGAGGAGTAACGAGAGTTAGGCTAATAAGTTTGGCGGTATGGCGCTATGGTTTGTGCAGGGTGCGCAAATGGGTTTGAAGCCTAGCCCGTCGCCCACTTGTCCCTTTCCAATCCTCCCTTTTCCTAAACCGTTAATTCCCTTTTCCCTGACCAACTAGTTTTATGGATTCGACAATTCCCTCAACCGGCGATTTTGAAGGCTGGCTCGCCGCGTCCGCAGCAGTGGGCAAGGCCGTTCTGGAGGATTTCAGCAACCCCCTTGTTGTCCATCATTACGATTGCGACGGGATTGCGAGCGGTTCTGTCGTTCTCAACGCCCTCATGCGCGCCAAGACGCCCCACTCCTCGATGATGCTCAAGCGCGTGGATGCCGAGGGGATGGCCCGCGTGGCCAAGATTGCCGCTGGCGAGGTGGAAAAACCCGTCGCCGGTTGCGCAAACGTTGCGGCTTCCGGCGTGCAGGAAACTGGAAGGCGCGACGTGGTTTTTGTCGATTTGGGAAGCGGCCAGATTTCCATGGTGGAGGAGCGGCTTTTGTCCTTGGGGGTGAAAGTGGCCGTGATTGACCACCACGTGCCCCAGAAACCGGTCGAGTCCGGCCGCCTGCTTCACGCAAACTGCATGCTCCACGGTTTTGACGGGAGCCTCGACGCGTGTGCAGCTTCCACGGCATTCTACTGCTTCAAGGATGCGAGGTGGGCCAACGCCATTAGCGGGGAGGGGCGCGACAACTGGGATTTGAGCAGGCTGGCGATTGTTGGCGCCGTGGGTGACATGCAGACTGATGTTAACGGCTTGCGTTCGCTCAACGGCTGGGTGGCGGCGGAGGCGGAAAAGCGCGGGTTCTTGCGGATGAAGCGCGACTTGCGCATGTTCGGCCGCGTTTCAAGGGGGCTGGTTGACTTTCTCCAATATTCCACCGAGCCGTTCCTTCCCGGCCTCACGGGAAGCGCGAAAAACTGCGCGTTGTTCCTTGCCGACCGGGGCATCCCGGTTCAGGACGGCGCGGGCAAGCCGCTCCACTACAACGACCTAGGCACTGAAGAGCAACGCAGGCTCGCAAGCGCGCTTATCAACTACGCCTACTCGCGCAAGATGGAGGAAGAGGCGGTGGGGGAAATCGTGGGCATGGTCTTCGAATTCCCTTCCGAAGAGAGGCACAGCGAGCTTTTCGACGCGTCTGAATTCTCCACGCTCCTCAACGCCTGCGGCAGGCACGGAAAGATCGAAGTGGGCGTGAGGGTGTGCCTTGACGAAAAAGGCGCGCTTGAAGAGGCGAAGGAAGTTCTCAAGCTCCACCGCATGATGATAAGCCAGGGAGTTTTTTACGCAAGGCAGCATACGATTGACCTCGGGCCCTTCTATTTCCTCGACGCGAGGGGAAAAATCGAGGACACCGTGGTCGGCACCGTAATCGGCAACTTCTTCTCTTCAGGCATCTTAGCCCGCACCAAGCCCATCATCGGTTTTTCAATAGACGAGGAAAACGGCGGGGTGAAGGCGTCGGCACGCGCGGGAAAAAAACTCGTGGAGAAAGGATACGACGTGAACCTCGTGATGCGCGGGGCCGCCTCGGCAGTCGGGGGGTTGGGCGGCGGGCACAAGACCGCCTCCGGCGCGTCATTTCCATTAGGGAAAGAAAACGACTTTCTCAAGAAATGCAAGGAAATCCTTGAGGCGCAGGTTAGGAATTTCCCGCCTTCCTGAAGGAAAAACGGTATTCCCTGTATTTTCCCCCGATATTCTCGGTTGAGAATTCAAGCCCCCGTTTTTCCGCAAGTGAGTTGCCGTGAGCCTCCAGTTCGGCCGCAACCCTTTCGTAATCTCTTTCAAGAAGGGGGTTTGATTCCGGCTCCGCCTGTCCCCCAACGTCGCGGGTGTAGAGCTTCACCTTGAGGAATGATGTTCCCCTAACGGTGTCCTTCACCGAGGAAACCGTTGCGGTAAGCCGGTTCCTCTGCTTGGATTCCATAATAAGGCTTTGCAACTTTGCATGGAGATTATCCCGAGCAAATTTAGGCACGGCTATCCCTTCATCCCGCCAGCCTCATCAACTGCGCCGCGAGGAGGATATCTTCCCTCTTAACTTCCTTCCTTCCAGCGTGGGCCGAAAGCTTCTTCGCGCGGAAGAGCAGTTCCTTTCCACTCTCCTCAAGCACTTCACCGAGTTTTTTGGAAGCGCATTCGCTTACCCTCTCGGCGCCGCCGTTCCTTAGGAAGTCGTCCATGTCGAACATGGAGAAAACTGTGCGTCTTGCCACTTGTCGTCCCACCACCGGATTTTATTTTCCCAACGCGCCCCTTTGCCCACCACGACATGAGGGCCCGTTGAGTCAAGCGATCGTTTTTTTTTCTTTTAACGAAAGAAATTAATTTCTCTCCCAATCAATTTTTGGATTTTTCAGCCCATCCTCTTCGTGCCGCGGAGGAGGCCGCCGTAAATGCCGTCCACGCTCATCTTGACAATCCCATTCTGAACTTCGAACTTGAACGGCGTCTTGCCAGCGTGTTCGGTAAGCTGTCCTATTGACATAAGGTTTGCATCCATCCAATTCCCACCTCCTTTGTTTTGCCAATCGCGTTTTTCTTCTTCCCTTCACGTCGTGGTGAAGAGGTTGCGCACCTTTTCCGACGCGTAGTAGAGGTTCTTCTTCCTGCCGCCCACGAGCTTCGCCCTCGCCTCCACCAGCGGGAACGGCACTTCCTTCTTGCGTTCCAGTTCCTTCCCGTCGTCCCCGCGCAACTGGTAGAGGGCGTTGAAGGCCGTGTTCTGGGATAGGCCCGCCCGCTTGCACACTTCGGAAAGCGTCAGCCCGCCCCCCTCGAGCAGCAGTTCCATGACCTTCTGCTGGCTGGGGGAGAGCATCACCCACCAGTCGGCGTGGGCGTGGGTGATTTTGCCAAAGGCTTGCGCGCCCATTGCGGCAGCCCCGTTTCCGTTCCTTCCGTTCACGTCGGCAATCGCGGCCTGCACTATCGGGTCGTTCACGCTGAGGCGCGACGATTCCTCCTTCGGGTCAATCCTGCCCGAAGCCATTTTCGCCAGCCTGTTGTTCAGCTCGTCAAAGACGTAGCGGGGGGTGAGGAGGTTCTGCTCGGTAAGCACCTCGTCAAGGGCGCCGTCCGAAAACGGGTGCGTCCCGCTGCCCCCCACCGCCGAAATCCTGTGGCCTATGATGCGCTTCATTTCGGGCGCGCTGAACCCCTTCCTCGCAAAAACGTTGTTCTCGCCGATGAGGTGCATGAGGCTGTCGGGAAACGGCGAGCGGTCAAGCCCGCAGAAGACCATCCTCAACTGCGGCACCTCGTCAAGGAGGTACTTGAACTCCATGTACATCTGCGGGTTGGGCGCAAGGTGCGCCTCATCCACGAAAGCCACGAGCTTCCTTTCCCTCCTCTTGAGCCTCTCGGCAATTTCCGCCCTTGAAATGCCCTTTTCCCTCCTCGCGATTCCAAGCGCGCCTGCGATGGGGGCGAAGAGCCCGCCAAGGACCGAAGGCCTGTTTCCCACGCCCAATTCCTCAGCAAGGCCGTCAAGCGTTGAGGGGGGTTCCTTGATTATCGCGCTGTCGAATTCCCCGGCCGGAAGGGAATATTTGGTGTAATAAATCGCGCTGGTCTTGCCCACGCCCTTGGGCCCCACGAGGAGCACCGCCTTGGCGTCGAAAGCAAGCCTCTCGACGATTTTCTCGCCGTCAAGCGGGCAGTGGTATTTGAGAAACCCTTCCCGGTCCTGCTGCCGCAGGTCCTTGACAAAGGGGTTCTCCCTCCAGCCAAGGCCCGAAAGCAGCTTTTGCTTGCCCTCGAAAATCTGTACCGGTTCTCCCGCCATTTCGATCTTCTGTAAGTACGCAGTTGTCTTTTAAAAGGCTTGTTCTTCCAGTAAGAGGCCATAGGAGGCCAGTAAGTGGCTTCAAGAGGCAAATGGGCCTTTTTACGGGGCTGGTATGGGGCCAGCCGGTGACCTGTAAGTGGCTTGTATGAGTTACCTATGGGGCTCGTAAGGGGGTTAAGTGGCTCACGGCCCGGCTCTCTCCGCTTCCGGTAATCCCGAGGTTCAAATCGCCTTCCGGCAGGCGGTAGTTAAGCATACCATAATGTGCAATTCCATTATTTTCCTTCCAGAATCTTGGGACGAGTACGCCCCCCGGCCTCCCCAAATCCCACCAAACGCCCCCGCAAATTTTTTTCCACATTTTTTTGAAGAATTTTTTTTTCTTTTCTTTCCAAAAGATTTCGGGTTTTTCCATTGGGTTCTTTTTTCCTTCAAAGTCTGATTTTTTTCACAAAAAGTATTTTTGGGGGATTCGCCAAATTTCACCCATCTTCATTTGCACGAAGGGCGGCAAGCCGGTTGCGCAACGCTTTTCTTGCATCGCCCCCCCTCCTAAATGCGTGAAAGTCGTCTCTTCCGTTTTCGGCCTTCCGAAGCGCTCGGTCTTTAAGGATCTGGAGGTGGTGAGCAGCGGGGGTTCGGTGATGCTGCGCCACGGGGGGAAGCTCTACCCCGCCTCGCAATCCTCACCCGTGCTTGCGGAGGTTCTTGCGCGCAGGGACTTGGCCCAAAAGCTGCCTTACGATTTCTTCGGCCCCACGCCGCCGAACATTTTCATCGGCGAGGAGGGCTATCCCGGCGTTTTTGGCGGTCCCCTACTTGCTCTGGAGGGCAACTGGGCAGGTTCGGAAGGAAACGGGGCGCTCAAAGCCGGCATTTTGGACGACCCGACCCGCTGGAGCTCCCTTTCGTACGCGGACCTGGTCAGGATGCGCCTGCAACTGGTCAGGGGGAAGAAGCGCATTTCGGTAAGGGAACCGGACTCGAGGTTCGCGACTGAATTGCAGGACAGCGTGCTTTCCACAACGCCCGTTGACGTGGAGGCTTCATTCTCCAAGCCCCCTTCCTTCTCGATGTATTTCTCCCCGGTAGCGCAGCCAACAGGGCCCAGCGGGATGATGGAACGGATGGAACTGGCCGGCAACCCCTCCATTCCCGCCAAAATCGATTCGGTTATCGGGGAGAAGCTCAAGGTCGCAACGGCCGTCCCGGAATTGCTCGGGCACGGCTTTGGCTACTACTATCTGCAGAAGCTGCTGAGCGCGGGCGTGCTCGGCGTGCAGAGGCGGCTCGTCCCCACCAAGTGGGCGATTACCGCCACGGACGACATCATCGCAAAATCCGTTCTTCAAAGGGTGAGGGACCTGCCGGAAGTGGGGGAATTCTCGATTTATTCCAACACCTTCCTATCCAACCATTTCGAAATACTCCTCATTCCAGGCAAGTGGGAATTCGAGCAGTTCGAGGCTTGGGCGCCCGCCACGCCGTGGGCGGCAATGGGCGAAGGCGGGATAATCCAGGAGCACGAGCCGTTCGAAGGCCGCACCACTTACGCCGAGAACGAGGGCGGCGGCTATTACGCCGGCAGGCTCGCCTGCGCCGAGGCCCTCGACGCCCTCAACCGCCAGGCGCGCGTGGTGGTCTTCCGCGAAATAGGCGCGGGTTACGAAGTTCCCCTCGGCGTGTGGCAGGTTCGCGAAAATGTCCGCAACGCGTTTCGGAATTCCCCCGCGAAATGCGCAACGCTTCAGGAAGCTCTCGGCGTGCTGGGCTCGCGGCTCGAGCGGCCCATTAGGCACTACGTCTCCAAAAGCGTAATCCTCTCGCAGAAAAGGATGGGCGAGTGGTTTTAGAATGCGTACCACATAATCTAGCGTGGTGGGTCGCTTATGCAGGAACTGGCCAGAAATTTGCACCAGCTCAAGGGAGTCAAGGTCGACCTTGAGAATGCGGCTCTTGGTCATGAAAATGCAAAAAGCCGGCTTGACATCTCATATGTCACGATACGCCCCCGAGTTGCTTTGGCCCTCGCAACGCCTTCACTTCGAGCGGCCGAGAAACTCCTGAGGATGGAAGGGTTCCACTCTTTGCCTGGAGTGAGGTTCGTCCGCAAGCCCGGTTCGATTGAACTCTCTTCAGTTGCCGGCGAGGACGAGAGCGGGAAATTCAGGGAACTTGTTCTTGCATTCCAGAAACTTGGGCTTAGGCAGAGGGCCATTCCGCGGAGCAGATTCTAGCCGTAAAACGCATTCAATTCCATCTTGAATTGCCGCGTCCGGATGAAGCGTTCGGAGGCAGTTGCCATTTTCTATATCCTCTCCCACTGCAAATCCATTTGCCCGAAGGCGTTTTTGAGCCTCTCGCGCTGGGGCTGGTTCGTCCCCTTCCAGTCCACGAGTGCAACCTCTACTCCCCCGGCCGTTTTTTCCATCATTTGCGCAACCATCTTTCCATCCAGCGAATCGATTGCGTATTTCGGGGCGACAAACGACACGCAGTATTTTCCGTCCTCGACCAAAGGGTTGAATTTGGAGCAATAGTGCGTGCCTCCAAAAGCCATTGCGGCCTTGCCCGGCTCGTTTTTCCAATTGCCGCAAATGTGGAGAATGCAGTCGGCAACGTGCCGTGCCGCGTCTTCCCTTCCCCATTCGTTCTCGCCGCTTCCCAATTCCACAAAAACGCAGGGCGCCGCCAGCGAGGTGGGGCCGTGGTGCGTGGCCTCCATCGAGTTTTCAAATCCCTCGAAATTATGTTTGCAAAACCACCGGTATGCGCACGCAATCGCCCTTGCGCTCGTCTTCCCCAATTCCCTTTCCCTTCCGCCCCACTTCAGCCCGCCGCCCCAGTTTCCCGTGGAGTGGGCGGTGAATGACGGCGTGCCTTCGGCGCTGCGGTGCCTTGAAGCGAAAATGACCAGCTCGCACTTTCTCAATTCTTCAAGTTCGGAGAGGAATTCGCTCTGGTTGCTCAGGCGCGAATCTGCCTTGAAGAGTGATAGCGGAATGCCTTGGAAGTTTCCCGTGTGGAGCCCGACCTCGTGCCTGCCGTCTTTGGAGGCGAGGCCGTCTTCCTGCTGCAATCCGGACTTTTCGCTGATGGCGCTTGCTATGTTGGTCCCGGCCGCATCTTCGCCGGAATAGACTATCCCGATCATGGCTAATCATTTGAACGCAACGGATTAAATTCGGATGGGGCAAAATACCTTCCGGGATAACAATGTCCGAAATCATCGACGCCGACCAGTGGGACCGCCAGAAGCGCATCAGGGGCTGGGACCAGTCCGCGATTGAAAACTCCCGCTGCCTCGTGGTGGGCGCGGGCGCGCTTGGCAACGAGGTCGTGAAAAACCTCCTGCAGCTCGGCGTGGCAGAGATTGTGGTGGTCGATTACGACCGCGTGGTTGCGGCCAACCTCAACCGCTGCGTGCTTTTCACCCCGCAAGACGCCCTTGACGGCGGGCAGTTCAAGGCCAGGGCGGTTGCGCGCGGGGCTAAGGGGATAAACCCGACCGCGAGGGTCGCGGCGGTTGTCAAACGGGCCGAGGAACTTCCCGAAGGCCTTTTCCTCAACTTCGACTTCTGCTTCTCCTGCCTGGACAACCTCGGCGCGAGGCTGCACCTCAACGCCCACTGCTACGGAAAGTGCGCACTCATTGACGGCGGGACGTTCGGCTTCAACGGCAAGGTGCAGGTGGTGAAGGGAGGCAGCGCGTGCCTTGAGTGCGGGGTTTCGCGCAGGGACTATGCCGCGATGTGGGGCAGGTATTCCTGCACGGGGGAGAAGCTGGAGTTTCTCGACCCCAAGTTTCCCGCGATTGCAACCGCAACTTCCTTCACCGCCGCGGTGCAGGCAAACGAGTTCGTGAAAATTGCGATGAAGTCCAATTTGCCTGAAGAAATGAATCCGCTCAACGGAAGGCCGCTTTCCTCAAGGAAGGAGCGCAAGTTCGAGGCGCTGGAGGACAATCTCGTTGGCAAGTACCTCTTTTTCAACGGCTTGACCAATTCCGCGTCGGTCTTCGAGGTGCCAAAGAGGCCCAAGTGCCCCGTTCACGGCTGAAAACTGCCAGGGTTGCGCCCGCCTTTTAATCGCAAGGTATAAAACCGCCTCAAAACACAAGTATTCCAGCCCCGTGAAGCGGGTTAACTTTTCAAGGTGGTTGCGACTCATGGAAACCAGGTATGTCGTAGGTATCGTAGTTGTCCTGCTTGTCGGAGCCGGGCTTATCTACCTGCTCTCGCCCCAGCCGGCGGCGCAGGCAGCAGCGACCCCCACTCCGGAATCACCCGCAGTGCCAGAGGCCACGGCAACGCCGAAGCCCTCGTTCATCCCTCTCGTCACGCCCACCCCCGTCCCTGCGGGCGCGACTCCCGTTGCGACCAACCAGGTTGCAATCATCAACGGCGGGTTCACCCCGTTTGAAATCAGCGTGAAGGCGGGCATTACCGTAGCGTGGGAGAATGACGACGGCGTGCTGCATGACTTCAGCGTCACCAGCGGGCCCGAGAAATTCTCAAGCGGGCTCATCTCGCCTAGGCAGAAGTTCTCAAGGCAGATGAACGCAGTCGGCACTTACGAATACGTCGAAAGCCGCTACGGGACCAAGGGGAGAATCATCGTGCAGTAAAGCGCGACTTCCCCTTTCTCTTGTTCTTTTTCAATTTCCTCTTGTTTTTTTTTGTTTTCTTTTTTCCCATTACTTTTTTTCCTTTACCCCTTTTTTGCGTCTTGCCTGATGGCAATTCGGGTTTGTTATAGGAGATAGTTTCTCTGTTCGCTCTCCTTCCGTTACTCGAACGCGTTCTTTATGCCCCTCATGCTCTCCCTGCTGTGCCGGTCGAGGATGATTTCCAGTTCCTTGCCGCACCGCGCGCAGCCCAGCTTGTTCCCAAGCATCTCATCGTAGCAGTCGCGGTGGTATGCCGCGCCGCAGAAGCAGTGGCCGTACTTGGGGTTGCCACCGCTGACGTGCAGGGTGAATGCCGCCTTGCACAGCTCGCACTTCTCGCCGCCCGCGGGAATCCTGGCTGCCGTTTCGTTAATCTCCCTCGGGGGTGAAAGCGGCGCCCGTGATGCCGGCATCGGAGCGGTTTGGGCGCTTGGCAGGAGTTGCCCTATGCCCCTCCTGGCGGAAATTTGGTTTTGTCTGGTGTCGGCATCGGTTTCATTTTCCGTTTGCCGGTGGGGTTTCTGCCCCTTTCTCGGCGCTCCCCGCGCAATCAATTCCCCCAAGTCCATCGCGGCGTGCGCAGGGAGGGGCTCCGGCGGTTTGGGCAATTCCGGTTGGGCCGTAGGAATTGTTCCTGCCGCAGGCGTTGGGGCAGGCGAATTCATTGCGGTGTTGCCTGTTGCGGTTTCGTTGTTTTCCCTTCCCATTGCTCCCATTGCAATGGAGCCGGTTTTTGCCCTCGCGGTTTTTCCCATCATCTTCTTCTCGAGCGAGAGCGTGAGGTCGCGGGGGTCGAATGCGTTGTATCCCCTTATCGTGAGGCGTATGGCGTCGGGGTCGAGCTTGTCAAACGCGACCATGCCCCTCTTCTCGAGCGCGAGCATCCGTTCCCGCGCAATCGCGGGCGCCACCCCGAGGATGTCGCAGATTTTCCTGAAGCTCCACTCGCCACGCCGCACGAGCTTGAAAAAGTCGGAATCGAACTTGGAGAGCGGGCGTTTCCTGGCGGGTTTAGGCTTCCTTGGGGATCTTGCCTTGGCAACCTTCGCGGTCTTTTTTGTTTGTTGGTAAATTATTTTCCCCTCCGTTGCGGCATTTCCATTCGTTTCCCCAATCGGGTTCGCCTTGCCCTCAGGCGCTTGCGAATCCCCATTCTCCTTTTCCGGCTGGCCTTTGGCCTGCTGGGCGCTGGATGGGTTCCTTTCTTCCGATTCGAGCCTGGTTTGCCTAGGCCTTTCGGTAGGTTGCGAATCCTGCTTCTCTGTAGCCGTCTGCATTCCCTGACACCAGTTTGAACGCCTTCGTCTCCCTCCTCACGGGGTCGGTGACGACTGCGGTGCTGAATTCTTCAGTGAAGTAAGTCTTCTGCGTCCTCACGTCCGTTGCCGAGAGGAAACACCCGTAGTTGGGGTGCGAGTGGATCCAGCCCACGATTATTTTTCCCTTCCTTTTCGCTTCGTTTATCCTTTTGGCAAGTTCGCCAAACGATTCGTGGCCGAATTTCACGCTCACCGCCGTGGAGTCGTTGCCTGCGGTGATGTACTCGTCGGCAACCGCGTATGCGTTTCCACGGAAGGCATAGGCCCTGCCGGCAAGGAGCCCCATGCACTCGCGGCTTTTGCCTGCGGCTTCCCCTGCCTGCGACAATGCCTTTTCAAACTCGCCCTGCTCGAGGTAAAGTCCGAACATGGGTTTCATCCGCCTTTTTGGGGAGTTTGCCGCCTCAATCCGATTTGGTTTTTTCAGATGTGCAGCAAACCCCTGATTTTTGAGACGAGCGAGCGCTTTCTCCTGTTTTCCTCGTCAATCTTTATCGCAAGCTCCACTTCCCTCTGTTTGCGCGTGGCATCGTCCATCACGAGCGGCTCCCCCGCTCCGGGCTGGAGTGGCAGAGCGTCGCGGCTCGCCTGCTCCCTTTTTCTCCTTTCCAACTCGCTTTGGTAGTCAAGCGGCCTTCCGTTCACCATCTCCCCGCGCGCAAGCGGCCGTCTCCCCACGAGCATCGAGTAATCCCGTTCCTCCACCACGCGCGGCCCCGGCGCGCCTTCAGACGCGGCTTGCGTTTGCCGAGGCTGCGCCTGCGGTTGTGGAACGGCTGGAGTTTGTTGCGATTGGGGTTGCGGTGGTGCCTGCAGTTGGCCGGCTTGCCGGTATGGCTGTTGCGGCTGGGGCTGTTGGGGTGATTGTGTCTGGGCTTTGCCCGCGGAGATTACCCTCGGCCTTGCCGTTGGCGGCGTTTCGCGGGGAAGCTCGGCCGCCTTGATTTCATCCAACTCCCCTTCGTTCATCGGCGTTTGCGGCAGGGGCGCTTCCTCCAGCACCGTCGCAGGGGCGGTTTTTTTTCTTGAAGCCGCAGGGGGCTCGTGATTTTGGGCGGGGGCCGTGGGTGGTGCCTGCCGTTGGTCTTGCGGCAGTTGGGTTTCCTCCTCGTTCAGTGCGGCGTCCTCGCGTGCAGTGCCCTCCGCTTCTTCATTTTGCAATGGAGTTGGTGCGGCCGTAGGCTCTGCGGCGGGGTTCGTCCTCGTGCGGCGGACGGCAGTGCGCTTCACGTGCGTCACGCGCGGCTTGGCAGTGGATTTGGGGCGGAGTTTCTTCCTTTCAACCGCCTCCCGTTCTATCCTGTCCTTCTCTTCCTTGGTGATTTCCCCCCGCTTGTGCATCTCGTCAAGAAGGCTCTTTTCCAAAACCGTGAGGCTCTCGTTTTCTTCCTTCACCTGCTCGGCAATCGCGGGAATCGTGGGCCTTGGCTCCGATTGGGGTGGTTGGGTTTGGAGAGCATTTGAGGCTGCTGGTGGTTGGGTTTGCGGGGCGTTTGGTGAAAGCGGCTGGATGGGCGTTTGGTTTTGAGCCGCGGCTTGCTGGTTTTGGGTTGGTTGGATTTGGCCCGTCGGCCGTGGAGCGGGTGCGGGTTGGGGTTCCGCCGCGGGTGGGGTGGGCGCCGATTGTTGGGCTTCCCCAGATGACTGCGGTTGGGCCGGGGGTTGTTCGCAAGCGGGGTTCGCAAGCTGGGTTTGGGGCGGTCCCTTTGCTCTCTTCTCTTCTTCCGTTGGAGTCTCCCCGTCCATTCCCTTCCCTACCCCCCTCTTGACCGTTTTAGCGCTCGAAAGCTTAAAGCTTGAACCAGCCGGCCAACGCGGCCAACTTCCTTCGGCGGGAGTGTAAGTATAAACCCTAACGTTAATTAAAAATAGGTCGCCGAAATAAAGGCGGCGCCATTATGCGGGGCCAACAGGCAGTTGCCCATTTGAGGTGGTTTTCAATGCCCGAATACAACATCACCGTCACCCACTCGACAAGCGGGAAGGAAATAGTGCTTGCTGTGGAGGAGAAGTTCACCGTCTCAAGCGTGCTTGACGTGCTGGCGGAAAACCTCCAGCTCAAGGACCGATTCGTCCTCGCGACGAAGGACAACAAGATACTCTCGCCCGAGGCGACTCTTGCCGAGGCGGGAGTGCTTACGGGGAGCGAGCTCATCCTCATGCCCGACCCGACGGGAGGCTGAAGCCCCTAATCTCACATGGAAACGCATTGCCATTGTGGAAGGATAATGAAGCGGGCCAATCTGAAGCTCAGAGGCCTGGTTATTCCGGGTTTTAAGTGCGATTGTGGAGGGGAGTTCTTCAATCCATTTGATGTCGAACGTGTAAGAAAAGCGAAAGAATGGCCACTGGCCCCCCCGCCTGTTTAAATCTTTTCCTCGCCCACTACATTCGTATGCCCTTCCTGCCCGAATCCATCTGGCGCCGCAGGCTTGCAAGCGAGAAGGCCGAGCTTGACGCGAGCGGCGAGAGCTTCAGCGCCAATTCCGACCTCACCCAATACGACTTTACCGTTAGGGGCGCTGGGTTTTTTCTTAATTCCGACGGCTCGGTGGGCAAGGCCGGCTCCCACCGCGTGCGAGTTTCGCTCAAGCGCGAGTATCCCTACGCTGGGGGGATGGACGTGGTGTGGCTCACTCCAATATTCCACCCCAACATCCGCAGCGAAGACGGCAAAGTGTGCATCCACCTCCTCAACGCGTGGGCCGAAGGCCAGACCGTCGCTTCCCTCGTGGCCGGGTTGCGTCAACTGCTTGCCAACCCCAACCCCCAAGACCCGCTTAACAAGGAGGCGGCGAAATTCTTTATCGAACACCCCGACGCGCTAAGCGCAAGCGCCCTGCCTCCCTCCCAGAATAAGCTTACCCGGCCAAAAATAGTTTTCAGCAGTTAGTGAGCAACGATGGACAAGCCCAGAGTCGTAGGAGTGAAGGCACTCGTGCTTGAAGAGCGCGCGCCTCCCGCCAATGAGCTGATTGTGCAGAGGCACGGACCGGAAATTATTGTCGGCGGGGAGACGAAAAAAGAAGGAGGGTTTCTAGCGAGAATCAGGAAGATGTTTGGGATTTGATTTTGTTTTTTGTCTTGTGTGAATTGTCCTTCACGCCCTCCAGTATTTTCTCGTCTTGATAAACTGCTTCTGCGCTTCGAGCATGTCGGTGTAGAACTCGTTCTCGTCGTCGCGCAGGCGGGTGAGGAGGCGCGCGGCATTCTGCGGCCCGACTCCGTAAGTTGAGAGCGCAATGAGCGCCTTGCCTCCGTAGGCGCTGATGAGGGACTCGGCACGCCGCGCCTCGTCAAGCTTGCCGCGTTCAGGGGGGGTAAGGGCCTTGCCTTCGTTTGACTTCTTCACAACAGCGCGGTATTCGCCAAGCGTCGCCTGGGTCGAGCCGCAGTTGGGGCACGAGATGGCGCTCCCCGCCTCCTTGAGGGCGAGGCTGAAGGGGTTGAGGCAGTAGTTGCACGATAGGAAGGCGCGCTGGCGCAGCAGATTCTCCTTGAACGCCTTCACCACCATTTCCGTGGGCTCAACCGGCGCGAGCAGCTCGCCAAACCCGCAGAACTCGAGAAAGTCCTTGGAAATGGGGGAGAGTTCAGCCTTCGAAACGATGCACGTTTTCCACCCTGCCAGAACCTTCTTTGCATTCTCCACGTCAAGCTTGTAGTAAAGAAGCTCGGCAAGCGCCTCGCGGAACACGGGCGTATTCTCGTTCGCCTCAACGAGGCGCTTGAGGTTTATGCGATTGAGGTCTGCATCCTTTCGGATGAGGCCGAACCTTTTGGCCACGTCGACAAACCGCGTGCGGAACATCGGGGTGTGGGGGACGGCGCGGTTGAGGACCGACTCGAGCGAATCGCCCTTGAGCTCGCCAAGAAGCTTGAGGAGCTTCTCAAGGGGATATTCCTTCGAAAACTCAAACGCCATGGAAAACGCGCTTGGCCTCATCCTCACGCTCTGGCCCAGAGAGGCGCTCACGAGAAATGAGAGTGCGCGGCCGATGGTTTCATTCACCTGGTTGCCTGCAAACGAATGGATGATGATGGTTTTTCCCGACGATTCGATAGAGAATGTTCTCGGCTTGGGCGTGAAAAACGGCCTTTGCCTCTCGGCGAATTGCGAGATTTGCGCAACGGCGTTTTTTGCGCAGTGGTAGTCCTTGGTCAACTGCCACTCGCCGGTTTTCCCCTCAATCACCCCGTCCAAAAGGGATGCCACTTCCTGGCAGGCCTCAAGCGAAACTGGAATCTCCTCCCCCACCCAGTCGGGCACCGCCGCGGTGTAGCTGCCTTCCTGCTCTACAACCACCTCCTGCCCCGCAATGCTGAGAACCTTCCAGGGCAGTCCGCGCGCTATGAACGCCGCGTCCTTGGAGAGGTATTCCGCCACGAACTCCTCGTCAAGCGTGGCGACGATGCGGCGGGTGCCCGCGTCCTTGACGATGAATTTCCTAAGGTCCGGGATCGTGGAGAGGTTTTCGTAGTAATAGAGCTTGGTCGCCCGCGATGTGGTCATCAGCGAATAGTCGTCCGAGAGTGAAATGAGGCGCTGGCTCGAAATCTGCTTGCACGTGTGGATGAATTCCTCGTAGGAAAGGGTCTTGAACTGGGCCGCGCGCCTGAAGATTCCAAACACTTTGCCGCACTCCACGTTCTTCCCGTCGTTGTCAAGAAGAATGCCTGCAATCTGGTGCGCCAGCACGTCAAGGCTGTTGAGTGCGAAGCGCGAATGCTCAAGCAGCCGCCTTCCCGCCCTGTCCGCCATCACCGCGCTTTCCACGCAATCCATTCCTTCCACCGCGATGATGAGCCCGTGGGGCGTGAGGTTCTTGGAGTGCCCGCTGCGGCCAACCCTCTGGAGCAGCCGCACCACCTGCCTTGGCGAGTGGTATTGCACCACCTGGTCAACGCTTCCAATGTCGATTCCCAATTCGAGGCTTGAGGTGCACACGATTGCCTTGAGCTTGCGCTCCCCGCCCTTTAGCTTGAACTCCCGTTCCGCCTCAAGCCGCGCTTCCTTAGCGAGGCTTCCGTGGTGCACCGCAATCTTTCCCCGCAGCTGCTCTATCTGGAAAAGCAATGCGCTCAGGCTCTCGGCAAGCGAGCGGGTGTTGGTGAAAACAAGCGTCGCGTTCCCTTTTCCGATAAGTTCGGCAAGCCTATCGAGCCGCGCGGCAGTCGCTCCGTCAAGCCCCAAGCCCGCGGGGATTTCGTCACCCGGCGCCCTTGAGGGATATTCCACCGTGAGCTTCATTTCCCTCTCGAGGCCCATCCTCACCGTCGTAGTTTGGGGCGAGAGGAACTCCGCGGCCTTCACCTCGTCGCCCACCGTCGCGCTCAGGCCTATGATTTGAAAATTGTTTCTGGGAGTGTTTTTTCCATCAACAACGGGATTCTGCGCATCGGTGGAAAAGTCCGAATCTTGGTTTTGATTTCGTATGCCGCCCTTTTCCCCCACCCTCTCCCTCAGCCTCTCAAGCGCGAGGCCCAATTGCGTTCCCCGCTTGGAGTCGAGCAGCTCGTGCACCTCGTCCACCACCACCCATTGAATGTTGCGGAGGTTGTCCCGGATTTTCGGCGCGATTAAGAGAGAGTTGAGGCTTTCGGGAGTGGTGACCAGAAGCTGCGGCGGTTTTTCCCTCTGCTTAACTCTCTCCGTTTGCGTCGTGTCGCCGTGCCTGACTGCCAATGAGATTCCCAGCAAGTGGCACCAGTAGGCAAGCCTTTCCATCTGGTCGCGATTGAGCGCGCGCAGGGGTGTGATGTAGAGGAACTGGATCCCTTCGGTCTTGCCGGCGTCGATGTTGGCAAGCATCTTGCTCAAAATCGCCAGGGTGCAGCTTTCAGTCTTGCCGTATCCCGTGGGCGCAATCACGAGCACATCATTCCCCCGCATCACGTGGGGGATCGCCTTTTCCTGGATTTCCGTCAGCTCGCCAAACCTCGCCTTCGCCAGGTCCGCAACGCGCTTGTCGAGAAGTCCGTAACTGCCGCTTGCCATTGCAAAACACTGGGTGGGGATAAATGGGGTTGGCTGCAGGCAATGTCCTGCCCGCAGCCTCTGAAGGATAGTAGATTGGCAAAGGGTTATACTCCGTGCGGGTCAATGGCCGGGCGGCTGGCGCGGGAGTCCCTTCAGTAGTTGAACGGCAGTTCGGGCTCTTGCGGTTGAGGTTCTTTTTCTGAAGCAGTTCTTTTTCCAAATGGGGCTGCATCACGCTTATTTCCTATTCTGGCCAATTCCTCGTCCTGCTTCGGCGCGGTCATTCCCTTCCCCCTCAGCTTGCGGTGGTAGGTGATGGCAAAGCGGTGTGCCTCGTTCCTCGCCCTCTGGAGGAGCTTGAGGCCGGGGTGGGAGTGAGGCAGGCGCAGGGGGGCGAGCGCGTTGGGCGAGTAAATTTCCTCTAACCGCTTTGCAAGCGCGATGCAGGGAATATCAGCGCCCGCCAGGACAAGCGCGTCAAGCGCTGCGGAGAGCTGGCCCGGCCCGCCGTCAATCACGATTAAGTCGGGGCCGGGCATCTGCCCTGCAAGCGTGCCGGCAAACCGCCTGAAGACAATTTCCCCAATCGAGGCAAAATCATCGGGCTTTTCCCCCGCGGTCTTCACCTTGAATTTCCTGTAGCGCGACTTTCGCGCCTTGCCATTTTCGAACCGCACCATGCTCCCTACGGTGAAAGAGCCGGAGAGCGTGCTGATGTCGAAGCATTCGATTGCGTTCGGGGGGGAGTCGAGCTTGAGTGCCCGTTGGAGAGCAAGCACGTCGTTGGGCGTGTCCGCCTCTCCGGCAAGCAGCGCTGCGTTCCTTTCGGCAAGCTCGAGCAGTTCCATCTTCCCGCCCTTTTCGGGAACCGCGATGCGCACGCGCCCCTTTTTCGTTTCCTCCAGAAACTTTTCGAGCGAATCGGAGTCGTCCGGCCTTTCGCGGACTATGATCAAGTCCGGAACCAGCCTCTCTGCGTAGTAGCCGGAAATGAATTGGGAAAGCATTCCGGAAGGCTCCACCGCATCCAGCGCGTATGCCTGCCTCTGCGCAATCGCGCCTCGCGTTATTGAAAAGACGTTCACGAAAAATTTCCCGCCCTTCCTTGCGATTCCGATCACGTCCTCATTCGAGGCCACGTGCCTCTCCACCACCTGCCTCTGGGAAACGCGTCCTACTGCCTCGATTTTGTTCCTGAGCGAAAGCGCCTTTTCGAATTCCATGCGCCCGGAAGAGGCCCTCATCTCCCCTTCCATTTCCCGAATGATTTCCCCTCCCCTGCCTTCCAGGAGGTCAACCGCGCGCCTCACGTCCCTTGCGTAATCCTCCTTTGAAACCAGCCCTGCGCACGGGCCCGAGCAATAGCCGAGGTAATACTGCAGGCACGGCTGCCTGGGCAGCGTCTGGCAAGTTCGGATTTTGAACGTCTTTTGGGCGAATCGCACGAAATTCCCGCGCGAGATTCCGCTGGTGAACGGGCCGAACACCTTCCCGCCGGCCTTTGGCCCCTCCGGCGGCTTGCGGACGGTGAGCAGCCTGGGGAATTCCTCTCCCGTCACGACGAGGTAGGTGTAGCGGTGGGAGTCCTTGAGGTCGCTGTTGAACTCGGGGCGGTGCTGCTTGATGAGGGCGTTTTCCAGGACGAGCGCCTCGTGCCCGCTGTTGGTGGAGATGAATTCCACTCCTTGCGCCCGTTGCATCAGCGCCCTGGTCTTCCCAAACTGCCTTTCTGGAGGGAGGAAATAGTACCGGATGCGCTCGCGCAGCACGTTGGCCTTGCCTACGTAAAGCACCTTCGCCACGGCGTCGCGGAAAATGTAAACCCCCGCAGAAGCGGGGGCTCTGGAAGGCTCGAAGCTGAACATTGCGCGTTTCTCCCTCCACATTGTTTGCACCGTTGGAAATCAAAAGCCTTTTTATCATCGGCCATGCCTCTTCTTACTGAATGGCACTCCTCGAGTTCCTCATTCTCCTCTCCCGCGCCGCGTCGATAGCCGTCGCGCCGGTGATGATTTTCTACTCGCTTGCGGGAATGCATTCCGCCGAAGGGAGGCAAAGCCGGAGCGAGCAGGGGAGCTACTGGATTCTCCTCCTCTGCGGCGTTTTCCTCGGCATTTCGGAGCTTGCGCTGATATACTTCGACGTTTCGCAAAACTCAATCGCCGGCCTTGCCGCGTCCCTCCTGCGCATGTGCGCGTTTCTCGCCCTCATCCTCCACGTGAGGGGCAGGGCGAAGGTGAGCGCAAGGCCCCACCTCGAGGCGCAGATGAGGAAGGCCTACCGGAATAAGGGGAAAATCGCGGGGCAGCGGGATTCATAGCAAATCGCATTAATTCTGGAACTTTAGAAGTGCGATTTGCAACTAGCGGATTGCTGGCAATGTTTCATTATTTATGCAATCCGCTATCAGCCGGTGCGGTTTGAGAATCAAATTCCCGAGAGCGCCAGGATTAGGATGGCGAGCACTATCGTCCAGTTCTTGTAGTCTTCAATATCCCAGCCCGGCGTTACTCCCAGCATTCCAATCCCCCTTTGCAATAGGAGTTAAGGGAGGAAAAGTAGTTTTAACCAATTGGGCGCGTGAGCGTTTAGGCGGGGGCGGCTTGCGCTTCGGCCCGCTCTTCCGTTTCCTGCGCCTGGGGCGTTTCCTCTTGCTGCTGCGCGGGTTCTTCCTGCGCGGGCTGTTGGGTTTCCTGCCTTCTGGGCCGCCTTTCGTACTGGGGTTCCTCGCTTTGGGGAACGTCGAGCTTCTCTTCGGTGTCGAAAAGTTCCTTCAGTTCGGTCTTCCACACTTCCACCTTGCGAACTGGCGTGATGGTGTGGAGGATTTTTTGCAGGTCTTGGGCGCTGTGGCCGAAAATCACTTCGCGCACGAAATCGCCGAAGTTCTGCGCATTGGCGCGCTTGGCCAATTCCATGGTGATGGCCTTGCGGATGGCCTTCTTCTGCGCCTCGCTGCAGCGGAATTCGCTCACCGCCGTGGCCTTGATGCGGAATTCGACGCCGTCTTTTGAAACCGCGTCGAACACTGCGTCCACGACGTCCCTGCGCCTGCGCACGAGGGTTCGCATGTACTCGCGGGCGACGCTGTGGCCGATGAACTTTGTGTTCGCCTTCTTCCCCTCGATGTCAGTGACGCGCAGGCGGATGGTGGTGTAGATGTGGCCCATGTCCTTGGTGAGTTCCTTCAGCGGGATGTCGATGATGCGGTTGATGAGCTTGTCGTCCTCGTAGGCCGTCACTTCCGCGGCATGGATGTTGTTGAGGAAGTTGGGCGCGATTACCGCATACCACTTCTTCTGCTTCCACGTGAGCGTCTTTTTGGGAGTCACTGCCATCGTTTTTTCACGCCTTTTCTTTTATCTAATGCCTGTCGAAAATCACTTGACGAGGAGCGCGGCGCTTTCGGGGTCGTACTTCCAGTCGGCGGGGAGCTTCCTTCCCCGGTAGTACTTCACCAGCCGCTTGACCTTGCTTTCGGTGCGGTCAAGCATCGCCTTGTTGATGTGGTCCTGCTTGTTGTTCTTGAGGTGCTTGCGCAGGCCGACGGCCTTGCGTATGAGGTGGATGAGGTCGGAGGGGTATTGGAGGAGCTTGTTCTTCTCCAGAATCTGCGATATCTTCCTTCCCGTCACGCCCCGCGTGCTGGGGATGCCGTGCTTGTCCCGCAGCGTCCGGCCGATTTGGGCGGGGTCGGTTCCCTGCCTTGCCAGCTCGATGATCTTTTCGGTGACTTCCTCCTTTGAGGATTCCACCCATGAGGGCGCGTTTTTTGCCTGGGGCTTGCTGCTGCCGGCAGAGCCCCTTTTTCTCGAATGCATCCTTGCCATTGCTACACTCTCGGTTCAATTGAATTTTCATTGCCGCCCGCTTCGGGGCTCACCTGCAAGATCCTGCCCACCTCGCGCAATTCCTCCTCTATGAGGGGAAAGTCGCGAAGTTCGCCCTCCTTAAGCGTGATTTTCGCAAAAGAGAGCTCCTGGTTGAGCGCAAGGCCTTTTGACGCCTTGAACTTCCTTACTTCGGCAAGCAGAAAGTGGAGAACTTCAACAATATTTTGCTCTGGAGGATTTATATACTCTTCTTCCGGCGAGGGGTATTCGGTTTTGTGGATGCTGTGCGCCTTTGGGCTTGAGCCTCCCGCATGGCGCACGCCCGCAAACATCTCCTGGTGGATTTCCTCCGTGAGGAAAGGCGCGAATGGCGCGAGGAGGCGCAGGGAGGTTTGCAGCGCCTTTGCAAGGCAGTGCTTTGCGGCCTTCGAGCTTGCCGTCTCATCCTGGGAATACGCGCGGTATTTCACTTCCTCGAGGTAGAAGTCGCAGAAATCGTGCCAGACGAAAGAATGGATTGCGGTTATTGCCGCGTAGTAGTCGTATCCCTTCAGCGCGTCGTTGCATTTCTTCACCGTTTCGTTCAGCCTTCCCATCAGCCACTTGTCGGTCGCGCGCATTCCCGCAGCCGCCTCTTCGGAAAGCTCGAGGTGTCCTGACGCCGGACCTTTCCCATCGCCCAAGACCTTCTCCACGAATCGCGATGCGTTGTAGAGCTTGACCAGAAAAGACTGGCCGTATTCCACGTCCTTGTAGGAGAACGGCCTGTCGCGCGCGAACGCACCCGATAGCGCGGCCCATTGCCTGAGCGCGTCCGCGGCGTATTTGTTCAGGAGCAGTTCGGGGTCCTCGTAATTGCCGGCGCTCTTGCTCATCTTCTTCCCGTCCGTGCCCAGCACGCTTCCGTTGATGAGCACTTCCCTAAACGGCGCCTCCCCGGTGAGGGCGAGGCAGCGCACTATGGTGTAGAACGCCCACGTGCGGATGATTTCAAGCCCCTGGGGCCTCAGCGTCGCTGGGTAGGCGCGCCTTAAGAGTTCGGAGTGTTTTTCATCCGGCCATCCCGTGATGACCAGGGGTGTGATGCTCGAGTCCACCCACACGTCGCAGGTGGAGCTTTCGCCCACTATGTTCCCGCCGCAGTCGGTGCACTTTCCGCCTTTCCCGAAGGGGGTTTTGGACGGGTCGATGGGAAGCCGGGAATACCCGGGGGCGTAGCCCTTGCCGCACTTTTCGCAGTAATAGAACGGGATGGGCGTGCCGTAAACCCGCTGGCGGGAAATCACCCAGTCGTACTCGATGAAATTCGCCCAGTCCTCAAGATACTGGATGGAAAACTCGGGGATCCACCGCATCTTCCTTGCCGCGTTGACGATTTTTTCCTCAAGCCCCTTTATCCGCACGAACCACTGCATAGTCGCGAGGAAGTCAACGGGCTTTCCGCAGCGGTCGTGCGTCTTGATGGTGCGCCTAACCTTTTCCTGCGCAAGCAGCTTTCCCTGCGTCTTCAGTTCCTCCAGCACGCGCTCTCGCATTGCGTTGATTGCAAGCCCGTCGAAACCGGGCCCCGCGTTGAGCACCTTTCCCGCGTGGTTCCACGCATCCGACACGGGAAGCTTGTGGCGGTAGATCCACGTGACGTCCTCCTTGTCTCCAAAGGAGCACACCATCACGCAGCCGGTCCCCAATCCCTTCTCGACGTCGGCATCGGCGATTATGGGCACGGCCTTCCCGAAGAGGGGGGTGACTGCGTGCTTTCCGGAGAGGGATTCCGCCCTCGGGTCTTGGGGATGAATCAAAACCGCATGGCACGCGTGAATCATTTCCGGCCTCGTGGTGGCAATCGGCAGCGGCTCCCCGGTTTCCTCCACCGTGAATTGGATGGTGTTGAAGAGGCCCTCGTGTTCGGTGTCTTCCGTCTCGGCCTTTGCAATCGCGCTCTGGCAGCCGGTGCAGAAGAGCACGGGGTGCTTCGCCCTGTAAACCAGCCCCTTCTCGTACATCGCAATGAGGGAGTGCTGCACCCGGCGGTGGTAGTCGTCGTCCATCGTGCGGTATTCAAACCGCCAGTCGGGCGAGAAACCCATCCGGTCCATCTGCGCCCTCATTGCGGAAATGTTCGCGAGGGTGAATTCCCTGCACTTCTCCAGGAATTGCCCGCGGGGAAGGCGGCCGAATTTCTTCTCCACCCTTATTTCAGTCGGGAACCCCTGGCAGTCCCATCCCTGGGGGAAAAAGACGTTGTGCCCCTTCATCCGCTTGAAGCGGGCCGCGAAGTCGAAGTAGGAATAGGAGAGCATGTGCCCCATGTGCAGGGCGCCGCTGGTGAACGGAGGGGGCGAGTCGATGGAATAGACTGGGGAAGTAGTGTCGGAATCGTCGAAGCGGTAGGTGCCGCTTTCCTGCCAGTTTTTAGTCCATTTGGCTTCGATGGCCTTGAAGTCGAGCTTTGAAAGAGGCATTGTGGCCCTGGTGACTCACTTGGACTTTAACCGGAATAGGCCGGGAGGGATGGCGGAGAAACTATTTTGCGGCCTTAGGCGTTCTGGCGGCCTTGGCAACTGCGCCTTGCTTCTTGGCCCACTTGAACTTGCGGGCGTCGCGCTTCATTTCCTGGTTCCGCCTGCATTTGCGCGAGCAGAAGTGCCTTGCAGTGCCGTCGCGTTCGAAGACGGTGAAGCCCCCGTTCATTCCGGAGTATTCCCTTGAGCAGAAAGAGCATTCGGCCATTTGTTCGTTCATCACTTCGAAGTTCTACTTAGCAACCTTGGTCTTGATGGGCTTGGCTTCCCTCTCGGTTTCGAGCAGGATGATGTGGTCGCCCTTGCGCACCGGTCCCTTGATGTTGCGGCGGATTACGCGCCCGCGGTCGCGGCCTTCAAGCACCTTGCACATCACCTGCTTGACCTCGCCGAAAACGCCCGTGCGGCCGATTATCTCCACCACTTCGGACTCGAACCCGGCAGCTTGGATGAGTGCGGCCTTCTTCTCCTCGGGCCTGCCCGCCTGCGCCCCGCCTTCGGGCTCCTTTTTGGAAATTATCTTTTTCTTCCCGGCCATTCTGCAAAACCATCCCTTATTGGAAAAATCTACTCTTTCTTCACTTCAGCGGGTGCGGCTTCCTTCTTTTCCGGCGTTGTTGGAGGCTTTTCCTCCTTCTTCTTCGCCGGCGCCTTCTTGGCGGCAGGGGGCTTGGCTTCCTTCTTTTCCGCCGCGGGCTTGGGCATTCCGCTGACTAACTCGCGGACCTTCACAAGCACGCCGCGCAAAGCTTCCTCGCTCGCGCCCGGCTTGGTAATCGCAATTGCCGCGGTGGGAACCCCGAGGCCAGCGGCCTTGCCCAGCGAGAGCTTCTCCGCCACGTAAGTGTAGGGGATGTTCTTCTCCTGGCAGAGGATGGGGAGGTGCATGACAATCTCTTCGGGCGTCACGTCCTCGGCAATGACTACGAGCTTGGCCTCGCCGCGCTCGATTGCCTTGGTGGTTTCGTTCGTCCCCTTTCGCACTCCGCCGGCGGCCTTTGCCACTTCGACCGCCTCGAGGGTCTTTGCCTGCATGTCGGCAGGAGCGTTGAACTTGACGTGAGCCTTTGCCATCTAATCCACCTCAAAAACGAATTTCATTTGGCGAAAACCTTTCGTACGCCTTCACTTCTTCCAGCGCTGTTTTGACAAAACGTAAAAACAGTTGCAGAATACGCTTAAGCCCGCAAATGCTTTAAATAGGTTGCGAAATCACAGAAATCAAACTCACGCCTCAAGGCGGGAGATTACTTTTGGTTGTTTGAGAAACCGCACGAACCGGTTGCGCTTGTCGACCAGGATGTTTAGCGCATGGACTGGTTTGTCTGTCAATTCGAAGCCCATCACGATTATTTCCTCTCCAGGCTTGATCAAATGGGCGGCAGCGCCGTTCATGCAAATTGTCCCGGAATTCCTCTTCCCGAGAATGACGTATGTTTCCAGCCGGGCTCCGCTGGTATTGCTGGCTACCAAAACCTTTTCTCCCTCCATCAGGCCCGCTTTTTCCACCAAACCGGAGTCAATGGTGATGCTGCCGACATAGCCGGGGTTTGCATCCGTTACCGTGGCCTTGTGAATCTTGGACCGCAAAACCCAGCGCATAATGCCACCCCAATCTCCGTTTCCGATGACGAACTTGACCGTTCCCTCATTTGGGAAGGGTTCAGCAGCTCCACACGAACTGCATCGCGCCGTCGGCGTCCCTGCCGTCAAATCGGCAGAATCCCACCCTCTCGAACTGGACGACGTCGCCCATCTTGAGGCCCGCACACGCCTTTTCGCAGTAGCCCTTCTGCACGAGCAGGCTGTCTGGATTGAACTCGCCTTTATCATCAACAAGCTCGAGGGCCTTGAGGAGCGTGCAGGGAACGGCCTCGCCCTTTTCGGCGCTGACCCACTGGATTTTTTTCCCCTCGCGCAATTCCGTCCCCGCAAACTCGCCGACGATTCCAGTCTTCTTCTTTCCCACGACCTTGACGTTGAACGCGTCCTTGAGCCGCAAAACATCCCCGACGTTGAGTTCCGCCGCGTCGCTCCAGTCGATGAACACTTTGCTTGAGAGTGCGTGCGTTCTCATTCCCATTTCGGGCTTGCCTGCAAGAATTGGAACCTCGATTTTCTTCCCTTCCATTTCCCCGATTCCTCCAATCGAAAGCCTCGCCGGGTTTGCGACAAAATAATAATGCCCCGCGCGGGGGTCGAGGAGCTTCCTGTTGCAGCTTAGGAGCGCGTCCCAGTTCGGCTCGCTTTCCACCTTGCTCAGGCCGAATGAGAGGACGAATTCCCTAATCGCTTCTGGAAGGATTCCCCTGCGGCGCAACCCCGCAATTGTGGGCAGGCGCGGGTCGTCCCAGCCCATCACCTTCGTAAACTACGGGCTTGCGCAATGCAAGCCTGTCCAAAATCGCGTAGTAGAGCTCGTCGCGAAGTTCGTATTCCTTGCTGCGCAGCGCGTGCGTCACGCCGGTTACCGAATCGGCAATGCACACCTCGAAGTCGTACGATGGCCACGCCTTGAACTTGCTTCCCTGCCGGTAGTGCGGCGCATCGATGATGCGGAACATCGCGGGGTCGCGCATCACCGTGTTGAGGGATTTCATGTCTCCCTTAAATCGGATGATGGACTGCCCCTCCTTCGCCTTTCCTTCAACCATCCCTTCGAAAGTTTTCAAGTTTTCGTCCGCGCTCCTGTTCCTGCAGGCGCATTCCGCCATCTTCTCGCGGTTTTCCCTAATCCGTTCCTGCGTGCAGTCGCACGCGTATGCCCCTGCGCAAAGGATGAGCTCGCGGCCGTAGCCGTAAAGCATTTCCATCAAGTCGCTTGCGTAGCTCTCGCCGTGGAAATTCACTCCCAGCCACTGCAAATCGGCCTTGATAACGGAGAGGAACTGGGGGTCTTCCGCCTCGGGGTTGGTGTCGTCAAAGCGCAGGAGGCATTTGCCATTCCAGTCGTCGGCCGCCTTTCGGTTGAGCCAGGCGGCCTTCGCGTGGCCTATGTGGAGAAAGCCGTTGGGCTCGGGCGGGAAGCGGGTGACCACAGTGCCTTCAACCGCATCGTGGAGCCGCAGCTTGTGCGGTTCTTCCTTCTTTTGGGCAAACTCGAACTTGTGCAGCTCGCGGGCGAGCACTTCCTTTGGGAGCTTGTTGGCGATCTCCACCTGCTGCCGGATTATCTGCATCGCCGTTCTCATGTCCGTCTTGGCTTCTGGCGCCTCGGCAATTACCTTGCCAACCACCGCCGATGGGTTGGCACTGCCGTACTCAAAGGCATTCTTGAGCGCGTGCTTGTACGCCGCTTCAGTCACTTTCCGGGAGTCCATTGGAAATAGGATTAGGTTGGTAATTCGCTTTAAACCCATAATAATGGGGAACGGGAGAAATGAGAAACAACCAGCAACATCCCTACTGCCCTTGAAGCAGCCTTGCCTTGCGCAGCGCTTGGAGGTTTGAACTGCCTGTCCCGAAGCACGCCATTTTCAATTCGTTCTTCCAGCGTTGGATGAGCGTGCGCACTCCCGCCTCCCCGCCGGCGGCCTGCGCCTTGAGGAACGGCGATGCCCCGCCGGCAAGGGCCGCACCCAGCCTGATTGCCTTTGCCGCCTCAAGCCCGTTGCGGATTCCGCCGCTTGCGATGATTGGAACCTTCACTGTTGAGACGCACTCGGCCACGGCGGTAGCGGTGGGAATGCCCCAGTCCCAGAAAGTGTCGGCTTCCGGCCTGCCGCCTCGGAAACTTTCCACCCCGCCCGCCCAGCTCGTGCCTCCCGCTCCGCTGGCGTCAATGGCCTTCACGCCAGCTGCCTCCAGTTGTTTGGCCTGCGGCCCGCCGATGCCCGTGCCAACCTCCTTGGCGATGACGGGAATGTCGAGCTGTTTGCATGTTTTCTCAATCGCGCTTAAGACGCCGCGCCAGTCGAGGTCGCCTTCCTTCTGCACCGCCTCGTGCATGGGGTTGAGATGCACGCACAGCGCGTCGCACCCCACTTCGGCGAGAACTTTCTGCAACCGCCTCATGTCTATTGCCTTGAGCTGTATGCCGCCGATGTTGCCGCAGAGAAAGACGCTTTTCGCCCGCCTTCGCACGACGTAGCTTGAGGCGAGTTCGGGCCTCTCGAAAATCGCGCGCATGCTTCCCAGCCCGAAGGCCACGCCCTCCTTTTCGCACGCCGCGGCAATGTCGCCGTTGATTTCCTCGGCCTTGCCGTAGCCTCCGGTCATGCCGGTGACGATGAGTGGCGCCTGCAGTTTCTTCCCAAGGAAAGTAGTCTCCAGGCTCACGTCGCCGTAATTGATTTCGGGAAGCGCGTTGTGGGCGAATTCAATCTGCTCCAAACCGGTTTTCTTCAGCCGGTATTCCACGTTCTTGCCCAGCACGATCTCCACGTGCTCTAGCTTGCGCTGCTCAATGCCGCTTCCCGGCGATGCGCTCATAGGCGTTTTCCTTTCCATGGGCAAGTAGCCCTTAGGGTCTTTTGTTCTTTTATTAATATTCATCGCGATTAGTTAGTTCGTGAAGGGACGAATCGCCTTTTTCGACGTCGACGGGCCGCTTATCAACGGCTATTGCAACACGGAATTCTTCAGGGTGCTTGCCGAAAAGGGGGTTTTTCCCAAGAAGGAATGGGATGCCGCCCAGAAAATCACCGCCGACTTCCGTGCCGGAAGGATTTCCTACGTGCAAAGCTCGCCACTCTACATCGGGGCCCTTGCGGCCGGGCTCGAGGGAAAGAAGGAAACCGAAATCCTAAAGGAAGCGAGGCGCTTTCTCCCCCATTTCAAGAAAATCCTGCGCCCCTACGCCTCCGGGCTGCTTTCGCTTCTCAAGCCGCATTTCACCCTCGTCTCCGTCTCCGCTTCAAACCGCGAGGTGGCGGGGCTGATGGAGGCGTTCGGGATGGACTACACAATTGCAAGCGCGTACGAGGTGCGTGACGGAATTTACACGGGCAGGGTTTCATTCCCCGTTATCAGCCCGCGGGAGAAGCTCGATGCCGTGAGCGAATTCGCATCAGAGCGGGGGATTGAACTCGGAAAATGCATCGCATTCGGCGATTCGCCTTCGGACGAGATGATGCTTGATGCCGTGGGAAAGGCGTTTGCGCTGATGCCCAACGCCGAGCTTCACGAGCTGATTGCAAAGAAGGGCAAGAAGTGGGTTGAGATTGTGCGGGAAGGGGATGCGATCGCAATTATTCGTAAGGAACTCGGATTCTAGGCGCGCTTTTTTTCTTTTTTTTTCCAAAAGTCCCATCAATCGACCGACGCCCCCCTTTGCGAGAAGGTGACGGGATATGCTGCGAATTTCCTTTCCGCAAGCGCCTTCCTGATTTTCGGGATGCCCTTCTTTTCGCAGAGGGCGAGCACTGCCCCGCCGTTTCCCCCCGCGCCGATGAGCTTGGCGCCGAGCGCCCCGTTTTGCCTTGAGATGGAAACGCATTCCTCGATGCATTCGCTTGACACGCCGCTTTCCGCAAGCAGCCGGTGGTTTTGGTCGAACAGCCTTCCAAGTTCGGCCGGATTCCCCCCGGCCGCGAATTCCTTTTCCATCTTTTCCACGATCGCATCAAATGGCGCGGTAACGGTCTTTCTTTCCGTTTCAGGCAATTCCGCAGGCGGTTTTGCAATCCCGTGCCTGCGGGCGAATGTTGAAATCTGCTCGGCAGTGTTTGCAAGCGGCCCAGACTTGTACGAGTCTGCGAGGAGCAGTTCGGTCCCTTCCGGCGGCCTCAATCCAACGTTGCGGTACTCGAACGACGCCGTCCCGTTGGCGAAAACCTTCCTGAAAAGGAGCGGCCCGGCGCTGATTACCGCCCTCACGTCCCCGCCGCTGCTTTTCCCCCCGTGGTAGATGTTGTCAACGGCGTACGCCGCGTTGAAGATGTCATCCTCGCCCGGGGTAACCCCCAGCTGCCGGTAGAGCGCAGCAGCCAATGCCGCTGGAATTGATGCGGAGTTTCCCGTTCCCTTAGGCGCCCCGCCGTAATGCAGGACGCATTCGAATTTCCTGCCGCTTCCCCTGAGGGAAAATCCTGTTTTCTCAAATACCGCCCTGACGCACTGGGCCATTGGGAAATAAATCTCGGCACCGCCCTGGCTGCCGTCGGGCCGTATGGCGAACCTTCCCAAATCGCCGCTGAATACGAATTCCTCCTCACTGGATTCGGAGACCGAAAGCTCGACGCTGTTGCGCCTCCCTTCAAGCTCGACCGGCGCAATGAGGGCAAGCCCTCCGTAGACCACGCTGTGCTCCCCTGCGATGTGGATCTTGTTTGGTGCGGACGCGTGGATGGCCATTTTGTGTTTTCAGCCCCAGTGCGATTTTTGATCTTTTTTACCGTTTTCCGGCCTTTGCTAATAAATAACTTAATAGTTAATGTTCGCCTAGTGTTTTTATGCAAACCGTTTCCACCTGCGAGGCAACTGCAAACATCGCGGTGGTCAAGTATTGGGGAAAACGGGATGAGAAACTGGTCCTTCCCACCAACTCCAGCCTGAGCTTCACCATGGATGAGCAGCTCAAGACCCGCACGACCGTGATGTTTTCCGAAAAGTTCAGCCACGACGAGTTTTGGCTCAACGGCGCGAAGGCAGACCTGAAGTCGGGCGAATTCGCAGAGAGGATGGTGCAGCTCCAACTCGTCCGCGAAATGGCCGGCATCAAGACGAAAGCCAAGGCCGTTTCCCTCAACTGCTTTCCCACTTCCGCGGGTTTCGCATCAAGCGCAGCGGGCTTTGCCGCACTTGCGTGCGCCGCGAGCAAGGCCGCTGGCCTCAACCTCGATGCGAGGGAACTTTCCATCCTCGCAAGGAGGGGTAGCGGAAGCGCGTGCCGCAGCGTGCTTGGCGGTTTTGTCGAATGGAAAAAGGGCGACCGGGCCGACGGAAACGACTCTTACGCGCAGCAAATCGCTTCCCACACCCATTGGACAGAGCTGCGCAACGTCATTGCAGTCGTGGAGGCGGGAAGGAAGAAAATCTCCTCAAGGGCGGGAATGAAACAAACGGTTGCGACCAGCGGGCTTTTTGAGGCGCGGCTTAAGGGCCTTCCCCAAACAGTTGAGGCGATGAAAAAAGCCGTGCTTGCAAAGGACTTTCCCAGATTTGCGGAACTTGCGATGCGCGAGAGCTCCAACATGCACGCGGTGATGCTCGACACGTGGCCGCCCATTGCCTACCTCAACGACCATTCGAAGGAGATAATGAATTCCGTTATGGAACTCAACTCCGGCGGCGCGGTGGCGGGCTACACTTTCGACGCCGGGCCCAACGCGCACATTTACACTCTGGAGAAGGACGTTTCAAAAGTCCGCAGGAAGCTTGGCGAAATTCCGGGAGTGAAGGAAGTAATCGTCTGCAAGGTCGGGGCGGGGCCCAAGTTCCTCATGGACGAAAAGGAGCATCTTGTCGATTCGGACGGGAACGTGAGGGAGCACTCGTTTTCGAAGGGGAAGGGAATCGTAATCAGCTGAGCTTCTGGGGAAGTGGGTGTTTAAATTCGTGTCGGCAACCGTTTCCGCGCCCGGAAAAATTCTCTGGATAGGCGGCTATTCCGTTCTTGAGCGGCCGTGCGTTTCGTACGTCACGGGAGTGGACAAGCGGGTTTATGCGACCGTCCGCAAGCGCCAGGATTGGAGGATAATAATCCGGGCCCCACAGTTCAACGCGGTTCTTGAGAGAAAGCTCGGCCCGAAAACCGGTTTGATCAACCGCATTGAGTCGGGCAACGCTGAAAACTCCCGTGCTGCAAAAAAAACCCAGTTCGTGCTGAAGGCCGCCGAAATTGCGGTTGCCGTCCTCCTTTACCAAAATGCCGGCATTAGCGGTTTTGAGGTTGAGACCAGGAGCGACCCGGAGTTCGGCTTCGGGCAGGGAAAGGCGGGGCTTGGAAGCAGCGCAGCCGTGACCGTAGCGACAGTCGGGGCGATTTTCGAGGAGTTCGGCAAGCCAGTTAGGCATAACCTCGAGCTGGTCCACAAGACCGCCCAAATGGCGCACTCGCTCGCGCAGGGAAAGGTGGGCAGCGGGTTTGACGTTGCGGCATCGTGCTTCGGAAGCTGCCGCTACGTGCGCTACTCGCCGGAAATAGTCAGGAAGGTTAGCGAAGGCCCGATGGACGAAATTGTCGTCGCCATAAATTCCAAATGGGATTGCATTGTCGAGCCCGTCGTTCTTCCTCCTTCGTTTCACACTGCCATCGCCAGCTTTGCGGGGCAAAGCACCAACACTTCGGAAATGGTGAAGAAAGCCATCGAGTGGAAATCATCGCGGCCCAAGGAATACGCAGAGCTGATTGGGAAACTGGACGGGGAGAACGGAAAGGCAATCAACGCGTTGCAAAAGAGGCGCCTTGAGGATTTCAAGAGGCATTTTGTGCAGGGACGCAAGCTTACTAAGGCGCTGGGGGAGAAAAGCGGCGCGCCAATAGAGCCCGACGATTTCTCCGATTTGATTGCCCAGAGCGAAGGGAACGGCGCGTTTGTGGCAAAGCTTCCCGGCGCAGGCGGCGGGGACGCCATTGCCGCGCTTTGCCTAAGCTCAGCGGACAAGAAAAAGCTTGAAGGTTTTTGGCGTGGCTATGCGAAAAAGAAACTCAAGGTTTTGGACTTGGGCGTGAGCAACGAGGGAGTGAGGAAAGAAGAGCGTGGCATTCCCTAGGGCTGCTCTCCGCGCGCTTGACAGGCGCCAGGGCGCCTTGGCAGGAAAGTTCAGGCGCACGCCGGGATCCGGAGTTATCCGCGCTTGCAATGGGCGGAAGTTTATAGTTTTCAAAAACGTTTTCTGGGCGTTTTACGACAATCCCCTTCTCGAAGATTTTCCCGTCAAGGTTGGAGAATCCGTTTTGGATGTCGGCACGGGAACCGGGGTTATTGCAATTTTCGCCGCTTACAAGGACGCGGGGAGGGTTCTGGCCGTTGAGGTCAATCCGTCTGCGGTGAAATGCGCACGGGAGAACGCCAGGCGGCACGGGTTTGGCAAAAAGATCGAAGTGAGGCTTTCGGACATGTTCGATTCGGTACGGCCTGACGAGAAATTCGACGTGATTGCCGCCAACCTCCCGTTTCGGGACAAGCCCGCCGCGGACTTGGCGGAAGCTTCGATGTGGGACGGGAACCTGCGGGCGCATAGGAAATTCTTTGAGGGCGTTGCCTTGCGTTTGAATCCGGGCGGCCGCATTTACGTCAACCAATCGAATTTTGGCGCCGTCGCCGAAATGAAGAAGCTTGCGCGTAAAGCCGGCTTTTCATTCAAGCTTTTTGCGACTAAAAGATATCCGAAGGGAAATCCGCTTTATCCCTGCGAGTTCTATGCGTTTGAACTGAAGGTGAAATAAGCTGGCAGTGCAATTCAGTCCGTCGGCATCCTCTCATCCAGCGGTTCGATTGCGCTTTGCTTCCTCCTGCCTTTTCTCATGTCGTCAAGAAGTTCCTTCGCGCGCTCTGCGCGCACGCGTCCTTCCTGTGACATTCGCGCAGCGACTTCCTCGGCCTCGGGCCCGCTCGCCCCTGCGGCGATGGCGATGTTGCGTGCGTGGAGCTTCATGTGCCCCCGCTGGATGCCTTCGGTTGCAAGCGCGCGCATGGCCGCAAAGTTCTGCGCGAGGCCCACGGCGGCGATGATTTCCGCAAGTTCGTAGGCGTGGGTCACGCCGAGCATTTTCACCGCGATTTTCGCTACGGGATGGGTTTTTGTCGCGCCGCCCACCAGCCCCACGGCCATGGGCAATTCAATTTCCCCAACGAGG
>JACQBR010000015.1 GCA_016194335.1 Microcaldota archaeon
GGTTGTGGCGGTGAATCTCGGGGGTAGGGAGTCTGTGTAGAACGTGATGGTTGCGTTGCCTTGGTTGCCGGCCGTGTCGTTGGCGTAAATCGTGAGGTTGAACGTTGATTCGTCGGCTAGGGAGATTGTGGCGTTCCAGTTGGTCGTGGTGGTGTTGGCCAGGTTCGCCAATGCCCCGCCGTTGATGCGGTAACCCGCCCACGACAGCGCCTCGTTCGAGCTGATGATGATTGGGACATTTGAAGCGGTTCGGTAACTCCCATTTGCGGGCGACAGGATTGTGATTGAAGGCGGGGTCTTGTCTATGGAGAAGGAGATTGCGGGCGAGCTTCCTACATTCCCTACGCTGTCGTTGGCGTAGAAAGTGACGCTGTGCGTCCCGTCACTCAGGGCAGAAAGTGTTTTGTTCCAATGCGTGGACGAGTCGTTGGACATCGTTGCGTTTGCCCCGCCTTCCAAGGAATACCATGCCGAGCTTGCCGCTTCCGACGTGATGATTGATAGCGTGATGTTGCCCGTGTTGTAAGTCGCGTTTGCCGGGGTTGTGACGGTAATCGCGGGGGGTGTTGAGTCGGTCGAGTAATTGCCAGTCAGGGGGTTGGATGTTGCACCTTCGCCCAGTTCGTCATAGAGGTAGGCGTACCACGCGTGGTTGGCAGTGTTGGTTTCGGATGCGAAGGCGCAGGTGGGGTTCGAGGCCGAGAGGGCCGTGCAGTATTGCGAGCCTGCGCATCCCGATGAACTGGCCCCGGAAGAGCTGCAGACGTAGAGCCGCAGGTTTTGCCCCGCGTCGGGGTCGGATGAGGTGGTGGTAATAGCTGCTGTTGTTCCGCCGAGGATGGTTCCCGTGGTTCCGGTGGAGGAGGTGAATGCGGGAAGTTGGTTGATGTTGATCGTCTTGTTCTGGGTTGCCTGGACATTGCCAGCAAAGTCGGTTGAATAATAGCGGAAGTAATTCCTTCCCCTGTTCGAAGAGTTGAAGGTGACCGTCCCGCCGTTGTCTATGCTTGTGCCGGGAATGCAGGTTCCCGCCGTATCCGTGCAGTAAAGCGTCGTCGGGTTGCCGTCGACATTGTCGCTTTCCGTGATGGTTACGGAATACGGCGGCGCGTTCACGGACGTGTTGGAATTGTCGGAAGTGGTGGGCGCGGTGTAATCGAGGTAGAACGCCACGTCGAGGTTGTTGGTGGAATTCTGTCCGATTCCAAGCGCATTCTGGCAGGAGACGTACCTCGTGGTGAAGCCCTGCGAGGCGACGTCGCTCACCGGGCAGTTTGCCTGCATGCCAGTCGTTGTGCAGGAGTTGTTCATTGAGTAATAGGCCAAGTCGGAGGAGCCCCACCTGCAGGACATGCCCGTTTCTCCCGAAACGATTATGCTGGTCACGCCATCGTTGAGAGTGTCTATGTAGCTGGGGGTAGTGTCCCCCGCAACGCTCGCGATTGTCGTTGAGAGCGGCGTGGCGTTCACGGCGTAATTGGCCTGAACGGAGGGGGAGTAAGAGTTCCCGTCGTAAACGCGGCAGTATTTCGTGTAATTGCCGCTCGCGCTTTCCGTGGTGAAGGTGCAGCTCAGGGCGTAAGGATAGGCCGAGCTGGTGGTCCCGCCCGTGCAGTTGGTGTTGGCGGCGGTAGGCGTGCTTGTCGTGCCGCAATAGAAATCAAGGGAATTCGCCTCGCTGTCATTCACCCCGTTGGCCGTGGCGTTTGCGTAGATGGTTATGGTTGTCGAGCCCGCAATCGGGTTGGGGCTCACGGTCGCGTTTGAAATTACCGGCGGCTGGTTGACGCTGAAGGAGATCGTTGAGGAATTCAGGTTTCCAAAGCTGTCGTTGGCCCAGACGGTCCAGATGTTGATTCCCGAAACCGGGGCCAATCCGGTCACGTTGGCGTTGCAGGCGAAACTGGCGTTTGAAACCCCGCGGTTGAGGGAATACCAGCAGGCACTCAAATTCGCGTCCGAAGCGGTTGAGTTCAGCGTCGTTACGCTGGAGTTGTAAGTCACGTTGCGCGGATAGTTGATGGCCACTGCGGGAGGAGTGGAGTCGGCGGTGTAAGTGACGTTGAAATACAGGTCGTCCACCGTCAGGGTCTTCGAACTGTCAGTTGAGGATTCAGCTTCCAGGAAGGCCAACGCCCTTGTTCCGGTGGCGTTGAAGAAATTGGGGCAAGTCCAGGTTTCAAGCGCAGTCACGTCGGCGCATATTTCCCCCGGGTTTGCCGATGTCCCCGGGCAGGCCGAACTTGCGGTGGAGAAAGAACCGCCTCCATTCGCGTCAACCTTGACTCTGCACGTGTCTATATTATTGCTTGAAGACCACCACTCGTAACATAGTTTCACGCTGGTGATTCCGGCGCAATTGCCTACCGTTGCGTTGTAAGCGCTTGCCTTAATCCCCATGAACTGGTTGTTTTCGGAAGTCGTTGCAGTCTCGGCGGTCGCGTCGTTGCAGCTGATTTTGTCGGTAGCGCAGGCGGCGGGGTAGGTTCCGGCGCAGTTTCCCGAAAATGTCCCGGATTCCTCGCTTGCCGCCTCTGTGTTGCACGCCTGGGCCCTCAATTCAGTCGGCCCCGAGGGGAAGGCAAAGACGGCGGAGGCCGGCGTGCCCGCGGCTAGCACGATGAGTGCGGCGAGCGCCAGAATGGCAATTTCCCTTTTCATGCCTTTTCCCACGTTTTCTTCATCAGCTGGCCGGCGGCGTAAGACTTCTCGCTGCAAAGCAGGTCGATTATCGTCCTCACCCTGCTCGTCAGTCTTACGCCCCTCATCTCCACGAAATCCCCTTTTTGCCCCAGGTCGTCAGAAAAAATCTCCACCCTCGTCCCGCCGGGGGCCATCCTCTTTAACGAATCTGCCAGCGCCTTGTCCGCGTAAACGCTCACGACCGGGTCCCGGGGGTAATCGCCGTAATAAGCGAGCGCGGAAGTTAGGCAGAGCACCGCGCCGTGTTCCTTGAGCGCTTTGAGGAGGGTCTTGCCGTCGGCATCCACGGAAAAACTGGATGGCCTTGCCTCGCCCAGCTGCCTGAAGAGAGAGAAAGCCCCGGCCAATGCGGCCGGCGCAATGACCTCGTACTGCCCCCCCTCCTTGGAAACGAATTTGCGGCTCACCATCCACCTCACGGCCCTGTTGACCAGGCCGAACGAGACGCCTGCAGCCTCCTCCAGATCAACCTGCTTGAACCTGCCCCTCTCTAGGGCCGAAAGCACCACCTTGTAAGTCTGCCTGCTGGTGAGCTTCACGTGGCAATTATCACTGAATATTGATATGTCGTTAAATATTGATAATATTGACGGATGTTGATTTTTTCTCCAAACATTGATATTATCAACAAAAATTGATATTAATAAGGCTATCGGAAACAAGAGTGCCCGACAAACTTGGCAGGGGTTAAGCGCCCAAACCTGGCTTTGGGAAAAATGTCTAAGCGCCCCGGGCAGGACTCGAACCTGCGACATCCTGGTTAACAGCCAGGCGCTCTACCAGCTGAGCTACCGAGGCACTAGAATTAGTGGTTGCTCTTTACAGTTATGGTCGGGAATGGTTTTTATTCCGTTTGTCTAGGGGTGGAGGGACACGAGGAGCGCCGAAGCCGGCACCCGCAGCTGGCGGTGAGGCGCGACGACGTCCCTCAAATGCTTTTTATTGCTCCTCTCCTTGAGTTTTGCGAGGGGATTGGCTTGAGGTTCGCCGAGAAAATCGTTTTGCTCGTTACTATAGCGTGCTTTGCAGTCGCCTTTTGGGCCTACCCCCTGCTTCCTCAGGTTATCGCGAGCCACTGGGATGCCAACGGCGCTGTCAACGGCTACCTGCCAAGCTGGAGCGTGTTTCTTATGCCCGCAGTTGTGCTGCTAGTGCTTGTCTTGCTCGTGCTCATCCCCCGAGTCGAGCCCCGCCACAAGGCAATCGAGGCTTTCAGAAACGACCTTGACGCGTTCTTCATCATCCTCTCGCTCGTAATCTCCGTGCTTTTCGTCCAGCTCTACATTCTGTGGAACTTCGGAAAGCCGTTAAGCCCCCTTGCGACAATGCCGATTGCCTTGGCTGCCATCTTCTACCAGGTGGGCGTGATGATGGAGGACTCCAAGCGCAACTACTTCGTCGGCGTCAGGACGCCGTGGACGCTTGCAAGCGACCGCGTGTGGGAAAAGACGCACGCCATTGCCGGAAAGCTCTTCAAGGCCGCAGGCATCATCGCGCTTTTGGGTTTAGTTTTCCCAAAAGCTTCACTCTGGCTTGCAATAGGGCCGGTCCTCGCTGCAGTGGCGTTCCTCTCCGTCTACTCGTACGTTGAATTCACTAAGGAAGGCAAGCCAGGCAAACGCGCTTCCCCGGCAGGCCAGCTGCGCGTTTCAGCAAAAGCCAAGCCAAAGCGCAGCGCCAAACGCAAGCGCCGCTAAGAGCCTTAGTTTCTTTTTGGCGCGCTATCCGCTCGCAATCGCAATTTCTAAACTAGGTTGAGCACGTCGGCGACTTTCTTTAGCTTGAAGTCGGGCTTCTGGTGGCACCCGTGGGCGGCGCCGTAGCCGTATTCGGCCAGGGCGGTCTTCATTCCCGCGTCGTGGCCGCCCACGATGTCGGCGCAGCCGTCACCCACGACGAGGCAGTCTTTTGCATTGACTCCAATGAGGCGCGCGCATTCGAGGAAGGGCTCCGGCGAGGGCTTGTTCTTGCTGAAGTTGTCTGGCGCGATGATCTCCTTGATGAAGTGGCCCAGGCCCGTGTGTTCTAGCATGAGCTTGGTGCTTGCAGCGTACCGTGCCGTGACGATGCCGACCTTGATTTTCTTTTGCTTGAGCTCTTCAAGCGTCTCTTTCGTGCCGGGAAAGGCGCGGGTAAGGTGCAGGTTGCCTTTTTGGAATTCCTTGTAGCTGGCGAGTATGGCGTCATTCTCTTGCGCGGTATAGCCCATCTTGGTGAAGACGTCGCGGAGTGGCACGCCGGCCCACTTGGAGAGGAAGCTCATGTCGACCGCAGGCTTGCCATTGGCAGTTAGCGCGTGGTTGTAGGAGGCGAGTATGAGGCCGTGCGTCTCAACGAGCGTGCCGTCGAAGTCAAAGAGAACGGCCTTGAATCTAGTTGCCTTAGCCAAAGAAATTCCTCGCAAAGCGATTGTCGGGCAAATCCGCTATAATCACAATAAAACGCGTAAAGCTTATTATGGCGGCAGTAAAATAAGTAAAACGTGAAATCATGGCTAAAGCTGTAGCTGAAAAAATCACCGTCATCGTGCCTGCCTACAACGAAGCGGAGCAATTTGCCAAGGGAAGGCAAAACGGCTATTTCGAGGCACTACGCCAATGGAGCCAACAGGACGGAAAAAACCGTAATGTCGTGTTCGTCAACGACGGAAGCAAAGACAAGACTGAAGAAATCGTCCGGCAGGAGGGGTTCGAAGTCATCCCTTCCGACACAAGTGGGGAAAACAAGGGCAAGGGCCATGCGGCCATCGCAGGGTTCAAGCACGCAAGGAATGAACTCGGTTCGTCGATTGCAGTGCTTCTTGATGCCGACATAACGAATCTTAGCAGCAATCTTATCGAAAAGCTAGTCGAACCTCTTGAAAAACCGGATTCAAAAGTGAAGATGTCAGTCGGCAGTTATGCGGAATTTGAATCCAGCGGAAGATTGAAAACATACCTTCAAAGCGACATCAACTCAAGCGGCCAGCGCGCAATCAGGCTCTCGGCCATTTCCTCGCTTTTTGCCCAAAACCCCATAAGGCAGCAGTTAAAGGAAACCAAATTCAAGGCTTTGATGGAAGGGTTTGGCCTCGAACACAGCCTAAATGCATTGATTCCCGAAAAAGAGGCTGCGAGTGTTTTGTTCCACTGCGAACGCCCCTACCGCAAACTGCCGTCCGACAAACAATCGGAGCAAATCCGCGCTTCGAGGAAGAAACTGCAAGAAAGAAAGGGCCTAATCAACTGGCTCAATGGCAGGAGGAAAGCCGCAAGAGCGTTTGAAAAGCCGGACAGAAGGAAAGAGGAACTCGGAAAAGTAAGACGCGCATTAAAGCTAAAACAAGCTGTAAACCCGCACTTGAAGTGACCCGGACGGGAGAAGCAGAAAAAACGAGGGGGGGGAATTCAGGGGAGGAAGTCCTGGCTCTTGATCTTGTCTGGCAGGTAAGTGTTGGAGATGTATTGCAGGTTCTTTGAAGAGAGCGCCTGGATTTCGGCCTTCAGTTTTTTTTCGAGGAATTTGTTGAGTTCAGCCTGCCAAGGCTTGGACTTGAACCAGTCGTACTGTTTTATCTCCTCGGCGCGTTTTATGTCGATGTCCTTTGCCTTGATGGTCACGTCGCGAAGGTTGTAGTGCTCGATGTCGGAAATGCTCATGCCCAAAAATTTCATTGCCGGGCAGCCCAGGCGGTCGGACTCGTGCGCGAGTGCCATGCTTCCATATTTCATCGTTGAATAAATGTAGAATCCGTACGGATCCGCGTCTGTCAACGCGTATACCGGCAGGTTGAGTTCCTGGCTCAGCCTCTGCAAAAGCCTTCTCGCCCCGCGCGCGGCCTGCCCCGCGGTGGTCATTATGAGGCACTTGTTCTTGGCCCAATACTCGTCTTCGTTGAGGCGGTCGAACACTGCGTTCTTTTCCGCAACCAGCACGTACTCGGCATCAAGGTCCTTGAATTCCACCTGCTCTACGATGGACGGGACGGCCCATCCGCCCGAGCCCATGTGGCTCAAGTCGATGGTGTCTATCTTGTCCCTCACGCGGTCCTGGATGACCATGTCGCCAGCCATGCGTCCCTTGGGTTCGGCGCGCAGGTGCAGCCTCTCGCGGAAGGTGTCAAGCGCCACTTCCAAATCCACAATCGCAAGGTCGGATTCCTTCTGCTCCTCAATGGTGTTTTCCTTCGTCCCTGGAATCGTGTGCTTCTTCGCGTAATAGAGGTCACGAAGCGTTGCGGTGAGGTTTCCTTCAAGCAAGTCCTTCTTGGCGTAGGACGCGACGAGGAGCGTCTGCATGAAGCGCCGCGCGTGCGCCACGTTGAAGAAATAGCGGTGGGCCACTTTCCCGCCGAGCACGATTTTCTTGTTCACCGTGTCGAACTCGACGTTGCGGCTTCCGCGGACCGGGATGGAGATGTTGGGGTTCTGCCCGTCGTTGATCTGCTTGATGAGGTGCTCCCCGAGAACGACGAGCCTCTCGAGGGTGTCCTCGCGCTGGAGCTTTGCCTTTTCCTTGCTCTTCTGCAAATCGGTCTTGGGTTCGTTTTTGGTTTCCTTCTCTTTATCTGCCATTGGAAATCACTTCACAATGAAAAAATCGCCAGCCTTTCTATTACTCACTCGTCCTCTCCCCGCTCGCCCTTCAATTCCTTCTCGGCCGCCTTCTCAAGCTCTTCAAGTCCTTCCTCTTCATCTGCCTCCTGCGCCTCGAGCAGGCTTGTGTTTTCCTCGGCGAGTTTTTTCAGCTTTGCCGCAAGCACCGTCTTTTCCGTCCCGGTCACGTCGTGAAGGCACTGGGCAACTTCGTTGATGTAGCGGAAGAAGAGGCTGCGCCGGTGCTCCTGCTCCTCCGCCCGCCTCATTTCACGAAGGTAGATTGCAACGCCCCGTGCGGCTTCCATCAGCGCCTGGCGGATTTCAGTAACGATTTCCTCCTCTGCCGAAATTGCGAGTTTGCCCGCGCCTGTGTACGGCACGTAGACGCTTGTGAAGTTGACGAAAATGCTCACCGGCAGGTTTTCCCAGTCCTTGAGGTCGTAACGCGCCCAGTCGACGGTCTTCACCGCCTCGGCGATTGCGCACGCGCCCGCGTCGAAAAGCAGGGGAACTCTGTTTGCAAAGCGCATCGCCTCGCCGCGGGTTTCACCCCCTGCCGCACCGCCGGCATTTCCGCTGCCGTTCTGCTGGTTGGCAGCCGCACCGGCCTTCCCCCCGTACGCAACGGCCGCCTCTACCATGAATGAAATCCCGCCGCGGAACACCTTGGGCGGGCGTTCAATCACGCGCAGCTCCTCCGGCGCGAGGAGATTCTTCAGGCTTTTCTCCAACTCCTTCGCGCCAATCGGCTGGAGCGAGTCGCTCTCGGGTGCTATCCACTTGATTTTCTGGATGGCCCCGACGATTTTTTCCGCCTCGGCCCACTGAAGGCTCTTTGGCGAGCGGTCGAAGTCGCACATGGGCTTGCCCGTCTTTGGGTCCTTCGGCATCAGCGACTGGATTTCCGCAACCCTCTCCGAGCTCACGCGCGAGAATTCCTTTTCGAGAAACGAGCCTATCTTGCGGCCGTCGGTCACGCCAGCCATGTCCACAAGGTCGCTCGTGGTGATTCCAAGCGGGTGGGGCAGCACCTTCTTGGGCATCTTGGGAATTTCCTTCGTCGCGCGGGGGAAAACCGTGATTTCCTTGTTCGGCTCCACCAGCGTAATCTGCGCGTGGGGGTTGGCAATCGCCGTCCTGCGGAGGTATTCGTAAACGCCGAAGGCCGAGCGGTTGTACTCCACCTCGGCCAATTCAGTTTCAATTCGCGTGCCCTTGAACTTGCCGCTGTATTCCTTCTCGTTGCGGATGGCGGGGGTGTTCTTGTTGATGTCTATCGAGACGTCGCATTCGTATACCTTGTAGTCGCCCACGCTGGTCTTCACGTGCGTCTCCTTGCCCGTGGTGATTTGGGAGAAAAGCGTGCAGTATGACGCGCCGATCCCCTGCTGTCCGCGCTTCTGCTGGCGCTGCATGAACTTCGTTCCCGAAAGCAGCTGGCCGAGGGCCTGCCCGATGTTGGGCTTGGGGATGCCAGTGCCGTTATCCTCGGCCGCGACCTTGAAGTGGCCGTCGGGCAGTTCGGTAATCTCAACGAGGAGGTCGGGAAGCACGCGCGCGTCCTCGCAGGCGTCCAAACTATTAGTTACATACTCATGAACGACTGTAGTCAGCGAGCGGACCTTCCCCGTATAGCCGAGCATCTGGCGGTTGCGCTTGAAAAACTCCGCTACGCTGTATTCCTTGAACTCCTTGGAAAGCTCCTCTGGAGTGATTCCCTTCTCCTCAACAGCGGCCTTTTTTGCCATGTGATGTTTGCGACCTTCAAAATAAATATGTGCCTTAAATTAAAAATTTCCCGAACTAGAAGGGAATGCTTGCACAACTCTATAGGCGGGAATAGGCTAAAAACGATTCTTACTAACCCGGAGAACGCTCTTAAGGATTGCGGAAGGGGGAGGGGCACATCCGCTGGCGGTTATTTTGCGCATTCGCTCAGAGGCATTCCGTTCGTCTTTTAAGCACGTTTTTGTTTTAACTACCTGTCATGCCACAACCAAGAAGACTGTTCGACCAAGTTGTTTTGAGGGGTTTGCCCAACGGTCCTTCGGTGACCATCTGCGGCTTTTCCCACGGCCTTCCCGGCGCGCCGGTAACCGCGTCTCGAACTGTAAGCAAGGAACTTTCCAAAGTGGTCGGCGGCACGGTTCGCCAGTATTCGCTTTTGGAAGGCTTCCACATGGACCATATCAAGGAAATGGTTGCCGATTTTTCAGAGGAAGACGAGGCTCGCCAACTTGAGCTTGATTACATCGGAAAAGTTTTGGGCGGAATATCGAAAGACGCATTGAACCACTCCGAGCGCGCTGAATTTCTCCATCCTCTCCTTGATTCCGCCGTTGACCAGGACTTCAAATACGCAGACTCGCTGCACGAAAGGATAGCCGAGGCGGTAACCGCAGAGCCGGAAAAAGGAGTCCTCGCTTCCGAATCCACCAAGGTGACGCTCAAGGAGATTGACGATTACAAGACGGAAATTTCGTCAATTCTAAGAAGAAAATTCCCGCGGGAGGAAGGAAAGATAATGGATTTCGTGGAGGGAACCACGACTTTCCGCAGCCTCCTCATGGCAAGGGCCGCATTGCACCGGGCCGCTTCCATCGGCGGCAACGTCGTGCTTTTTTGCGGGTTTCAGCACCCCGCCGAGATAAGGCGGTTTCTTGAAAATCCCAAGTTCCTAGACTCTTATGTTGAAAAACTCAAGGCCGAACATCCCCGGCTTCATTATTTTTACGAGATGGCCGAGGGCAGCCACGCCGCCATAGCAGAGCTGTTCGAAAGGCATTCTCAAAAAGTCGAGACTGGCCAAAGAAGGGATTTCCTAAGGTGGCTGGCCCACGACGTGCAGCTCCACCAACTAATGCAACTTGCACAGAACAAACAGTTGCTTTACCAATTCGACATGCGCAGGTTTACTCGCCAGATGGGATGAGCAGTTCATCGTCTGTTTTTCTACCTAATGGCTTTGCTTGTTTTCCGCCTCGTTCCAAATCAAGCCGTTTTTCAGGGGGACGCCCGAAATGTCGGCAAAAACCTCCACTGATGTAGTTCCATCACCGTCTGCTTGCAGAGTTGCTTTGGAAAAAGCCGAAATGTCGCCAGTCACCTTGTAAAGCAGGTCGCCTGGCTTTTCCTTACTCGTGGGATATGAAACGGGGATTACAAATAGCGCTGCTGGCTGAATTTCAGATATCGTCTTGGGAAAGGTTGGTTGTGGGCCTTCAAAAACCTGCGTCTGCTCTTTGGCCACTTTCTGCCTGAGCTGGCCAATCCTTTCGGAGGAACTGATGCCCTGGTCATTAAGAAGGTCCTGAATCTCTTTTCGGAACCCTTCGGCATCTTGGGCCCGGAGTGAGATGAGCTCCGCTTTCTTGGCCTCAGAAATTTCCCGTTCGAGAACTGTCTTTACCGCTTCAAGGTCAAGCTTGGGGTCCGTGATGACTACGAACATGGCGCCAACCTCGCTTTTCGAGCCGCTTTCGAGGCGTATGCCCTTCTTCTCCGTAGGATTAAGTGAAAAATCCCGCACTACGACCTTGAAACCAAGAATTTTGTTTGACGATTCGTCGGCAAAAAGAAGCTCCTTGCCCCCGGCGGAAATTTCGTCCGGAATGATTTCAAGAACGCGAAAATTGACTTGCTTGGTTCCCTTGTTTTCAAAGCTTATTTGTTCGATTCTTCCAAAATCCCCAGTTTCCAGGGTGTGGCTCAAGGTAACTACAGAATTTCCAACCCGCACCTCGTCCTCCAACGCAACCTTTGCAGGCTCTACCGCAGCTGATTGCGATGTGGGTTGGCTTTGGTCACTTATTGCACCACCTTGGGCATTCTGGGCTATTGAGGAGATGGGTGTTGCCGAGACGTCTTTAGACTGGCTTGGATATAACGGAAATTGGATTAGTCTGAATTGGAATGCTGCGAACAGGCCAGCGCCCAGAATGAAAATAACTAGAAAAAAGAGTAGTCCCCTCCCCCCCGGGTTTCCTCATCTGGACGCTCGTACATGAGATGAGAATTCTAGGCGTCCGATGCTTAAATACGCTCTACATCCCAAAACTTATCTTCAAATCCTCACTCCCATCTGGCGCGCCTCGCGCTTGCGCTTCTCGTTTTCCAAGTATGAGTAGACGCTGGTGTGCTGCCTGCCTTCAAGCAATTGGAGAATCGCCTCCTTCGCCGCGCGGACTTCCTCAAACCCGCCCAGAAGCCCGACAATCGCGTCGTCGCCAACGGCGATTTTCGCCTCGCTCAGGTCCTCAAGCGCCTTTTTTGCCTTGCCTTCAGTGCCGATGATGCGCGCCTTCTGCCGCATCACCCCCCGCCCGTTGCCGTGCATTGCCTGCTCGAGGTCAACCTGCTCGAGAAAAAACTCGTCCTTGAGGAGCTTGAGGGCGTGCCTGGGTTCGAAGCCGAGGCCAATTGCGCGCAAAACCTGCTCGGAAGCCCACTCCGCCTCGGGCGGGCCGTCCACTTCCACGTCGGCAAACTCGCCTTCCTTGGAGCGTATGAACACCTCGACGCCCGCAGCCTCCTGCAGCTGGCGCAGGGCCGCGCCCCCGTTCTTCTCCAGCTTCGCCACGCGCTTGGCGGGAAGGATAAATGCCCTCATTTCTCAAAAAGCAACTCCAAGCGAACTTGTTTCCAACCAACAATCATTTCGTGCCCTATGCCTTAATTTTCCTTATGATTTCTTCCGCAGTGGCGCCCTTCACCCCCAGCTTGGCGAAGTAGTCGGCAACGTGCTGGCAGTCGGCCTGCAGGAACTCCTGCGAGCGCGGGTGGGCGAGCATCACGCCTTGGGCCCAGTCGATTATGCACGGCGTTTCGAGCGAGTCCTTGTCGAGGGAGATGATGATGTTGTACGGCGAGAGGTCGGCGTGCACCAGCCCCGCCTTGTAGAGCTTTTTCATGAACGAAACTATTTTTCGAAAAGTCTTTTTCGGGTCGGAAAGCACCACGTCCTGCAGCAGGGCGAAGGGGACGCCGTCCCAGCCGAGGAATTCCATGATGATGGTGTTCTCGCGCAGGAGAATGGGTTTTGGCACGGCCACTCCCGCCTGCGAAGCGAGGTTGAGGTTGGCGAATTCCTTAGATGCCCATTCCTTCACCATCGACCGCGGCCGCCTGTCGATGTTCTCGAATCGCGGGTCGCCCTCGATGTAGCGGTTCATGTGCCTAAACGCGGTCGTTTCGTACTTGAACACCTTCACCGCCACGAACTCCCTCTTGGGAGTGGTGGCGCGGAAAACGACGGCTTCCTTCCCGCTTGAAACCGAGTAGTCCAAGCTTGCAATCTTCCCGTTGTTTATCATCCAGATGATGACGTCGATAGTCTTGTTGTCAAGGGCCTTGCCCGTAATCTTGTTGCGTTCCTTGAACGGCTTGTCCTGCCGGTCGGGCAGCTTTTTCTTCCAGAGTCGCATCGGCATGTTTGGTTATCGCTATCATTATGGATTCAATTAGGATAAATAGCGCAAATATGCCCCGGCCAAGATAAGGGGAGGGGGTTTTACGCTGCTGTCTTGGGTGGAGTCGCGTGCAACGATTTCGGCATCCCTACATCTTGAGAATGCCCCTGCGCTTGAGCGCGTCTACCTGCACGTTGGTGTAGCGGTACACGAGGTCGCACTTCTCGTCGCCCTGCACTTCCCACGGCTTTACCAGCACGTAGTCGTTGTCCTTGATCCAGAGGCGCTTGCGGATTTTTCCCGGAATGCGGCACATGCGGTCCTTGCCGTCCTCGCAGTGCACCGTGAGGTGGTTGCCGCCTTTCAGCTCGATGACGGTCGCGAAAATCTCCCGCTCGTTGCGCCGCGGCATGCGCAGGCGGATTTCCGGCATGGGCATTCCCGGCATCGGCGGCGGGGTTCCCGGCTTGGGGGTGGAGTATTTCGCACCGTAATCGTGCCTTTCCTTCCAGCTTAATTCCTGAGGCGACGGCATGTTCTCAATTCTCCGCTTGTTTTATTTTCGTAGGGGTTTATTTCCAAAGAACTTTTTTTTTCTTCAAAAAACCATTCCGCAACTCTTTCCCGTGTTTTTTTCTGAAAACATTCGGTAATTTTTCCCTCACGCCCTCACCGAGCTTTTCGCCCCGCACGCCTGGCACTTCAGCGCATAGACATTCCGCTCCACCTGCGCGAGGTCGGTGTCGGGCCTTCCGCATTCCTTGCAGAGCACGCGGTCCTTCACGTACGAGGCGATGCGGTCGTTGATGGGCTTGGGCCCCACGCGGCCCTGCAGGACGAGGCGGTTGCCTTCAAAAGCCCCGGGGATGGCGAGTTCCTTGAAGAGGTATTTCGCCACTTCCTTCGGGTCGCGGCGCAGGTGGGAGCAGATGGCGTCGAAATTGCGTATGGTCGTCTTCGCCCCCACTACCGCCACGTCGGCAACCGGCAGCTCGAACCTCTCGCCGGAAGTCTTTTTCTTGGGAAGCTTGGAGTACAGGTCGTTAAGAAGGGAGTCGTAATCATCCATAAAGAATCACTTTTCGGGGCGGGTACGTCAGAGGCCCTGCGCGTGGCTTCTTTTCCTCAACGCGGTCCTGAGGCAATGGACCGTTTCCCAGTTGGGGTCGGCAAGCGGAAAGACGCTTTCCGCGGAGAGGAACCGCTCTTGGCTCTCGCGCAACTTTCCAACGATTATGCAGTCTTCACCCTTATTAATTCCTTGCAGCGCGCGCGCGCCCTCCGGAGCGTAGGCGCGCACGGCAATGCTTCCCGTGCCGTCAAAGAGGAAAAGCCGCGGGCCGTTTTGCGTTTCTTCCTTCCCGATTACCGTGCCGCACGCTTCAACGCGGGAGAACCTCTCCCCGCCGCTGTCCACGAAGCTCGCCTCGCCCTCGAGGCTACCCCTTACGAAGCTGCCCGCCATTATCTCCGCAATCTCCACGCACTTTGCGGCATCGCGGTTGCGGAATGGCCTTGGCTGCGTTTGCGCCTGCTCCTCGGGTTTGGCCATTGTTTCCTGCTGCATTTCGGCGGAATTACCTCAAATGGGATTTCAAGCAAAAATAACTCCTAAAACTTCAGGTAGGCCGCGAGTTGCACGAGGAGGAGCGCAAAGAGCGCGCCGAACACGAGGGGAGGCAGCGCCGGCCAGTATCCCTTTCGCTTTTCCAGAAGGTAGAGCATGAGAAAGAGCCCCGCGAGCGAACCTACGAAAGCGGCTGCCGCGTGCACTGCGGAAATCTTGAGGCTGCTTACCAGGAGCATTGCGGGAATGACCAGGTCGCCAGTTCCCAGCTCGATGGATTCCGGCTCTCCCGCCTCCCTTGGGGTGCGGTGCAAAGTCGCCTCGACAAGCGCCCTGGCTGCGTTCCGCCTGCGCTCCGGCTGCCTTCTCCTCTTCGCAGTGAGCTTGATGGAGAAACCCGCATTGCGCTGGCTCAGTTCCCTCGCGAGCGTAATCATGTGCTTGGTGTAAAACACTGCAATCACGTCGTAACCGCCGAGGATGCTGGCGAAGATGATTGCGGGAAGGATGTCGAGGCTGCTGCCCAAAAGCGCCCCCACCACCGCGGCGGAAAAAAGCAGGAGCACCGTGCGGGTGGAGGGGAAAAGCACGCGCAAGACCACGATGAAGCCGCCGAAGAGGAGCGCGAATACGGCCGGAAGGGCGAGGAGGGCGAAGATGGTTGCGGAGAGAAGTTCGAGGAGGAGCTCGATTGCGTAAAAGAGGAGGTTGCCCTTGTAGAACTTGAGTATGAGAAGGAGGACGAGGGCATTGAAGAGAACATACGCGAAAAGAAGCGGGGCGTTTTGGAGGTCGGCGGGGTTTTCCACTATCGAGACGCTTTGGGAGATGAACTGCCAGCCGACAAACGCGGCGAGGAGCTGCACTAGGACGAACGAGCCGATGATGAGCAGGGTTATTGTGCGCATTTCGAATAGGGAGGTAAGCCCGTTCGCAATTAAAAACCAGTCGGATTGCTCTGGATGGGAAACGGGGTGGGCGGGTTGCAACGTTATTAATTCGGTTGCCGTAATCTTTCCGCAGCCTCATTATTCTTGGTGATTATTCGAATGTCCTTCAAGGAAATCCTCTCAATCCCGGGCATCAAGGCGGTTTTCTTCACCCTCTTTATGACCGCGTTCGGCTTCGGCATAATACTTCCCCTCCTTCCGTTCTACGCCCTCGCCCACGGCGCGCAGCCGTTCCAGCTGGGGATGCTCACCGCCACGTTTGCATTGATGAGCATCCTTTTCGGCCCGGTGATGGGAAGGATGGGCGACCGCATAGGCCGGAAGAAAGTGCTGCTCATCGGCACCACGGGGTTTGCGGTTGCATACGTGATTTTCGCCTTTGCAGATTCGCTTGAAATGCTTTTTCTCGCGCGCGCCATCGAGGGGATTGCCGCGGCCGGGATTTTCCCCTCGTGCATCTCCCTACTTTCCGACCTCACCAGCGAGAAGCAGCGGGGCATGGCGATGGGAATGGTTTCCATGGCTTTTTCCTTCGGCCTCATAATCGGCCCGTCCTTTGGCGGGGTGACCGCGGCGATTTCCGTGAGGGACGCCTTCCTGCTCGCGGCGCTTTTCGCCCTTCTCAACTTCGCCTCCGTCGTGCTGCAAATCCGCGAGCCGAGGGAAAAGCGGGAGAGCCGCGACATTGCGCAGAAGGAAGTCTCGCTCCTCTCGCACATCTCCTCGCCCCTGCTCTTCCTATTCCTCTCCACGTTCATGGTCGCGTTCATGATAGGCGGGCTTGACGCGACGCTCGCGCTCTACACGGGCGAGAGGATGGGCTTCACCTCCGCACAAGTTGGGCTTCTCTTCACCTACGTAGGGTTTCTCATCCTCGTAATGCAGTTCGTCTCAGGAAATTTCGTCAACCGCTTCGGCGAGCTTGCCCTCATCAGGGCGGGCTTTCTCCTTTCGGGGTTGGGCTTTGCGCTTCTCGTCTTCACGCACGACTGGATTTCCATCCTCGTCCCCCTCGCCGTTTTCGTCGCGGGCAACGCCCTTGTCTTCCCCTCGGTCAATTCCCTCATCACAAAGAAAGTGACTGGCAAGCGCGGGGCGGTCCTCGGCCTCGTCTCGTCCTTCCAGTCGCTGGGGCAGTTTGTCGGCCCGCTTCTCGGCGGTTTTCTCTACGGCCTGCACCACGAGTGGGCGTTTGCGGGCCTCGCGGCCGTTATATGGGCGTACTTCCTCATCTTCCACTTCGTTGGAAAAAGCAGGCTCATAACGAGCGCTGCCAAATAGCGATGTGAAGACAATGCGGGCTTTCGCTCCCTAAAAATCAGCCAAAACTGTTTATTGAGCTCAAGTCCCTAAGAGTCTAGGCGGTCGATATGGATCCTATTGATTCTGACAACGAATGGCTTGCGGCGCATCCTGAAGTGCTTAAAGAGCATATTGGCGAGCGGATAGCCGTTGCGCAAAACAGGATAGTCGCAAGCGCGGCCACGGGAAAGGAACTGGCGAGCAAGACCGCAAACCTAGGCCTTTCCAGATGCCTCATTTTCAAAGTTCCGCGCGAGTCTGAAAACTTCAGTTTGCTTTGAAAATGGGCTTGCATTGGAGTTCTGGGAATCTACCAGTCCTTCTTGCTCGCCAGCTTGACGAACCCCGCCTTGGGCTCGTACAATTCGCCTTTTCTCTTCAGCTCGTCGATGAGGTGGCGGCAGTTGAACTCGTCCACGCCGTGGTTGGACGCCTCCCTGACGACATCGTCGATTGCGACGAGGTCGAACTGCTTCTCCAAATCGGCGACGATGTTGAGCACGTTGCGCACGCGGTCGATGCGGCTTTTCGCCTGGCCGATGTTGATGACATCACTGTCGAGCTTGCCCGTCTCCTTGTCGACGAACACCTCGTGCAGGACGAAATCCTCCAGCTTCACCGCGCGGTCGGCGTCCTGCAGCTCCACCAGCGGCGAGAGGCGCATTTTCGCGTTCGCCTCCGCCATTCGTATGAGGCCCTCAATCTGTCTTGCGGTGATTGGGAAGGTGTTCTGCTCCTTGCCGATTTTTCGCAAGTCCACGTAATAGTCGCCAATCTTGCCCGTCGCCTCTTCGGTCAATTGCGGCAGGCACGTGCGCCGCGCGTAGGCGATGTACTTCCTCAAGAGCTCCACCGGAATGGCGGGCTTGTTGGGGTTTTCCGCAGGCGATTTGCCCTGCGTTCCCGCAAGCATGTGGCCCTCGAGAAGGTGGTGGGCCAGGCCCTTGTCGCGCGCCTCGTCAAGCACGTCGCGCATGGTGAAAATGAGGTCGAATCTCGAAAGCAAGGCGGGCGAAATCGCAAATTGGCTTGCTGGCGGCGAGTTGGGGTCGAACCTCCCGTGCTTGGGGTTTGCCGCGGCGAGGACGGCGGTCTTGGTGCGGAATTCCGTGACGATTCCCGCCTTGGCCACGCTGATTTTCTGCTGTTCCATCGCCTGGTGCATCGCGCCGCGGTCTTCCTCGTCAAGCTTGTCCAGCTCGTCAACTGCGACAATCCCGCCGTTGGCCAGCACCATCGCGCCCGCCTTGAGGATCCAGCCCTCGCCAATCTCGTCCTTTTCGGCCGCGGCCGTGTTGTGCGTGAAGAACCCGTTGCAGATGAAATTATGGCTGTTCTCGACTGAAAAGTCGTAGACCCACTCGTACTCCGGCTTGAATGTTTCAATCTTGGTTATCTCATCCCAGAAGACGTCAGAGCTTGCGAGGGCTGCAAGTTTGGCATCGCCCGATTTTTCAGCCGTTTTGGCAAGCATCTCGCGCGACGGCTTGGTGCGGCCTTTCCTGTATCCCCAGTCCAAGCCTTGGAGGGATGAGGCGTTTAGGGGCATCAAGTCGATGTTCGTGTGGTGGTGTCTTGCCGGCGTTAGCAGGCTGAGGAGGCCCTGCCGTTTCCTTTCGAGCGTGAATCCGATTTCCTGCGAGAAGCGCCTGAAGTTCTCAACCCCCCGTATTTCCACCACGTGGGCATCGTTCCTGCTGGTGATGGTGGCGGTCCTTCCTTTCGATACGACGCCCGCCCTTTTGCGCCTTCTCAGCTTCGCCACTATGCCGAATTTCAAAAGCGCAAGCTGGAGGGTTTTGGCCAGTCCGGGGCTCACGGTCGAAATGCCAACGTGGGGCGAGCCGGTTTTGCTTCTGGAAACGTAGCCGTCAGTGTCGAAAAGCCCGCGCAACAATGATGCGAGGATGGGATTGGGCATGTTAAGCGCGGCGTGGGAGAGGGAGATTTCCGTCTTTTTCGGAACCAATCCGAATTCCCTGAGCAATAGGTATGCAGGGAGGGAATGGAGCCGGATGGAGGGGATGCGCCAACTCGGCTTGTCCCGCCTGCACGAAACCCCGAACAGTTCCTTCACGCTCCTTTCGAATGCCTGCAGGAGTTCCTCGCTCGTGTTGGAGAACCGCATGCTCGCCTGGTTTGGGCTTCGGCTGCAGTCGCCGTCACCCAGCAAAAGCCCCGCCAAGTACGCCAGCTTCCCATCTTCGAGAAACGCCGGGATTCGGGTATTGCACCCGTAGTGCAGGAAAACTTCCCTCGCTTCCGAGGACAGTTTGGAATCAAGCTTTTCTTCAAGTTGCGCATCCCGGGCCATTTTCGCAAGAAGGGAAAGCTCCATATTGCCCCAGTATTTGGCCGAGCGGTTCAGGTAGAGGTCATCTTCTGCAATTTCGTACGCCTTGGCGACTTTCCTAAGCGTTCCGCGCTTTAATGCCAGCGTATCGGTAATTTCCCTGAACACTCCCGATAGGTTGCATTGCACGCGGAGGTTGGGGCAGTTTTCCAGGATTTTCATCGCCGGCGTTCTCGAATCGCCCTGCGGCAGGTTTCTCGCCGTTGCCACAAATTCCCCGACATTGAGTTTTGCAGCCTCTTTCCACGCGGGCATCTCGTCAATTGCAATCAGAGAAGTGGCCGGCGTCAGCGTTATTTCCCGTCCCATGCGGGTGGTAATCCTTACCATTTGGGAGGGCGCGCGAATGCGCCATATCTTGGAAATTCTTTCCTGCGTGATTTTAAGGCCGTCGCCCAAGGTCCATGCCTTGCCGTCAAAGTCTTCTGCGAATGCCCCTGGAATTTCCTCCCTGCAGCTTCCCTTCCAGTTTTCCTCGACAAATTCGGCGATGGGCTTGAGGCCCGCCCCGTTGAGAATCAGGCTGTCGGGCGCAACGCACAATCCAACTGCGCTTGAGCTCCCTCCGCTCACTACGATGCACTTGGGCGCGAGGTGGGCGACGTATTCCATCATCGTGGATTTGCCGGTGTTGTGCGATATGATTCCGTTTGCGATGAAGCGGTGCGAGTTTGGCACTTCGATGTCGAAAACGTCCCGAGGGGGAAGGAGGGAAATTTTCATTATCCGCTCGCTTCGCCGTCCCTTCACGCGGGAGAATTTTTCCGCATTCCGGCAAAGCGAGGCAAGCCTGCCCCTCTTCTTTGCCGAGACGAAGCCTATTTCGGCCTGGAATTTTTTGATTTCAAAACCCCTTCTTATCAAAAGGGCGTTTCCAACGATCCGCGAGTGGATGCCGAAGCGCAGGAGGAGAATCTGCACGTCGCGCAGCAGTTCTATGTTGGCCGACTTCAGCCCCACCGCGCGCCTTCCCCTCCCCTTGTCGAACACCGTCCCGTCAGCCTCGAAAAGCCATCGCAGAAAGGCCGCAACCGCCACGTTTCCCGAACGCATCACGAGGCCGGGGACGCGCTTGGAACGCAGGAACTTTAAGTTCGATGCGATGTCTTTTGAATAAATTGAATAGTAATGCAGCGGGACGGCCCTGCCGTTCTTCAGCTCGTGCTTATTGAAATGGGGCGTGAGGCCGAATTCATTTTCACAGTTTGCAATCAATTGAGGGAGAAGGTCCTTCTCCGGTCCTGCAACCACGAATCCCACCTCGGTGTCCGTGACCCACCCGTCCCCAAGCGCGTATCCCAAAATCGAGGCAAGGGCGGGTGTGAGGCTTGGGGGAAGTTTTCCCCTGAACTTGGGCCCCAAGTGCGCCGGGAGGGGTGCAAATCCCGTCGGGATGTTTTTGGTGATGGTGCACGGTATTCCCGTGACTGCCGCAAGCCTGTCGCCAAGCCTGAGCTGGTCGAGCCGCTTCCACTTTCTTTCCGCAATGGCATCGTTGGTTTCTAGGCAAAGAAGCGGATGGTTGGGCGTTCCTACGATGCTCTTGCCGCTTTCGGTGACGATTTCCATCACCGGCTGGTTGGGGTAGCAATGGAAGACATTTGCGGTCCCGCGTTTCGCCCCGCCCTCGCCCGTGAGGACTGCCAGCTTGATTTTCTGCAAATGCTCGCTGCCCACTTCCCCAATCTTTACAATCGCGCCATTCCCCAAAATGATCCGCTCATCCGCAGACAGGCAGCCGGGGTCGCCAATCATCGCCACGTGGATGTCGCTGCGGAACTGCTTTCCGTCGGGAAGGCTCTTTCCGGCCGTGCCGCCGAAAAGCTGCAGCGCGATGGCCTGCTTGAGCTCGGTATAGCCGTAGATTGTGGGCGCGATGCTCGCGACTATCTTGTCAAAAAGCTTCGGGTCCTTCGCCAGCCTGAGGATTTCCTCCTCTTCCTCCCTGCTCACCACGAGCTCCTCGAACTCGATTTCCATCTCGTGGATGTGGATGACTTCGAAAAACTTGTCGTAAACGCTGTTCTTCGCCTTCTGCTGCGTGATGGGCTTGAGCCGCAGGACTCCGGTAAGCACCACCTTGTCGCCCGGCGCGATCTGGTTGACCAAGTCCTCCTCAAGCCAGAGGTGCAGCTGCGACGGCGGGACGTTCCCCCTCATCTTCTCAACCGGGTCCTGGATCTGCGCGCGCTGCTGGTTGATGAAAACGCTCTGCTCCTCGACGAGGCGGAATGCGTTCTTGCGGCACTCGCCGTTGGGACAGACTAACGGCGGGGTGATGGCCTCGATTTTCTGCGTGGGGATGTGAAACGTCCTGCGGCAGTTGCGGCACTCCCAAGCCGCGATTTTCATCCTCGGCTTTATTTCGCTGATTGAGCTGATCACCCCCTCGAGCGAGACGAGCTTGTCCAATTCCTCCGCGCCCATCTCAAGCACCATCGGCCTGTAGCGCCGGCTGTCTGGAAGGTTGTAAAAACGCGCGTGCGGGGCGTAGGCGCCTTCCGTCCCTGCGACGGGAATGTGCATGCGCGCAACCGCCTCCTCGGCGCTCCTTATGTAGATGTCGGGATGGTCGAGAAGGTCGATTGCAAAGTCGGTCCCCAGCTGCGACTCCCGCAGGGAAAGGTCGGCCCAGTCTATGTTGAAGCTTCCCTCCCCCTTTTCCGCCGCCTTGCCCAACTCCCTCACTAGGCGTTCGTCGTCGAAATACTTCTGGAACTTGCCCACCAGATCCTCGGTGTAATCCTGCCTGAGCTCGGTCATCGCGTTGGCCATCGTTTCCACACCCATCAAACAAGGCTAAGGCCGCAGGGCCTGCTTAAGGCATTTCCTGCCCTGCTTGTCACCTGCCAAATGATGGCTTGAAGCCGCAGGGGGGCCCTACTTAAGGCACATTCCAACCGGCTTGCCGGCCCCCTTGCGGGGGGAGTTATATTGGCCGCGATTCGTTTTTAACCGTTGCTCTCGTAATCCGTTCGAAAAGAAGGTGTTGGAAATTGGGCGGGAAAACCGGCGGCACTCCGCTTGAGAGGCGGCTGGCCCAACTGGAGAGATTGGAGGAGCGGCTCGAGTCCACGCTTGAGGCGCGGCTTTTTGAGATAAAGGGCGTGCTTTACGTCACCCTGCTCCTGGTCGCCATACTCCTCGCCCTCGGGCTGGGCGTGCTCATCCGCGCAATCGGATAGATGATTGGGGGTGCAAGCGCCTTGACTTCATTCCGCTCTCTTCCTCCATTCTCCCCGCTTGCTCCCAATAGCCCATTCACCTTCCGAACATCGCCCCGAACCCATTCAGCCAGCCGGCAACGATGTCGGTAAGGTGCTGGGGCTGGCTTGAAGGTCCGGGCGCCTGCTCGTCGGTGACTTCTCCGCCGCCCTCGCTGTCCCCCGAGCCGCGTGGCACGTACCGGCAGAATGTGCAGGAGTTGAACTTGAAGCCATCCCCGCATTGGATGATGGCGCACTTGCCTTCCTGCCACTTCTCGCACTGGACCTTCCTGCAGTCAAGGGGGCAGTTGTTAGGAGTTTCGCCCAATTGCGGTTCGCAAATGCCATTCCCGCAGTGGTTTGTTCCGGGACAGTCCTGCGGGCAGGTGAGCGGGGTCTCGCCAAGCTTGGGTTCGCACACTTTGTTGCCGCAATGCGGCGGGAGAGTTGGCGACGGGGAAGGAGTGGGCGTGGTTGTGGATGTTGTCGACGGCGTGGGTTTGGGGGCGCACGAGTTGGGCCGCCATTGGCACTGGCCCGCGACGCAGCCGCATCCCGCGTTATACCTGTTCGCGTCGTAGCACGCGCGGTATTCGCACGTGGTGATTACCGGCCCGTCGGCTGCGCTGCGGCAAACTTGGGCCGAACAGCCGTCCCTCACGCAATCACTGTCGGCAGCGCACGGCCCGTTTGTGGAAGTGCCGCAAAAATCTCCCAACCCGCAGGTTGGAGAAGGCGAGGGCGTCGGATTGGGAGTGACGGTTGGCGTCGGGCCGCCGAGGATTGCGAAATCGGTTCGCGCATTTATGCTCAAGTCAACTGCGTTGAAGCGTGCAGCGTAAGTGCCGGAAGGCGCCTGCGCCCTGCCTCCGGTTTTCGAGCCGTAATAAAATTGGTCCCAATTGTCCGTCACCGCCTCGCCCGGTTCGAGCGTTAAAATCCTGCACGGCCTTCCGTAATTCGGGTCTATTTGGAGCTGGTTCCCCGACGCATCGAGGATGTTGAAGAACCGGAAGCACAGGTTGTACTGCACTCCAGCCGTGCCCCGGTTGGTGGCTGTGAGGGCAACGGTTTCACCCTGTTGGTATGCGGCCTTGTTGGTGGCGATGGTCACGCCGCCCGAAGGCGAGGGAGTGGGCGTTGCTGACGGCAGGCTGGCAGTGATGGAGAAGGTTGCAGCCACTGGCTTGGGGTCGCTCTCGGCGTTGAAAACCACGCGGTAATTGCCGGGCTGTGCCTGCGCCTGCCGGTAGCCGCTTGCAACTTGCTGGAAATACTTCTGGTTCCACGAGTAACTCACAGACTCTCCAGGCGAGAGCGCCTTTCTCTCGCAAGGCGCCTTGATGGCAGGGTTCAGCACGGGCAGCGTCCTTCCAGTCTGGTCGGAGAGCGTGAAGAAAACGCCACTGCACGACATGTAGAAACCGGCATTGGTTCCCGCGTTGTTCGCGGCGGTGACCACCACCGCCTCGCCCTGCGCGTACTGCAGCTTGTCGGTCTTGATGGTTGCCGCGCTTGCAGAGCCTGAGAGCGCCAGCGTTGTGGCTGCGAGCACGAGCGCGAAGAAAAGCAACGAATGGGCAGTGTTTCTCATTTCTAACTCCCACCTCCTCAGTAGGGATTGTGCCGCCCTAACTATTTATACTCCCGCCATTTCTTCAGGCGGGAAGGCCGAAGGAAAAATTGCGGGCCGAAGCTAGACGATAATTGCATTCGGGAAGTTTTTGAAGTGCTGGTCGCCGGAAACGATTGTGGCGTCGTGCGCGAGTGCGATTGCCGCGATGATGCAGTCGATGAGGCCGGTATTGTCCTTCGGATGGCGCTCAGCCCATAACTGCCCTGCCTTGTGGGCGATGCCCAGGCTGATGTCGACGGTCTTGGCCCTTGAGCACACTGCGGCGAGCACGTGGTGGACGTCGTGGCCTTTTCCCGCAGCGTGGAGCTTGGCGGATAATTCGGCGAGAGTGAGGGTGGAGATGAGGAATTCGGCGTCCTTCTCGTCAAGAATCCGTTGCACTGCCGGGGACTTGGGCCCGCCTTGGAGAAGTTCGGTCCAGCAGAAAGTGTCCATTACGTAAGTCTTCATCTTTTATCATCCTTCCAAAGTTCGCTTCGCCCAGGCGCGCGCTTGAGTTGGGGGAATTTTCCCGCGAGTTCTTCAATCGAGGGCACGATTACGAGGCGCAACTCGTTTTCAAGAGGTTCGAAGGAGACTTCCTGCCCTTGCCGGATGTCCATCCGTTCGCGGATCGCCTTTGGAATCACTATCTGGTACTTTGACGAAACCACTGCAGTCTGCACAAAACCACCGTGTAATACGTTAATTCATCGATGTATTTAAGTATTACGATTGCCAATCGATGGCGTGGGTGTTTATGCAGCGGGCCCAGCATTCGCCACGATCTTCACTTCCTCCATCTCCCCGCCGCGCTCGGCGGGAGTAGGCGTTGCAGTCCCGTTTGGAAGTGCGGCTGCATTTGCAGGAGTGTGAGTTGCAGGCGCGCCAATTTTCTGTTCAGCTCCGGGAGCGTGTGGCGAGGGCGCGGCAGTTGCCTTTTCCGCCCCCGGCCCGTTCAATTTCACTTCAACGAGGCGCGAGCCTTCGCGCGTCATCGCAACGCCGATGAGGGCGTCGGCGTGCTTGTAGAGCGCTTGGTTGTGCGTCACGACGATGAACTGCGTGTCGCGGCTCAGGGCCTTGAGAAGCGCCGCGAGCTTGCGGCTGTTTTCCGCGTCAAGGGCGGCGTCGGCCTCGTCGAGGATGTAGAGGGAGGAGGGGTTGAAGCTCTGCAGCGCGAAGATGAAGATTAGTGCAATGAGGGACTTCTCCCCGCCGCTCATCAGCTCGAGGTACTTCACTTCCTTGTTCTCAAGCTTCACCTGGATTGTCAGGCCGCCTTCAAAAGGCTTTTCCGCATTCTCCAGAAAGAGCGTGCCTTCCCCGCGGAATATTTGCGAGAACACTTTCTTGAAATTCTCGTTCACCTTGTCAAACGCGTCCATGAACGTGGATGTCTTGCGGCCCTCGATTTCGTTGATTACGTGGATGACCGCTTCCTTCTCGTTAAAAAGCCTCCCGACCTTTTCCTTCTGCTCGGCAAACTCGGCCGCGCGCTGGCCGTAAAGGTCAATGGCGCGCAGGTTCACGTCCCCGAGGGAATCGACCTTCTCCGCAACAATCTTGCTTCGCGCCACCAGTTCGGGCTTGTCCTTAACCGTCCTGCCTTCGAAAATCATCACGCCGGAAAACTCGTCAAGCGCGGCCTTGAGGGTGGCAAGCTGGTTTTCCAAAACCGCCCTTCGGACCTTCTCGTCGCCCGCGTCCCTCTCGATTTTCTCCCGCTCGAACTCCACCTTGCCCTTCTCATTCCCGATTTTGGTGATTTCGCCCTCCAGCCCCTCGCGCCTGTTGATCAGGCCGGAGAATGCCGTGCTGAGGCGCTTCTGCTCCTCGAGCTTGAGCCGCAGTTCCTCGCGGGACTTCTCCACGTAATCGTTGTTCCGCCTTATTTCATCCTCGGCCTTCTGCCCCTCCAACTCCTCTTCGGAAAGCTCCTTCCTCAACGCAGCCTCCTGTTTTGAATACACGCCGAACTGCGTCCCAAGGGATTTTCCGCGGCTTTCGTACTCCGCAAGGGACACGCGCAAGTCGCCGATTGCCCTTTCCCTCTCCTTGAGCGCCACGCCGAACTGCTCTTCCTTCTCGAAGTCAATCTGCTGCTTTGCCTCCAGCATCCTCACGTTGAGGTCGGAAAGCTCGCGAATGAGCCCCGAACGCTCCTCGTTGTGCCGGTCGTTGGCGTCGCGCAGGGCCTGGGCGTCGGCCTTGAGCGCGTCGATTGCGTCGACAAGGTGGGATTTTTTCTTCAACTCGGACTTTTCCTGTTCCGCCACGTGCGCAAGCTGGATTTCAATCGCCTTGAGTGCCAAGTCAGCTTCGGCCTTCCGCCTGCGCGCCTCTCCCATCGAATCGCGCAATTCCCGCAGCTGCTCAAGCACGCCTTCCTTCTCGCCTTTTGAGCTTTCGAGCTTCTTCTCCCATTCGGAGAGCTGCTTCCGCTCTGCAGTCACGCTGATTTTCGCGGCGTAGCTCCCTCCGGAAAGCAGCCCGCTGCCTTCCACCAGCTCGCCTTCGAGGGTGACCATGCGGATTTTCCCAATCAGCGGCCCGGCCGACTTGAGGTCCTCCATCACCAGGGTGTTGGTGGCGACGAACTCCATTGCCTTGAGGTGCTTCCCGTCGTATTGCAGGAAATCGATGAGGAAACCCAGCGAGCCGGGCTTTTGGGAAAGCCGCCTGTCCTCCTCGCTGATTGCGGGCGCGTGGATTTTGTCCAGCGGGATGAAGCTCAAGCGCCCGAGCTTGCGTTCTTTAAGGACGCTGATTCCCCTGCCGGCGGTCTTCGCGCTGTCCACGATGAGGAAATTCCCTCGGTTGCCCATCGCCACCTGCACGGGAACCGCGTATTTCGAGGAGTAGGTGCAGCAGTCCTCCACCGTCCCCTCAATCCCACCGAGCTTTTCCCTAAGCTCCATCACCGCCTCGAGCGCCTTGCTCGCCTGGCCCTCACTCGAGTTGCGCAGGCGGGAATTGATTTCGACGACTTTTTCCCTTGCCTCCAGAAACAGGTCTTCCAAAACAGGCAGCCGTTCGTTGAGCCTCTTCTCGCTGTCGAAAAGCCCGTCAAGCTCGGCTTGTGCGTGCTTAAGCGAGTTGGAATGCTCCTTCATCTGGGCTTCAAGCGCCTTTTTCCTCTCCCCGAAATCCTCGAACTCTCCCGAGTGGATGCGCCCAATCTCCGCCTCCTTCATCCGGACGAGCTCGTCGTTCTTGCCCACTTCCGCCTGAAGCTGGGTGAGCCTTTCCTTCACCGTCAGCATCTGCTCGTTGGCCTTCTCCACAAACGCGCGCGCGTCGTGGAATTTCTGCGAAAAGTTGGTGCTCTTTGCGAGGAGGGAGTTGTATTCTGCGGTGCGTTCGGCAAGGATTTTCTGCAGGGAGGCGGTTTCCCGCTCCACTTCGGCAAGCTGGCTTCTTGCCGAGCCGACCTCGTCGGCCGCCCGCTGGAGTTCGAGTTTGCGGCTGCGGTATTTCTCGTCCATCCCCTTGAGGAATCCGCCCTTCTCCCCAATCGCCTTCTTTGCGTTTTCAATCCCCATCGCAAGCGCGTCGATGCCCCTCTGCAGGTCGGCGTCCGCCCCCTGGCTGCGCGCCATTATCTCTCGGTGTATCTCGTCCTTCGCCGCGTTCTTCGCATCAATCTGCGCCTCCAGACCGCGCATGCGTTCCATCACCGCCGCGAGCCTGTTGTCGCGGTCGAGCATCGACTTGATGACGGACTCGAATTCCTTCTCGAGGTTGTTAAAGTCGATGGAAAGCAGGGTGGCCTTGAGCGAATCGCGCTCTTCCTTCAGTGCCTTGAACGCAATGGCGTTGTCCTTCTCCTGCTCGAGCTCCTTGAGGTAGCCCTCGCGCTCGGCGAGGATTGCCGCAGATTCCTTCAGCTTCGCCTCCACGCGGTCAAGCTCGCCGAGGGCCTCGCGCTTCTTATCCTCGTACTCCGCCACGTTTGCCACTATGTCGATGAGCGCGCGGCGGTCCTTGCCCGACATCTCGACGATTTTCTGCACCTCACCCTGCTTGATGATGTTGGCAAGCGAAAGGCAGCTGCCGGAGAGGAAGTCCTCGAGGGCGTATTTCTTCGTCCTCCTCCCGTCAAGGACGTACTTGGTCTTCCCGTCGCGCTTCACCAGCCTTGAAATCGTGTGGCTCCCGCCGCCCTTGGAGTCGCCCAGCGTTATTGCCACTTCCGCAACCTTGTTGCTGCCGAAAATCAGGTCGCTTGTCTTCTTCACGCGCATGCTCTTGAGCGAAGACTCGCCGAAGGAAAAAAGGAGGGAGTCGATGACGTTGCTTTTGCCACTCCCGTTGGGCCCCACTATTGCGTTGAACCCCCGTTCAAGCCGGATGGTGGAGTTTGGGAAGGACTTGAAGTTGCGGAGCTTTATTTCCTTGGCGAACATTAGGGCTCACTCAAAACGCTTGAACTTCCCTAGAGGCGGTTAAGATGGAGATTAAGGCGCAAAGGGTTAAAAAAGGCTTATTGCAGGATGCGGGGAAATTCGCGCTCTGGCAGTTTGCGCATTAGTTGAGGTTCGTCATCTTCTTCGCGTCGGCTGCTCTTCCTCCCCCTCCTGTTTTCCCTTTCCCGCGTAACGCCGCCGCAACCACGCGATGATGCGCCTTTCCTTCGCTTGCTCTCCCGGCGTTCCTTCTTCTTTTTTTTCTTCATCTACCGCCGCTTTCTCAATCCGGGTTTCCGCTTCCGCCGGCCTGACGAGGCGTTCTGGACGGGTGGCTGCGTTTCCTGCCGCACGCAGCAACCTGGCCGCGTCGCCCTCGGGTTGCTCGGAGGGCTTCAGGAGCGTTTGCCTCAACGGGTCTTTGGGAAGCTGGCCGCCGGCCCTGTATGCGTCCGCGGCGTCCTGGTGGTATTTTGAAAAGCTTTGCAAACTCTGCTTGAAACCTTCAATGGCCGCCCGGTTTTCCTCCTTTTGTTCCGCGTTCAATTCCCGCCCGCGGCGTGGGGTGTTAAACTTGAGTTTGCGCAACCCGCCCGCGGCCTGCCGGTACGGCCGGGATTGGAGATAGCGGCTTGCAGCTGAAGTAGCCACTCCTCCCGTAATTCCTCCGGCCGAAGCCAAAAATGCGAAGTGCATCAAAGGGTAGATTTTTTCTAAATGCAGGGAGGCTATAGCTGCCAAAAAACCCGTGGAGGTGCCAAGAGCCGCAACATCGAGCCCTTTCCCCGCGGCTTTGAGCCCATTAAATCTCTTCCCTGCTTTTTGCCTCACGGCCTTGAGCTTCCCTTCCACAATCAGGCCGTGGTTTTCTTTGATGAAGTCGAGCTTCCTGCGCCATTCCGCCGCGATTTTGCCGTGCCTGACGGCAAGCGCGTCCCGCTGGCGTTGGGAAAGCCGTTGGGGTTCGGGAAGTTTTCGCATGGCCGGGAACTAGTTTTGCGCCGTTTGCTATTAAGGGTTGCGGGCCGCGCGGAAATTTCCATCATGGGGGCTTGGGTCCCTTTGGAAGCTCTTTGCGGCTTTGACGCGGAATCCCGTTCCGTCGGGCTCGGGAATGACGTGTGCCTTCTGTCCGGCTTTAAGGTGCTGGAGACGCACGATGTCCGCGGGAACCCGGATGGCAATGGCCTTGCCCCCATTTCGAGACGGTAGTGTGGTAGATGTTTTCAAGGGCCTTGGCGAGTTTTTTTTTGCTTGCTTTACAGTAAGCAGCTCTTCCCCGCACTTGGGGCAGGCTAGGGCCTTGTATTCTATTCCTTCCTCGGTTTTCCCAATGGCGGTGCGGAAAGCCCCGCCGCAGTTGCATTTCCTCAAGTTTTCTATGCGGCCGTTCATGTTTTTTTGCCCGCCTGGTTTTCACGGCACGAACTCCACGTTCGGCATGTTTCTAAAAGCGGGGTTGCCGGTGAGGAAGCGGTGGCCCAGCTTTCCCGCCAGCACGTAGCCGATGCAGTCGACTAGCGAGATGTTCTTCCCCCGATGCTCGTAACGCATTTTTGCCGCGGCAACCGCGGTGCCAAGGTCTATTAGAAGGGCGGTTTGGGAAAGCCGTTTTATCCAGTAGTCGGCCTTTTGGGAATCGATATGGCGCGTTAGGGTGTAGTGGTAAAACTCGGCGACATTCATTACCGTCGTATGCGCTTCTTCGCCGGAAAAACGGGCGTAGGCCGGATTTTGCTTAATCAGCTCCACCATCGCGTAAGTGTCGAAAAAGAATCCCATCGTCCCGTCTCACCATTTCGAGTCTAATTCCCGGTCCATTTCCCTAAGCTCTTCAAGCGTGGGCCTTGCGCTTTTCAGCTCCTTTGCGAAAATGCCGAACAACTCCCCTGCCTTAAGCGGCCTTAGCGGTTCCATCACTATCCTCACCTTCGTTCCCGACTTTGCGCCTATCTTGGCGGCCTCGGCTTTGGGAATCCTCGCCGCAAGAGAGTTTCCCCACCGGCACAGTTCCGCTTCGAACTCCGACCGTTCCATAGTATATACTTCGTGTATACTCGGTTTAATTAGCGTTTGCCCCACGGTCAACTGCATTCCAACTGCCATCCGTTCAAGAGAGTAAGCCCCCCGGGGTTTCCGGGGGTTATAATCAGGGTTGCCCGGGGGTTTTCCCCGGGTGATAAAATCAGCCGTCTATTGCGGCTGCCGCGCCGAGGATGCCGGCGTGCTCCCTCCGCGGCGAGATGCGCAGCTTCGCGCCTTTGGAAAGGTCCTTGTCAATCACCACGGAGATGAACCTGCCGTACTTGCCGTCCCGCAGCCACGCGGCGCCGGCAAAATCCAGGCCCGCCTTCACGAAAAACTGGGGCTTGCGCGAAACCTCCTCCGCGGCTTGTGGCCTTCCGTCCCCGGCCTCCGCCGGCGATTTTCCCTCCCAGCCAGCCTCCCCAGGCGTCTTTCCAGCCCCGTCCCCATCGTGCGCGTTTGCGTCCCCACCCTGCCCCTCCTGCGTTTTTCCGTCCCCGCTCCCATCCCCCGCGTTTCCAGCCCCGATTTCAGTCCCGTCCCCGAGCATTCCAACCACCCGCCCCCGCCTTGATTGAGAATTGATTTTTTTTTGATTTTTTTCCCCAGTACCAAACTGCTCTGGCGTCCGCCTTCCCGATTCCAGTTTTTTTTCCCATTTTTTCTCCAGAACGAAATTACTCCACAGCGTCCGCCTTTCCTGTTTCGGCTCCTTTCCCCCCCATCCGTTTTTTTCCCTTTCAGTTGTAGCTGAGGTACACCCTGTCGCCCATCCTCTGCAGGCTGAGCAGCACGCCCGTCGCGCCCGCCAGCTCTTCGGAAAGCTTTTTCAACGAAATCCCGCTCACTTCGCTCTTCATTCCAATCACCTTCCATCCCAATTTTCGTAATTGTCTTGAACGCCGGGTTCTTAAACGAAATGGCGGCAGTGGCTTTCCGGCCCCCCTTTTGCCCGCAAGGCTTTTAAACCACGGAAAACCTAAAAGTTAAGTATGGGACTTTGGGACTCAATCAAAAGGCGCTTTGGTTATCAGGAACCCAAAGAGCAGAGTGGAAGGTCGTACTCGCAGCTTCACGGGAACCGCGCTTGGGATTCGGGGGGCCGGCGACCTGCGCCTTCGCCTACAGCGGCTTCCAAGCCCCAAAGCGGCATTTCCAACCAGTTGCGCAATTTCCTTCTTGCTGATGAAAACCTTCCGCTAAACATGTTTCTCAACAAGGAGCGCGCCCGCGGGTTGGTTGAAATCATCGCCGTTGGTCCCAACCGCTATCAAATGTTGAGGAGGGAAAACGGCGTCCTTCTCAGGGAGGACTTGGAATTCGGCCTGAACAAGTCATCAGGGGGCTCGTTCAAACGCACAGTAAAGGACTTGACGCGCCATCAGGTGGTTTCGGATTCGTTCCACAATGATTTCAAGATGAACGGATTGAAAGTCCCAAGCAGCACCATTGGCGCCTCGCTCAAGCGGCTTTTCGAAAGCACTGGGCGTTCCCCGGCGCCTTTCACGACGATTCCCAGAAAGGTCATCCCACCATCCATAAAAGCCTGGGAGATTCATCACGCCATTTCCGGCGAGCCCTACATTCCCAAACCAACTTTCGTCTGGCGGGCCAAGCAGGAAAGGAAAGGTTTTCTTTCCGAACTCTCCCCATTTGGGCGCCGCCGCTGAGGCTTTCAAACCAGCGGCACGAAACGCACGCCGAGAAGTTCCTTCATTTCAAGTTGGCCGCCTTTCTTTTTCTCGATTGCCACTAACGTTGCCATTTGAGGCTGCTCTCCCAAGGGCATTACGAGAGTGCTGCCTTCCTTCAATTGTTCAATGAGGGCTGGCGGAATTTCTTTCGCAGCGGCCGTGACGATTATGCGGTCGTACGGTGCGTTGGCGCGGAACCCGAGCTTGCCGTCGCCGTGGTGGAAAAACGCGTTTCTCACCCCCGCTTTCCTGCAATTGGCCTTTGCAATCCCGCACAGTCCTGCGTGGCGCTCGATGGAAAACACTTTCCCCCCGGGCCCGATTGCGTTTGCAATCACGCCTGCCTGGTAGCCGCTTCCGCTGCCGACCTCAAGCACGCGATGGCCCTTCCCGAGCTTGAGCTCTTCGGTCATGATGGCGACCATGTGGGGCGCGCTTATCGTCTGGCCTTCCCCAATGGGTTGCGGGGCGTCTTCGTAAGCCTGCCCCTTGTGCTCATCGGGGACGAAGTGCCTCCTGTCGGTGGCTTCAAACGCGCGCCGCACCCTGCGGCTCTTGATGAGGCCTCGGGCCTTGAGGAAACTGACGAGCGCGCCATTCGATTTCATCTTGCAAAAACGCCTTCACTCGTCCGTGACCTTGATTGCCGTCCCCCTTTCTTCCCCGGCGCCGGGCTTGAGCTTTTTCAGCGTCACTTCAAGCATGCCGTTCTTCAACTTGGCGGTGGCGGACTTTTCGTCCACTTCCGCAGGAAGGCGCACCTGTTTGAAGTACTTGCGTTGCGGGTCGGTGACGCTGATGACGAGGTTGTCCTTCTCCGCCACGGAGAGCTTCACGTCGCTTTTCTCAACGCCGGGCAATTCCGCAATCACTATCACTTCCCTTGCGTTGTTGATGATGTCCACGAGGGGCTCACGCTCGCTTTTCACCTTGCCCTGCGGCACGCTCACGTTGCCGAACTGCTCGAAATGCGGCTTGCCATCCGGGCCGACTTTCATCGAAAACCCGTAGACGAGGGGCTTGCCCCCCTCCATGCCCCTGCCGCGGGCCATGCCTTTCATCACGTCGTCAAACATCCGCTCTATCTCGTCAAAATCTGGAAACATCCACTCGTCGTCGAAAAAACCCCTTCTTTTCCTCATCGAAAACCACCCCTCTTTTGCGCAAAACGCCTTTTAGCCCCCAATTCTTAATGGTCGGTTGACGATTTTAATGGTTGCCCTCAGCCGGTGCTTCCAAAGGCAGTTGCCAAGAGTATTTATTGCCTTTCGCCACCTAATTACTTGCAGCTGGAAACGGCAGCCCTGTCGTCTAGCGGCCAAACCCTCTTCGAGGGGGCTTTGGATATCTGGCTTTGGTAAAGCAAGTCTCGTTTTTGGAGATATTGTTTTTGAAGTCACCAGAGGACAGCGGTTCGAACGAGGGACGTCGCAATTTTTCTCCTCGCCCGTCATGGGCTCGTCGATAAAATTGCTCGTGCCCCTCGACCCCCATAAGGTCGCGGGCCCTCCCGAAAATCCGCTCAGGGCTACTAATCGTTTCTGCAATGTTTCTAAGACGGAGAGTGATTTGATTTGGGACGTTCTAAAGGAAAGCACATCCGGGTTCTCGCGAAGGAAGTGGTCGGCACCCTTTCCTCAACGCTGAGCGGGAAATACGCGGAGAACCACGGCAACCTCTTCAAGCTCGGCCTTTTCGAGATGAGCAAGAAGGAGTTCAACAAGCTCGTGGGCGAAGTGACGGTCTTGATGAAGAAACTTCGCGCGCCCCCCAGGCCGAAGTTCAAGAGGATTCCCGTCGCGGCCGCGCCGAGCAGGTATTGAATAAACCACTTTGCCGCGCTGTTGCCTATTTTCTCCCCGCGGGCCTTTCTTCCTTCCCCCTTTTTCTTAATTTCATAGCCCGCTTCGGTGAGCGCTTTGTAAGGGCTGCCTTCGTAATAATTGGTTAGCAGTCCCTCCAGCCTGTTTTGTTTGAAGTCTTGGTAGGTTATGTCGTGGGGGGTTTTTGCCGAGGATTCCCGCCAGCGTTTGTATCGCGTGGATTCTTGTCCGGAGGCCTGTCCATTGCCCGTTGGTGAGTTTTACCGTCCCGTTGGCGAGCGTTTTGTGCCAGCCTTGGTGAATCCAGAATTCCTCCATCGATGCGGGCAACCGCGTTTCTTCGCGCAGTCCCGCAGGCGGGAACGGCGCTTGGCTTTTTTCGGGCATGAGGCCCTCCTGTTCGTATGCCGCGTGGTATTTCCTCAGCATTTCAAGCTCTGTTGGGGTGAGGGTTGGTTTGGGGGTTCGGCGGGCGATTAAGGTGCCGCGCCTTCTCTCCTGCTCCTCTAAGTATAGCCTCTTGAGTTCCTGCGGGATTGCTGAAAAACTGCCGTGCTTTCTAACCGCGGCGCCAAGCACGCGCAAGGCCGATTTGTTGTGTTCTGGCGCGGGGCGTTTGTTCAAATCGATCTTTCACCTTTTTCTCTTCCTGCCTATTTTGAGAGGTTGAGCAGGCTTTCGCGGAAGTCTTCCAAAGTGAGGTTCGAATGGACTCCGAACTCGTCAAGGAGGTCTATGAAGTCGCTTATAGTGGTTCCTGCAATGGATGCCGCCTTGCCGAGGCTGGCCTTGCCGCCTTTGTATTCGCGCAGGGCCTCCATCTTACGCCCTTCCCCGAGCAGTTGGCGGAGTATTTCCCCCCTGCTTTCTTCCCGCTCTTTGGCGTGCGTTTTAATGAATTCCAATTCTTTCTTCTCTAGCCTGCAGCTAATCACTTGTTCCATCTATTCCCGCCTCCTTCCTTGCAAGCGACATTATTTCCTTCGAGTAGAAGCCAATGTCTTGAAGCTTGTCTATCGCAAGCGCGGCCCTCTCTTTTGAAATCTTGCGTTCTTTGGCCAGTTTAACCGCAATCGCGAGGGCCGTTGTGAATGGAATTCCGTACACGCGGCACGCCTTGACCGCTTCCCTGTCGTCGGTTCCCAGGAAGAGCGCATGGCGTCCGGCGCAGAGGGCGATTGCCTCGGCCTCGCCGGCGTCCATGTGGAAATTTTTCAGCACCTCGTCCACGCCCCGCCTTGAGGGCATTTCCGTCACGCGTATCCTTCCGCTTTCGATTTCCCGTTCTATCACCAGGGCATCCTCCTTGCCCTTTTCCTTGCCCCTCTCAACCGCCTCCTTGAAAACCGCGGGAGGAATGTGAACGACGCTTACGTAATGGAAAATGCCGCCAAGAATGCCCGCCCGCGCCAGCAGGATGAGGGTTGAAGAGTCGCACACAGCTTCCCTAACCACGCAATCACACTACAATTGTATACTAATGTAGTATTTATGGGTTGCCCCGGCAGCGTGCCGGGCGTTTGTTCAAAACAAGCATTCGCCTTTTTTTCAAAGTAATCGGGAAACGCAACCCTAGTACTGCTTGGCAACGTAGGCGATTTCGTGCGCCTTCTTTCCGCACACGACGCATTTTTCCGAGGCGTCGGGTTTTTCCTTCTTGTTCAAGAGGTGCCCGCGCACCTTGCCGCCTTGGGTGAATTCCTGAAGTTCACTCGCGCACGGCTCGCCGTCCATTGCAATCGAGCAGAACGCGACGCGGACGAAACCGCCTTTGGAGTCCAGCGCGGCTTTGACCTGCCTCTTGTCCGTCGCGCTTGTGGTGATGCGTTCCTTCAATTCCGCTTCGGCCTTCGCGCGCAGCGAGTCGAGAATTTTTGCTCCAATCTCTTCAACGTGCTTAAACGCGTGCGCCGATTCGGCAACCAGTTTTTCCCTCGTGTCCCTGCGGACAATCGTAATCTTGTTCTGCGCAACTTCCCTCTCGCCAACTTCGATGCGCAGGGGGACGCCTTTTAGCTCCCAGTAGTTGTACTTGAATCCCGGCGACTTGTTCGAGTCGTCAACCTTCGCCCTCAAGCCGTGAGTTCGGAGGTGGCCCTGCAAATTGAGGCAGTAGTCAAGCACTTCCTTCCTTTTCTCCTCGCTCTTGAGGATGGGCACTATCACCACCTGCACCGGCGCTACGGGCAGCGGGAGGATGAGTCCCTTGTCATCCCCGTGCACCGACACGAGCGCGCCTGCCATCCTCCAGATGCCGGGGCCGAAGCAGGTGGACCACGGGAATTGCTCCTTGCCGTCCCCGCCGGTCCATTTCACCCCGAACGCCTTGGTGAAATTCTGCCCAAGAATGTGCGTGCTGCCCACCTGGTTTATCTTCCCGTCGGGCATGAGGACATCGTAAGCCACCGTCTCGAGGCCGCCGGGAAACCTGTCCCACTGCGGCCTGAGGAAGGCCATCAGGGGGATGCCGAGCTTTTCAGTCAGCACGCGAGTTGCGATTGCCGAGTCGATGAGCAGCTGCGCCCGCGCTTCCTTCTCGGTTGCGAAAACGTCGTGCGTCTCTATCCAGAGGAATTCCCTGCCGCGCAGGAAGGGCAGCGTCTCGTGCTCGTAGCGGAACACGCTGCAGGACTGGTAGAGCTTGAGCGGCAGGTCGGCAGGCGAGCGGATCCATAGCGCGAACATCTGGTAGAATGCCGTTTCGCTCGTCGGGCGCAGCGCGAGGGGCCGGGCGAATTCTTCCTCCCCGCCGCGAGTCACCCAGAACACCTGCGGCACGAAGCCCGCCACGTGCTCCTTTTCCAGCTCGAAATTCTCCTTGGGAATCACCGTGGGAAACACGACGGGCTCGTGGCCGTCCTTCTCAAGCTCGGGCTCGAAGAGCGAGTAGAGCCCGCGGATGAGGCGCGTTGCCCACGGCTTGTGCACGAGGAATCCCTGCACGTTATAGCGCGAGTCAACCAGGTCCGCGGCGTAAATGACCGTGTTGTACCACTCGCTGAACTTTTCCCTCTTGCTCACGTTGAACTCGCGGGTGGAAAGAAGGCCGGTTGCCAAAGAATTTCACCTCAAGCGCTCAGGGAGGGGGCGTCTGGTTGAACGAGCCGATTATGTTGGTGTAGTTGCTCACGCCCTGGGCGATGTTCTCCTTGGCAACGGGCACGAGCTGCGTGCGCAGCAGCACGATGACAATCACCACCAGCCCGATGATGCCCGCGATGAGCATTGTGTACTCCACCGCGCCCTGCGACTTCTCCTCGGAAAAGAGCCGATCCATTGCGTTTCTACTAAAGCCCCTTCATGGATTAAAAACAGTGGGATTGGGGTTTTTCCCTTATCCTCCCCCTCCCCCTATTGCCTATTCCTTCTCGTAAACCTGCAGGAGGAGCTTGCGGCCCATCACCTGCATATATTGCGTTTCCTTCCCGGCCTCGATCGCCTCGCGCATTTCCTCAGGCACGGTGACTTCGAACGTTTCGAAAGTCTCCAGGTCCATCAGGTTCGCGCTCGTGCCGTCGATGCTGATGACCTGCGCGCGCCTGCGCTCGACAAGGGGAACTTCGCAGTCGGCGTCGGACGATTTCATCAGCGAGTGCTTGGTGTTGTCGAAAAGCGACATTGCCACGATGCTGATTTTGGCAGCGCCGTGCTTTCCCGGCTTGCTCTTGTCCATGCTCACCACGCGGCACGGGAGGCCTTCAATCATCACGTACTTGCCGACTTTGAGGTCGCCCATCTGGGCGAAGATAGTGTCAACCATTTCCAGCCGTTCACCCGGGAATTTGATAAGAATTGCAACCTGCTGTAAACAGTTTTATGCGGCCAAAGAATAAAAAGGGGGAAGTGCGGGCGGGCGGCAAAACTATTAACACCCCCGTGCAATCATACTTTTCCATATGCAGCTCCCTATGCAGCTCATCGACGCGCACTGCCATCTCGAACACGAGGCCTTCGCAGGCGACGTTGCGGAAGTGGTCAAGCGGGCCAGGGGCGCCGGCGTTGCCAAGGCGGTGTGCGCGGGCGGGAGCCTGAGGGACAATGAGGCAATCCTGCGCCTGCGCAGGCAGTTTCCCGGGTTTGTCGAGGGGGTGGTGGGGCTAGCGCCGCATTTTGCCCTCCAGGAGGGCGTCGGGGAGCACGCGGAGTTCATCCGCACGCACTCCCACGAGATTGTCGGAATCGGCGAAATCGGCCTTGACCAGCACCACTTCACGCCGGAGCAGCTTCCCGCACTCGAGTCCGCGTTCCGCGCCCAGCTCGAACTGGCCGAGGAGCTCGCCCTCCCGGTGGTAGTCCACTCGCGCAAGGCCGAGCGGCGCGTTTTCGGGATTCTCGGGGAGTTTCCAAAGGCGAAAGTGATGCTGCACTGTTTCTACCAGCAGAAACTGGCGGCCGAGGCGGTGGGCAAGGGGTGGCTTGTTTCGCTGCCAACGCTTAAAAGCAGCGCCTCCCAAAAAATTGCGAGGGAAGCGCCCCTAAGTTCGCTTGCGGCCGAGACGGACGCGCCGTTCCTCTGGCAGGAGGACGGGAGGCCTGCGCGCAACGAGTGCGCCAATGTCGCAAGCGTCTACGCCATGGTCGCAGGCCAGAAGCACGCCCGCCCTGAAGAAGTCGCGGCAGGAATCAACGCCGCGGTGTGCAGGTTTTTCGGATTCGAGGTTTAAGGTGTTTTTCCATATGCCCGGCAACGTGATTCAGAAAATCAAGGACATCGTGGGGAAGAAAAAGGCGGAAAAGAGCGTCGCGTGCTTCGTCGACGGCCCGAACATACTGAGAAAAGAGCTGGGCATCGACCTCGAGCGCGTGCGCCGCCTTGTCGGGAAGTTGGGGCGGATGAAGATTGCCAAGGTGTTCCTGGACCAGTACGCCCCCGACAAGCTCATAGAGGCCGTGACCAACCAGGGCTTTGACGTGGTGATCGTCCCCAGCGACGTAGACGTCGCGCTTGCGGTGGACGCGGTGGAGGCGGTGTTCAACCCCGCAATCGACACCATAGTCATCGTTTCGCGCGACAGCGACTTCAAGCCCGTCCTGATGAAGGCAAAGGCAAGGGGGAAGGAAACCGTCGTTGCCGGAACGGAACCCGACTTTTCCAGCGCGCTTAAAAACACCGCGGACCTCGTCATTGACCTGAAGGGATGACGGGGGGGAGGTGGGCGGGAGGCATGGGGGGTCAAGCCGCCTTTTTTCCTCTCAAATACTCTTTTTAATCACGCCCGCGTTACTTCCCTTAAGGTGCAGTGGAGAGTATGGAGATTCCCTCGGGAAAGCTTGTGAAGGAAAGCGTGGCGCTGGAGGCCGCGGATTTTCTGGGAATGCTCTGCGAACTGAAGGCCAAGCGGTTCAACGGCTATCTCGCCCTGACGTTTTACGGGGACGGGCTGGAGGAGGGCCTTGAGTTTTTCGACTCCGGCGCCCCGGTCGCGAGCGTTTATGAGTATTTCCCCCTCAAGCGCACTTACCTCGGGAAGGACGCCTGGCCGCGCCTCCTCAACGCGAGCGCGGGAAAGAACGGCGTGATTGACGTGGTGGAGCTTTCGTCCGAGCAGGTGAAGCTCTTCCTGGCGTTCAACGAGTCGGCGGTAGCAATCCCCCCAGCGGAGGACCTCAAGCCGAGGAGAATCGCGTTCTCGGGGGAATTCGCCTCCGCGGCGGCGAGGGAGGCCGAACCGGCAACGCGCGAGGCGCTCCTGCGCAAGTACGGCATCACCCCCGCGGACGCAAAACCCGTTGAGGAACGGAAGGAAGGCGCGCCGCTCGTGCTGGATTATTTCGAAAAGCTCTTCAAGAAAAAAGGTTGAGTCCGCACATATGCCCACCATCGCAGTAGCTTCGGGAAAGGGAGGGGTCGGCAAGACCAGCGTGTCGCTAAACCTCGCCATTGCACTCGCCCAATTGGGAAAGAAGGTCGTTGCCGTCGATGCCGACGTGGCAATGGCCAACCTCGGGGTGCTCATGGGAGTGGAAAGCGCCCCCGTCTCCATCCACAACGTGCTGATGGGCGAGGTGGACGTGAAGGACGCGCTTTACGACGGGCCTGCGGGAATGAAGTATGTCCCCGCGAGCCTGAGCATGGAGAGGCTGAACAAGATTGACAACCAGCGCATAAAAAACGCGGTGGAGGAGCTTGCGAAAACGTTCGATTACGTCATCGTGGACTGCCCCAGCGGCCTGGGGATTGACGCGGAATCGGCCATAAAGGCCTGCCGGCAGGTGCTCCTCGTCGTCACCCCCGAGCCGACTTCCCTCGCCGACGCCCTCAAGGTGAAGAACACCGCCGAGCGCTTCAATTCCGACGTGATCGGCGTGGTGTACAACATGCGTTCGCACGAGAAGGGCGAGATCACCCCGCAGGACATGGCCACCGTGCTCGGCGCGAAGGTGCTTGCCGACATTCCCTTCGACTTCACCGTCAGGCGCGCGAGCGCTCTTCAGGAGCCGGCGGTGATGAACTATCCCGGTTGCGCGTTCTCCCGTTCCATGCGTTCCCTGGCGTATCGCGTCGCGGGCGAGCAGCAGCCCCTCGAGGAGAAGCTTAAAAAAGGATTTCTCTCAGAAATAGTTGAGTTCTTCAAGAAAATATTCGGCGGGCAGTGATAAACACACATGACTGAAACAACCTCAAGGCCATTCGACATCCTCAACAGGGCGCTTAGCAAGAACGTGCTTGTCAAGCTCAAGGGCGACGTGGAAATCCGCGGCACCCTCGCGAGCTTCGACGTGCACATGAACGTGGTAATCGAGAACGGCGAGGAGCTCAAGAACGGGGAGCTCAAGCGCAAGCTCGGCACCGTGCTTCTCCGCGGGGACACCATCGTTTTCGTCAGCCCTTCTTAAGCGCGCCCGAATTTCTCCATTCCGGAGAGTGTAGGGCTTTCTACCACTCGCTGCTTATTTTAACCCATCCCAACCAATAATCTTCAGGACAAGCGGGCCGGTAGATCAACGGCTAAACCTTTTCTGCGCTCCTCGAAGCGCTCGCTTGAAAGCTCGCGTTCTGCGAACCGCGCAAGCCAGCAAATGAACGTTCGTCGTTCTGATGACTCTGGCTTGACGGTTCGTGCGGTGCTTGAAAAGCTTTACCAAAAGCTGCGAGTCAGGGTGCAAAGATTGTTTGGTTAAAGATCGCCTGCATGGCATTCCCTAATGTTTTGCAACAACCGTGGGGGCCGAAGCAGGAGGTTGCGGGTTCGAATCCCGTCCGGTCCACTAAGCCCTTTTCTTTCTTTGCTCGCTCATAACGCAATTCGCTCGTCAAAGAAAGAAAAGCCCTTGGGGAAAAGAAAGAAGCGTTGACGGAAAACATTTCGCCTCGGTGTTCCAATTGGGAAAATGCGCGTTCTGTTCGGTGGCGGCAAGCGAGCGCTACCGCGTGGTTTTTGAAGACGAGTTGGCGCTCTGCGTGCTTGACAAGTATCCCCTCGTGGAGGGGCATTGCCTCATCGTGCCCAAGCGGCACGCGGAACACCTCGGCGAGCTGGGGGATGAGGAGCTGCTCGGCCTGATGAAGGCCGTGGTGAAGGCGGAAAAGGCGCTTCTTGCCCTCAACCTCGGCGACGGGGTTGACTTGCGCCAGCATTACCGCCCGTTTCTTGCGGAGAGCGAACTGAAGGTCAACCACGTGCACTTCCACCTCCTTCCCCGCAGGCACGGCGACGCGCTTTTTGAAAAATCCCTAAGGCACGAGATGAGCCTGCGGGAGATGAATTACGACCGCGCGAGCGTGGGGAAGCTGGCGAAAGCCATTTCCAAGGCGGCGAAGTAACCTGCCAATTGCTTTCACCCAATGCGCTTAAATCAATTCCCTAGGCTTAATTTCCTTAAACAAACAGGGCCCATAGTCGAGTGGTTAAGTCCCTTTGGCACCAAACTGCTCGGGGGAGGCTTAGACGTTCGCTTGACGTGCGAAAGACCGCCGGTCCGATTCCGGCTGGGCCCATTCCCTTTTTTTAAGAAGCATTGAAATTTCCTGCGCCCGTCCCCGAAGCCTTATCCCCTATCGTCGCGGGGGGTTGCGAAAACCCATTTACCCAGTTCGGGTCTTCTCGGGTTGGTGTTGCCCAGGGGCAGGACGTGCATCCTAATTTGGAGAGAGCCGGAGTTAAGCAGGCGCGCGTGTGCTGCAAGTTCGTCAAGCGCCCTCTCGCGGCTCTGGTTCGGGGGGTTGTTGGTTTTGAAGTCGTAATGGACTCCGAACCGAAGCTGGTGAAGCCGCTTCATCACGATGAATGCAGTATTGCTGAGCCTGCCATTGTTGTCATACTGTCTTGCAAAGAAAGAGCCGTAGGCCCTTATCGGCACGAGCGCGTAGCTTGACGGGCTTATCATCCCGCTTTGCACGGCCTGGGCGTGCCTTTGGTGGAATTCGTCATACTGGCCAATGTCAAAACCGTGGTCGAGATAGAGGTGTTTTTGTGAACGAGAATCAGCAAGGCCGCAGGATTTGACCAGCACGTCGACGTTTCCCTTTCGGTATCTCCTGATGCTCCAGTTGAATACTGGCAGACTGTTGAAGAAATGCCCGTCGGCAAGCATTTTATCCTTCAATTCAGATATCAGGGCCGCAGGATCCTCCGGGTCGGGTGCGGATACCCTGGAATTTCTCAGGATTTTCCTTACCGCCATCTTCTCCTTCCGTTCATCCGATGGAATGCGGCGGCCGATTTCCATTGACTCTCATTTCTCTCGTTCATTTCCTTTTTCCCAAGAATGAGCCTGTAGAACTGCAGCAGGTACTCGGAGTGGAAGACGCTAAGCGGGGCGTTGAGCGCGAGGTAGAGGATGATGAAGAACAGCGCGACGGCGAGGGCGAGTGCGGTAATCACCGCCAGAAGGACGGGGTTGGCCAGCCCGACCGCGGCGAGGAGGAACGCAAAGAGGAGAATGACGAAGATGAGCGGGATTAGGTAGGCAATCAGGAGAATCATCGCGGCGATTGAAATGGCAATTGAAATCCCGATGCCTACTGCGACAAAAACCGCGATTTCGAGGGGTTCTTTCCGGATGAGTTCAACTGACTCCTTCCATCCTTGCGCGAGGCCGCGGTCGTTGCGGTACATTATCAGCACCGCCACTGACTCCTGGATCCAGCTCGCGACTGCAAGCGCGAGGAGGATGACAAGCGACGCGGCGAAAATCGCGATTGACTCGCCCAGGCCCATCTGCGGCGTTGCGCCTGCCGAATGCAGCAGGTTGCCCGCGATTCCAATGGCCGAAACCAGCAGTCCGCCAACCCCGAGGAGCGCCAGAATGCCCAGTGCGATGCGCGCGAGGAAGAGCATCGCGCCTTTGGCGAAGAATTTGGAGAGGTAACCGAGGATTTGCGGTTCGTTCCTCTCAAGCGATTCGAAGAGGACGAAGATGTAGACCGACCTCACGAGGATGAGCGCAAGAGCGAGAGCCACGATGAGGGCGATTGCGAAAATAAGCAGGGGCGTTGCCGCGCCGAGGTTGTTGGAAAACTGCCGGGCGGTGGAATTGGCTGCGGCGGCCGTGAAGTTTGCCGAGTCGGGGGGGAAAAGACGGTTTCCGCTGCCGAAATTTGGCAGGCCCACCGTTCCGCCCACCATCACGCCCGAAAGCCACACTATGAGGGCAATCTTGAGCCACTTGCGGCCGAGGCCGGGGCCTGAAAAGAAATCGCGGGTCTTTTCAATCGCTGGTTCAAGCGCTTCAAGCGCGGCAAATGCCATGGCAATCCAGTTAGGCGCGTTCCGGCTTTAAATCCCTCCAGGTGCCGTCCCCCCTTGCTTTCTTTCGCTTTCAATCAGAATCCCCCCCCGCTGCCCCGTGTTTTTTTTCCGCAGTCATAGCAAATCGCATTAATTCTGGAACTTTAGTAGGTGCGATTTGCAACTAGCGGATTGCTGGCAATGTTTCATTATTTATGCAATCCGCTATCATTCAAACGTTATCTTGCACTTCTTCCCAAGCGCGAACTGCAGCACGCCGCCCAGCGACTCCAAATCCGAGGGCAGTTTTACCGCGTCCCTCTTTGCGGTCCTCACCTTCAGCGTCTCCCCGCCAGCAGAGTAGGCCTTGTTGATGCCGAGGACCTTGGCGGGAAAGAGGATTTCGCCGGCAAGCTCAAGCGGGCCTTTCCCCAGCCTCACCGCGCGCACGTGGGTTGATTTCATCAGCTTTTCCAGCTTTCGAATCGTCCTTCCCTGCGGGCCGACAAGGCGGGATTCGGGGCTGTTGAGGAAGAGGTACGCGAGGCGCTTGGCGTCAATCGCCCGGACCAGCTCCACCCCATCCAAATCAGCGCCCTGCCGGTTCAGGGCATAAAGCGCCCGCGACGCGTCAACATCAGCCTGCGAAAGCGTCCCTTTGGCCAGCTTGGCGGCGCATCCGCTGCAGAGGAATTCCGTCGCGGCGCACATCTGGCAAATCGGGATTTTCAACGCTTTATCCTGCCGACTATAGTAGTCTCACTGGAATGAAAACGGCAGTAAGAAAGGATTCATCGCGTGAGCCGCACTTCCATGCTGCTGACCTTGCTCACGCTCCCGTCCTCGCTCTGCACCTCTTCGGTCGAGAGGTCCACGCCGGCAATCTGCGCGCTGGGCATGAAGCGGTTCTTCACAATCTGCGTCACGTCAACAGCGCGGGAGATGGCCCTGCCGCGGGCCTTCACGCGCACTTCCCTCGCCCCTGCGTTGAACTGCGTGATTACCGCCAGGACGTAGCTCATGGCGTTCTTCTTCCCGATGTAAATCGTGTTCTCTCCGCGCGTCGGGGCCGCCAGCCTGCCGGTTGCAGCTGCAGGGGAGGATGGCGTTAGGGCCCAAGCATGCCCTCCCGATGGGGCGGCTTGAGTGCCTTCTCCGGCGTGGCTGGCGATTGCCGGGCTTGCCTCCGTTGGTGCGGCCGCCTGCGTTTGGGCGGCTTGAGTGATTGGGTTTTGAGTGCCTTGCTGCTCCATTCGGCGCGTCCCTCCTTTTGCAATTCTCTCCTTAGTGTATTTGAATATTCGGGACGTTCTGTCTTTTGCCGCGCTTAACTATTAATGCATTGCGTGCGCCATCTTCTCCCCGCGCACCACGCTCCCCTGGATCGCGGCCACGGCCAACCCGTCCCTCCATCCCGCCTTGCGCCTCACCTGCCGGAGCTTGTTCTCGAAGTGGTGGTATGCCTTGAGCGCGGCTGCGAGAGCGTCGCGCTCGTGCTTGTTGGCGCACTTCCATTTGCCTGCGGCCATGCGTTCCTTTTCCATAACCCTTAGATGGCGCTTCGGAAAATGGAGTTTCGCGCCGAACGCCCTTGAAATTGATTTGGCGAACCCGCTCGTGGGGTTGGTGTCGCAGGCGACAACGTGGGGGGAGAAGCTTGAGATGAACTTCACCACCTCCCCTTCCTTCCAGTGCTTGCGGCTCCTTACGCAAACCGCGTTTCCTTCAAAGTCGACGATTGCAACCGCGATGGTGGTGCCTGCGTCCACTCCAGCTATGATTGTCACCAGCCCTCCGAATTCGTTCTTATAGCAAATCGCATTAATTCTGGAACTTTAGAAGTGCGATTTGCAACTAGCGGATTGCTGGCAATGTTTCATTATTTATGCAATCCGCTATTACGCTTTAATCGCAGCCGTCATCCATAGACGTTTTGCCTGTGCCCCACTGCGAGAAGGATCACTCCGTTTGGTGTTAACGCGGTAGATTACGCGGTACTCGCCAATCCTCAAGCTTAATGCCCTCAAACTGGCCGCGAAGAGGATTTCCCTGTGCATGCGGATTCTCTCCAAGTTCCGCGAGCCGGTCATAGGCTTTGTTTTGTGCCTGCCGGTCCAGCCGTTTAAGGGTCTTCTTGAAATGCGGCGTGGGAAGAAAGTAGTAGGCCATGGATGCCATCCTCCTTAAAATCAGTCGTCAAGAAGTTTTTCGAACTTGACGAACTTGCCATGGGCAGCTTCCCTTCCGGATTCCTTGATGTCCTGCACGAGTTTGCCGTCCGCAAGCACCTGCATGGTTTCGTCCCAGTCCTCCATCACCGAAACCAGCTCCTTAAGGCTGTCGGCCGCCTTCCTGTTGGCCCTGCTCAGTGCGCTTGCGTAATCGCCGGGAGCGTTTTCGTACATTCTTCATCAACCATCCTGCTGAATATAGTTGGGCCGGCCTGCCTAAAAATCATTCTCCCGATTTTGCGGATAATGGGGGTAAGGGATTGGACGGAGGAATAAAAAGGTGAAATTGGAAAGGAAAAAGAAGATAGGGGCTTGCGCCCCGTTTTGGCGTTTAGCCCTTTGCGCCCCTGAGGTAGAGCAGGGTGTTGAGGAACATATTCCTGCCGCTTCCTTCCTGCGCCACCGTGGCGGGGTCGAAGGCGAAGTACATCGTCTTGCCGCCGACGAATCCCTTGCTCTCCACGATTGCGAAGAGCGTCGGCGCGGTGACCTTGCCGAGGCTGCTTGCGTCGATGAACGCCAGCGGCTCGCCGTTGCCCTTGGGGTTGAGCGAGGTGATGCCGGTGACGGTGGAGTGGAACTGGAAGTTCTTCACGCCGTTGAACATCGGGTGGTCCACGCCGATTATCTTGAACTTGCCGTCCACGGGAGTCGTCTGGAAGGGCTCGAACTCGTGGGTCACCCCGCCGATGATGACGGGCATCACGTCGCCGAGGCTTCCGATTCCGATGTCCCATCCTATTGCCGCCCTGTCGTCGCTCACGCGCGTGCAGGCGTCTTGGACTACGACGAGCCTCCCGCCGGCCTTGACCTTGTCCGCAACGGTCTTGCGGGCGGTGCGGTCGCAGACGGGGTCGCCCTGGAGGATGACGATGTCGAAGCTGTTGAGCACGTTCTTGTACACGACCTTCTGGTCAATGTCGCCGACGTACACCACTCCCGCGACGCGGAAGTCCTCGCTCGTGAGGAGGTTGCGCATGTCTTGGGAAGCGTGGCCGATGACCGCCACCTTCATCTGCGGCGAGGGGAAGAGCTGTCCCACCACGGGAACGCTGCTCATGTCAATGAGGCCGAACCTGCCCGCCAGGAAGATTGCGAGAACCGCAATCAGTATGAGGGGGATTGCGCCTTCAAAACCGCCACGTTGCCCGCGCTTCATTTTTGTCATCACCAGACTTGAGTTAAAATTCACGCTAAAAACTTACTAGTTGTTTGGCGCACGGTCATTTATAAAGATATTTGCGGTCGCGCCTCCCTGCGTTGTTCGCGCGTTATTTGCGGCTTGGCTGGCGTCTCAGCAGCTGACGAGGTAGTCCATCACGTTGCCCAGAAGCGTCTTGGAGTCGATGAGCTCGAGGGGGATGGCCGTGTAGACAATCCTTCCGACGAACTTGCGCTCAAGCAGCATGGGCACTTCCTTCCCGCCCGGGGCCTTTATCACTGCAATCTTGTTCACGAGGCGCGGGTCCTCGTTCACAACGGCGTACTGCGTGGTTGTGAGGTTGAAGTTCTTCACGCCCGAGACGATGGGGCTCGTGTCGGAAATGGCCTTGAACTGCACGCTTCCCGCCTTGGTGGCGTTGAGCCTCGCGCCGAGAATTTCCCCCAGCAGGCCGAATCCCCTGCTGTGGTTCTTCACGTAAGTGGCGTAACTCTCGTAAGAGCCGGGGCTTGTGGCGTTTTCGATTCTCAACCTCGAGTCGTCGGAGTCGGTAATGACGTATTCGCTTGCAGCGTCTCCCTCCCAAAGCAGGCTCGCGCCTCCGCCCACGAGGTCGCGGAGGTCCCTCACCTGCTGTCCTCCCGTGTACTGGGCGCCTTTGAGGTAGTCGCGGATGGAGAGCGCCTCGGAAATGCCTATCTTCCTGTGCTGGGTCAGTATCACGAGGGCATAGTTGCGCAGGACGCCCGCGCTGATTTCGTCCGAGCGTATGGGAACGACGGAAGTGTAAGGCCGGTCATGTTCGATTCTCGAGCGGAGAAGAAGGGCGTTTCCAAGCCCGCCGCCGTCGGGGTCGTACACCACGGCGACGCGCGAATGGCCTTTGACCGAGCAGTAGACGCTGCACCACTGCGGAATGGCCGAGCAGTGCACCCACTGGAATTCGGTCGCCACAAAAACGAGCACTACAAGAAGTGCCGCAACGATCACTATGTGCGGAAGCTCGGCGAAGATTCCCTTCGCGGGGTCGGTGTTGTTGGCCATTTTCCTACAACAACAGCCAGCGCATCTATAAAAAGCAGTGGCGTCACTAGAATTAGGAAAGGGATTCAAATGGCTGAAAACAGGATCACCACCCCGTCAAGCAGCACGGGAATCACGCGCTTCTACGACGTTGACTCCTCCTCAATCGAGCTTGACCCCCGCATCATCGTGGGCTTTGCCGTGGCCGTCATCGTGTTCGAACTGGTGCTGCACGCGGTCAGCCTGTAGCAGGCAAATGCAGATTCGGCGGGAAAAGCCCGTTTCTTATTATGGGGATTCAGATTTTCCTGCCTAGAAAGAGGAAGTTGCTCTGGACCTTGTCTTTTTCCGAATGTAGCGTCTTGAGTTCCTCGACTTTCCCCGAGAGAATCTCCGCAATCAGTTTTCGCAGGTCAAGACTTGCGTCCCACACTATCGCGTGGCCGTCCGCGTCCGGTCCCAAAAGAATCGCCCCGCTTTGGTAATCCATTGCGTCCTTCTCATCCTGCGGAACGCCCGACTTTGAGTCGTAGAACCGCATCCCCATGGTTTTTGAAACCGGCGCGATTTCTTCCTGGTCATTCCGGATTTTCCCGTCAGAGGCAAAAACGTAGTCTATCACCAGAATCGCCCCGCCGGGTTTGGTGAGGTCAAGCAGGTTCTGCAGGCCTCTGCAGCCGCTCCCGCTTTTCTTGCGGAAGTGGCGAATTTCAGAAAATCCTCCATTCGGCCTTATTCAATTCTAGTTTTCAGGAAATGCCGGGAAAATCGCCAGTCTCTTTCTCACTCGATGAACTGGATGTCCCGCTTCCCCCTGAAATGCGGGTCGCCGGTGAGCAGTTTTGCCCCCCATTGGCGTGCCGCCGCGTAGGCGAATGCGTCCAGCGCATGGAGTTTCTCCTCCCGTCTCACTCGGACTGCGGCGTACGCCAAGTTCCCGTCCACGGGGATTATTTGCGAGTGGCTTTCGATGAACAGCCTTGCCTTTTCGGCCGCCGGCTCGCCCTCGTCCTCTGAAGTGCGGTAGAGCACCTCATACAGGTTGGTCGACACGGTGGCAAGGTCGGCGCCTGCAATTGCATTCTTGACCGCAGCGCCTTTGGCATTCCCTTTCAAGAACTCAATCCAAGCCCACGAATCGATCACGAGCCTATTCATCTAATCCCTCTTGGTGCTGTTTGGCAAATTTCTTCAGGTCAAGCTTGGGCATGCTGCCGAACATTTCCTTGAAAGTAGGCACGGGCTTGAAAAGGAGTTCTTCCCCCCTCTTTTCCGCGATAAACGAGCTGGTTTGAAAACTTTCCCTCAGCTTCTTGGGCAGAAGGACCCTGCCGAACCGGTCCACGCTCACAAACTCCGCCTCCATCCAAAAACCACCAAATATCCAGTAAATTGCCATGTTAATAAACATTGGCAATTTTGCAAAAAATGCGTCCATTGTCAGTATCGGCTCGTGCTAGGGTGCGATCGGTTTTTTCCGCAGCGCTGCTGTGACGTTGTCGGGTCTTGTTTAGGATTCCGAATGCTTTTCCCCCGGCTATCATTCAGGCTCCAATAATCCCTTCCGCAGCAGCCTTAACCATCTCCCTTTCTTTGGCGGGCGCGGCGACAATGAGCGTCTGTCCGGGCTTTCTTTCCTCAAGGGACTTCACCACGGGGGAGGCGTCGGCGAGAAGCGAGAAGCTGCCGTCCTTGTGCAGGACTTTGGCCTTCCTTTCGCCCTTGGGCTTTTCCGGAATGCAGAATAGAATCCCATCCATCTTTTTGGCTTCAAACTCTTCCTGCAGAATTTTCCTCAGCCCCTCGCCGTTCTTCGCCCCAGTTGCACGAAGCGCCCGTTCCATTTCCACTTCAACGCAGCTTTTGTAGAGCTTCCTCTCAAGCACGCCGGAGGCGAGTGCGCTTCCAGACTGGGAGAGTTTGTAAAGCAGTTCGAAGTCGCCCCCCCTTTCAACTTCCCCCACGGAAGTTTTTCCATCTTCAATCCCGTTTTCCAAGGCCTTCACCGCCATCTCCCCTGCAATCCTCACTGTGGGATGGTGGTAGACTGCGTTGAACATGAAATACCTCGAGACGAGCAGGCTCTCGGCCGCAAGCACCCCCCGCTCCTGCACGAAAAGCTCGCCATCCTTGTACTCGAGCGTGCGCAGGAGCCTGTCTGCGTCAATGATGGAATAGGCAACGCCGGTGAAGTGCGAATCGCGCAGCAAATAGTCCATCCGGTCGGTGCCCAGCTCGCTTGTCACAATGGCACCTTCTCCATTTCCTTCAAGAAGCGGCTGCAGCCCCGAGAGCGAATGGCCGTTGCGTTCCACCAGTTCGCCCAGCCCGCTTTCCCTCACGAGCTTAATCCCGCGCTCCTCGTGGTTGTGGCCGGTGAGACGATGCAGGAGCGGTTCGGAAACGTGGGAGAACGCCGCGTGCCCCACGTCGTGCAGCAGCGCCGCGAGGCGGAGTTCTTCCTTCTTTGATTGTTCCACCCCGAGCAGGTTGCAAAGCACTCCGGTGAGGTGCATCGCGCCGAGGGAATGCTCGAAGCGCGAGTGGTTCGCGCTGGGGTAGACTAAATAAGCAGTGCTCAACTGCTTGACGAACCGCAGCCTCTGCACCAGCGGCGAGTCGATTATCTGGAGCTCGAGTGCGCTCACCTCGATGCTGTCGTGAATCGCGTCCTTGATCAGCTTCATAAGAAAAACTTATTCCAGCCTGTTCAGCAGCTGCGCCTGCTCCCTCTGCAGTGCGTTGCTCACCGCTTCAGTCTTCTCCCCCCATTCGATGAGCACGCGGCACTTCTTGCCTTTGGAAAGCATTTTCTCGCGCAGTTCGCCCGCCTTGCGCTCGAGCCGTTCCATCTTCCCGTCGAAATTCGTCGCGAGCGTGTTGCGGTCGAGCACGACGAGCACCACGAGCTCCTCGCCGCTGAAGTGCTCAATCTCGCCAAGCTGCTGGCTCTCGTCGGTGAGCACGAGCATCGCTACGGGGGCGGTCATGGTTGTGGCATCCTGACTTGAATTTGGCGTTATGGCCTCAATTCCTATGGTTTGAATCGCTAAGGGGGGAAGTGGGTAAAGGACTCATTTGACCAGCGTGAAAACGCCCCTCTTTTTCTCGAAGGCCTTTCCCTCTTCCTTCAGAAGCTGCAGGACGCAGAGGCATCCCGCCTCGTTCTCCTTGGTCAGGGTGGCGATTTCCTGCGGGGAATACTCTCCCTTCCCCACCGCGCCGAGGATTTTGGCGCTTGTGCCTTCGTAATAGCCCCTGCTTGCGAGGTAGAGCTTCTTGTCAAAGCCCTTAATCCCCATCACGCTCCCGTCCTTCACCATCGGCTCGAGCTCCCGGCTCGCGTCGCGGATTTCAATCTCGTTCTCAATCACGAGAAAACTGCCTTTCTCTATCTTCTTGGCATACCCGCCGAAAGCCACCGACGATGCGGGAGTGAAGGCCGTAGGAAGGGCGGTCTTGAACGCCGGAAGGGCCGGGGCGGCGGGAGTTGGTTTTGTCGAAGCTGGTTCCGCATCAGTTTCGTTCTTGCGCTGCCCTTCGCCAAGCGCCCTTTCCCCAAGGAGCGAAAGGAGGGTTGAGCGCGCGCTTTTGCCCACGAATTCCCTGCTCGCGAGGAAAAAGGCGCCTGGGGCGAGCTGGACAAATTCGTACTCGTCGTTCTCCCTCACGCCGCACGCCTTTCTCGCGGCTTCGGGCAGGACTATTGCGAGGACTTCGCTTCCCTTCTCGCCGTACTTGAAAACCCGCAATTCTCCAACCCCAGTTTCTAGTGTAGGGAAGCAATGATATAATAAAAAGAGGGTGGCGGGGCGAAAATGTATTCCCCCCGTTGGATTGACTTTTCAGCCTCACGCGCACTTCCCCTGCGTGCACGCCTGGCCTGCAGCGCACGCGACTCCGCACGCACCGCAGTTCACCGTGTTGCTGGCCGTGTTCACAGAGGCGTTATGCAAAGGAAGAACGAAGACTGAGATACTCCTCCCGCCATTCATGTCCAGTTTCCCCATGCTCGCCCATGTATCCACAGGCCGCTGCCAAGAGTATTAGCAGTCAGAGCGGATGCGATGTAGAGATTGCCGTTGTAAAAAACGGCGCTGGTTCCTTGGTATCCGGAATTCATTGGCCCGACTCCGTCCCCTACTGGCCCAATCCAGGTTGTTCCACCGTCATAACTTAGGGCAAAACTCTTGCCGCCCCCTCGGAAGGTGGCAACCAAGACGTTTCCTGGCCCGACCCAAAGTCCTGGAAAACCAATCGATAAAGCTGTAATGAAAGCTAGCGTTCGATTTGTCCAAGTCGCTCCCCCATCGGTTGTTTGGCGTATCCAGTACCTGTCATCAGTTGTCGAATCCCGTATCAATACCGCCCCCTTGGCATCGTCAAACCAGGCAATAGCCGCTTCGTTGGTGGCCGTGTTGGTCGAATCTACAATTTTGTCCTTTGTCCAGTTGGAGCCGCCATCACTTGTTTTAACGGTGAAAACTTCGACATTCCCCGCCCCCCGCTGTCCATACCCCCCAATAATGATGTCCCCGTTGCTGCGCAGATATGGCTTTCCGTAGAGCGAAACCCACGAATATCCGAATAGCCCAGGGTCAACAGGCGGACCCCAAGTTGCTCCGTCATCCGTGCTCATCCGGATGTAGCTGTGCACAGTGGATAATGTCCCGGCATTTTCGGTATAGTAATGCCATAGCCACTTGGCCGTACCTATTTTCCCAACCGCCCCACCGTCACCGTTGAAGATAGTGTAGCCCGGGTCAGGGACCATTTCGGCGGGCGTGCTCCAAGTAACGCCATTGTCGCTGCTGTGGGATTCTAACAAGCGGTTGGGGGTAGTAACATCGCTAATGTCCTCCCGGAAGAGCATCCTGAAGGTTTTGTCATCGGCTACAAAAAAAGCGGGGGATTGATAATGATGCGAAGAATCCGGAGTAGGGCCCGGACCATCGAACCAGTAGCCGGAGTAAGGCAGCCCCCACTTGTTGTTAAGGTAGGTGGTAACATTTGTTTTTTCGCCGCCGGTGAGATTGCGATCGTAAACCAGAACTTCGTATATGTCACCCGACCAGCCGGCGACATAGGTGCCGCTGGCGTTAAACGCACCAATTGTCAACGCGTTGCGGAGGTCAATGCTGGTTAGGTTTCCGGTTGAAACCGAGGAAGTCACGTTATCCACGGTCAAGGCAAGGTTTGAACCATCATAGCCAAAAAGAAACAGGCGGGGTGACTGGTCACCCAAGGTGCCTCGAACCGATATGTCAGCCGCGCCCGACTTATAGATTTCAACCGCCCAGCCTTGGCCGCCTATGTTGATATCGCCGCCTATCGCATAACTGTCCCCGCCAGAGCCGGTCCCCAATTTAGAAACGCCAAACAGGTAACCATTTGCATTAGGGGCCGGCTGGTGTCCGCCCCATCTGCGCCGAGCGGCAATAAAGATGGTAAATTCGGAAGTGTTTGCACTGAACAAGTTTGCAGGCGCGTTCAAACCAGACGCCGAGCCGAATTGCACCGCCGGCATAGTTGCCGATTTAATCCGCCCTATGCGATAGGCGGGTTGATGGGCTGAAACATCCTGGAGAGCATCGTTGCCAAGGCCGCTTTTGTCCGGCCAAACATTCACCAAATCACCGTCAGCAAGACCACGCAAGGCGGTGGCATCAAGCCATACCTTCAACCCCGTAATGTTGACTGGATTAAATGGTGATGGGAGGGATGGAACTGGAGTTGGAGTTGGTGAGACGATTGGTGAAGGAAGGAGCGTTGGAATAGGAGCCGGTGTTGGAGCGGCATACCGTTGAATATCCGTGGTAGAACCAGTGGAGATGGAATAGGGGGAAGGTGATGGCAGGCTTGGGGTAGGAGCAGGCGTTTGAGTGGGGGTAGCGGTGGGTTTGGGAGTGGGGGCAGGCGTTGCCGTGGGAGTTGAAGAAGCGGAATCGCTTGAGGCTGCTGCAGAAACGGTTGCCTTGTTCTTGGGAGCGCCTCCCGGAGCAACGAGGGAATTTGCGTCTGGCGAGGGGAACTTGATTGCGGCGGTTGTTGATGAAGGATAGGCTGATGCAACCAACTCGCGGGGGGCGACAACGTTGCCCGTGGAGTACGAACCGCCTCCGAGGCAGCCCATCAGAAGAGAGAGCGAAAAGAGTCCGGCGAAAAGAAAGATTTTGTTCACGAGGATTTAACCTCAGGTAATGTCAAATAAACCCCTCAGGGGAAACGCAGTTCAACTTTCCACGAACACGGCCGACTCGTTAGGCTAGAGAAATGGAAGCGCGGGAGGAGGCTTGTGGGGGGTATTTACAGCGGGATTGCGTCGCGCATCGCTTCCCTGAGGACGAAGGAAGTTTTGGATATGCGGCTGAATTCAGCCGGGGTGTAGCAAAGCAAATCCGCGCCGATGACTACGTCGGAGTTTTTCCAGATTGTTTCCGGCCGGTCTATGAAGTCTTTTTTGACGAACTTCCTGCTTATCACGATGAGGTCGTAATCCGAGTCCTTCCGTTGGTTCCCTCTCGCCCTGCTTCCGAAGAGGTATACGCGCGCGTCCGAATAGAGGGTCCGGATGTTCTTGAGAAATTCATTCAGCTTTCTGTCCGTTTGAGAATCAACTCCATTGATTTTTCCGCTGCTCAAAGGTGTTTCACGAACTTTTCGCGTCCGTAAAGCATTCTGACCGGCATGCCGCCGACGTCGATATAGCGGGGTGCGGTGTGATCGACCTCAATTACGGCAATTAACTCCTTAAGTTCGCTAAGCACGCCCGCAGCGTCGGCCAATTCGCGGAGAGAGTGGATTTTTGGAAACGAGTTGCTCTTCTTGAGGAGGAGCGCCTTCAAACCCTTCTCAACGGACTGCTGACAGTGGAAACACGCCTGAGGATAGAATCCCGCCTGGCCGAGATTACGGGCTGCAGCCAAGTCGTTCTTCGCGACATCCAGCCAATCCTTTCAAGTGACCATCACTAACAATAAGCCGTCCGGCGTATAAAAACAGGAGCGCGGGAGGGGGGACTCGAACCCCCGGAGAGCTTGCGCCCTAACAGGTTAGCAACCTGCCGCCATTTGTGAATCTTACTCCCGTAGCTTTTCGCAGCTTTTGGTCAAGCTTTTCGGAGCAGCGCAGAAAATGAGCTGCGGCGAAATTTTCGAGCAGCGAGGGAAAGGTTGGCCGCTAGGCGACTCCCGCATCCACTAGGATTAGGGGTTGGCAATAAATTAAATACGCGCGCCAAACGGGCGGTTTGGCCGGACGGTGCGCAAGGGGTTGGGGGTGGTGGTGCCAAGGGCGTTTTTTTTTTTTTACTGAACGAGGTAGGGGTACGCTTCCGCCGCGGTTGCCGCGCGCACTATGCGTATGCGTTTTGAAAGCTCCGCCTCGTTCTCCACCCTCTGGCCAATGCTGAGCAGGAATAGCGTCTTCCCGTCCTGTTGCGCTGCGAAGATTTTCTCCCCCGCTCCCGCAACGGGGCCGAGCGTGCCGTCGGGTTGTATCGTGGCGCTCGCAACCGCAAGGGGGTTGAGCTTGCGTCCTTGGAACGCCGCGGCCATCGCAGCGGTGAAAGCCATTCCGGCGCTTCCCCCGCCAACTCCCACCTCCCGGTCGCCGAAGGCGAATTCAACGTCGTAGGACGCGAGGGACGAGCCGGCTATCTTGCCAGCGGCGTTTCTGGCGTAACGCAGGCTTTGCTCCACGTCCTCGCGGTAGATTGCGTTCTGGATGTCCACGAGAATCCTTCCAGTCCCGGGCCGCATCGCAATCGAGAAGGGCACGAGAACGCCTTGGCCGTCTTCCGTCACTGCCGCGGCCTGGTATTGCACCTCCTGTTCGGTGGCGGGAACCGCCTGGCCCAGCAGGAATGCGGCGGAGGCTGCGAACAACCCGGCCACCATGATGATGAGAATCAAAACCCTGTCAGTTCCCATCTTCTACACCTTGATTTCAACCAACCGGTTTTTTCCCGCTACTCGCGCCACAGTTCGAGCGCCTCGCCCGCGTCGCGCACTTCAAACACTTCCAGGCCGGTTTCGGCCGCGACGCTCACCTGCGCCGCAGTCTGGGTGCACTCCCTTCTCACTCCATTTGGCGAGCTGGTTTGCGTGCACCTTGTTTCCGACTTTGCAGCCGTCGCCTCGCCTACGGGGACGATGATGCGCCGAAATCCCATTTGCCCCGCGGCTTTTGCCTTCTGCAAAACGCCTCCCACGGGGCCGATTACCCCGCGGCTGTTTACCGTGCCGGTGATGATGGTGTCGGGCCGCAGCCTCTCGCCGCGCAAGAGCGCCATTGTCGCCACCGCCACTGCCGCGCCCGCGCTCTTCCCGCTCACCTCGTCGGAAGGGGCGCTGATGGAATAGCGCAAGTCAATCGCGGCCGTGTCGCGCGTGGAGAACATCTTTCCCAGCTCCACCGCAGTGCGGATGGAGTCCTGCGTGTCGCCTCCTATGATGGGATTGTCCGGCCCGAGCTCGATGAGGACCCTTCCGCTTCCCGGCATTTCCTGCACGTTTACCCGCGCGACTTTCCCCTCGCCGTTCTCGTCAATCGCGGGAATCTGCACGGTGATGCCCTGCCGCGCCGCCTGCTGGGCGGGGGACGCGGTTGCCTGCGGGCCTTTCGCCAGCGCCTGCGGCTGCGCCTGGGGCGCGATGTAATAGCCCACCGCGAGGGAGAAAAGCACCACGGCAAGCATTCCGATGATAAGGGCGTTCTGCACGAATCCCATTAAAGTTTTGTAAGATTAATAGCTGATCGCTTGTTTGCCGGATTGAATGGCAGGGGTGGTTCGGCGGGATTGGCGTGAAGTTCAAAGGCGCGAGTTAGGCACTACGGCATGATAAAAAAGCCATGTGCAACTGAGGCAGAATGAGTGCAGCCGGCGCGCTCCCGCTTCGTGCAATGTGGCTCCGGGCGCGTTTCCAGGCCCGTTGCTCCGTCTTGTGGCCCCCGCGAGCACGGGGCATAACGCGTGTAGAGTTGCTCCTTCCGGCCTGGCTCTGTTGACGCATCAGCCCGTAACGCAGGGCAAGACATCTACGCCGCTGCCCGGCCGATGCCCAAAGCACGCTTTGCCCTAAGCGGGAATGTCGCACGCCCTGAAGGGGATTTGGCGCAGGCGCTTTCGCGCCGAGGGGACCCCTGGCTCCCCAAGCCAAGCGCGCCCGCTGCAGTAATGATTTCGCCCCCAGCACCATCTTAAATGCCGAGGGTTTGTTAAATGCCGAGGGGGGGTTTGCAAATGCCTGGGGGGTTTGAGGCAAAAGGGGATATTGTTTAGAATTGGCTTATTGTGCAAAGTTAGCCTCTCTCACCCCTTTTTATACTCTTTGAGGGAATGATGTAAATCGCGTTTGAGCCGTTTGTTCGAAGCGGAAGCGTTTTTCAGCTTGAGGGTGGTTTTGGGATATGGAGAGTATCGTGGGAGAGGCAATGAGGCTGGGCGCGGGTTCCGGCATTGGGAAAAAGCTGGACAGCGAGGGGTTTGAAACCCCGCGCATCGTCGTGGTGGGGACCGGAGGCGCCGGATGCAATTCAATCAACCGCCTTGCGCGCATGGGCGTGCGCGGGGCCGAACTCATCGCAATCAACACCGACAGGCAGCACCTTTCGATGATGGCCGACCAGGCGAAGAAAGTCCTCATCGGCGCGAGCATCACCCGCGGGCTCGGGGCGGGCGGCTATCCCGAAATCGGCGCGAAGGCCGCCGACGTTTCGCGCGACGCGCTGGAAAAGATGCTTGACGGCACCGACCTGCTCTTCCTCACTTCCGGAATGGGAGGAGGGACCGGCACCGGCAGCGCGCCCATCATAGCCCAGATTGCAAAAAAGGCCGGCGCAATCGTCATTGGCATCGTGACCTACCCCTTCGCGCTTGAGCGCGCGCGCCTCGCCAAGGCCGACGCGGGGCTCCAGTCGCTCACCAACGAGTCGGACACGATCATCGTCATTGACAACAACCGCCTCGTGGAAGTGGTGCCCAACCTGCCGATCGACCAGGCGTTTGCGGTTGCCGACGAAATCATCGCGCGCGCAGTGAGGGGCATTACCGAGACAATCACCACCCCATCGCTTGTCAACCTCGACTTTGCAGACGTGCGCGCCGTGATGAGCAACGGGGGCGTGAGCATGATTGCAGTTGGCGAGGCAAAGGGCGCGAACAGGGCGGAGGAAGTGGTCCGCAACACGCTCTCGCACAAGCTGCTTGACGTCGACTTCACCGGCGCCACTGGCGTGCTGATGCACATCACCGGCGGGCCGGACATGACCCTTGGCGAGTGCAACCAGGTGGGCGAGATGCTCACCGAAAAGGTCGACCCGCACGCGACAGTGATTTGGGGCGCGCGCATCGACCCGCTTGCCGAGGGCAAGATAGAGGTGATTGCCATCTTCACCGGCATCAAGTCGCCCTACGTGCTCGGCAAGTCAATGCGCGAGGCCGGCAGCATGGGCGGCCACGGCAGGGGAAGGGGCGATGTTGAGGAAATAACGTTCCTCTAATTTTTTTTGTCTGTTCCTTTTCCCGCATTTTTTTTGGTAATACCCTAGTTGACGCCACCTGTTTTGGAATTTGGGAATTTTTTTCAATTGTTTTTTTTTTTTGCTTTGCCAGTTCCTTTCTCTATCAGCCAAGTATGCTTTATTTCAGAGGACTATCCCGAAGCCGCCAAACTCCTTTTCCGAAGGGATTTCTTTCTTCCTCACTTCCTCCACCCTAATCGGATGCGCGCAGGAAGCGATTCTCCTCTCGAATTCCGTAAGCGCCCCTTCCTCCGCGTCGCAAATTATTTCCACCGTCCCGTCGGGAAGGTTGCGCACGGTCCCGCGGACGCCCAATTCATCGGCAATTCCCTTCACGAACCGGCGGTAGCCCACCGCCTGCACGCGGCCCTTGACCAAGAGAACAACGGCCTGCATTGTGTGTTTCCTCCCGTCCGCTTTGGCGGCTTCATTTGCTTTCGTACCTAAACGCGTTGCCCAATGGCGATACCGGGAATTCGATTGCGGTGTAGGTCCCCCGCGCGTCGATAATGACTGCCGCAGTGCCGTCCTGCGCCATTTCGTGCGTCGCCTTCCTTCCGCCCAGCGCCACGCGGGCCCAGCCGCCCTCGCGGTTTTCCCACAGGCAGCGCAGGGGGTTTGCGCCCGTGATTGAGAGCACGGGATTGCCGTTTCCCGCCATTTCCACGCTGAACTTCGGGGGGTCGCCCACGAATTTCTTGTACGCCCGGACTATCCGGCGGTGGTCGGCGGCGGTGCCAACCCGTCCGAGCTTCCACACCCTTCCGTTCTGGGCGTGGAGGAGTTCGGCATCGCCGTTTTTGGTGCTGACTGAGATGATTTCCTGCGGCTCGATTTCCGAGTTTTTCAGGTCGGCTTCAGAATGCGCGCTTCCGTTGTCGTGCACGTGGACGTCGGCAACCTTCACTCCGGAGAGTTTCCTTTCTCCAGCAAACCCCCTGCAGTCAAGCACGCAGCGCTGGTAGAGCAGGGTGAAGTCCTTGAGAAAGTCGGGTTTTTCCCCGATGTCGCTCCTGCTGCCGAGATGCTCGAGCAGGTCGTGCACGGCCGTGACGCTGGACTCCCTGCCGTTGGCAATTTGAGGGGAGTTTTTGGACTGCCTGTCGTCGGCAACGGTAAGCAGGAGCGCTTCCTTAGCGGCTTGGTTTCCCATCGCGAACTGCCTCAGCAGCCGGTAGTGCCTTTGGGAAGTGAGGTTGGGCGTGGGGATGAGCCTCAGCGTCCCGTTTGGCAGGCGCCACACTTCCGCCAGGGCCTCTCCCGAAAGCGACTTGATGTCGCTAACCACCAGGTTCACGAGGCTCTTTACGAGCCTGCGGTTCATCCGCATCGTTGGGTGCAGGGGAAGCTTGCGCGTTTCTGCAAGGGTCTGCGCCGCCATGTCGTGCCTTGATTCGAGTCCGGTTGGCGTCTGGCCGCGGGCTCCCGCGGAAAGATTTAAGGGAAAAAGCGCGAATGCCGCAGGCAGCATTCCTGCAAAACGGCGCAGCCTACCATTTCCGAAAATTTTTTTTGCGGGCATAGTGGGATATCCGGCTCGCCAGTTAGTCCTGCAAGATGAACTTGTCCACAACCTTCCGCGCAGACTCGCGCTTGCGTTGGTGTTCCTTGAGGAACGCCATCACCTTCTCCGCAAGGTAGGCCTTGTTCTCGCCGTCGAGAATGTCTCCATTGCGGTAGGCCGCGAGGCGCCCGTGGAGTTTCTTGTCGTCGGGCTCGAAAAAGAATTTCAAATAATTGCACACGCTGCAGATGTCGGGATTGCCGCCGAGCCTGCGCTGCTCCTCAACCGTCGGCCGGCCGCCGGTGAACGCGCGCATCACTTTCTTCCCCGCCTCTTCGGGAGTGTCCGTGGTGTAGATGCTGCTTGACGGGTCGGACGCGCTCATCTTCTCCCCGCCCTTTAGCGAGGGGAGGAACTGCGCGTGGACGAGCGATGGTTTTGGATAGCCTATCTTTTCCGCAACGTCGCGCGTGACGCGGAAGTGCGGGTCCTGGTCAATTGCGCAGGGGATGAGCGTGTGCACCATTGCCTTTGGGTTGCCCGTCCTTTCCCTCTCGAGGGCTGAGGGGAGAAGCGCGGTGGCGCTCTGCATGCTGGTGAAGAAAATTTGGCCTATGTTGAAAGAGTCGTCAAAGCCGAACACCGCCTTTGCAGTGCTGTAAGTGGTGCGTTTGGCAACTTCAAGGGCCAATGGGTACATGCGGCTGGCGTATTTCGTGTCGAGGAAAATGTGCGTCTTGCCCTGCCTGAATCCCAGCGCTATGATGTCGAGTGCGTTTTCGTACGCGTACGACTGCGTCTCTTCGAGCGTGAGGCCTTCCTTGAAGAGGAACTTCTCGTCGTCGGTCATCTGGAAGTAGAGGGGGCAGCCAAACGCGTCCTGAAGGTATTTCGTGAACACCCAGGGGAGCAGGTGGCCGATGTGCGTGTTGCCTGACGGGCCGCGGCCGGTGTAGAGCGAAACGGGTTTTTTTCCCCCCGCCGCGTCCAGCCACGTGCCGAGGTCGCGGTGGGAAAAAAAGATTTTCCTGCGGAGCATGAAGTGCTCAAAGCCGGCCTTGGCGGAGATTCTCGCGGCCGCCTGCCCGTCAATGTGTTGCGTGCCGAATTGGCGCATCAGGGCCTGGTAATCAACAGCGCCGCGCACTTCCCACGGCGTGACGACGAATTTTTCCTGCGTCATTTTTCGCCCACGCCCACTTTTTCCATCAGCGTCCTCGCCCGGCCCGGCCGCGTTTGGCGTAGGTGCGCCTGCGCCCGGGTTTTCCCCTGGCTGGACCTGAGTATTCCAAGAAGGCGGTGGCGATTGCGACGAGCACGACGAGAAGGGCGACTGCAAATGCGACGTTGAGGCCCACCGTGCTTTTTGAAGGCGCCGAGCGGGCGACCAAGTTGCCTGCGCTTGGGACGGCGATTGAGAAGGATGCGCTTCCAGCCTGCGAGTAGGCGTTCCTGGCGATTATCGTCCCTACGGCATCGGCCGCGTCCTGCGCGGCTGCGACCGTGAGGGTGAACACGCGGCGCTCCCCGCTTCGCAGCACCACCGCGTTTTCTGAATTGGTGGGAAGGGCAAACACGTCGCCTACGATGTAACCGGCGGGCTCTACCGCCGCACTGAGCGCGTAAGGCAGCGCGGGGCATTCGGGAGGATTCGTGTTCTGCACCGTTCCGGTCACGGTGAAGCTCCTTTCGGGCGTGGCGTCGTAAAGCGGCCTGTCCACCGCCAATGCCGGCGCGCTTGTGCATTCCGACTGCTGGGCGGATGCAAAAGGCGAGAGCAGAAGGGCGGCAATGAGCAGAACAAAGTGGGGCTTCATGTGACTCTATTAAGGGGTTGGGGTGTTTTTAATACTTTTTAGAACTGGGTTGGTTAAGTGTCTGTGCGCGTGCTACTCTGAATTGTTGCGGCCTATCTACTCTAGCTTCGTTCGATTGCCCTTTTTGGTTATGCCTTCAAAGTCGATGTCCGCATCTAAGTTAAAGTTAGTTGATCAAAAATAGGGTTCGAAAGCCTCCGGGTTTCCTTTCTTTATTTCGTCGGCCGCCGTTTTGTTCAGTCATAACACCTTGATGCTCCTCTCACTTTCCCTTGGGCGGGTTGGTGAGTTTCCATGCATCGGCAAACGCGTTTTTCTCTTCTTCGGTAAAGCCGGCAATCCGCCCAATGCCATCCAAGTCATCCTGTGTTATGTTCTGTTCGTAAAAGAGGTCCACATCGACCAGGCGGGGGAGGACGAATTGCCTGTGAAGTTCCCTCACCCTTTGGTTCATTCCAAGGTAATGGTCGGGGGGCTTGCCCCTTGCCTTTTCGCCCCTAAGGCCCGCTTGGCTCGTGCCTGCCAATAAGTCCCGTATCCAAGTTCTGATTTCCTGCAATCCTGGGGGCACGTAAATGAAGCTCCGGTAGTCAGCGTGTACAGAAATGGCGGGGTAGAGTGCGTGTATTCCCTCAATGACGAGAACCGGCGTTTGCATCGGGTTTATCACTACTTTTTTCGCGCCCCCTTTGTCAGATGGTTTTCCAGTTCGCACTTCAACCGGCCCGTTTCCCAACTTGAATGCCTTGATTGCCCTTACGGCGGCGCTGATGTCGGTTCCCCGAGGGTTATCCCATCCCCCCGGAATGTCCTTGATGTCATCTGCCTTCTTGAAATAAGCATCCATGTTCATTGTCGCCATTTTTTCGCCCAGCTGGGACTGCAATCTGCCGAGTGACGTGCTTTTTCCGGCTCCCCTCAGTCCTCCAACGACTAGGACTACTCTTCCCTTTTTTTCGCTGAGTTCTTCCGCTTGCTTGGCGAGTTCTAATGCGAATTCTTCAGGTGATTCGGCGCAGAGGATGGAGTTTCTCTTAAAGATGGTTGACGGCTGCCAAACGCGCCATTTCAGGGTCGGCCTTCTTTGGAGATAACTGGCAAGCAGCCTGTCCCGCCATCCTATGCTCGGCATTTCATAGGCGGTCAGTTGCCGCTTGAGTTGGTTTGGCGTTCTGGTGGTTATTTCATGGTGGTAATAGCCTAAGACGAGATAGAGAGTGATGATGGAGGCGATTAAGGGAACGCCCGTTACGTACGAAAAGAGCGGCACTGGGGGAAGCAACGGGATGGAGGCGTAAAGCGCAACCAATGGGTTCATCTGGGAAACGCCCTCAGTAATATTTTCGGAGTGTTATTGTTCCAGAAAGGATGTTCTATTTATTCTCAAGCTGGGGTATTAAGCATTTGCCAACTTGAGTTTGAGATTCGAGGAAAGAGCAATGGCGTTCTACTGAAGGGAATGGCCGAACTTCGGGTTAGGACGGAAAAGTCCGAAGCGTGGCAAACCCGTCTCCCCCGCGCAGAGTTTTTTATTGCTCCCTCCCGTTACAGTTTGAGGGGAGGTTGGGGGATTGGGCGGAAATTGGGAATTGGGAGAGTTGGAGTTTGGTGGGGTAGGTTGGAGTTTGGTGGGGGGTTGGAGATTTTGAAACCGGGCTCACTTGCGATTTTCATTCCTGCACTGCTTTTGCTTGTGGCAACAGCATCAGTCCCATTCCCCATCATGCCATTCGTGTCCGGCCAGCAGGACGGTGCGGCAACGCAGGTGGTTGCGCCCGCGGGAGAGTTCGTCGGCCTCGGCGGCGGGAGCAGGCTGGTCCTCCTCGGCGTTTCTTCCGGCGGGAGCAAGGCGTACGTGCAACTGGTTTCCAAAACGCATTCCTCCACTTCAACATCTCTCGCCGCGCTTTCCCAAGGCGATTCGGCTTTCGTTTCCAATTCAATCAGGATAACCTACGCGGGCCCCTCCCCAACGGATGCCCAAAGCGCCGTTTTCTCCGTCGCTTCCGCCTCCTCCTCCATCTCCCCGTCTTCAACCCCCCCGGCCGGCCTTTCCATTGGCGACGCGAGAATCGCGGTGAGGGCGTGGTTTGATTCGCAAAGGCCGGAGAACTTCCGTGCAGACGGGTTGCGCACGGAGGTGAACGAGGCCGCGTGCATCGATGTTGAGGGCGATTGTTATTTCGCATCGCGCTACGGCTCCGTCAAATATCCCGCCAACCCCTCTCCCCAAAGTGCGAACGCCGATTTCGGCTCCCCCACTTTCGTCCGCGCGCGCGTCGTGGAGATAACGGCCTCGGGAAAAACACCGGGCCTCATCGTTTCGGAATGGAGTTCGAACTGAAAAATGCGGCAGAAGAAAAACCACTTCCACGAGCTGCTCGTGCTTGGCGCGGCGGGCCTCGCAATCGTCATCATCGGCGCGGGGCTCTACGCCCTTTCCAACCCTTCGCCCTACCTTCTTGAGGTGCGCGTTTCGAACGCTTCCAGCGGCGTGGCAGTCGAAGGCGCGGCGGTGAGTGCGGCCGCCGAAGGGGGCGGGACGGCGCTTCAGTGGAGTTCCCCTTCCGGAATCGCGCCGTTCGCGTTTGGCCGCAAGCCGGCTTCCATTTCCCTCTCCATTTCCAAAAGCGGTTTTGCGGCCTACTCGCGCAACATTGCCGCGCCCGACTCAGGCGTTTTTTCCGCCCTCCTCTCTCCCTCCACGGTCTCGGCACGGCCTTCGCCCGGAGTTGCGTTCCTCATCGTTTCGGACCGCGGCGCACTGGCGGAGCAGTACGGGAAGGGCGGCGCGAGGGACATTGAGGCTGCGATGGACGGCATTGCCACTTCCGTGGAGCTGGGCGAGGGGATGGCTGCGAAAGTGGAATTCATTTCCTCCCGCTCGCGGCAGGGCGCGCTTGGGGAAATCACGGGCCTCCTATCAGCCAGCGGGGCGAAATACCTGCTTTTGGTGGGAGGCGATTCGGCAATCCCGTTCCAGCAGGAGCCCAACCCGCTTTTGGCGCGCAGGGACATTGCGGCGTTCGGATTCATTTCGGAGAGGGACGCCCTCATCCCGACGGATGTCCCCTACTCCCTCGGCGGGAAAGTGGCGGTGGGACGGATTGTGGCAGGCACTGACGATTCCGCTTCCTCGGGAAAGCTTCTCCTGCTTTTGCAGAATGCGGCTGCGCTCCACTCGGCAAGGCGGACTGCGGGAAATTTGGCGAAACTCATTTCCAGGGACAATTACGGCCCGTATTTCGACGCGCTTCTACCATCAAGGCAAGGCATTTCTTCAGCCGCCTCCGCATCTTCCGATGCCGTTTCCAACCTTCCGTCCCCGGCGTTGGTTTCACCCCCGCTTAGCGTGGTGAGCCTGCTTGATTTCGCCTACCTTCCCGGCGATGCGGACAGGGTGAGGCAATCCCTTTCGCAAGGCAGCATCGTCTACCTCTCGCTCCACGGCAACGACCCCGGGGAGATGCAGGTGCTTCTGGGAAGGGACGGCAACGGCGATGCCCTCGTGCTCAACCCCGCAATCGCGGGGGGCGCTTCCGTCGGGGGAAGGCTTTTCCTCGCCGACTCCTGCTACGGCGCCACTCCCCTTCGCACGAATTCGCAGAGCATTCCCGTCGCCGTTCTCTCCGGCGGCGCGGCGGGGTTTGTCGGCGCAACCACCACTGCGTTTTCCAATTCCGACGCGCTTTCCCTCAGCGACGCCCCGTCGGCAAGTTCGCTTGGGGTGAGCAACGCGCTTCTCTACCTCACGGCAAGAAACGCATTTGGGGGGATGCGCATCGGCGATGCGCTCAACGAGGCGAGGGGCGGGCTTTCCCCCAAGCCCGTTGACGAGCTGACCAGAATTCAGTTCATCCTCTACGGCGACCCGACGCTGAGAATAGCGTAATGGCAGGTTGCATAAATAATAAAACATTTGCAGCAATTGCAAATCGCACTTCTAAAGTTCCAGAATTATGGCAAACCAAGAAAGTCTTTGGCCGATATTATCTTGGTTTATTGCAGACTGCGCTTATTTGCGTTCCTTCCCCGGTTTTGGCGGCAGGCTGATTCTCCAGAACTTGCCGGGGTCGGTTTGCGAAAGCCTCACCGCGATTGCGAGCACGATTGCCAGCCCGCTCATTGCCACTGCCAGAAGCAGCGTGCCGCGGTTGCTCACGCCTCCCGCCAGTGCGGTCGGGATTTTCACTGAAGTCATTCCGATGATTGCAGCCACGTTGGCAAGGCAGGCGTAGCCCGCCAGGCGGTAGGACCACCTCTTGCCCATGATGATGCCGATGGCGAGGGCGAAAAAGGTGATTGAGAGGATGGTGAAGGCAAGCAGCGCCACCGCCCCCTGCACGGGAAGGAACGCCTTCAGCTTGCTCGAGTCGTAGGCGCTCAACGCCGACAAAACCGCGAGTGCGAGGCTGAGGAGGGTTTGGATGATGCGGATGAAGTTTGGCGCGTGCCTGGCCATCAGTCCTATTTCACGGAGGGTGCTCAAAAGGCTTTTGGCTTGTTAGCGGGGATGGCCTGCGCGTCGGGCTTGTTGGTAATATCCTATTCCTGCGCTTTGGGTTTGTTGGGAATGTAGCCCGTTCTTTGGGTTTGCCGTAACTGTTGCCTGCGCATTATGTGGGGGAACAAATGCGAGGGGGAAAGAAGGTTTGGGGGAAAAAAAAAACGAGGGGAAGGCGGGGGGAGGCGGCCGACGAGTTCAGTCTCTTGGTCTAGCGCCGGTGTTTTGTAGCGCTTGCGGCGGCGTGGATGTCGGCAGTGAATTCCTCGCGGGTTTCGGTGTGGCGGTAGCCTTTGGCCGCTGCGAATTCTTGGAATTCAAAAATGCTTGCGTTTGATTCTTGCGCGGCGCGGCCTAGCGAGTACTCTCCCCTTGCGAATTTTTCGAACGTGCGTTCAAGCACGTACTGGTGAAGGCCTAGCCAGATAAGCTTGCGGATGGCGGCGGTGCGGTCCATGTGCTCTCGTTTTCCCACTTTCTCAATTTCCTTGAGTTCAGACTCCTCCAATCGCATTCCAATCGGTATGGCCATCTTATTTTTCCTCCAGTGTTTGTAAAGCTAATTCAATAACTTCATTAGAATACCAGCCGATGCGCTTGAGTTGGGTGATCGCTTCCCTTGCCCGCTGTTTGGAAAGGCCCCCGTTGATTGCAGCCGCTGTGATTGCCTGCGGGACGGTGGCGAGTTTGACGTTGAAGACGGGTGCAACTCGGCGGGTTGCGCGGTCGTTTGAAACCAGCAGCCATTCCTTGTTGCGGATGCAGAGCAAGAGGGCTTCAAGTTCTCCCGCGCCCAAGCCGAGTCCGTATAGCGTTTCGTATAGTTCCCCCCGTTCGATTTCGATAATTTTCAGCGTCTCGTTCTTGACGAATAGTGCGACGAGTTCCGCGTCCGGTTTTCCGGCACGCCTTCCTCCTTCGACCACCTCCACTTCCACTGCCTTGGGGATGACCGCTCCTCCGAACACCTCCGCGATTTCTTCCAGCACTCCGGCTTTCGCAAGGTGAATGACTGCCATCGAATCAAGAACTAACAATGTATCACAAAATAATTATTGTTATTAATTGTATTTAAGCCTTCCGCAACCATTTTGCCGGGGAGGAAGGTTGCGGTTGAGTTCGACGGCGCGTTTTTCCACGATTCGCCGAAGCAGAAAAAGCGCTATGCCCTCAAGGATAAATTATTGGCCGCGAAGGGTTGGCGGGTCATTCGCGTGAGGGACGACGGCCTGTCGTTCAAGGAGTTGGAGGGGGAAGGCGCGGGAGTTCGCGGGGCTCTCGTCGGCTGCAATTGGGTGACGGGATGGAGGGGGGATCCGAATGCGCGTTAGTTAATATGTGATGACTCGGAGGTTGGGGATGCGCTGGAAGTGCCTTGCGTTGGCGGTGGCCAGCGGCTCGTTTGTGCAGAGGGCGGTGCCGGCAATGAGTGAGTCGAGTGCGCCTATGTCCTGGCCTGCTGAGCGCAAGGTCCGGTAGGCGGCGCCCGCTTCCACTGCCGCTTCACTGGAAAGTTCCACAATGGCGAACGCTTCAAGCATCCGGCGGGTTTTTTCGTCGAAGCCCCGTGGCGAGGAGGCGAGCTCGAAGAGGGTAATCGCGCTGACTTTCGGCGCTCCGCCTGCGGCCGCCTTCTCGACGGTTTGGGCTGCAGTTTTCTTTCCGCGGCCGATGTCAATGACGGTGCTCGTGTCGACTAATACCATTGCCGGACCTTCGTTTTTGCACGCAGTTCCTTTACGTGTGCTTCCAGTTCAACGGCCTCTTTTCCGGAGAGGATGCCGGTCACCTCTTCCAGGCTGGGCCGTGCGAGGAGACGCCGAAGTTCCTGCGAGAAGCTTTCCCCGCCTGCCTTGCGGCTGCGAAGCTGCTCGTACACGTCAAGGGACACGCTGATGTTTTTGTAAGCCATATTCTATGTATGTATGTGTGTATGTATTTAAATGTTTTTGGGGGCCGTGGAACTTGCTTGCCCGCGCTCAAATAATGATTGCGTCGGGAGAAAAGGTTGGCGCGTGGTCTGAGGACGCGATGAATGTTTAAACTTGGTGGGAAAGCGCGGAAAATTAGGGGTGGGGACATAGCTTTTTTGATGGGCTTGCCTACGTCCCCACGCGGTTGGTGGGTTGGACTGTCTGCCTCTATCAAGAACCATTTCTGGTCTTGCCTAGTCCAATCGCTCTTGAAGGCATCTGGTGGGAGACTGCCGAGCTCATCTTGTAAGGCACAGTCAGCGTGAAGTAAACCGTCCTGCCTGCGCGGATCTTGCGCAGGTAACCCTGCCTCGCGAGGGCATTCAGGCGGGATGAGGCCGCGTTGCTTCCCCTGTAGCCCAGGCGGGATTTCACCTGCGAGGCGCTCGCGCGGCCTTTTCTGGAAATGAACGAGACTATCCGCTCGTCAACCTCACAAAGCATCCTCTCCTCGGCGAAAGGCGATTGGGACAAAATGACGGAAGGGCTTTGAAAGCGGGCGGATGAATCTTGGGCTTGTGCAGGAATCTGGATTCGAGCAGTTGAAGGGGTTTGGACCGCAGGATTCGCGGCCTCTTTCTGCACTTGGGCGGCCCCTTGGGAAAGGCCGAGTTTCCTTTCCAGGGCCTCGAGGCGGCTGGCGATGCCTTCGATGAGCTCGTTGGTCTCCCTCCTCTCCTGCGAGAGCTTCAGGAGCATCGCACCCACCACCACGGGGTCGTGCATCTGCTCCTTTAGGGCTGCGAAGTCCTTCGCCACCTGGCCGAACTCGAGGGATTCCCGCTGCGATTGCGACCCAGTCATGAGCCAATCCACCAACAATCGTGATTGTATCGTGATTACAATGTGACTTCTGCTATTTAAATCTTCTTCTTCCGTTTTTTCCCTTGCGGGCGTTGCGCGCATGGCCTGCAATAAGAAGCGAGCCGTTTCGTTTTGAGCGCAGGATTCTGGTTTTGCGTGCAGGTCTCGAGGTTGATTTTGAGGCCGTCGGCTCGGGCGTGTGTTTTGTGGATTCTTTTTGGGAATCGGGATGACGGGGCCTGGTGCCGCCCGTCCGTTTGTGCTTATGCCTTCTTTCCGCCCAATTCTTTTTCCAGTTCCGGAAGTTTTTCCACGGGCAGCCCAATCGCGTTTGTGAAGCTGCCCTCCCATTTCTCTATGAGTGCGCTTCCCTTTCCTTGAATCGCGTAGCCGCCGGCCTTTCCCTCCCATTCGCCCGTGTCGATGTAGTGCCTAACTTCTGCTGCATTGAGCTTCCTGAACCTGATTCTCGTTTTCCCCACTCCAGAGACGGCCTTCCCTCCAGCCGCGTCGACAAGGGCGATGCCCGTGATTATCTCGTGCCATTTGCCGCTCAATTCCAAAAGGATTTTCTCCGCATCGTTTCGGCCCTTGGGCTTTCCGATTAGTTTATTGCCGCAACAAACCACCGTGTCGGCCCCCAGAATAATTCCGCCCTTGGCCCGTGAGGCCACTTCCCGCGCTTTTGCCAATGCGTTGCGCACCACCATTTCCTCCACGGGCACTGACGCGTCCATCATTTCCTCCACTCCCTCCGAAGGCACGACGGTGAATGCAATTCCCTCCCTTTCCAGCACGTGCCTCCGGCCGGGGGAGTTGGAGGCGAGGACGATTCCGGTTTTCAAACCGGCGGGTTCGGTTTTCATTTCGCAAGCGCCCATTTATTTGATGCTTTGCCATTCAAATAATACCATGAGAAAACAAGTTTCGGTCTTCCTCTCCGGCGTTCCTTCTGTCGCCATCCCGACGCAGGAATGGCGGAAAAGGCAGACGTTTCGGATTGCAGGCAGGAAGCCCCGCGTCCCTTCGGACAAGCTTTTCGAATCGTTTGCCGGGAACGAGACCGGCTGGCTGAGGGGGAGGGTGAAGGCCGCGCTTGAAGGCAGCGTTGCGCTCTTGCGCCGCGACATTTCGGCAATAGTTACGGACGGCGGGGAATTCCACTATGACGCGCCCAGGAAATTCGAGGGGCAAGCGGGCCTTGACGAAGGGGAGATGGCTGCCCTTGCAAGGGAGTTTTCCCAAGCCGCAAGCGCATCCGACCTCGCCATCCTTCTTGGCGGCGACCACGCGGGAGGCATCCTGCTTTACGCACTGCCGGGAAAGGTGGCGCGTTTTGACGAGCATTCCGACTGCTGCCCATATCCCCTCACCTGCCCTAGGGGTGAAATCGCGCGGAACAACTACGTCTGCGCCGCGGTGCGCAACGGCTTTAAGAAACCGGAGGAAATCGAGGGCGTGGGCATCCGCGAGGGCGCGGCCTTCCATCCATTTGTCCAAAGGGCGTCCGGCGCGAGGGTCCTTGACATCGACCTTGACGTGCTGGCGGAGAAATTCGGCATTGAAACGGAATACGGCAAGGGGAAGCTCTCTCCCGACGACCTGGTTTCCGCCATCCGCACCAACTCGCCCGCGGCGATTGGGATTTTCGAGGCTGCGAAGGGCGATGCCAAGGCGGCCGAATTGGTTGAGAGGCTGTGCGTTGAGGCGGTTGCCGCAGTTGCGAAGAAAAAGAGGCGTTGAAAGTGACGCGGCCTTTTGCGATAAGGCCTGCGCCCGCCATGTCCCCCGCAGTTGTGTTGAAGAAGAGGCGTTGAAATGGCAGTCCTCGCAGTTGCGAAGAAAGCAAAATGGGAATAAAAAGGAGAAATGAGCGTGCAGCCGTTTTTTATTCCTTTGCGGTTTTCTAATTGGTTTTAGAGTGTGATGCGAAATTGGATGCCCACAAGAAAATCATTGCCCTGAATTTCAAGACCTACGCACAAAGCGCCGGCGCCGCGGGGTTAAGGCTTCTTCAAGCGTGCGATTCAGTGGCGAAAAGCAACCCCGCCATCTCCATAATCGCCTGCCCCCAGCAGCAGGACCTCTCCCTGGCCGCCTCCACGCTCAAGAGCGCAAAGGTTTTCGCCCAGCACTCCGACGCCGCAAGGCAGGGTGCCTTTACCGGCTGGGTTTCCCCCGCAAGCCTCAAGGCATCTGGCGTTGAGGGCACGCTTCTCAACCACAGCGAACGCCGCGTGGGCGAGGCGAAGGTTGCCGAGGCGCTCGAGGCGTGCAGGCAGGCGAGGATAAGCGCCATCGTCTGCGCCGAGGATGTCGAGGAGTCGCTCAAGTTCGCCAAGCTCTCGCCTTGGGCCGTTGCTTACGAGCCGCCCGAACTGATTGGAAGCGGAATCAGCGTGAGTTCGGCAAAGCCCGAGATTGTCAGGCAATTCATTTCCAGAATGTGCAAGGAGGCGCCTTCGGTCATTCCCATCATCGGCGCTGGCGTTTCCACCGAGGGCGACGTTGCCAAGAGCGTCGAGCTCGGCGCGTCTGGCGTGCTTCTCGCAAGCGCGTTCGTGAAATCAAGCGACCCCAAGGGATTGCTTGAGAAGATGGTTGCAAGCATCGAGGGCTGAATCATGGCTGCGGACGAATCACTGGGGAGCCACTTCGAGGGCAAGATAGCCCGCGCCAAGTCATCCCAATCCGAATCGGTTGACGACCTGTTCGACATCGCTTTCCTCCTCCACTGCGCTGAAGGCAATGCGGGGAAGGCAATCCGCGTCCTCAAGGCCTCGGCTGCACATTATTTGGATGAGAATCCGCGCTTCCAGGGCAACATTCACGGCGAAGGGAAGACCATCAATTATCACGACATTGTTTTCAGCAAGGAATTTGGCGGAGTGGTTCCCGGCGAACACATCCGCCAGCAGATGGACGCGGTCATATCCGTAGAACAAAACCTCAATGGCCTGGTCGAGTCGATAATGGGCCAAGAGAAATTCGGCGGCTGGGTGGGGGATTACTTGAGAAAAGCCCCGGACAATCCCGGGGATGGTGACGGCCCTCAAAGCGCAATTGCCACCGACTGCGAAGTGCCCCAGACTTTTCTGGACGAAATGTCCTCACGGTTCGGCAAGGTTACCGAGGGGGAGATAAAAGAGCAGCTGAAGCTTCATCGCAGCCCGGCAGCAAATTATCTCGCCAGGCTCGCGTATCATCTGCTCCCGCCGGATGTGGAGAGGGCCAATGCCGTATCGCTGAGAATCATGGGGAATGAACGCGTCAGGCGGGCTGAGCTTGGGGATTACGCGGCGAAATATCTTCGGGAAAATGGGGTTGGAAGGAAGACGGCAGAACTTGTCGGGCAGGTTTTCTATAAAATCTCCCCAAACCTCGCGGCCTACCACTACCACAGCAGGATTGCGCCACGCAAAATCGCGCACGGGCGTTAGTTAGGCACTACATCCTCTCCGGCACTTGGATGCCGAGGATTGCAAGCGAATTTTGCAGGCAGTTTTTCGCCGCCTTCACCAGCATGATGCGTTTTTCCCTCTCGCCTTCATTCTCCGCGTTGAGCACGGGCACCAGCTCGTAGAATTCCGAAAAGAGCGCGGCGGTGCGCAGGGCGTATTCGCAAACCGCGTGGGGATGCGGGCCTATGGCCGCGCTTCTTATCACTTCGGGGAAAAACGCTATTGCCTCGGCAAGCGCCTTTTCCTCCGGGACGAATTTCTTCTCCCGCATTGAAGGCTTGTTTTTGCTTAGATCGTCACCGATAGAATCAACTTCATCTCTTCCTTTTCCGCCATCGGTTTTTCCCACAATGCCTGTTGCGTCTTTCTCCTCCGCCTTCCTCAGGATGTTCTTCGCCCTCACGCAGGTGTATTGGACGTAAGCGCCGGTGTCGCCCTGGAACGAAACCGCGGCGGAGGGGTTGAAGGTGATGCCCTTCTCCGCCCCAATTCGAAGGAACGCGAATTTCGTCCCGCCGATTCCGACGATGCGGGAGATGAGTGCCCTTTCATCGTCAGTAATCCGCGCTTTGTGCTTTAGTATTTCCTCAATATTGCGCGACGTTTTGATGCCTGCGTTTGAATGCATTCTTTGTCCCGCAACCATGTCCAATTGTTCCCGCGCGGCCTTCATCGCGTCGTTAAGCACGTCTTCCATGAACGCCACGCGGCCTTCGCGCGTGCTCATCTTCCCCTCGGGCAGCGCCACGAGGCCGAACCCGATTTGGCCGTAGTCCTGCGCATACGGCCTGCCGAGCAGCCCGAGGATTTTTATCACCTGCCGGAAGTGCGTGTTCTGGTCGCTTGCGGTGGTGACGATGCTCCTGTCGAACTTGTATTTGCCGAACTTGTAGTCGGCAAGCGCGATGTCGCGCGTGAGGTAGAGCGTGGTCCCGTTGCTGCGCAGGAGAATCGTGTTGGGAATGCCGTATTTCTCAAGGTCGGCGACAAGGGCGCCGGTTTTTTCGTCGCGGAACGCGATTTTCTTCCCGCTCCTTTCAATCTCGAGCGCCGCCTCCTTCGCCGCCTGGATGAACCTGCTTTCCCCCACCACCTCGTCGAAATGCACTCCGAGGAGGGCGTAATTGCGCTCGAACGCCTCGTAGCTCTTCCCGCGGACGGTGGCGACGAGCTTCGCGACGCTCCCGTCCCCGCTTTCAATGAGCGCCACGGTGTCGGCGACTTTCTTCGCAAGCTCCTCGTTCCCCTCGATTTCCCTATGGATTTTCACGTAATAGGCGAGCATGTCCTTCTCGTCCCTCATTTCGGGAAGGTCCTTGAACTCCTCGAGGGCAACCACGAGTTTGGCAACCTGCGTGCCCGCGTCGCCGATGTAGTTCATCCTCACGACTTCAAATCCGTTGGCCTCCAGCAGGCGCGCCATGGCGTCGCCGAGGATGGTCGAGCGTATGTGCCCGGCGTGGAAGGGCTTTCCGATGTTGGGCTGGGAGTATTCTATCACCACCTTCCTGCCACTGCCGTCGTCGCGCCGGCCGTATTTCTCCCCCATCGACGCTGCCTGCCCCACGGCAAGCGCGTGGAAGCGGTCGTTTGCAAAAAAATTGATGTACCCCCCGAGCGCGGACGCGCCCGAAAGCAGCTCGCCGCCGGAGGTCGGCTGCGAATTTATTCCCTGCACGGCATCTTGCGAAAGCTGGACCGGGTTGAGCCCCGCTTTTTTTCCCGCGATGAAGCAGACGGGCGAGGAGAGCAGCCCGCGGCCGCTTTCCTTGGGTCGCGTGATTTCGATTTTCCCCTCCGCCCCCGCGCCGAGCTTTTCCAACGCGCGCAGGAGTTTGGTGTGCGCTTCGCTGAAGGCCACGTCTATGGCGTATCGTTGGTTCCTTGATGGATTGCTTTCCATGTCTTGAAAATGCCGCGTAAAAGGGTTGAGCGTCTTTTTGCGATTTTGGCGATTTTCTTATGTGCCGATTATCCCTATTAATCAAGGGGTTTTTATTCCTGTTTGCAGTGGTAATGGCTCATGGGCGAAGGTGGGAGCCGCACGGGAGCTTTAGCTTCGGTTTACTACGCGTTTGAAGACCGTTACTACGGCCTGATGGACTGGCTTGAGGAGCGGGGCGTGAAGGTTTACGACGCTTTTGTCTACCCGTTGGAAAAACGCGGGATTCCAAGCTTTCCCGTTGCCGTCTTGATTCTCCTGAGCATAATCGCGCTTCTTGCATTCCTCCTCTATCCCCGGCCAGCAACTGCGGTTGATTTCAATCTCCGGGTGTTCAACGGCACCAAGGCCGTGGACGGCGCGCTTGTCGAGGTGTATATTCCGGGCGAGAACGGCGAGGGCGACTTGCTTCTTCTTTCAGGAAATACCGCAGGCGGCGGCTCGATTGTCTTTTACGGCGTTCCGCCAAGGCTCTTGCGTTTCACCGCGAGCAAGGACGGGGAAAACGCCACTGACCTCATTGACGCGTCCCGCATTAACGGCAGGCTTGACTTCGCATTCAAACCGCCCGTCCCACCACGCCCGCCGGAAAACGGGCTCTCGTCCCCCAAGACCACCAAGGCGGCCATAGCGAGATTCCAATCCGCCAATGTTTTCGACAAGAACAAGCCAATAGGGCAGGTTACGGTAATTTCAAAAGGCACCCCCCCGCCGGATGCTAACGCGCCAGTGCCTTCAACCTCCCCAACCCCGCCGTCCGCCGACAAGGGGCAGGTGACTGTGGAAATCAGGGACGCCTCAAGCGGCTCGCCAATCTCTTCATCCGCATCGGTTTCCCTCATTGACGCCATTACGCTCCAGAAGGTTTCCTCCTCAAGCTCGCAGTCGGGCAGCGCGGCATTCAACGGCATTGCCTACGGCTCCACCCTCTATGCACAAGTTTCGGCAACGGGATACCTTCCTTACGACGGGCTTTCGGCAGGGGAGGTTTTCTACATCAACTCGCCCTCGCGCACGATTACAATCCTGCTCTCCCCAGCGTCGGGCGCGGATGCCGTTTCCGCCAACATTCTAGTGCGCAACCGCGCGTCCGGCGCGCCACTTTCCGCAACCCTGCGCCTTTTCAGGCAGGACGCCTCGCTTCCCGAATACGAGGGGGTGGTAGCGGGGACGAGGCAGTTCGTCCTGAAGAAAAACGCGGTCTATTCCGCCGAGGCGTCGGCAAGCGGGTTTGGCCCCGCGACCAAATCGTTCACCGCCGACGGCACCGACGTGGTCGTCGAACTTGATGCCGTCGCCACTCCCAATCCCAATTCTGCCTCGTGCCAGGTGATTGCGCCCGCGTCGGGAACGGAGGGCTCGCCAGTTGCGTTCCGCGTCCTCTACACCGGAGTTTCCGCCCCGGCGTCATCGGCGGCCTTCTCGTGCTCGCTCACCTCCCAGACGCCCGTTTCCCTCTCGTGCGTCTCCATCGGCCCCAACGGCGGGAGCTGTTCGGCAACCTGCACCTACGCGCAGGCAGGCTCGTACGTCGCAACCGCAAACGGGATTGCCAAAGGCGTTTCGTGCACCGCGCCTGCCGCCGTGGTCATTTCCGCCGGAGGGGCGCCCTCGCCGCAGCATTCCATCTGCTCCGTCGACCGGTGCATCCAGGTGGACGGCGCCGGGCCGAATTCCTGCGCGTCCAATCCCGATTGCCTGGGCAAGCACAATGCGTGCGGCACTTCCGGCTCGTGCGAAGTGGTTGCCGGGAATGGGGAGGCAACTTGCGAAACTTCCGCTCAATGCACTCCTTCGCAGGCGGGCAAGCGCCATTCCGTCTGTTCGAACAACGCCTGCGTCTCGGTCGAGGGGGAGGGGTTTGACGAATGCTCCTCGGATTCGCAGTGTGCGGGCGTGCATTCGGATTGCACCTCCGGAAAGTGCGTCGTCTCTGCGGGTGCGGGTGACGCGCAGTGCCAAACGGACGGCCAGTGCGTCGCGCCACCTTCGGGCCAGTCTTGTTCCGACGGCACTTCAAAAGGAGAGTGCTCATCAATCAACGCTGGGGCGAGATGCAGTTCCAGCCTCGTTCTCGTGGACGACCCGACCTGCCCTTCACCCGCCAGTTTGTGCAGCGACGGCACCGGTCTCAACTCGTGTTCCGCAACCAAGCCTCTTTATTGCGACGCAAACGGCATCCTCAACTCCAATTCCGCCAAATGCGGTTGCCCTTCCGGCACTTCGCCAGATGGCCAAGGAATAACGTGCAAGCCTCCCGCCGCCCGCGCCTATTGCGACGACGGCACTCCCGCAGGGGAATGCACTTCCACAATGCCGTTCCAATGCACTGCCGACGGCTCGGATTACCTCGCCAACGCTGCGCAGTGCGGCTGCCCCTCGGGATTTATCAAGTCGGGAAACTCCTGCGTGCCGGAGGAGAGGGCGTGTTCGGACGGCACTCTGGAAAATTCCTGTTCGGCAACAAAGCCCCTCTACTGCGATGGCAACAGGGTTCTGGGTTCCAACGCGGCGAAGTGCGGCTGCACGGCGGGCTATTCCGCCGCTCCTGACGGGATTCTCTGCACTCCCAACTCGCCCGTCACTTCCTGCCCCGACGGCACGCCAAACGGCGTGTGCACCGCCAACAAGCCCTTCCAATGCACTGCCGACGGTTCAAGCTACGCGGCGAACGCTGCGCAGTGCGGCTGTCCCCAAGGTTTTGTGAAGTCGGGCAATTCGTGCGTTCCGATTGAAAACGCCTGCAGTGACGGGACGCTGCACAATTTCTGCTCTTCGTCCAAGCCGTTCTTCTGCGATGCCAGCGGCGGCTTGGCTCCCAATGCGGCGAAGTGCGGCTGCGCTTCAGGTTCCACCCCTGCCCCAAACGGCTTGGATTGCGTCGGCCCGCCGAAGGAAAAGTGCGACGACGGGACTGCACGGGGTCAATGCACTTCCAACAAGCCCCTTGCGTGCAAGCCCGACGGTTCGGGATATGTTGAGAACGCCGGGCTTTGCAACTGCCCAAGCGGATTTGTCCAGTCGGGCGACTCGTGCGTCGAGCCGGGCAAGGCGTGCAGCGACGGCACTTCCCTTTCGTCATGCTCGTCAACACAGCCGCTCTACTGCGACGGCGCGGGCGTGCTCCACTCCGGCTCGGCCAAGTGCGGCTGTCCCGCAGGCTACATGCGCGATTCAAGCGGGGTTGAGTGCACTCCGGTGGGCCAGGTGAACTCCTGTCCCGACGGGACGAAGAAAGGCGAGTGCACTGCCAACAAGCCATTCCAATGCGGCCTTGACGCTTCAACCTACGATGAAAACGCGGCGAAGTGCGGCTGCCCTTCGGGATTCGCGCAGTCGGGTGCGTCGTGCGTCCCTTCGAGCGCCACTTGCGGCGACGGCACAACTTCAGGAGCTTGCTCCGGCGTGACAAAAGGCTACCAATGCACGCGCGAGGGCGAAGGGTATTTCCTCGAGCTCAATTCCCAATGCGGCTGTCCCGTTGGCTGGAAGCTTTACGCAAGCGCGTGCTATCCTCCCGAATTGCGGTGCGGCGACGGCACCCCATTGGGCAGCTGCACCACCGTTCTTGCCAACATGCCCCTCTATTGCGGCATCGCGCAGGGCAACGCCGTGCCCACTTTATACTCAAACGCTTCCGCATCGTGCGGCTGTCCAGCAGGGCAGAAGCCCAAGGACGGCATTTGCATCGAGTGCGCCGACAACTCCTGCGGCGAACTTGCTGGAGGGGCGCACTGCACGCTTGACGGATTTGATTACGCCGCGGGAAGTTGCGTGGGAATAAGCCAGCCTCTTTTCTGCACCCCAAGCGGCAATCTCGTGAAGAAATCCGACCCGTGCGGCTGCCCCGGCGGCAAGGTCCCCGATTCCAAGGGCGTTGATTGCGTTGCGGGGGCCCACGACGTCGCGCCGTCGTGCCTTCTCGACCTCGACCCCAACAGCCCTAATCTTGGGAGCGTTGCAAATGCCATGGGCCAGTACGCGGGGCTTGCCGAACCTGCAGGCGTGGCGAACCAGCCCGCCGCCCTCGCGTGCGGCAGGATTGACGCCGCGGCGATTCCGCCCCTTTCGCCACTCGCGTGCAAAGGCGGGAGCGGCGTTTGCGCAACGCAATGCCCCTATCCGCAATCTGTTGATTTGGCCCGCAACGGGAATGCCGACCAGGCCGCAACTCTTGCAGTGGGGCCTCCTGACGCAAACGCCCAATGCTCCACGGGGTTTTCATTCGTCGACCGTCCCGCAGTAATCAGGGTGAAGGCCACCCACGCAACGCCCGTGGGCGAAAAGCCCGTCCCCACCGGCCAAGTCACCCTGCTCCGGATTGACTCGGGCGCATCGCTTCTCTGCGCGTCGCAGGCTGCGGATGAGAACGGCGAGGCGGTTTTCGACCACTGCACCGACTCGGACGGGAGGAACCTCTACAGCCTGCTTGCGGGCGACCGCGTCGAGGCGGCAGTGGCTTACAAAGACGGGTCGGGCACCACGCTCCTTTCGGGGAAGGGCGCAGTTGCGCTTTTCCTTCCCGCCTCCTTGGGAGAGAATTCCCTCGGGGTTTCCCTTGACGCGCCGTTCGGGACGGTGGCCGCGTCCGTGGTGGATGCGGTGACGGGACAGGTGACGCCTGATTTGAAATCAACCTCGTTCACCCTCGCGTGCCAGGAGCCGCTTCTCCAATCGCAGGGGATTGCGGACTTTTTTGTCGCGGGCAAATGCTCGGGAAGCGAATGCGGCATAAGCGCGCCCGCTTTTGTTGAGTGCAGGCTTTTTGCAAAAGCGCCGAACTACTTTGACTCAAGCGACATTCTCGTCCCCCGAATAAAGTCGCAGGCCGACAAGCAGGCGGCAAAAGTTTCGCTCATTCCCAAGTCTTTCGACGGCGCTTCGCTTATGGTGCTTGACGGGGTTTACGACCTCGAGAAGGGCACGGCCATTCCCACCGGCGGGCAGATTTTCAAGTCGTTCGACTACGTCGCGAAGGCCACGCTCAAGTCGTTCCGCCGCAGCGACGGCGGGGCGGGCGCGTTTTTCCAGACGGGCGTCGAGCGCGACGATTGCTCCCACAGCGAGGCGTGCATCTTCGGGGCCACGGCGGACCCGAACTATCCCCTCTGGGCCAAGGGCGCCTATTACATTGACGAGCAGTGCTCAAGGGCGGATTTGGATTTTGGAAACGGCCCGGACAAGACGCTCTACAAATGGGCGGACATTAACTCGATTAACGACGTCAACGGCGTGCCCTATTCCGGGCAGTTCCTCTATTCATTCCGCACGAACGAGAACAGCCCCGCGACCTCCCTCCCGCTTCTCTACCGCAGTTATGTCGTGAACGGGGGCAAGTACACGCTCTCGCCCTACGACGCCGACGTGCTTTTTGCCAACAAGCCCCTCTGCATGGCCAACGCCAACAGCGCCACTTTCAACTTCGCCTCTTCGCAGAAGGCCTGCAGCGACGATGCGAGCCTCTGCGTCTCGGTCACTTTCTCACAGGCATCCAACGCCCAGAACGGCCAGAGGGGTGATGGCTTCGCGGCATTGAGCAATTCCAAGTGCCTCTCCGGCGCTCCCGGTTCGGTCAACCCAGATTTCTGCCAGCCCCTCCTCGCCTCGTTCGAAATTCAGGACGACAAATGGACGAGCATACGCGAGCCTTACAAGGTTTCATTCGCCTTCCCGTCAGCGAACCTCAAGGCGTCCAAAGTCGTTTTCTCCTCGTTTGACAACGCTGAAATCATCCCCGCATTTGCAACCCAAGGCGGCGTCACCTCCTTCACAATCGACATTGGCAAGGAATTCTACAAAAAAGGTTTCAAGCCCCAGCAATTCATCCGCGGTTACATAGTTTCCGACCCGCTTGCAACAACCGTCCGCGCCGACCTCTCATTCGGCTACAGCACCGCCGCGGCGGCCGCAACGCGCAAGACCTGGATTTCGGTTGTTGACAACCCCAACGCCGTGAGCAAGTACGCCCTTGGCCAATGGACGGGATTCACCCAGGACGAGCAATTGGGTTTCACGACTGACGGTAACGGCAATGCCGTGATGAACTCGCCCTTCACGCGCACGGATTCCCTTCCCCCACTCGAATCCGAACCCGCGTCTGCGCCTTACGCTTCGCTCAACGACTGCGCCTCGCCATTCGCGGGCGCGTCGGGAGGCTGGGACTGCACGCCATTCAAAATCAAGTTTTCATTCACGGCATTCCAGCCTTCCAACCCAGCGCAGCTTTCGTTTTCAATAGACAGGAACTTCCTCGGCCTGCGCTCGCTTTCCTACTCCGTTCTTGACAATGTGGGGAATAAGAAGGCCGGCGGCGTTGCAACGGTTTGGCAGGACGGCGCGTCCGCATCATCATCCATCCCATCCATCGAGGCTGGAGATTCCATAACCGCAACTGCGGAATTGGATGCATTCAAGCCAACGGATGCCAGCGGGAAGGCGAAGTTCAGCGCGTCCTTCACCAACGGCCCGGCGGACCAGGGTGGCACCCTCGCGCTGGAGTCGTTCGTCACAATCAGGCCTTCCTACGGCGTGGTGAAGTTCGTCGCGAGTGACGAATCCACGGGTAACGCAATCAAGCCATCATCATCGCCCTTAATCTCCTCCACCTTCCTCTCTTCAATACGGGTTGCCGATTCCTGCAGGCAGGGCGCCTCGCCCAACGCGTGTTCCTACCGCATCACATCACTTCCCAACCCGATTGATGGCGCGCTCTTGGCAAGCGCGACGGCTTCAGGCTATTTCGACTCCGCGCCGCAACTGTTCTCCTCCTCGGCAGTCCCGCCCGGCTCGACGTTCGCCACCGCCCCAAGCGTTTCGATTCCCCTCATTCCCCTTGCGCAGGACACGATAGTCTCCGTCTCAAGCATTTCCGACGCGGAAAGCGGGGAGGTCGTCTGCTCCACCGCGACGGTGAAATGCGACGACGCGGGCGTCTTCCTCTCCAAGGCGCGCAAGTACAAGGCGCATCTCACCGCGGGCTTCAAAGCAGGCTCTTCAAGGGTTGGCGTGGCGGTTGCCGCCGAGCCGTTCAACTCGGGAACCGCCCTCATTTACGACTCCTCGAGAAAATTCCCCTACGCCGCAACTTCCCTCCCGATTGACAACTACCGGGGCGGAACGGAAGCGACTGACACTTCGTGCAACTCCGCCGGCATTTCCACGGACGGCAACGCATTCTTCAAGGGCGTGACTCCCGAGCAGGGTTTGGGCTGGCTGGAAATTTCCGCCGACTCGGCGGGCAGGGACATTTCAGGCAAGGCCCTTGACGCTGACGTTTTCTTCTTCATTCCTGACGGAACTTCCGCCTCTTCCTTCACCCTCGGCTTCCGCTCGTTCGCCATCGTGAAGGACGCAAACGGCATTGAGAAGTATTTGCGCTTCCCCTTCGACTCCGACCTCGGCCTCAACCGCGATTCCCAAACGCGCTTCTCCTGCCAGGCCAAGGCACAGTCCCTTTTGCTCAAGCTCAATTCGCAGGGCGACACCTGCTCGCAGGAAGCGTGCCTGAGGGTGGCGAAATATTCGCAAGTCAGGCCTTCAGGCAGCGAGGATGAGAACGCCGGACAGTCGGGTTTCGAGGCCGTCTCGCGCGACGACTGGGCCAAATGGTCCGGCGCCGACCTTCCAGGCTTCATCCAGCGCGACCCACAGCCGCTCGAGGTGCATTTCGCAATCAACCTCCTCAAGACCCTTCCCGCCAAGAGCAAGCTCTCCTTCAGGATTGACGACAAGCACCTTGAGTTCGACCAGTTGGGCGGGGCGCAGTTCGACCTCTATTGCGGGAATGCAGTTGACTCAAACAGCCCCAAGAAAAAAATCCTCCCCTCCTCAAAAACATCACCGTTCGAAATCGACCTTTCCGACTGCCCTGATTTTGAGAGCAATCCCGACTTCCAAGGCACGCTCCACCTCTGGCCCACCGTGCCCAACGACAAGACTTCCCCAACGAGTGCAGTTGGCATTTCCATAGGCCCGTCCTCCTCGCCAACCGCCCTCTCGTCATTTGTGAAGGTCGTGCCCGCGGTCACTTCAAGCCCATTTGCACTAATCCAGCCGCAAGTGCGCCAGCGCCACGCCCCGACGGGGGCTTACTCCTCCGGTTTTGACAACCAGTATCTCAGCGTTGGCGAGTGCCTAAATCCCGCATACTCCCAAACCGATTCCAAGGAAGGCCTGCAGAAGGTGCAGAACACTTACGACGGGGTTTCCCTCAACCTGGCGGACAATTCCTGCCACAGCGGCTACATCGAGCTCAAGTTCGACGTGACTTCCCAAGTGTCTGCGCAGAAGTCCTCTCTCAATCTTGAAATCACGCCCAAGGTTGCCGACGGCCTCTTCATCAGCAAGATTATCGCAACCCGCAAGTCAACGGGATTCGCAACCGTCCCGCCCAAGGACTATCCATTCGGCACTAAAAGCGTCTCGCTGGACAAGCCCGCGTTCCTTGACAACCTCGCAAGCGGGGAGTCGCTTTCCTTCACTGCGCTTCTCCTCCCCCGCACGGCGATGAGGGGAGGCTTTACCTACAAGTTCACATTCGACAACGGCCAGGCGGCGACTACCGTCGCGCCAGGGGAAGTGAAATACGTGGATGCCGTTGTCTACTCCCCGGAGGTAAAGGTTGGGCAAGTGCGGCCGATTTTCTGCAACGGCAACGCGGCTCTTTTCTTCAAGGCCGATTCAAACCCCCAAGGCGGGCCCCTGCCCCGTTCCGGCTGCAACGACATCTCGATGATAGTGGACTCCATCTTCCCCGCAGATGCCATTCCAATCGAACTCGAGTCCTCCTACCTAACCGCCTGCTCGCAATCGCTTGACGCGAAGCTCTACGCATTCCTCCCGCCCCTCGACGCAACGGTTCCGGATTTGAGCCGCAGCCTCTCAATAGAGAAAGTCGCCGGCCAGTACGTAGTGAAGTTCGACGCGACTGCAGGCAATTACGGCGGGCCTTACGTGCGGGGCAACACATTCTTCAAGAACGGCAAGCCCATGCCGCCGGGCGACGGGGTGCTTGGGGGCGCGAGGCTGAGAATGCTCTGCAGGATTGAGAACAAGGAAGACGCGAAAGTCGACATCACCATACTCAAGCAGGAAATCAACGGCGTGAATGCCATTGACGGCAGTTACATCGCGTTCAAGGGCCAGGCGCACGAGCTTGCATACACGCTTTACAACGGCCAGTTCCCGATGAGCCTCTCAGTCGCAGGCAACGCCGAGGGCGACGGCTTGGGGAACACGCGCCAATATTCGTTCGACCCCGACAACGACCCCAAGGCCAACAAGCGGCTCAACTACTGGCTCGTCAGGAACAGCAAGCTTCCCGAATCCGCCCAGACTTACCCCATCAACTTCTATCCCGACGGCGGGGCGGCAAAAGTTTCCGACGGAATAACCATAACGGGGCCCGACAATGTTGAGGCCTACCGTCCTGGCAGCTGGCTGCAGCGCATCGTCGCGCTTGCCCACCAGGACAAGGACACCTCGGACCTTCAAGGCGCGTTCCTCAGCGACCCGACTAAGGTGTGCAACGCCATCAACTACGTCGCAAACGGCGTGATGAAGCAGGTGCCCATCACTTTCGCCAACGTGGGGCTGGGCATCGCCCGCACTTCCGCATTCAGGCGCTCTCCCGCCGTTCTGGGCCAGTGGTGGTGCGCCCCGCGGGCCGACACTCACGAGTATTCCTGCTATCCCAACGTGAACAACTGGATAAACACCAGCATCGTGCAGACATTTGGCGCGCCGACTGCCTGCACCGGCTGCACCGACATTTCCGAAGACGCACCGCCCGGAGGGTCGTTTGACCTCAAGCTCCTTGATTCAAAAGGCGTTGAAATCAAGCCCACATCGTTTCCGCTTTCCGACGGCTCGAGCAAGAGCTTCCTCCAGCTTCCCGAAGCCGCCACTTCCTTCACCTTCTCAAGCGGCGTTGACGCGAAGTCGGTTTCCCTCGAGTTCAAGCGTTCGGGCAGTTCGGTTTGCCCCACAAAGGCAAGCAGCCTGGCGTGGTGCTCTGGAAGCGCGGGTGATGGCGAGAAGTTTCTCAACAAGTACGATTCAAGCGCCCTGTCATTGCAGAAGTCCGGCTCCGACTGGAGCGCGTTTTTCGACGCGGATTCCAACGGCGCTTCCGACGGCTCGTGGATGGTCCGCCTCAAGGCAACGGATGCCGACGGTCTTTCCACGGTTTCCAAGGCGGTCATTCTCGCCGTGACGCTCAAAAGCCGGGCGTGCCACTCAGCCGGCGCCAACGGCAAGCAATGCTCGCTAAACTGGTGCGACCCCCAATGCGGTTCCGACGGCACCAAGAAGGAAGTGATTTCCGCCGGCCCCCTTACTCCCGACAATGCTGGTTATTGGCTTAACGAAAGCGAATTGAAGCTTGATTTCCTCGTGCCGTGCGGGGCGGGGCAGACTTCCGGCTGCGTTGCGGGCATCGGGAAATATTCCGGCGCGCCGTTTAAGTATTTCATCCCCGACCGCCCCTTCACCCTCTCCCTCCCGCTCATCGCGTGGGGATGGCAGGTTCCCAACCTGCAGGCGCAGTACAAGCCGGAGAACGAGCTGTGCAGCGTGGGAATGGGCGCTTACGAGCTCAAGCTTTCAAGCAAGGCCGGCGACGTTGTCGAATACACCATCGCCCTTTCCCGCCTGCCGACGAAAAACTATCTTCTTGACGGCGAGACTACCGACACTTGGAATTCTAAAGGCACGCACTCGGGCAAATATCGAGACCAGGGTTACAACGTTGAGAACGGCGAACGCGGCTGTTCGATAAAGACCGAGCGCAAGTATCCTGACGGCTGGGGTGACGGCAGCGACTGGATAGTAACCGGGGCGCAAACCCAGTTTTCGACCAAGCAATGGCCCAAGGCCGAGGACAACAAGTGGCTGTGCAACGTCGTTCCCGTCCACGTGGACCTGCACCACCGCGACGGCGGGGGCCTGATGGACTGCCTGAAATACTGCTCGAAGGAATACTGCGGCAACTGCGGGACAGGCAATGTCTTCTGCCCCATTCCAACCTCTCCCCAAGTGAACAAATGCGATTCCAACATACCGACCCCGCCCGTTCCGCCGGGGTATTCCGGGCCTTACTGCGCAAGCACTTGCGAGGCCCCCTTTGACGAGTCAATCCGCGTTAACGACTAGCCGGAAGGAAATTGAATTCCCAAAAACCATCCTCCCAAAAGTCCAAGATGATTATTTCCCAAATCAATAGGCAAAAACCCATTGCAAAATCAACCGCCAAGAGCCGGATGCGGGACCAATTGAAGTTCAAAGACAGAATCCGGAAATGATTTTCAAAATGGCGTGAGAAAACCAACATGGCCGCATTCGACTTTCTTTACAACTTCTACCGCGAGTTCGAGAATGGTTTTTTTTCCCTTGCCGACTCGCTAGAACGGGCGGGCATCCCGTTCCGCTCGGCGTTCGTGAACCCCATTGAAAAGTCGGGCCTGCGCTCGTTCCCGGTTTTTGCCATCATCGCCCTCTTTGCCCTCGCCATGCTTGGCGGGATTGCCTACCAGTCGCTCTACGCCCCTGCGCAATACTCGATTTCCGTAAGCGTCTTTGCCGGCGGGAAGAAGCTTTCCGGCGCGTCCGTCAATGCCCTTGACGACAACCGGGAAGTGGTTGCGAGCGCCGTGACGGCAGACGGAGTTGCCAACTTGGCCGTTTCGGGCAGGCGTTACGCAACAATTTCCGTAAGCGCGCCCGGCTATTTTGCCGAAGGCGGCGGAAGCGAGTTTTCCCAAAAAATCGACTTTGGCAAGATGCATTCGCTCGTGGTGCGCCTCTCCCCCGTGGGCAAGGGCGGGAGGATGAATTTCGTGGTGAAGGACGAGTCGGGAGGCGGGGCAGTTTCCGGCGCCGGCGTGCAGACGGTGCAGGACGGTGCGGTGCAGAAATTCTTCACCGATGCCCAGGGTCTCTTCTCGGTAATGGCGAACGAAGGGACGACGGTATTCATCCGCGTTTCCAAAGACGGTTTCGCAACCAACTCCCTCTCGTTCCCCGCCTCGCTCTCCCCCGCGCCGCAGGCTATCTACCTCAAGCGCAAGGGCACGATTTCATTCGCCTCCGAGCCGTTCGGCGTTTCAAAAGCGTCCATCTCTGCATTCGACTCAAGCGGCGCGCCGGTGGGCGGCAAGGTCACTTTCTACGATTCGGACGGAACGCCCGCCGCTTCTTACGACTTGGCAAACGGCGTTGCCAACGGGGTTGACGCCTCGCAAGGCCAGTTTTTCGTCCTCACGCGGCCCGACGGCAGCGTGGTTGATTCGGGTTACGTCACCCTCAACGACGCGAAGGGGAATGCCATTGACAACTGGGGCGTTTACGGCGGCCGCGGCACCGTCCCCTCAAGCGGAGGGGGAAGCGGCGGGGCGAATGCGGCGGGACAGGACGGTTCCAATTCTGTTAATGGCGGCTCTTCGTCTGGAGGAAGTTCTGCTTCGGGAGGCAATTCCGCGAATGGTGGTTCGACTTCGGGTTCTAATGGTGGGACTTCAAATGGTGGTTCTGTTTCTGGTGGCAATGGCGCGAATGGTGGTTCTTCTTCGGGTTCTAATGGTGGGACTTCAAATGGTGGTTCTGTTCCGGGTGGTTCTTCTTCGGGTGGCAATGCGGGAGGTTCTGCGTCAGGCGGCTCCTCATCTTCGGGAGGCGCATCTTCATCGCCTTCGTCAGGAGGTCCTGCAAATTCAGGCAGTTCGAATTCAGGCGCAGGTTCCGGAGGTAATGTTGGAAGTTTCGATTCCCTCGCCGTTTCAATCGTGGGCCCCGACGGCAATTACGCCCCCGCGGGCCTGCGCGTCTCGATTTACGACGACGCGGGCGGCCTGCCCCTGCAATCAATCGAATATTCCGGCGCCCCGTTCTCCATTTCGGGAATCGCGAGGGGCACGCTGCTTTCAATCAAGGTTATCGACCCTGCAGGCGCGCTCGTGCAGGCGCAATCGGCGCTCAAGGCGGTTTTCGGTTCTGTCCCTTCGGTGGTGATGAAGCTATCCTCGGCACCTTCGGCCAAGACGCATTTTTCCATCCGCGACCCGGCGGGAAATCCCGTTGCCGCAAGCGTGGGCATCTTCACTTCCGACGACTTGCGCACTCCCCTCGTGCAGCTGCAGTCGGACTCGGGCGATTTCGACATTCCGCTCTCGCAGCTGAAAAAGTACGTCGCGGTCATTTCGGTTGCGGGCCAGCCGCCAATCACATCGTCAACATTCTCCGCGGGCGACATTGTCTCGCTTCAAACGCCGGCGTCCGGCGGCCAGGGGGGCGCGCCCCTCTCCTCGCTTTCGGTTTCGGTCAGGCTTGACGACGGCACTCCCGTCGAGGGCGCGGCGGTTGCGGTGCGCACGGGCGCGGGCCTGCTCATTTCCTCAACGCAGTCGGACTCTTCCGGCATTGCGGGTTTCGACGCGCTTGCCCCGTCGCAGCTTCTCACAATTACGGCGTCATTCGGGGGAAAGTCCTCTTCCCAATCTATTTCGCTGAAGGAAGGCGCGAATTCCATCGTGCTCTCCATCCCCTCGTTCAACGCCCTCATTTCCCTTGCCGCGGTGGATGCGGTTTCTCAAACTCCCCTAAGCGCCCAGTTCAGCGCCTACGCCCCCGACTCTTCACTCCACGCCTCCTGCACCTCGCCTTGCGTGCTGAAGCTCGTGGGCCTGACTGCCTACACCCTCACGGCATCGCTTGACGGCTATTGGCAATCAAGTTTTTCCGTCCGCCTGCAGCCCGGCGAGAGGGCGAGGAAAACGGTATTGCTTTCGGTCCCTCCGCGCGCTTCGCCCGCCGGCCTTTCCGCCTCGGTTGATTTCGTCGGCGCATTCGATTCCAACGGGAAGAAAGCCGCTTCACTTTTGCCGGGAGCCGACTACTCGCTTCTCTTTTCCCTCTCCGCGTCCTCCGCCTCATCCGCAGGAATGCAGGTCCGCGTGGGCGGCACTCCCGGCGTCGAGTCGGCAGGCATTCTTGACGAGGTTGACGAGCCGCTCCTCTCCACGCCGGGGGCGCTTTTCGAAAAGTCCGTCTCCTTCAACCCCGGTGCAATCTGCACCGACGCTTCGAAAAACTTCGCGCCCGACGGGCTTTTCAAGTGGCGTTCGGTGACGCTTTCGCAACTTCCGCAAGGCGCACCTCTCGCGAGGCAATTTTCCTTCACCCTGCGCGTCCTCCCCTCCTTCACCCCCGGAAAAGTTGCGCTGTTCTACCGCGCGTTTGCCAGCGACGGGCAGAAAATCTTCCGCACTCCAGCCGACTTGGCGCTTGGCACTTCACTCGGCAGCCCCACTCTCGCCTCGTGCTACGCAACTTCCAACTCCGCGGAATTGCAGGTGGCCAAGCCCTCCGCAGGTGGCGGGTGCAAAATGGGTGGCGAGATTGTCGCAAACGGATTGTGCTCCGCCACGGCCAAGCCGCTGCAATGCAGCGGCGGCGCGCTGGTTTCAAACCCATTGCAATGCGGCTGCCCGGCGGGAAACTACTATTCTTCCGACGCACAAGAGTGCCTTCCCCTCGCGTGTTACGACGGCACTCCCGTAGGTTCCTGCTCTTCCCTTGCAGCGGCAAAGCCACTTTCCTGCGGCCTTGACGCAAACGGCAAGCCCACACTTTCCCACGATGATTCCAGGCAATGCTCCTGCGCCGCCAGCTACAGCGTTGAGAACGGAGAGTGCCGCCTCTGTCCCGACGCGTCGTGCTCGGCCGCGAAGGGATGCCGCGATTCGAACGGAAGATTCCTCGCAGGATTCGGCGAGTGCGTTGCCGGCAGGCCGCCCTTGCGCTGTGCCCAATCGGGTTCCCTCACCGAGGACGCCAAGTGCGGCTGTCCCGCCGGCTTTGAATTGAAGAACAATGCCTGCACTCCCGTGAAGCAAATCCCATCCTGCACCTCAAGCTCCGGCGTGAGGCTCGAGGTTGGACAGTGCGATTCAACTCCACCCCTGCGCTGCGTCCTCGACCCACTCTCGTCAAGCGCCTCATTGGTTGCGGACGCATCGTCCTGCCCCTGCGCCCCGGGGACAATCCCGTCCTCCGACTTGCGTTCGTGCGTCACGCCCGCGCCGGATTACGGCTGTGCCGACCCGGCAATTTCTGGCCAGCGCGTTTCGCCCGGCTGCCTCCCCGGCTGGCCGCCCCTCTATTGCGACGGCACAACTCATGCGCTTTCAAACAGCCCTTCACTTTGCAAATGTCCGGTGGGCACGCAACTCTCCTCCGACGGCTCTTCGTGCGGCGCCCCCCCCATTCCCATTCCCCAGCCCGTTGATTACGGGACCTGCTCGCCCTCAATCAATTCCTGCATCAAGGGCGATGCGCCTTTCTACTGCAGCGCCGGAAAGCGCACTCCCCTCTGCAGCGTGTGCGACCCCAAGTGCGGCGGCGATTCCGCCCTCTCGTGCAACCCCTCAACAGGCACCTGCGAGCCGAAGAAATGCGCCGCGCCCCTTCCATTGGGAACGCAAGCAGGCGCATGCCTTTCCGGCGCTTTCAACAAATGCATTCTCGATTCGAACGGCAATGCCGTCTTCACTCCCGCTTCCGCCGAGTGCGGCAACTGCCCAACGGGCCAGAAGCCTGACTCGGAAGGAAAAAGCTGCGTCGCGTGCAGCAACCCGTCGTGCGACGAGGCTTTGGTTTGCAAGACTGACGACGGCATCTGGCACCAGGCAGGCTGCATCGACCCGTCCTACAGCAATTCGGACCAGCCCGTCAGATACTGCAGCGTGCCATCCGGCGGCACCGGCGTGATTTCATTCAACGGGATGCAGTGCGGCTGCCGCGAGGGTTACGAATACAGCGCGAGCCTAAAGAAATGCGTAGTGCCTAACGCACCCCCCTCCGCGCCCACTGACCTGCCGGTTGATTCCACCTGCTCGGGCTGCACCTCTTCGGGCAAGATCCGCTTCAACCCCGTTTCCGGAACGCTCGAAACTGCAGGCGGCGGTTCGCAATACCAGTTTTACGCCGACCCCGTCTTTCCCGCCGACGCCATGCCGTTTGACGTGGTGCAGCCTTCCGATGTTACCGGAGGCCGCATACTCCTCGGCCGCATCTCCTCGAAAACCGGCACTCAAGGATGCTATTCGTACGACGCGTCAAGAAACCTGCTGGTTTTCGACGTGCGCAATTCCGGCTGCACGCTTGCAGTGCAGGGCAATTCAATAGTGAACGCACAAACGAACCAGCCCGTGAGTTCCGATTCGGCCATATTCACATTCCTTCTCAACAAGCCTCCTTCCCCAACGCTTGACATCACGGCAAGCGTTTCGTTCAACGCAATTGATTCCCTCGTCGTGAAGCCCAATTCCGTTTCAGGCGGCGAGACTCCCCAACTGTTTTTCCTCATCAACCAAAAGCAAGGCGCTTTCGGCCTGCGGACAATCAAGCCCAAATCGTCAAGCATCGCAGTCGCTCCCGGGGTTGAGGTCATCGCGTGGAGGGGGCCTGGCACGCTTGATTTTAGTGAGGGGGAGCAAAGCGTGGGCCGCGTGACTTACGCCAAGACTGCCGCCTACTTCCAATGCTCCGAAGGCCTCGGCCCGCGCGTGGAACAATGCACTGACGGCTTCTGCTGCGCCGGCGGCTGGTGCACGCAAAGCGCCTTCAGCTCGATGGTAAAGGCGTTCAAGAGCTACGCCCGCACCACCGCACAGCAAACCGCATTCAGGCGCGGGAACGGAGAGCCGTTCAAAACCCTTTCAGGCTCAGGGGGCGCCAACGGCGCGGGAGGAAGTGCGCCTTTCGAATTGTTCACCGCAGGCGGGATTGTCGAGGACGCCGACGCGGCGCTGCCCGCCACTGCAAACGTTTGCGACAATAACAAGCCCCGCGTCCTTGCGGTGCGTGCCTTCACTTCCGACGGAAAAGTGTGGAATTACGAACAGTCCACTGCGCATCTCAAGAAGTACAATTACATCGATGGCACTTGCGGCGACGGCTCCCAATTCTCCGCCCTCGTGAAAGACCCGACTAAAGCCGACGCGACGGTGAAGGCCCAGCCGCTTTGCGGGTTTTTGTGGGGCGACTGCTCGTGCGTGAAGCGCAGCAGCTCCTGCCTTCTCGCCTCGTGCCCCGTGCAGGCGGGCGACCCAAGGCCCATCCAAATTGATTCGGCCTTCGTGGGAAACCCGCCAAAATTTGTGGGGCCTTACGTCCTTGCCGCCAACGACATCGCGAGCAACCTCGCGGGAGGCGGGATTGAAAGCATCGCGGGCAACAGCCCCCTTGCCCAAGTGGGCGCGCTTCTGGCAAAAGGCGTGTTCTACTACCAGCCTGTGCAGTGCAAGGTTCTTGACATTGCTTACAGGACCGCAAAGAAGGCATCGCGGGCGGCTTGCGATATTCCAAGCTGGGCGGCTCCGAATGTCTATTACTTCATTCCCAACAAGCACGCAATCACGGCTGCCGCGACGGCTTGCGAGGATGCCGGCGTTACCGGAGTCGCGGCGTGCAAGGCCCCTGTCAACACGGCGATAGCCGGAGAGGATACCTCGGCCAGAAGCCAGCTGGAGTTCCAAACGGATTTCTGCGTGGAAAGCTGCGGGGTCATTCCCGGCTGTGCCGAAGGCTGCGTTGAGGAATCCGCCCACGCAGGCGCGAGCATCGCTACAAACATAGGCAGATGCCGCATGGCAATCGACAAGGAAATCTCGGCTGGCAATGCGTGCGAGCTTAATTCCGGAATTCTTTCCGACTTTCCCGCGGGCTTTCCCGTCAAGCGCTCGGCGTGGTCCACCTGTTATGCGTATTCCGACAGCTGCTCCCCGCGCTGCCAGCCCAAGAAAGGCTACCTCCAGGTTTTTCCCGTCGGCAACCAGCTTGTCTACCTGCCCCACTACGGGCTCGATTCGAATTGCAACCCCACGCCCCCAACGGACCTTTTCGGCACTTTCCTCAACATAAAGGGAAGCCCCAATTCCATCTACGGCAAGGTCAATTCCTACGCGGGCCTAAGTTCCTACGCCTCGGGTTTCCTCGGCGGTGATTTCCAGACGCAGCCGTGGTTCACCGCCCTCTCGACCCTGATTGCATACCAGTCTGAGCATTCCTGCGCCGTCCCTCCCAAGCCGCCCAAACCGCTTCGCGATTCGGTGAACACCTGTTTTGCAAGCGCGAGCGAATTGAACCCGAACGCGGCTAAGGACACGATTCCAAAACCCCAGCCTCCCGGCGGCGGTTCCGGTTCGGCAGCTGCTGGAGGGAGGATTGCGGAGCCCACGGGTTCTTCGGGCCAATGACGGCCGGCCCGACAGCCATGCCCGCTGAAGGGCTGCTGGAATGGCGGTTCGGCTTTTCGCCCGTGAAGCCCTGAATATAGCAAACCAAGAAAGTCTTGCGGCAATCTTATCTTGGTTTGCAACTAGCGGATTGCAATGTGGCATTGGCATTACTTTTGCAATCCGCTATAAGCGCGCCCAACTTGGGAATTGGAAGTCCCTCAAATCGTACGCCAAATACCCTTGGTCCGCCAGCCGGCGCTTGTCGTCAATGCTCTTGGCAACCACGCCGAATTTCATTCCGTCAATGGGACTTTGCAAATGCCGGGCCTTGGCCTTGAGTTCCTCAAGAATTTTTTCCGCCTCCCGCCATCCCAGGCGCTTCCACTTGAATTCAAACGCGTAGGCGGCCTGCGCATTCCTGCCAACCAGGTCTATTTCGTAGGCGTTCTCGCCCTTTTTCCCCCCGGTATCTTTCCCCACTGGCGTTTGGCTTCCGTCAATGCCAGCGCTGGGGAGAGGAACTCCGCAGCCGCCCGTTCGAAACGCTTGCCGTAAAACGCGTTGAGGTTGTTCTTGACAGACCGGACGAATTCGGGCTTCCTCGCCGAGTAATCCGAGTAATTGCGGTATATCTGGGAAAACCAGGACTCAAGCAAGGGATGCCTGATGCGGTACGCCCCCCTTTTCCCTTCATAAGGCATTTCAAGTTCGATGATTTCAAAAAGGTCTTTCAGCTCGTTTGCCTGCCGCGTGATTGACGTGACGGGCGTGTTGAGCGAGCCTGCAATCGAGGAGAGCGTGTTGTTCCCGCTGGCTATTGATTCGAGGATGGAGTAGTAAATGCCGCTGCGGCCCCCGAATTCCTGCGAGAGAATCCCGTTTACCTCGTCCTCCAGGGGCGCGTCCTTGGCCAGGAAAAGGGCGTTGACGATTTCTTCAGCCGTCTGCCCCTGCAGGCCGAAGTCCTCAATCGCTACGTAATACTTGGGGTACCCGCCGAAAAGCAGGTAGAGCTTGACCAGTTCCTCCTTCTCAAGCTTGAGCTCCATTTCGGGAACGAACCTGCCCTCAAGGACATGCCGCACTGCAAGGTTTTCGTTCAAGTAATCTTCATACAGTTCCTTGGGCAAGTTTCCCCGTATGCACTGGAAGCCCGATGAGGTGAGGTTTTTGTGAAGGTTCTCGAATTCCTCCCCGGAAATGCGCCGGATGATGCCGATGTCTTCGGTCCCGCGGCTTCGCCACTTGCAGTATCGCCACGATGCCCCAAACAAGCGCGTATTCTATTCCCGAGCGGTCGAGCACGCCGACAAATCTTCCGGTAAAGTCAACAAGAACGTTCGGTTCGCTCACCATCCCGTCCACGAGCCTAACCCGCTCTTCAATCATTTTCTTATGCTGAAAGAAGTTTATCTATGCGCCTCCTGGGATTTTTTACCAGTGCGTTCTACTCGTTTAAATAGCTGATTTGCGTTCTTTTTGCAGCATGTGCGGTTACTTGTACGAAGGGCCTCTCGAGGGTGGCGGGGAGGTAGCCAGCGGTAGCGTTGAGGGTGGCGCGCATAGGCGGCCTTCCTCCGTCCCAACTGCCTTTGCCGTGCTTGCGCTCCTCTTCCTTTTCGGCTGGTTCTTCCGCCTCGAAATCACGGGCTACCTCTCGGGCCCGGCCGCGGTTCCAGTGCAGCTTGCGCTGCAGTCGGTGCACATTACCGGGGACGAGAATGTCTCCCTCTTCAACGAGCTTTCCGAGGCTGACGACAAGTCTGTGAGCATCGTGCTCACCTCGGCCACGCCGCAGAAGCAGGTGCAGATGGAGTTCAACTCAACAGACATTCCCGGCAACTTCAGCGGCGCGAGGCTTTCCCTCACATGGTCAATGCAGGAAGTGGCCGCGGCCTCCCCAAGCGCCTTGCCATCGCCTTCTGCAGAAGTGAACGAATCAAACCAGTCTTCCCCCGGCCCATCGCCCTCCGAGCCGGCATCCCCCTCCGCAGGGGCTTCTCCTTCCCCCTCGGCCGGAAACGAAACTGCCTTTCCATCCCTCACAGCCGGAAACGCAAGCGCCCTCCCGTCGCCTTCAGCCGTGAATCAATCCAACGCCACTGCAACCCCGAGCGCCTCCCCATCCTCATCAGAAATTCCCACTCCTTCCAACGCCACTTCAACCACCGCGTCTTCCCCCACGCCGACGCCAACTCCCTCATCCACCCCGGCTTCCACCTCAACATCTTCTCCAACCCCCTCTTCCACTGTCACTCCCGTTCCAACTCCATCTCCCACCCCGTCCCCAACGCCCACGGCAACTCCCGCCCCGACACCAACGCCCTCCCCAACCGTCAACCTCAGCGCGCAACAAACGCTTCATCTCTCTCCCCCCTCACGGCTGCCGCCGCAGTCGGTTCGCTTGTCTTCCCAGCCTCTCCCCCTGCAGGCGCTTGGATTTTCTTCCACGCAATTTCATTTCCCCGATTCCCCCAATCCGGCTTTTTCCCCATCGCAGCATAAGCTTCAATCTTCCTCCTCGCATCTCCCGCCGCAATCGCCTGGAGTTTCCCCCTCGCATCTCCGTTTCTCCGACGCTCCCGCAGTCGCCGTTGACATCTTTGCCTTGGTAGGCGGGGAGTGGAAGGCTTTGTGCACCAACCTCACGGTAAGCATGTCGGAATCCACGGTGGAATGCGACTTTGGCGACGTTGCCCGCTCGGCCGGTTCGGTCCCCACGCAATTCCGCGTCATCGCCTCGACCCAGAGCTCGATTGCGCTCTTGCGGCTCAACGCAGTGAAGCTTTTCGTCGACCTGCCCGCCCCCACCCCGACCTCTCCAACCCCGTCCCCAAGCGCGTCCCCCGCCCCCGCGGCCAACGCCAGCAACCTCACCGCCCCGTCCAACGTCTCCCTTCCCACGGACACTCAGCCCCCCAGGTGGTTTGACAACACCACCACCTCGCAGGAAGCCGGAAGCGAATCGGTGTTCTCGCTCTTCTGGACGGACAATTCCAGCCTTGCCGGTTTCGTCTTCGAGTTCGACAACGGCGGCGGGACTTTCGCCAACAATTCCTTCATCCCGATAACCGGCTTGGGCTCTTTTGCAAACGTGAGCAAGACCCTCACCCGCAAGAGCGGCGCGTTCGTGCGCTGGCGCGAATTCGCCCTCGACGGGGCGGGCAACTGGAACGCCACTCCCGTGTTTCTCTTCAACACCACGCGGCCCGTGAAGGACCTCATCGAGGAGGAGGTGCTCACCGAAGGCGTGCCAGAGAACGAGACTTCCGACGTTTCTGTGCAGGACTCCAGCCAAGTTAACCTGCCCGCCTTCCTCGGCGCGTTCGGCGCGCTAAACTATTCCGTGAAGGAACGCACGCTTCTGGCCGTCACGGTGGTTGGAACGGCGAACGGGACTTTCGGCAACGCCACTGGAGGGACCGCTGCGAACGGGGCGAATGGAACCTCCGGGAATGCAACCAGCCTGCCGAACGAATCGGCTGGCCGCAGCATAATTTCAGTCAACGAATCTGGCGAGCTCGTCCCCACCCCCACTCCCAAGCCCGTGATCATAGCGGGGCAGAACGAATCGAGCATCGTTTCAATCACGGGAGGCGTGTTCGCGGGAACTATTTTTGCCGACAGTTTTGCCCAACCGCGCTTCAGCAGGGAAAAAGGGAGCCGGTACTCGTCCCCACCGGACTTGATTTCCTCCATCTCGGGGGTGTTCTCCGCCCTTTCCAGCGGCGTTTCGCCCTTCACCGGCCTGCAGGTGGCGGGAGGGAACGGGACGGCCGGCAATTCCAGCGCCACCGCAAACCCGTCGGGCCAGCCGGCGGCCCCATCCTCCAATTCGAGCTCCATCACCAATTCCTCCAACGCCACTACCAACCAGTCATCCACTTTGGCGTCCAACCCGACAAACTCATCGAACCAGTCGGCCACAGTGGTTTCCAACGTTACGAATCCAACTTCAAACTCCACATCGGGCAATTCCACGAATTCATCCAATCAGACTGGCGCCAATTCGAGCCTGACGAATTCCACCGCCCCCAGTTCGTTCGTCCGGCCGGGGTTTGCCCTTCCCGTCACGCCGCTCAATGGCTCGAACTTCACGAATTCAACGGCGAACCAAAACGAATCCAACGCCCCCAACGTGGGAGGCTCTTCAACTCCCGAGCTGAATTCCGGTATTCTTCCGCCCAGCGGGTTTGAGCAAGCGCCTTCCGTGCGCACGCTGAAGAAGACCTACCGCGCGAAGTTCCTGCGCGCGCTGCGCCGCGTCGGGAAGAAGAACGGAGCGGCAGTGAACTTTTCCGGCGTCTATTTCGAATCTTCCTTCACCAAGCTCGACAAGAGGGGAGAGCGGGTCAAGCAGGGCATCACGCTCACCAACCCCGAGGCGGGGGACAAGCAGATTACAGTAAGCCTGAAAATTCCCCTCGCGACTCAGTCATTGTATTTCTTCAACGGCACCTACTCCGCAACGCCTGAGGGCCTGAATCTCCCCCAAATTCTTAAGGAAGGCGGCAACTCGACTTTCGCAATTGCGGAATTCACCTCCACATCCGGCCTGCGTGCCTCTATCGACTGGTCGGACGTCGCGCAGTTCCCCACGGTCGCAACGCTCTATTCAGGCGAGGGCAACAATTCCCTCCTCCAGCTTGACTTCACCCTCAACGTTGCGGCCCAGTCCACCGTTGACGTGGACCCCGTATTCTCGACTTTCGGAGTGGGCGCAGGCGGTTCAAGCTCCTTTACAAACGGGGCGTTTAACAACACCATAACCACGCAGAGCGAAAGCGTCTACGGCATCTGGGCCTCCAACTCATTCGTTTCCAACGGCACTTACTTCTCCCAGCCGTTCGTGCTCAACCACACTTCAGGCAGCATGGCAGTCAATACGGCAAACTGGTCGTGGTACGAGGCGGCGGGCCTCACCAAGGACGCCAACGGCCTTGGCAACGACACGGTCATCGGCTCGTGGCATTTCGAGAACGACACGAAGGACTCAAGCAGGCTCAACGTCACCGGCACCCGACAAGGCCGCAGATGATAATGAGCCACTATTACCGTGGTTTCCAATGGCACGGCTGGAGGTGGGGCCTGTCGCTAAGCCCCGGCACCACTCCCTGCAGTTACGGACAGATATGCCTGATGAATGACTTGACTAATGTTGGCGTGAATGCCAACCTTGTCGCCGACAGATGGACGCACGTGGTGATGACCCGCTCGGGAACTACTTACACCTTCTACGTGAACGGTTCGGTCATGGGGACGGCCCAGACGGGTCCGGCGACGCTCAATCCGCCAGACGCAAGCGACAAGATCACCATAGGAATCGACACGCAAGACGGCAGCCCGTTCTACGGCATGATTGACGAGCTTCACGTCTTCAACCGCTCCCTCTCGGCTTCGGAAGTGAGCCAGCTTTACTCTTGGGAATACAACTCCACCCGCAGGGGCAACAAAGGTTTTATCAACAACTTCACAAACGTGTCCCTCGCGTTCCGCGCGAAGAACTATTCGTTCAACGACACGGGGCTCGTCGGCTGGTGGGATTTGGGCGATTCGACAAGCAACGAGAGCGTCACGTTGAGCTCGCTTGACCTCAGCGGCCTGAACAACACAATGTCGATAACCACCACCGCAGCGAATCCAGCTTCGCTGATTTCAACCTGCGTGATTGGCAAGTGCTGGGATTTCACCAGCGTCTACGGCTATGTTCCCGCCTCTGCGCCGTACATCAGCGCCTACAACTTTTCCAAATCAGGCGCGTTTACGCTCTCGGCGTGGGCCAAGCGGCTTGGCTACGCTACGGGTGCAATCCTGATCTTCCAAGGGGAGACGCTCATCCTCGGCTACAATTCCGTCACCGGCATGTACGGCATCCAGATGCGTGACGTGAACGGCGCGAGGAATTCCATTAACACCGACGAACCCAGCGGCTGGCAGAACATAGTGGCCGCCTGGAACGGGACGAACCTCACGCTCTACATCAACGGCTCCTTCAAGGGCTGGCTGAACGTGACCAACCTTACCGGCTCGGTTGGACTGCCTCAAATAGCCACCGACCTGTGGGGAGGGCACACTTATCCCGGGGCGGTTGACGACGTCAAATTCTGGAACCGCTCGCTCTCCGCCTCGGAAATCACCGCGCTTTACAACGCGGGCAACCCCACCAACTCAACTGGGCAGGAGGGCAACTGGACTGCCTTTACTTCGGAGTATTACGGCGGGAACGCCAGTTTGTCGGGAACGGGGACAGTCGGGAACATGGTGCAATACCGCGCCAGTTTCAACGCCACTTCAAGCAATTACTCGGCGTTTTTGCAGAACGTGACTTTCAATGCCAGCTTGATTTCGGTTCCTGACCTTCCGCCAACTTGGTCGGCCAACGGGACTAACGATTCTGAAGCGGGGGCGTTGGTTCAGTTCAGAACGCTCTGGGCCGAGGACGTTGCCTTGGGTTATTACATCTTCAGTTTCGACAACGGCACGGGTTCGTTCACCAACGACACCATAGTCAAGTTTGCAGGCGTTTCCAACTGGACGAATGTGACGAAACTCATCAACAACACCGCCCGTTCGGCAATCCGTTGGCGCGTGTGGGCCAACGATTCCGCTGGCAATGCCAACCAGACGGACGTCGAGCAGTTCACCTCTACTGGCGTTGTTGTCAGTGCGAACAGCGCCAACAATCTTGCCAACAACTTTTCCAACGGCGCGTTCAACCAGACTACCACAACGCAGTCTCAAAGCGTTTACGTGCAGTGGAATGACGGGAGCAAGTTCGGCAGGATGGGCGACAGGGGCGGGCAGTATTACAGCGCGTCGTTCATCCTCAACCACACTTCGCCCAGCACGGTCAATTACGCCAACTGGTCGTGGTACGAGTCCGCAGGGCTTACGCGCGACCAGACGGGAAGCAACTTGGGCAACGACACGGTCGTGCTCGACCTTCATTTTGAGAATGACACGAAGGACGCGACGCGCAACAACAACACCGGCGCCATTGCGAACGCTTCCGCCTTGACTTTCAATTCCAAATGTTTTACCGGCGGCTGTTACTCTTTCGACGGTGCGAATGGCATAGTGAATTTTGCGCCAGCACCGTTCAACTTCTCGAACGCGACCAACTTCACCGTCGCGTTCTGGATAAACACCACGGGGCAAGGCAGGTATATTCTCGGGTCTTACTCCAGTGCCGGGAAGGGTTGGGGGATTTACCACTATCCCACCGGCGGGCCGAGTGCTGGTTTAAACGCGTTTGCCTATGGCGCAGTTGGCAGTAATGACCATTCTTTCGGAGTTACCACCAATGTGAATGACAACACTTGGCATCATGTAGTCGCTACCTACACCTTCTCAAGCGCCCTTGGCGGAAATAACGCCTTGAACATTACCATTTTTGTCAACGGAACCCAGAAAACGAGCTTTTCTGGCAATACTGGGGACATTTCTTCAGGTTCCCCCAATCTCATTATCGGGACTATCCGCAGCGGTTTAACCCCGTATTTCAACGGTTCGATAGACGAGCTGCACGTCTGGAACCGCTCGCTCTCGGCTTCGGAAGTGAACCAGCTTTACTCTTGGGAATACAACAGCACGGGACGGGGCAACAATGGATACATCCAGAATTTCACCAACGTTTCCCTCGCTTTCCGCGCGAAGAACTATTCTTTCAACGACTCCGGCCTCGTGGCGTGGTGGGATTTGGGCGACTCGTCAAGCAATGAAACGGTTACGAACTCTACTCTGGATTTGAGTGGGAACGGGAATAATCTGGCGCTTTACGGATCGCCTGTTTTAAACACTTCATGCGTGATCGGCAATTGCCTCAACTTTTCCGCCACCAACCAGCTTGCCCAAAGTACGAACAGCTTCGCACTTCCAACCAACTACACCCTTGCCAC
>JACQBR010000017.1 GCA_016194335.1 Microcaldota archaeon
CCGCCGCCCCCATCGTCTGCGGAAAGGAGTCCCAAAACTCCCCCTCGCAAAGGGTTCCCTCCAGGTCGAAAACCGCCAGCATTGATTGGCACCCCTACCGTGTTTGAAATGTGAGTGCAACTTGAAGTATTTACTGATTACTCCAAAAAAACGGGGAATTAACACAATAAAACGCGCATTTTTAATCTTAATTGGAGTAATCACTCCAAAAGGTGATTTGCCACGGCCATTGATGGGAGGGACTTGGAAATAATCGACGAGCTTGGCAAAAACTCGCGGCTTTCCGAAAAGAAAATAGCGCAAAAGACGGGAATACCCATGACGACTGTGCACAACCGCGTGAAAAAGCTGGTTGAAAGCGGGGTGATACGCGGCTATTCCCTGCGGCTCGACTTCGAGAAAATGGGCAGGCCCATCACCGCCTTCGTGATGGTGAAGGCCGCCGCGAAGGCCGACCAGAAAAAAATCCTCGCCTACGTCTCAAGCAAGCCCTCGGTTTTCGAGGCGGCAATGATTACCGGCGAGTTCGACGTGCTTTTCAAGGCGCGCGTGGAGAACATGAACGAGCTGAACAGGCTCGTCGTGCAGGACCTGCGCAGGAACGAACTGATAAGCGACACGCGCACGATGATAAGCTACGAGACGATAGAAAAGTGAAGGGGCCCCTCACACTTCCTCACTCTCGCTAAATGGCCCTTACGGCTCCAAACCCCCATTTGGCTTCCCGAAAGCGGGGAAGCCATCATCGCGCACGCAAAACTCCGGCAGCCCTTTCTCCCCGCAAGGCAGACGATTCCCCGGCCATCCCTCCAAATCCCCACGCGCATTGGCGCAACGCATATAATTGGCAAAAGTGAATGAATGAGGGAAAGACGCCTATGCCCATTGGAAAGAAACCGCCAGTGATTGACATGCGCCGCGGGAGGGACGGCGTGTACCGGCCAGTCAGGCCGCGCAAACGAATCGGATTACGCCCCCTAATCGTCTCCACCGCCGTCCTCGCAACAGGCGCCATTGTGCGCGGCGCGTGGAACGCGAATTTCGGGCCCCTGCCCCACCAGGCGTACTACCGCTCGGTCCTGCACAAGCACGGATTCGCCGAAGAGGACGACCGCGCGCTTGACCACGCCGCGCGCGCAGGCGAAGTACATCCAGCTAACGCTACGAAAACAATTCTCGACAACCCCTTCCCCACAATAGCCATTAAGGACATTGCGCGCCGGCTCGGGAAACCCAATCTTCCCGCCAGGGAACGCATCCGCCTCCAGCGAGTGCGCGAAATCCTTAGGACCATCAGCCGCTATCCGGATACCGTTGTGAAAATCATTGAAGAAAAGGCAGGAATAGGCCGGGACAACAGGCCGTATTACCGGCAGGGGACCCCGTACTCGACGCGGGTGTGGATGGAGAAGGGAAAGCTGAAGACTGCCCCGCTCAAATAACTTGCACGGGCCCGCCGTATTCGTAAGGCGCGTTTACCTGCACCGAGGCAATGTCATCAAGCGACGCGAGGTCGCTGGCCTTGACGTAGCGTTCTGACATCGTGTAGAGCGCGTCGCCGATGTAGGCGCTGCGTTCCACGCTTGCAGTGCCGTACCAGTACTCGCCGGACTTGCCAAGCTCCTCCTTCGTCGCGTGGGTCACGCGGCCTCGGATGGAAAAGCCCGAGTCGAGAGAGACGTTGATGACGTACGCCCCTTGGAACGCGTAATCGCCGTAGACGTGCTCGGCCTCTCCCGCAGGATATTTGCTTGAATTGAGTTCCGCGAGCAGGACGGGAATGACGATGATTCCCTTCTCCCTGCTGAAGAGAAACGCCTTGTGGTCGTGCAGCGCGTTGGAATCGGTTCCGGCATCGCCCAATTTCAAGGTGGCCGTTTCCCTGGGATTCGCAACGTCGCTCACGTCAAAGAGTGAGAGCTTCAGCCCCGTGGGGAATGCTGCGGCTTCCTCCCCATTGGCATCAAGCTTCACCGGAAGCGCGTCCTTGCCCAGCCCGATGAGGTGCGTCCCGTCGTAGGGATGCAGGTAGTCGGAATATCCCGGAATCTTCAGCTTGCCCAACATCTCTGGGTTCCTGGGGTCGGAAAGCGAAATGACGAAAAGCGGGTCGAGTTGCCTGAACGTAACCATGTACGCCCGGTCGCCCATGAAACGCACGGAATAGATGCGCTCGCCAGGCGCGAGGTTCTCCAGCTTGCCCGCGAGCTTGAGGCCCGAATCGAGAACGTAGAGGTGGTTCTTTGAAGGCGCGACCTCGCGAGGCTCCGGGCGCGGATACCAGACGGGGGGATAACGGATTGGCATCATTGCCATCCCGAGAAACGGCCCGCCTTCCCAGCCGCCCCATTCCTGCGGCGTGGTAGTCGCAATGCGGAGGTAGCCGTCCTTCTCGCCAAGGGAAAATTGGTTCAGAACGGTGCCGGGAACTTCGCCCTCGCCGGCGTAGCTGATGCCTTCAGCGCCATTTCCAAGCGAGAACTTGTGCACGACGGTCCGCTGGCGGCTTGAAACGCCAAATTCGGATTGTTCCGGTGATGCCGTTGCGTTAAGCGAGGCCTCGAGATCCCTGTAGAGCTGCGCCTGCTGCTTCCTGCTCAATTCGTAGTCGATGAACTGCGCAATGACGGAGTTCTTCAGCGACGCCTTCACCCACGCGGAGGCATCCGAATCGTCAATCTCCTTGAGCTTGCCTTCGAGCCCCGCATTCGAGTTGGGCTTGACGAGTTCCGCAAGCTTCGCCTCGACTTCGTAAAGCGGGCGGAGGTAATTGTCATAGCGCGCGTAGGTAACGTATGCGTTTTCCTGCGAGACGTAAATTGTCTGCGCCCCTCCCACGAGGACGACCTTGCGCCCGGCGTCCTTGGAAAGGTCTGCAAGGTCGATTGAGGATAGGATGGTGAACTGGTAGCCCCCGGAAGAGGGGTAGTCGAAGTAGCTCACTTCCGAAGCGTCGACCTCCACAATTTTACCGTCAACGGAAAGGAGTGGCACCGGACCGCCGTAGTAAGCGGGCTGGGACACGACGGTGAACACCCTGCTGCCAATCATGCGCGCGTCGGCGTAATTGCCGTTGAACACCACGGTCTTGAGAACCTCTGGATTGGCGCGGTCGGAAATGTCGTACACGCGGACGAACGAAGAGCCGCCATACCAATACGGACGGCGCGCCATAAAGCCGGGCGCGGCAATTGCCCTGGCGGCTGGCACGGAACCAGAAGATGCGGCTGCCGAACCAGAAGGCGCCTCTGAAACCGAGGCGGGTCCCGAACCGGAAAATGAACCTGGAGCACCCGATGCGGGCGCGGAACCGGAACTTCCCGAAACTCCCGAATCCGCCTGAACGCCCCCGGCATCACTTTGGTTTGGAGGGGCAAGCGCCTTGTCAACCTGCGCGTTTCGAATCGTTGGAATTTCCCTTATCGGCCATGGGTAATTTGCCGTGCCGAACGCGACGAGTTTGTCGCCGTTGACGAAAATGCTGTTGACCGAATCGCCGGCGTAGTAACCGGGAGCGAAACCCCCATTCGCGCCATTACCCCCGGAAGGCTTGCCGCCGATGCCCGAAACGCTGATGTTGGAAACGACCTTCAAATCGCTTGCGGGCGCCGCCTTGAGAATCACGATGTTGCCCCCCGCAACTGCGTAGAGGTAATTCCCGTCGTTCTTGAGAATGTCCGGCTCGTCAACGCCCGCAACCTGCACGTTGGTGGTGGAATAATCAGAAACTGAAGAGGCCGGAGCGTTTGAGTCTGCAGACTTTTGAGACGCGCCAGCAGCAAGAGGAACCGCGGCTTCCCTCATCAGCCCGCCATAACCGCCGTAATTGCCGCCCTGCTGGGTGGCGCGGAGGAACGAAGCGAGCTCAAGGCCGGATTTGAATTGCTTGAGCGACGAGCCTGGAGTTTCGTTATAGGCAGCCGGGAAAGAACTTGGGGAAACCGACGGGGCTACCGTAGGCGTGGGGCTGGCAACTGGATTGCGTTGGGTGATGCAGCCCGCGAGAAAAAGCGGCGGGAGAGCCATCAGGAGCAAAACCAACTTGGGACCGAACTTCAAGGCCATAAGGAAAACCACCTGCAAACTTGATGCGCTAGAGAAATGTGACGGCCTACCTATAAAAAACGGAAGTTATTTTCAGGAAAAAAGCTCATGAAATAAGTCAGGCGGGCGGCCTTATTTTTCGCAGGCTCTCAGGATTTGCAACAACGCCTGCTCGCCGCCCCACGGAGCGATGACCTGCAGGCCCGCTGGCATGTTTTCCTTTTTCGTCCTGCCGGCAGGCACGCTCGCGGCTGGAAGGCCGGCGCAATTGGCGGGCACTGCCAAGATGTCGGCAAGGTACATTTGCAGCGGGTCCTGGTCTTTCTCGCCAAGCTTCCACGCCACCATCGGCGCTGTGGGTCCCATCACCGCGTCAAAATCGTCAAACACGCGGGCAAATTCCTTCTTGAGCGCGTCGCGCGCCTTGAGCGCCTTGGAATACCAAGCGTCACGGAATTCCTTGGTCGTGACGTAAGTGCCGATGAGAATCCTGCGCTTCACTTCCGCCCCGAGGGCGCGGTCGCGCACGGTGCTGACGATTTCGTTGAGGTCGCGGCCGTTGGCCTCGCTCCACGGCATCCCGTACTTCAGCCCGTCGTACTTCTGCATAGCGCTGGAGAATTCGCTCGCGCAGAGGATGTAGTAGATCGGGAGGGCGTACTTGAGGATGGGGAAGGAAAATTCGCGAATCTCCACCCCGTCGCGGGCGGATTCGAGGGCCTTGATTTTCCCCCAGACCGCCTCGGAAACCCACTCGTCGCAACCGCTGAAGAATTCCTTGGGAACGCCAACGCGCAATCTCTTTGGAAACGAATTGAGATGCGCGGAATAATCTACGCGAGCCACGCCCGCGGTCATTGCATCCCGCCCGTCCTCGCCCATCACGGTGGAAAGCAGCCTTGCGCACGACCCCACGTCCCGGCCGAGGGGGCCGAGCTGGTCGAAGCTCATCGCAAGGTCGCAAATGCCGTAGCGTGAAACCGCTCCATACGTGGGCTTTACGCCCACGGCGCCGCAGAATGCCGCGGGAAGGCGGATGCTCCCTCCCGTGTCCTCGCTCAGGGTTACGTCGCAGAAGCCCGCCGCAACCGCAGCCGCGCTCCCACCGCTGCTCCCTCCGGGAACGCGCTCGAAATCAAGGGGGTTGACCGTTTTTGCAAGCTTGCTGCGCGAACAATCGGAACCGCAGGAAAATTCATCGAGGTTGGTCGAACCGATGATTACGCCATCCTCGGCGATTATGCGCTCGACAGCGGTTGCGGAATAGGGGGCTGCGTAGTTCTCAAGCATTTTCGACGCGCAAGTGAGCCTCTTGCCCCTCACTGCAATGCTGTTCTTGATTCCAACGACCAAACCCGCAAGCGAGCCCACTTTCTTGCCAGCCTTCATTCTCGCGTCAATGTCCCTTGCCTGCGCGATGGCATCCTCTGCGTAAACTTCGATAAACGCGCCAATCCGCGAGTCGCGGGCGGAAATGAGTTCGAGGCGCGAGCGGACGTTCTCCTCGACAGAATCGGGATTCTTCATGAAAATTCACTTCAGAAACTCTTCGGCGAGAGCATCACGCCGTCCTTCTTCTTTGCAAACTGGCCCCTGATCGCGCCTGCCTCGGTGCACGCGGCGGGAATGTCCTTGCGCGGCTCGAAAGCCACGGGCTTGATGTAGTAAAGCTCCTCGCCCCTGGCCTCAAGCTCGTCAATCATCCTGAAGTAGGAGAGGATTTCGTTCGCGTCCCTGCGCAGCTGTTCCAGCTCGCGCTCGGAAAGCTTCAGGCGCGCAATCTCCGCCATGCGCAGAAGCGTGGCGGAATCGACTTCTTCCTTTGTCTGCATTTTATGGGAACTCAATGGAAATAGTGCCCCGAACAGGCTTTAAACGGTTCGCAGAAGGGCGGAAAATCAAAGAGGGCCATCGCCTAATCTGCCACATCGCAGTTCACTACGCCGCCATCACTTCAACAGAGCTCCGCTCGCCGTTCTGCTTGTCGCGCTCTACCTTGTAGACGCGCGCGCTTGCGGCTTCCCGCAGCGCCTCGTCGTGGGTGATGATGAAAGTCTGCGATACGAGTTGGGGAATCTGCTCGCGAAGCGCGCGCGAAAGGAGCGTCACCGCCTGCGTGTCGAGGTTGTGCGTGGGCTCGTCGAGAATGAGCCAGCCCAGCCGCGGGGCGAGGATGACGGCGAATGAAACGCGCAGACAGAGCACGGCGCACGCGCGCTCGCCGCCTGAAGCGTTCTCCACTGCCACCCAGCCGCCGTCGATTGCGCGCAGCTCCAGGGAATAATCATCCTCGCTCGCCTGAAGCCTGACGGCAGTGTAGTCGGAATAGGGATAGACGTTGCGCCAAAGCCCTTCCATCACTTCGTTCACGCCCAGGACTAGTTCGGTGCGCAAGGTCGTTTGCGTCTCGAGGAGTGCCGACTGGAATTTTGCAACCCCGTTGAGGAGAGAGTCGATGCGTTCCACGCGCCTTTTCCTCTCCACCGCGGATTTCAGCCTCGCCTCAAGCGAGGTGACGAGGGCCTGCTGGGCCTCAAGCTCCCTGCGCAGAGACTCGCAGCCCGACTCGAGCCTGCCCTTCTCCTCCATGAATTCCGACTGCTTGCGACGAAGGGCGTCAAGCTCGCCCCTGGCGGACTTGAGCTTCTCCATCCTTGCCCCGGTTTCCCGCCGCGCCGCAAGAAGGGAATCCAGTTTCTCCTTTGCAGTGAAATAAAATTCCGCGGACTCGAATGCCCGCAGCCCCGCCTCGAATGCCGCAACCTCGTTCTCGTCAGCCGCGCCCGAAAGCGAAAGCCTTTGGGAAATGCCTTCCGCCGACGCAAGAAGCGTTACCCTGCCCTGCCCCAAAGCCGATTTTTTCCGGCTATGCTCCAAAGTTGCCGACGCGAGCCTCAAACGGCTTTCCCACTCGGAAACGCCTGAAGCTGCGGCTTTGGCTTCTTCCGAAAGCTCGTGAAAACTTTTCTTTGCCGCGGCCAATTCCGACTCAAGCCGGGCGGCTTTGGACGCCGTCGGCTCGAGAAAGGCGGCCTTCTGCCTGAGCATTGCAAGCTCGTTAGACGCGCTTTGAAGAGCCTGCAGCGACTGCTGCGCTGATGAGAACTGCGCGTTTAGCGCTGAGAGCTGCGCGTTTCCGCTTTCAACCGATTCCCTGTTGCTCCCCACCAGGTTGTGCCTTTCACCGTCGTGAAGGGGCTGAAGGCAGACGGGGCAGGTTGCGCCCGCGCGCCCAAGGGCCTCGAGCGCCTTGCTTGCTGATTGAATTGCCGCTTCCTTCGCGGCAATGGCCGTGCGCAATTCAGAAACTGCCTTATCCCAGTCCTGGGATGAAAGGGATGCGATTTTTTTCTCCAGACCCGACTGCGCAACGGAGATTTGCCCGAGCTGGGCCTGATGGGATTTGCAAACCTCCATTTCCTGCGCAATCGAATCGAGGCGCGCCTTAACCTCCGCAAACCTTGCGACTATTGCGCCCTCCGCCGCGCGGGCGGCCGTGAGCCTTTCCTGCGCCTTCTTCTCTCCCAAAAGCGCCTCGTGCTCCGCAGGCGCTGAAGAAAGCGAGGCGAGTTCGGCGTCCACCTGCACCAGTTGCCCCCGGGCCTTTTCCAACTCGAGGCGGAGCTGCCTCATCGAGGCAAGTGAGGACTTGAGCTCGGCAAGCTTTTTCACGCCGTGCGCCTTCTCGAGAGCCACCTTCTCCCGCGTGTTGGAATCAATCACGCGGCTGGCGCTTGCCTTCCAGCGCGCCATCTCCTCCTCAAGCGACCGGCAGGTGGACTCGGCCGATGCCGCCTGCTTCTCAAGCGAATTGAATTCCGCACTCTTCAGCTCCAGCTCCGCCAATTGCGAAGCTGCGGTCTCAATCTGCTGCAGACGGTGCTGGAGCTTCCCCTCCGCATCGGCAAGCGAGTGGGAGAGGGAATTTCTCTTCGCCTCGCCTGCAATGAACTCCTTCTCGGTGCCGGCGTAATCCATTCCGGCAAGGAAACTTTTCGCCTCGTCCCGCCTGGCCTTCAGCTTGTTGGAAAGCGACGCGGCATTGGCGCGCGCCGCCTCAAGCCGGTCGATTCCCAAAAGCTGGTCTATCTGCCTCTTGCGCTCTCCCTTTCCCAGCGTGAGGAAGTAATCGAGGTTGTTCTGCTCGCTGTAAATCGCGCGTGAGAACAGCTCGTAATCCGTCTTTATCAGGCGCTCCACCGCCTCGGTGACGCGCTCGCTTCCGGTGTCGATGAGCTTGCCGCCCGAACGGAGGTACGCCGTTGCGGCACCTTCCTTTATCTGGCGGTCGATTGAATACGCCTGCCCGTCAAGCTCGATTGAAAGTTCCACGCTCGCCTCGAAGTGTCTTGACGGCCGCTGCATCACCAAATCTGCAAGCTTCACCCTGCGGTTCTTCAGCCCGGGGGTGGTGCCGAAAAGGCCGAAGCAAATCGCATCTGCAATGCTGGTCTTTCCGCTGCCCATCGAACCGACTATGATGCTCGTGCCGGGGAAGAATTCCACCTCGGTAAGCTCGTGGCTCTTGAAGTGGCGGAGCTTGAGCTTGGTAATCATGCAAACCGAGAATTAGTTGAGGGACAACCGATTAAAACAATATGCTGTTGCACGCCAATTGAACTTCATTGATAACATGAAAAAACCGCCCGTCTTTTTATGCGACCTCATGCTGCGCAGGCTCGCCCGATGGCTGCGCATCCTCGGCATCGGCTGCGTCTACGCCGGGGACGAGGGCATTTCGGACGACGATGAAATCCTCAAATTCTGCCTCAAGCGCGGGTGCGTCCTTCTCACTCGGGACGAACTGCTTTACAGGAAGGCGGGCAGTTACGTCAAGACCGTGCTGATGGACAACGAAAGCCCCGAAAGGCAGGTGAAAGCCCTAACTGGAAAATTCGGCCTCAAGCTGGGCAGAAAATTTCTTGGACCCTCGCTTTGCCCGCAGTGCGGCGGGAGGCTGGAAAGGGTTGGAAAGCCAAGCGTGAAGGGCAAGGTATTCCCCAAGGTGTACGAGCTCAACCGCAGTTTCAACAAGTGCGCTGATTGCGGCAAAATCTACTGGAAAGGAAGCCATTTTCCCAAGCTGGAATCCTTCCACAAAAAAGTGGCGTGAATGGACATTGCGGCAGGATAGCTCGGTTTGAGAGATTGGGCCAAAAACCAGCCTATTGGATGACCAATAGTTTAAAATATCCCCTCGACCTATATATTGTATACCCAATAGGCGAGGTTGATGGAAATGGATGGATGCGTCGGATACTGCGGAAGGCAGTACTTCAGCAAGAAGGAAAGAATCGAGTGGCTCAACGAGTACAAGAAGAACCTCGAGGACGAAGCCAAGGGCGTCGCCGAGAGGATAAGGGAACTCGAAAAGGAGAAGTGAGCTTCCTGCCTTATTCTTTCTCCACATTCTGAAACTCGGAGGGGGGGGAAGCGAACCAACCTCCCTCTCATTTTTTCCCGATTACAAAACTAGAGCAGCCCCACTTCGTCCACCTGCACTTCGCTCACGCCCTGCACGGCCTTCACTTCCTCCTCGAAGTCGCGGCCCGCGGCGTCCTCGCATATGAAACTCGCCTTGATTATCTTCGCGCCGAAAACGAAGTCCTCGATTTTCGCCGAGGTGCAGCCTTCAATCTTCCTCACCCTTTCCGAAAGGCCTTCGAGCTCTGCCCCCTCCTGCGGGAAGACCTTCATTACAGTCATTACTTTTCCCATCAAACTCCACCCTCAGACATCTTTTTCAAAATGAATATTCCTCAGCCTGCTGCTCGAATGCGTCTTGCGCTCGAAAGCCGGGCATCGCACGATGCGGCCGTAGCCCATCTTGCGCAGTTGCGCCTCGGGAACGTGCGTCTGGTCGAAACCCAACACTATCAGGTCGGGGTTGATTTTCCTCACGCTTGCGAACAGGTCGTAAGGATGGCCCAGCACCACGCCGTCCACGGGCCGTAACGAGGAGACGAGTTGCACCCTCTCCTTCTCGGAGTGCAGCGGCCTGCGGCCCTTGATGCGCAACACATTTGCATCGCGCGCGACAATCACGCGAAGCTTGGCACCCTTCTTTCCCAGCGCCTTTGCGAGCTTCGCCCCCTCCCTCTCGGCGAATTCGAAAAGATGGAGGTGGCCCGCGTGCAGGCCGTCAAACGTGCCGGCAACGAGAACGACAACCTCCCCTTTTTCCATAGTGAGTAACCGTTAGCCGTTTGAAGAAGATAAAGAAGGCGCAAACGGGAAAAAACTAGGGCAGCGCAAACCCGCAGGACTTGCAGGTGGAGGCAACTTCGTTCTCCCGGCACCTCTTGCAGCGCCTCGCCTTGCCGCCGCACGCCGAATTGGGGCAGGGGAAAGTCGTGACGCCGCCGCTGCGGCCGCAGCTTCCGCAAATCGAATTCCTATCCATCTTTCATTCACTCCGTGTGACTGTACGCCTCATGGGACCTTTGCAACGCGGCAACCCGTAATCTCATTATCGCAAATGGATGGCGCGGGGAAAGGCACGACCAACTACGCGCACGCAAAACCTCTCCGGGGAATTAACGCCACCCCCCAAACCGGTTTTGCACTTGCGCACAACCAGCACGGAAAAATTAAGCCTCGATATAGCTTTTATAGATAGTGCCGCCTTATCCCTTTTATTTAAAGGCTAAAGGTCTTCGCGGGCCCTTAGTATAGCCTGGACTGGAAACGGCCTAAACGCCGTTTGACAGAAAGAATGAGAGCTTGCGGAAAACGCGGGTGAAGGGAATGCGGGAAAAAACGCCCGGCGTTTGCATACAGCTCTAGACCTGGGTTCGAACGAGGGACTTCGCAATTTTTCTCCTCGCCCTTCACTGGGCTCGTCGATAAAATTGCTCGTGCCCCTCGACCCCTTTGCGGGTTGAGGCAGCCTCTTTATTTGGCTCGAAGTCTTTCACGAAAATCCCAGAGGGCCCGCTTATTTTCCCATCCGAGGCCGGCAAGCCACTCCCCCTTCATGCTTTAAACCCCTTTGTGGCACTTACTCTATCTCACGCCTATGACCTCCGAACTTGGGACGGTAATCAGCAGCCCCGAAGGCCCGTCCACCCGAAATTTCGCGTTCGTCCTCACAGACACGAGGGTGCGCAGGGGGCAGTTCGTGCAGGTGGAAGGCGACGACGGCGCGGTAGTGGCCATTGTCAACGAGCTTTTCCGCGGCAACAGGTATTTCGAAAGGGCGGAGAGCATCAGCGAATACGAGAAGAATTCCGGCGCAAAGGGCGCGGGCGGGTTTTTCACCAGCTTTCCCGCGGCGGAGTGGGAATACGCGGTTGCCAACTGCAAGGTCCTCGGCGCGTGGAAAGAAGGGAAGCTCGGCGGTTCGGCATCCCCCCCGTCGCCGGGCGCGCGCGTTAAGGAAATCGACCTGGAATTCCTCAAGCAATTCCTAGGGTTTGACGAAAAGAACGGGCTTGAGATGGGCAAGGTGCTCCAGCACGACATTCCCGCGCGCATCAACCTCTCGCGCATGCTGCACAAGCACCTGGCGCTGCTGGGGATTTCGGGCTCGGGGAAAAGCAACGCCGCAAGCGTGATTGTCGAGGAGCTGGTGAGCCGCGAGAGGGAGAGGGGCCGCGTGGCCGTGGTGATCTTCGACGTGCACGGAGAATACGCCAGCTTTGCCGACAGGCGGCGCAATCCCGACTACGGCGACAAGACGCTGGTCGCAAACGATAAGAACCTCAAGATTGCGTTCCACAAGATAAAGCCGCGGCAGCTTGCGGAATTCCTTCCCGACATGTCGGCAACCCAGCTCAGGGAGCTCACGGCCATCCTCTCCTCGATGCGCAAGCAGATGAGCGAGGGGCAGAAGGCCTACGACCTCAAGGAAACGATGGAGGCAATCGGCCGGGCCGCCATGAAGGACAACATCAAGGCGCCCCTGCTCGCGTGGATTTCAGAACTGCGCTCGATGAGGCTCTTCGGCCGCTCGGACTTCCCCTCTATCAAGGAGGCGCTCAAGCCCGGCAGCCTCACGGTGATCGACATGAGCGGAATCAATTCCCAAAAGAGGAAGCAAATCATCGTCTCTTATTTCGCAAACAAGATTTTCAGGCTGAGGCAGGACGGGAAAATCCCGCCGACGCTGATCCTTGTCGAGGAGGCGCACAACTTCGCGCGCGAAAAGGCGCCGAAGGGAAGCTCGATTGCAAAAGGCGCAATTGAAACCATAGCGCGCGAGGGGAGGAAATTCGGCGTCTCGCTCTGCCTCGTCTCCCAGCGCCCAGTGCAGCTGAGCACCACCGCCTTGAGCCAGTGCAACTCGTTCCTCATCTTCAAGATCTCCAACCCCTACGACCTTGACCACATCCAGCAAAGCTGCGAGGCCATCGACGCGGACGTGGCGGGGCAGATAACTTCGCTTAAAGTCGGCGAGGGAATCCTCCTGGGCGAGGCGGTGAACTACCCCCTCTTCCTGCGCGTGCGGGCGAGAAAAAGCCTCAAAAGCAACAAGGCCGAAACGCTCGAGGAGCTCGCGAAGGAATTCGAGGAAGGCGCGCCGCCGGCACTAAGCGAGCAGGACGTGGAATCGTTCATCTAAAGGTTGGCTTATCTATTGAAGCCAATGTGCCCTTTTTGCCAGATAGCCTGAAACGAATTCAATCGAACCCGGATCGAGGCTCGCGGTTTCCTTCGGAAGTTCCTGCACCTTCGCGCGCTTCAGCGAGGGCGCAATGTCAGGCCCCACCGCGATTCCCCTGGGGTTTTCGAGAAGGTTGCGCACGAACTCGGCTGCGGTGCGGAATTGCGGCTTCACCTCGACCACCAGCCTGCCGTCGCGGACGAAAGGGCCGCGCAGGGGGGCGGGGTGTTTTTTGAGGAAGCTTTCCGACTCCTTTGCAAACCACGCGGGCGGCCCCTGCACAGGCTCGACTCCGGGCTTGGAGAAATTTGCAAACTCAAAAATGAAAAACCCGCGGTTCTGCGCAAGCCCTTCGGAAGAGTCGACAAGGCGGAACCCGGCTTTCGCAACGTTGTCGGCGACCGACCTTTGCGTGCGCCGCAACTGGGGGTATGCTACGTCCTCCACCAGATTGGCGGAGATGGGAAAGTGCGCCAGAATGATGCTTGTTGCCCTCTCGCGGATTGCCTCTTCGGCATTCTTCAAGCCCATCGCGGGCCTTGCGGCCGGGAAGAAAAATTCCTTCGCTGGCCTTTGGAGCAGGGCGTGCGAAAGCGAGACGAAAGTTGCGAAACTGTCCGCGCTTATTGCCGCGGCCGCATTGCGCTTCGAATCTATCGCGTCAATAAGGATGAGGGGCGAATCCTTGAAGCGCTGGAGAACCTCCGAATTCTCCCCGCCCACGCCTTCGATGTCAACCACTACTGGCGGCCTCCACGCTGTCGCCTCTGCCAAAAGTCCCGCGAGGCTGCGGTAATTGAGGATGAGATATTCGCAAATCAGCCCGCTGAACCCGCCGACGCGCGATTCGGCGCCGTAAATCCCCGCGGCCTTCAGCAGCTGCTTGAGCACGCGCACATCCCTCTTCTGCATTGGCGAAAGCCGCTTTTGAAGGTAATCCATGTGCAGGGGGGAGCGGTCCACCGCGCTTTTCGTCCTCTCGTGCGGCCTTATTTGAAAACAGGGAATGACTTCGACCTTGTAATCGCCAAGGGAAGCCTGAAGGTAGGGATGCTCGGCATAGTGGGTGGCCCAGTTGCCCGGAATTTCCCTCTTCACGGCGGCAAAGGTCTGCGCAACGATGTAATCCCTCTCCCTGTTTTGGGGAAACGCTGCGAAAAGGTCGATGTCCCTGTCCCCGCGAAGGCCCGTGTCCCTGGCCGTGGAGCCGACGAAAAACACCTTCACCCCCTCGCCCGCAAGGGCGCGCCCGAGTTTGGCGCACAACGAGAGGGCAAATTCCTTTTCCCTCTTCGACTCCTCGGCAGTCGGTGTGATTTGTCGGGAAACCTCGCCGAAAATCGATTCGAGCTTCGATGTGGTTGACGCGCTTAGTTTGGGAAGGGATTTTGAAACTATAGGAAATGGCTTTTTGGCCGGGACGGCCGATTTTTGCGTGGCAGGGGACTTTTGCACTGCTCCTTGCAGTTTTCCCGCGGTAAGTTTTGGATGTTTTTCTTCAGACTTTGCATTTCCTTTTTCACGTCGTCCCCCATTTTTTTTAAGCATTGCCTTGGCTATGGCGCGCTTGGGCTTGAACCCGGCCTCGGCTGTTTTCCTTTTCATCCCGAAACCACTCGCAACGGGTTAGGTAAGTGCGGTTTAAACGGCCTTCTACTGCCTTAGGGAGAACCTCGCCAGATCGAGATATTGCGCACCTCGTGGCGTTAGGGCGCTTTGCTTGAGGGAAAAGGAATCTGCGGTAAACGAGCCGAACGAAGGCGACGGCAGATTTTGTGCAAACCCAACCAGCCCCGCTGCCGACTGCGCGTCCCTCATCCGGCCGAGAGTGACGTGGCCGATGAAATCTTTTTCAGGCTCGACGCCGAGTGAATCGCAGATTTTCGCGTGAAGCCCCCCCAACTCGGGCGAAGACGCGCCGGCCCAGAAGACCCTTGGCAATGACTCGCTTGGGAAAAAACCGAGGCCCCCGACGGTGATTTCGAATTGGCCGCAACCCACCGACGCCAGCCTTTTCCTCATCGCATCAATTTCACCATTGCTCATTTCCCCCAAAAAAACGAGAGTGACGTGCAGGTTTTCCTCCCTGACAAAAGACGCCGACGGGCACGCCTTCCGAGCCGACTGTGAAACGGCGTGGAGCCGCCTCTTAATAGGTTCGGGAATGTCGATTGCGGCAAAAATGCGGACCATGCGATTCAAGCACCCGGTGAAGTATGAGGCGAAAACAAGCATTTTTAACCATCTTTGGCCGCTAAAGGATACTGTATGGAAAACGGTTTTCGCGCGCTTGCCGCGGCGCTTGTTTTCGCTTCTCTCTTCGCCCACCCCGCGGCATCTTCGTACGTGAAGATAATCGAGCCGGTGCAACTGACCGTGCAGGCGTCCCAGGCGGGAACCCCCGAATCTGAAATCGACTTGGGCCTCGTGGGCCCGGGCCAGACGGTCGAACTCATCGCATCGCGCTCCACGGGGGAGATAAGCCGCAATAACGAGACCCAAAGCCGCAACGAGGCCACATGGGACCAGGTTGAAGTGCTCAGGGACAAGCTTCCCCTCGGCTGGGTGGGGCAGGACAGCCTGCGGTTTGAAGACCCGATGAAGCCCGTAATCGTGGTCGCAAAACAGGCGCCCGACGGGGAGTACGAATTCATCCTCAAGGCACGCGACGATTACGAAGGCACGCCGCCGCTTTACTTCAACGCAAAGGCGCGCGTCTCGCGCAGCGTCTTGGAGGCGAGGATTGCCGGCGAGCCGGTCAAGGCCGAGCCCCGCAGCCAAGTGGCGTACCAAATAGAACTGAACAACCTCGGAAGCGCCAACGACGTTTTCGAAGTCAAGGTCTCCGGCGTGCCGAAGGAATTGGAAACTGGCAAAACTTTCCTCGTGCCCCACAACTCCAAAAAAACCTTTGATTTTACCATTCAGGCCCCGGAGTCGGGCGAATTCCCCCTCACGTTTACCGTCACTTCCCTCTCGAGCCCTGCGATAACCTCGACCGCACGCACGACCCTCTTTGTCGGCTCGAGCCTGCTCACCGACATGAAGGCCGCGGCGAGGGGCGTGCTTCTCTTCCCCAGCGCGCAGGTCGTGGCGTACTCGCTGCTCGCGTTCATCGGGAGCGTAATGAGATAGAACCGCCGCATCTCCCAAACGCCTTTATTTCAAGCCCTTAATAAAAGATGGTGGGCGGCATTCCTTCTTTCAAAGACATACCGAGTGGCGAACTGCGCAAATTCCGCATGCTTGCGCGCAATGCGGGGCGCGCCACGGTGCTCGTGCATCCTTTCGTGCATCCCGACGAATTGCGCGAGGGAAATAGCCAGACTCTCCGCCAATACGGCAAGGCGTTGGATGAATTCCTCGGCCGCCACAAGGGGCCGGTTGCCATCCTGGTGGAACACCCGGCCTTTGAAGCCGTCAAGGCGCACATTGGGATGTGCAAGCTTCATGACGTGCTGTTGATTCCAACTGTGCCGAATTATTCGGACATCGTTTCCGAAGTGGCAAATGCGCGCGGGGTCGACCTGATAAAGTTTGACCAGACGCACGACGTTCTTGTCAAACTGCTCGAATCTGCGGGCGTAAAGAGAGTCGACGTGGGCGGAAGGCACGCCTATCTCAACACCAACGATTGGCAGGTCATGGTTCAGACTAACGAGATGGTGAAAAATTACGAAAAGCGATGGTTGGGAAAGCACTATCGCGACGACGATGGTTATACTGTTTCAGCCGGATGCGCCGGCACCGTTTACGCCAACCTCATTAAGGGGGCCAAAGGGAAATTCCGGGTGCGTTGGCTTCACGAAGTGATGCACCCCCGCAAGCCTGCTTACTCACCGCCCGGAATGGGGGGCTTGGGGAAAAACAAGCGAGGGGAATAGATTGCTTATGGCAATTGCGCTTTGCACCACAAGCCAAATCAGGCGGGCTGCTGCCACTCAAGCGCTTGATGCCATCGCCAGCGATAATGCCGAGGACATCAATTCGATAAAGAAAGAACTCTCCAAGCGGCTGGGCCTTTCGCGGGTGTTGGGAAACGGCGAGATTATCGGGATGGCGCGGGAATCGGGCCAATTGCAACTCGCGCGGCAGTTGAGAAAAAGCCCCATCCGCAGCCAGAGCGGCGTTGCCGTCGTGGCGGTAATGATACGCCCAACCTCCTGCCCCTACAACTGCGCATACTGCCCCACGAGCGAACTGGCGGCAAAGAGCTACACGGGATTCGAGCCCGCGGCTCTTCGCGCGAGGCAGAACGGGTTCGACGCCGGAAGGCAGGTGCAGGCGCGGCTGGGGCAGTTTGAAAACAACGGGCACGAAACGAGCAAGTGCGAGCTCATCGTGATGGGAGGGACGTTCAACGCCCAGCCCGCCGAATACCAAAACGGATTCATGAAAAGCGCGTTGGATGCGTTTAACGGGAGCGAAAGCGGATCGCTCCAGCAGGCCCTCCGGGAAAACGAACGGGCGGCACACAGGGTTGTGGCAATCACTTTCGAGACGCGGCCCGACTGCGCGGGGCAAACGCAGGTCTGCAGCCTCGTGGACATGGGCGCGACGAGGATTGAGTTGGGCGTGCAGAGCCTCGACGATGGCGTCCTTGCGAAGGTGATGCGCGGGCACGGCGTTGCCGAAACGGCGGGGGCCACTGCTAATTGCAGGGATGCCCTTCTCAAAGTGGGATTCCACTTCATGCCCGGGCTTTACTCCACCCCCAAGAAGGACGCGGGGATGTTTGAAAAAATGTTTTCGGACGGGAGGTTCAAGCCCGACATGCTCAAGATATATCCCGCGCTGGTGGTTGAAGGAACGAAGCTTCACGAATGGTGGAAAAACGGCGAGTTCGAACCGTATGACGAGGAGATGGCCGCCGAGGCGATAAGCGAATGCAAGCGGTCCGTCCCGCCATACTGCCGCATCATGCGGGTTGACCGCGACATTCCCACGCACAAAATCGAGGCGGGAGTGAAGAAGACGAACTTGCGCGAGCTTGTCTTCAAAAGATGCGCTGAGAAGGGAATCAAATGCCGCTGCATCCGCTGCCGCGAGATTGGGATAAAGGAATTGAAGGAAAAGAGGAAAATCAATTTGGAGAATGCGGCGCTCAAACGGATTGATTACGCCGCGGCCGGGGGGAGCGAGGTTTTCCTTAGTTTCGAGGATGAGGAGAATGATGCCCTGCTGGGGTTCGTCCGCCTGCGAAAGCCCGGCCCCAACATTTGCCGCCCTGAAATCACGCCCGCCACCGCCGGGGTTAGGGAACTGCGCGTTTACGGCGAGCAGGTGGCAGTGGGGCGGGACTCTGCCGGCGCGGCGCAGCACAGGGGGCTCGGCTCAAGACTGCTTTTGGAGGCGGAGCGCATCGCGGCCGACGAGTGGAAAATGGAAAAGCTCGCGGTAATCAGCGGTGTGGGCGCGAGGGAATACTACTACAAGCGCGGATACGCCCTTGAGGGGATGTACGTGACGAAGGCGCTTGGAAGCTGATGCGCGTTTTCAGAAAACTAGGGGCAATAGCGTCTTTTGTTCGTATGGAAACTCGGTTTCAGTTTCGTGCTTCTTTTTTTTGCCGTTTCCGTTAGTCTTGACGGACTTAGCTTTATCAGTTCGCTCGCGTACCAACTCTGCCACTGCAGAATAAACTTCCTTGCGTTCTTTCTGCGTCAATCCCAGCATTCCGAAAACTATTTCGTCAAGAGCCTGCCGGTCTTTCAGCTTGATTTCTTCAAGCACTGTGCCGCAATCCCTGCGCGCGAGCCGGTCGAAAGCCGTTTCCAACTCCTTTATCGTTTGCTTGCCGAGTTTTGAAACATCTATCACTGGCATTCTTTCCAAATCGTATACCATCATGGCGTTCGCGCCTTCGCCCAATCCCTTCTGCCCCGCAAGCTCGGCAAAAAGCGCGTATAGGCTGGAGTTAAGCACTGCGCACATTGCCTTGGCGTGTGAAGCGTCGTTGGGCGTTATTTCGTAAACGTTGCAATCTGCGAAAGCGCGCGCTTTGTTCAGTGGAATGACGTGACGTTGGTAGGTGAGTTTTGGCCATAGCATTGCTGCAGGCTGCCGCGCTCCAACGTCATACCACCTTCTTCTCGACTTGCAGGTGCTTAGCTTGTCAATTTCCTTTACTTCGCCCATTTGCAGGTATTTCAACACGTTCGTATTGCGCAACTCCGGCTTTTCGCGGTTGACTACCAGCACGGAGTGCTTTACGTCCGCGTCTCTCGCTTCCACGCGTTTGAAGTCCTTGGTGTGCAAAAGCGGCTTGAGGAAAGTCCTTTCGAGGCCGAACGACTTGGCGGCCCGTGGAGTGAGGTAGAAAAACTCGTTGCAGCCCGTTTTTATGCCATAGCGTATTTCTGCCTGTTCTGCCAGCGGCTTCAGCTTTTCGGTTTGTGCGAGTATTTTGAAATAGACTTGGGGTGCGCGGAGGTATTTGCCCCACTTGCTTCCGAGCCATTCCGGCTTTCCGCGCTTGCCTTGCGAAATTCGGCCGGGTTCTTGCGCGCCTTGCGCAAATCCCTCTTGAAGCAAGTTCCCTTGCTTTACGCAGCACACCCGCATTTCATCGTCTTCGCACGGCTCTGCCGTTTCTTCAATTTCGCGCGCAAGTTTTTTCAAGTCGTATTCGGCGAGTCTTTTCTTCAGCAAAGTGAAGCTTACCTTGTTCTCTCGCCTTTTCTCAGAGTCATCTTCTTTTTCTGCGATGATTATGCAGGTGTTGACAGCCGCGTCTTCGAACCACCGTTCTGCTTGCGACTCTATTATCGCCTTGATTTTGAAGTTTTCCAGAAACATTTTCTGCACTTCCTTACCGTAATCCGCGTCCATCCACGAGTTTGAAACGATGAACCCCAACTGACCGTTGGGCTTGAGGAATTTGGGCGCGTGCAACATGAAGTAGGCGTGGATGCCTGCGCGTTTTCCCAGCGAGTATTTGCCGCCCCAGTCTTCAATGAGGGTGGCTTCCAAACTGCGCTTGTACGCTTGCATATATTCGCCGAGCTCTTCCTGCCGCGTGTAAGGCGGGTTCGCCACCACTGCGTCAAACTTCGGGAGGTTTATGTGCTGGTTTTTGTTGCGTATGTTCTTGCCTGAAAACGGCAGGAGAACTTGCAGCGTTGGGCGCAGGTTGAAAAAATCGTTTACGAGCACGTTGACTTTGTTGGTCAGTTGTGACAAGTCGCGGATTGTCAGGTTGATGACGCTCAAGTGGGCTGCAAATTGGTTGATGTCCGTGCCATAAATTTGCGAAAGAAGTTCGCGATGCTTCTTTTCCCTCGCTTTGCTTTTCAAGTGGTAATACGCCCTCACCAGGAAAGTGCCGGAACCGCAGGCCGGATCGAACACGGCGTCGCCAGGGCTGGTTATGCAAAAATTTTCAATGAGGTCGACCACGTCGGCGCGCGTGTAATACTGCCCCAAGTAATGCCTCTCTTCAATGGGGATGAGCGATTCAAACACTTTTCCCAAAATGTCGTATTCGATTTCCGAAAGCTTGTATCTTTCGAGTTCTGAAATGAATTGGTTGAACAGCTTCATCGCGTCTTGGTTTAGCGGAATGTTGTCGAAGAAAGTGGACGAAAACACGGCCTCATAGTCGATTTCCAGCGCCTTTGCGAAATAGCCTTCCAGCGCTCGCTTGAACTTTTCCCCATCAGGAGAGTCTATGCCGGTTAGCTTGGGAAGCTGAGTGAAATTGCCTTCGAGAATCTTGTAGAAAAGTATTCTATTCGAAAGCAAATGTGCGTATTGCTTGACTATTTTCTCATTAGTTTCGCGGTTGTAAAGGAAATCCTGTTCGAAAAGCCATTCCACATATTCCTGCTTGAAGCGCTTGTCCGCCTTGACCTTTTCTTCAATGCCGTCAACCATCGTCGGCCAAAGGACTTCGTGGAATGTTTTCAATCGGCGCACGAATTTAGCGTCAGCGCTTAGAAAGCTGATTTTGCCAGCTTTAACTAGTTGCAGGTCTGACAAAATTTGCCGTATCGTAATTTCCATCGGCGTGGACGCGTCATAGTGCAACAGTTGCCGCTCCAGCAATGGCGTACCCTCCTGAAAAGTTTTCCACAATACGAAATGCCTCAAGTTTGAAGTTACGAAATAGCTTACGCCCAACTCGCTCGCATATGCGCACGCCTGTTCGACGACTTCCGGCCGGTAAGGATCGTGCACTGGCGCGCCGTCAGGCTGCTTAAGCTCGAAAATTAGCGCGGGGCTATTCGACTTGTCGTAAACCACTATGTCCGCGCTTCCGCGGCCTATGGGCACTTCCTGCTTTGCTTCTGAAAAAGGCAGGCTTTCCGATTCGATGACTGCCTTTATCTTGTGCAGAAAATCTCCCATCAACAAGCGTTCTCTAGGCACGGAAATCCAGGGTTAATATGCGCGGAATCCAATAAATACGCTTTCTGAAGTGCCTTGCCGGCCTTCCGCCCTACTTATGCCTTAAAATCCGTTGCGCGCTTAATTTCTCTCGTGTTGGCATGGCTTATTCAAAACGCACCCTCGGGCTCCTCAAAAAGGCTGGCGTCAATGAAGGCGACTGGGTCAAGGTGACTACCCCCGCGGCCGGGTACGAAGGCATCATCCTGCCCAGAATCGACGCGGGCAACCCCGACGCGCTTGTCATCAAACTGGAGAGCGGCTACAACGCGGGGGTTGAAATTGGACCCGACGTGAATGTCGAGAGGATTGATGGCAATGATGGGCAAAGGCCCGAGCGCAAACCTGCAAGCGAAGCTGCCAAACACCTTGCTGCCAACCTTCCGCAAATTTCGATGGTTTCAACAGGCGGGACGATTAGCGCCAAGGTGGATTACAAGCTCGGAGGGGTGAGGGCGGCACTCACGCCGGAGGAAATCTACGCCACGACGCCCGAACTCGCCGAGGTGGCGGGCATCAAGTCTTTCGCCTCGCCGTTCAGGACTTTTTCCGAAAACATGACGCCCCCCGAGTGGGGAAAGATCGCGGTCCTGGTGGCAAAGGAGCTCAACTCCGGGGCGAAGGGAGTAATCGTCACGCACGGCACTGACACGCTGCATTACACGGCGGCGGCGCTTGGCTTCATGCTTCCAAACCTTCCAAAGCCCGTTGCGCTCGTGGGCGCACAGCGCTCTCCCGACCGGGGAAGCTTTGACGGCGCGCAGAACCTCCTTTGCGGCGCGTACTACGCGGGGCACTCCAACTTTGCCGAAGTGGCAATCGTGATGCACGCGAACAGCAGCGATGATTTCTGCAACGCGACCCGCGGGGTGAAGGCGCGCAAGATGCACTCAACGCGGCGCGACGCGTTCAGGCCGGTTAACGACCTGCCAATCGCGCGCATATGGCCCGACGGCAGGATGGAGGAAATGAAGAGCCTCGGAAAAAGGGATGACTCGGCCAAAGCCGTGGCGGACATCCGTTTCGAGGGGAAGACCGCACTCGTCAAGGCATACCCCGGTTCCGACCCCGGAATCCTCGATTACCTCGTTGGGAAAAAATGCAGGGGCATCATCGTCGAGGCTACGGCGCTTGGCCACGTGCCTGCAGACACTATTGAAAAGAAATACTCGTGGGTCCCGGCGATAAAAAACGCGATTGAAGAGGGGGCGGTAGTGGGCTTTGCCACCCAGTGCCTCTACGGGACCGCATCGCCGTACGTCTACGAAACGGCAAGGATGCTCCACGGAATGGGCGCGCTCTACTGCGCCGACATGCTGCCCGAAGTGGCGTACGTGAAACTGGGCTGCATGCTCGGCCGGAGCAAGGACTCCGAGAAAGTGAAGAAAATGATGCTCACGAACTCCTGCGGGGAAATTAACGAACGGCATTCGCAGGAAGAGTTCCTGTACTGAACAAAAAAAAGGCGCATTGAAGTGTCTGAAAACAAGTCGCAGCCGCTCAAGTGCGGGATTGAAATCCACCAGCGGCTTTCCACCCCGACGAAGCTTTTCTGCAGCTGCGCCAACGATGCAAGCGGGGAGGGCGGGAAGCCAGTTGCGAAAGTCGTGAGGCGGCTGCGCGCAGTGGCGGGCGAGCTTGGCGCGGTGGACCCCGCGGCTGCGTTTGAAGCCGGGCGTGAGGGGAAATTTCTTTACAACGCGTTTGAAAAGAGCACGTGCCTAGTCGAGCTGGATGAAGAGCCCCCGCACGAAATAAGCCGCGAGGCGCTCGAGGCCGTGCTTCAAATCGCGATGGCGCTGAAGTCGCAGGCAGTTGGAGAGATTCACGTGATGAGGAAAACCGTGATTGACGGGAGCGCAACGGGCGGGTTCCAGCGCACTGCACTCGTCGCGACGGGAGGGGAAATCACAACCCCGTTCGGGAGCGTGCCAGTACAGACGGTGTGCGTGGAGGAGGAGAGTGCCGGGATTGCGGAAAAAAACGGGAGCGGCGGCGAATACAATCTCGACCGGCTGGGAATCCCTCTGGTTGAAATCGCAACTGCGCCGGCAATGAAAAGCGGGGAGGAGGCCGAGCAGGCCGCGGCGGCAATCGGGCTTCTCCTGCGCGGGACGCAGAAAGTGGCGCGGGGCATCGGGACCATAAGGCAGGACCTCAACGTTAGCGTCGAGGGAGGGGCGAGGTGCGAAATCAAGGGTGCGCAGGAACTTGCGGTGCTTGACAAAATTGTTGAAAATGAGGCGGGAAGGCAGAGGTGGCTGGTGCGGATTAGAAGCGAGCTGCGAGAGGGGGGGAAATTCGAACACGGGGAGAAGGAAGTCGGCAGTGCGTTTGGAGAGACGAAATGCGCTTTTATCAAGTCGGGCCTTGAGAAGGGAAGGGTGGTTTTTGGCGCGAGGCTTTCGAACCTTGCGGGAATGCTGGGGAGGGAACTGATGCCCGGCCACAGGCTTGGGACGGAACTGAGCGATTACGCAAGGGCATACGGCCGCGTGAACGGAATCATCCATTCCGACGAGGACCTCTCCAAATACGGCATTTCACAGGTGGAAAGGCAGCTTGTGGCAAACGAACTGCGCTGCACCGCCAAGGACGCGTGGGCGATTTGCGTTGATGAGGAAGGGAAGGCAAAGACTGCAATTGCCGCAGTGGTGAGGCGCGCGGAGGGGCTTTGGCACGAGGTGCCCAAGGAGACCCGCAGGGCCGAGGGGGAAGGGAGCCGGTTCATGCGCCCGCTTCCCGGCTCGGCGAGGATGTATCCCGAAACCGACGTGCCGCCAATAGTGATTGGGGAGAGGGAATTGCAATATGCGAAAAGACACCTTCCCGCCAGCCCGCAGGAGCGCAGGGAGAATTATATTGGGATGGGGCTTGGGAAACAGATGGCGGACGAGATGGTGTCCAGCCCTCTCGCGCCTACGTTCGAGCGCCTCATTGCAAAGACGAAAGCGCCTGCCGTGCTTGTAGCCACCACCCTCCTGCAGACATTGCGCAGCCTCTCGCGCGAGGGGATCGGCGTGGGAAAAATAACGCTCGAACAATTCGAAGAGCTTTTCGAGGCGGTTGGGCGCGGCGAGATTGTGAAGGCCGCGGTTCCCGAAGTCATCCGCGAATTCCCGTCGGGAAAAAGCGCGAGGGAAATAATCTACGCGAAGAACTTGAGGAAGATTGCCGGAAGCGAGCTCGAGGTTCTCGTTGAGGGATTCGATGGGAAAAACAGGGGCGAGGCTTTCGAGAGCATCATGAGAAAGCAGCGCACGCGCGTGGAGGCGAAGGAACTCATCGATGCGCTTGGGAAAAAATTCGGCAGGGGCAACGCTTGAATTGGAAATACGCTTCCCCTCCCCCCCCAGCCGTTCAATTTGAAACAAAACCCTTTCAGGACCTGCGTAATCGGATTTAATATTCTTCGAATAACTAATTGGAAGGAGGGGGGGTGCGAAGACCGGCATGGCGGATTACGACGACGAAGGCGAGGGGCTGTCAGGAAAGGTTGCGGAAATTTCCTCCGCTGTTGCGGGCCACGCGAAGCTCATCCTCCTCGCCGTGCTTCTCCTCGGGCTGGTCGGCTATTACTTTTTCCTCTACCCCAAGCCCGTCTCGGCGCGCGTGAGCGTGAGGGAGATTGACGCCTTCCCCATTGAGGGGGCGGAAGTGGTTTTCGAGGACGACAGCGGCAACACGCTCGGCGCGGCGCAGCTTACGGACCCTTCGGGCACGGCGTTCTTTTCCAACCTCCCCCCGCGAAGCGTCCGGCTCAGGGCGAGGGCGGGAATGGCATACGGGGAATATTACGACACCGCCGACCTCTCCGGTTCTGGGGACAAAATCATTGCCGTGCTGCTCGAGAAGAAGAACGACATCAGAATCGCATTTCACAACATTCCAACCGCCCTGAGCGAAGGGTGTTCGGACAATTTCGTCCTCGCGGTTGCCAACGGCGGGGAGGACCCGTTTGAAACCGAAATTGCAATCGAAGGGAATGCCCTTTTCGCGGGCGCGTTTTCCGCCCCCGACGGAAAGAAGACGGTCTTTCCCAAGGAATCGGAAAACTTCACCATACGGGCCGCGGTGCCCAAGGTGGAAGGCGATTCCAACACCGCCACGGGCAAGATGCGCGTGAAGAGGACGACGAAGGAAATTTCGTTCGGCATTCCCGTCGACTCGCTGGTGAGGCCGTCGCTCTCGCCAAGCGAAGTGCGGTTCCAAAAAGGGGGCAACCCGATTTTCCTCATGTCGCTTGAAAATACGGGAAAGCAGCCTCTCTCCAACATCGCAATTTCCGTCTCGCCCGAAACCAACCTCAAGGCCTACTGCGGCGAGGACGGCAGCCAGTGCTTCAAGCTCGAAAGGCTCGCGAGCGGGGAGGTAAGGAGCCTCGCGCCCCAGTCCAAACTCGACTTCGGCCTGCGCATCACCCAACCCACGGAAATCCCGCCCGGAGACTACCTCGCGCAGCTCGTCGTGAGGGCAACCTGCCTCAACAGCCCGGGGCTCAGCGCGCCGATTTACCTCGACCTGAAAAACCCGCAGTAGGCTTGTTTGGGACCTTGGAAAAAATCAATCCACAACCGTAAACCGCTTTCGGGAGGCGGGCGCGTCATCTTCAGCCCCCAAAACCCCTTTTTTTATTAACTCCCAGAGTAATCTAGCCACGGGAGGCTACGCGCAGGCAGTAAGCCCGCAAGGCAAGCCGGCCGCCACTGGAAGCGGGATGGGAAAAAAATGTCTTACATCGAGGATGTGATAAAACGGGCGAAGACCGCCTCGGCGGGAGCTTCGGCCGCGCCGCAGAGCCCGGAGGAGCTGGGCCGGGAAAAGACGCTGATCGACTCGTACGGCGCGACCAAGATTTTCAGGGTGGCGGGCGAGCCCCTCCTGCTTTACGAAGTTCCCGCGGCGCACTACAGGGGCGAGGAAAAGGCGCTGATAAGCGCGATTATCGACCTCGCCTCCCGCAGCATCAACATCGACGAGGCGCTTTTCCAGACGCAGTCGGAAAAAAGGGCGCGATACCTCTCCAAAGTGATGGAGGTGATTGAATCTTCGGGCGAGCAGCTCAACATCCCGAGCAACTCCAAGGAATTCTACGCAGGCGCGGTGGTTCAGGAAATTGCCGGCTTCGGGCTCATCGACCCGCTGATTGCCGACGACGAGCTTGAGGAAATCATGGTAATCGGGATGAACAAGCCCGTTTACGTCTTCCACCGCAAGTACGAGATGATGAAGACGAACATCGTCTTTTACGAGGACAAGGACACGCTGGACCTCATCGACCGCATCGCCCGCAACATCGGCAGGCGCATCGACGCGCAGTCGCCCCTCCTTGACGCGCGGCTCCCCGACGGCACGCGCGTTAACGCAACCATCCCGCCAGTGAGCCTCGACGGCTCGACAATCACGCTGCGCAAGTTCAGGCACGACCCCCTGAGCATAATAGACCTCATCAACAACAACACGCTCAACTACGAAGTAGCCGCGTTCCTGTGGATGATGGGCGAGGGGATGGGGGCGTTTCCCGCAAACGTCATCATCGCGGGGGAGACGGCGGCGGGAAAAACGACTTTGCTCAACGCCATGACCGGATTCATCCCGAATTACGAGCGCCTCATCACCATTGAGGACACTGCGGAGTTGAGCCTTCCGTTCGAGCACTGGGTGCGTTTCGAAGTCCGGCCTCCCGGAGTGGAGGGGACGGGGGAAATTGATTCCGACACGCTTCTCAAAAACGCGTTGCGCATGAGGCCCGACCGCATCATCGTGGGCGAAATCCGCGGGCAGGAGGGATACACGCTTTTCAGCGCGATGAACACCGGCCACCGCGGCGCGATGGGGACGCTGCACTCCAACACGGCGCGCGAGACCCTCATCCGCCTCACAAGCCCGCCGATGAGCGTGCCCAACCTCATGCTCTCAGCACTCAACTTCATCGTGATGCAGCAGCGCATCTACGACCGGCGCAAGGGCCTGATTCGCAGGGTGAGCGAAATTGCGGAAGTGTCCTTTGTCGACGAGAACAAGCTTCCCGACCTGCGCCTCTTATACCAGTGGAACCCGGCCAAGGATGAAATCACAAGCACGGGGGAGCAGGCGAACTACCTTCAGGAAATCGCGAGGTATTCTGGAGAAGCGAGGCCGAACCTGCTCAAGGAACTGGAGGCGCGCGGGAAAATCCTCAGGGAAATGAACGAAAAGGGAATCCGCGACATGGAAAGCGTCATCCAAGTGACGCAGAACTACTCGGGAAAGAGGCAGGGAAAGATATAACTCCAGACTCGCAGATATGTTAGCATGGCTGGAATCGAGCGGCTTGACCGGCTGAGGAAGGCGATTGAACGCGGGGCGGGGGAGCGGGAGCCTGCGGGAAAACCGCGCGAAGAGCCGAAGGGTTCGGCGCTTTTCGGCGATTCGGGCCAGCGCGGGCAGAAGCCGCTTGACGCGAGGGCGGCCCGCATCCGATCGGGAGTGCTTGAGATGGGGGAGAGGACCCTGGACTTTTCCAAGCTCGACCTGGCCCGCTCCAACGACGCTGGAGTGCGCGCAATAGGCAGAGTGTATTCCGTTTTCGAAGCGCCAATCCTGAAGGCCGCGCAGTTCTTCTCGACATTCCCAAGCGCGCTCGAACTGCGCTCCACGCTCATCACGGCGGGAATCGGGATGACGGTTGAAGCATACCTCACCGTAAGCGCCACAGCGGCGTTCATTTCGGCAGTGCTTGCCGCAGTCCTCATAGTCGCGCTCAACGCAGGCCTCGCAGCGGGCACGGGATTGCCCGGAACCGCCGCAATCGCCCTTTTCGCCGCGCCGCTTGTCTTCCTCCTCGTCGGGGCAAGCGCGCTTGCGTACCCGCCAATCAGGTCCCGCGTCAAGGCGAATGAAATCGACCGCGACCTGCCTTACGCATTGCGCCAGCTTTCCACGCAGGTGAAGGCGGGAACGAGCTTCCAGAAGGCGATTGCCTCAATCGCGCAGGGAGATTACGGCACGCTGAGCCGCGAATTCCAAGTGCTCCACAGGGACATGGAATCGGGGAAAAGCACCACCGACGCGCTCCTTGCCCTGCACGACAGGACGCGCTCGAAGGGCCTGCGGCAGGCGGTGATGCAGGTAATCCGCGCGCTGAGGATAGGCGGGCCGCTGACCGAAATCGTGGAGAGCATTGCCAACGAAGTCTCCTTCGAGACGCGAATGCGCATACGCGATTTCACCGAGGAGCTCAACCTCATCAGCATCATCCTGGTGATGGTCGCAATCGTCGCGCCCGTCGTGGTGACGATACTCGCGGCGGTCACGCAACTCCCGCTTCTGGGGTGGGGCTTCGGGGAGGGAATGATAGCCATTGCGTTCGGCGCAATCACCCTGGGGATGGTGTCGATAATCGTGCTGATAAAGAAGCTCGAACCGCTCGCGTGAGCAGTGAAACGAAAATGGCCGGTTTTCTCAGCGAACTGAAAAAGGCGTACTGGGGCGTGGAGAGGTTCTACGAATCCTCGGGAATAGCCCTGAGCCTGCCTGCCTACCTCGCGGTATTCGCCCTCATTGCCGCCGCCGCGGCGGTCCTGAGCATCTACGCGCTGAATTACCTACCGACGGGAATCGGGGAGAACACCGGGGTCATCGGCGCCGTGGCATTCGTAGCCTTTCTCAGCCTCGCCGCGGTGATCCCCCTGAGCATGCGCAACAGGCGCATAGAGGAGATTGAGGAAAACCTCCCAGACGCCCTCCGGCACCTCACGGCAGTGCTCAAGGCCGGCGGGACCATCGAGAACGCGGTTGAGGAAGCGTCAAAAACCGACTACGGGGAACTCAGCCGCAGCCTCAGGACGGCACTCGGCCGCATGCAGAGGGGCAAGTCTTTTGACGACGTCATCGTCGAGGCTGGGGAGACTTCCGGCTCGCGGCTCTACAAGCGCGTGGTCCAGATCATCAGGGAATCGCGAAGGGCGGGGGCGGGAATTGCCGACGTGATGTCGGCGATTGCGGAGGATGCCAAGGACGTCGCCCACATCAGGCGCGAACGGATCGCCCGCACCACCATGCACGTCCTCTTCCTCTACCTCTCCTCCCTCCTGCTCTCGCCGTTCATATTCGGGTTCACCATCACGGTCGTGGCGTTCATCGGCACGGGAATCACGTGCGCCGTGCCCGGCTCCAAACCCGTGCAGCTCTCATTCCTCAACACCGTCCTCACCGTGTTCCTGTCGTTTTCGGCGGTGCTGGCGTCCATCGCCATAGGCGTCATAAGGGAGGGAAGCGCCAGCCGCTACGTGGTGCGCGCTCCGGCCATGGTTTTAATAGCGTTGCTCGTGTTCGAGTTTGGCAAGAGATTCGCTCTTCTCATAATAGGCGGGGGTGCAACCACATGCGGCTGAAGGGGCAGACTGCGCTGGAGTACGTGCTGGTAGTGGGAACTTCGGTGCTCCTTGTATCAATTGTCGCGTATTTCGTCAAGGTCAGGGTTCTCAACCCCGGTTGAGGGAGAAGGAAATGCGCCCAAACATGTTGACCGAGGAATCCAGCCAAGCCGCGCTTGAGTACGTCCTCATCCTCGGGGGGGCCATCCTGCTTGCCGCAATCGTGGCGGTGATAATGAGGAACCAGGTGTTCTCGCCCATAGAGTCGCGCACGGCGCAGAACGCGAGTGAACTTCACAAAGCAATAAATAGCGCAAAACAGTAATTGAGGGCGCGGCAGGAAAAATGCCGCGGGAGATGTGGGGGAGGAAGGGGGGAAAATAATGGAAGAGAAATCACAGGGAGCTTTCGAATACGTGCTTCTTCTTGCGGGAATCCTGCTCGTGGTGGTGATGGCAATCGTGATACTGCGCAGCAGCGTGATTACCGGCGCGCAGGAGCAGGTGAACAGCAGCGTGGGCGCATACCGGAATGCCACGGCGCTAAACTGCGACGCAAGCGGGTATTGCAGCTGAGCCGCCACCCCCTCCCCAAAAACCCCTATTTGCGCTAAAATCCATTCAGTTCAACAAAAAAAAAAAAACGAAAGGGCCCGGACGACCGGAGCTATGAGTTGAGGGAGAAAAACGATAATGGAAGAAACGAGCCAGGTTGCCACGGAATACCTACTTCTCGTAGCGCTTTCAGTGGCAATCATGCTCGTTGCGGTGGGGATTGCGGTGCAGTTCCGCAAGATTGCCGAAGTCGTGCAGAACAGGGTGGGAATCGAGCGCAATTCCACGGTCAACATGCTCGTGAGATGATTACGGGCGTTGATACCGATTCCTTTCGAACTTGAAGTTGCGCTCTTCGGCGCGCTCTGCCTCTGTGCGGTTTCCTACGACCTGATTGAAAGGAGGATTCCCGACGCGCTTAATTACGGCCTCATCCTGCTGGGGGCGGCGTTCGGAATCAACGCGGCAGGCACGCAAAACGCGCTTGGTTACGCTGGATTTGTGGCCTTTTCCTTCGCCTTCGCATACGCAATCTACAAGGCCGGGGCGTGGGCGGGCGGGGACGTGAAGTTTTTCACCGCCCTGTGCGCCTTTCTCCCGGCAATCAGCCCGCGCTATTCCGTCGTCTCGCCGCTTGCCCTGTTCCTCATTTCGGCCGCCCTGCTTGCGCCCGTCACCCTGCTGACGCATTGGGGGAGAATCAAGCCGAAGGAAGGATGGATGAAAAGGGCGGGAAAGGCCCTTGAAGCGTCGTTGCCCGCGTCACTCGTTTCGGCAGGAGTGCAGCCCGTCTTCTACCTCTTTTCCGCAAACATCGCATACGTCCTCCTCCTCGCCGCATTGCTTTACGTCGCAAGGATTCCCGCATGGCTTTCGGTTCCGGCGTTTGCCGCAAGCCTGCTCGCCTTCCCCAACGGCGGGCAGATCGCCTCTGCGGCGTACGCGTTGGCAATCCTTTCCCTCGTTTCGATGCTCATCCGTTGCTACCCGGACTTCTCCGCCGCGCTGCGGCGCAGCGTCCCCGTGGGGGAACTGAAGCCGGGAGACATTCCCGCGCAGACCATAGTGGTTCATAACCGCAAGCCGCTGGTGGTGCGGAACCCGGGCCTTCCCTCGCTATTGCGAAGTGCCCTCGCAATGGATGCAACAGCGCTGAAAAACGCGTTTCCCGGGAAAGAAATGGCCGTCGCCGACTCGATGAGGGCGATGGGCCTGGCCGCAAGGCAAATCGAGCAGCTTAAAAAACTCGGCGTGAAAAGCATTTACGTCAAGGAGTCGCTTCCATACGCGCCCGTCATCCTTGCAGCCTATCCGATAGTGTGGTGGTTGGTTTGAAAAAAGCACAGCTCAGCATTGAATTCTTCCTCATCGCGTCGTTCATCATAGCCCTGGCGGCCATAATGGTCACTACTGCCGAGTCCAACCTCCGCTCCGCCGAGGCGCTTGACAAGGCGGCATTGGGCAAGGCGGCGCTTGACGCGGCCACGGGCGCGATAAACCTCGCCGCCGTGGGGGGGAACGGCGCGCAGTCCAGCGCCACGGTGTTCATCCCGCAATCGACCGCGTGCTTCATACTTGACAAGAACAACGGCGAACCAAGGATGCAATGCGATGCGGACCCGTCGCTTGAAAAGAGGGTGAGCGGCCGGGCGCTTTACTCCCCCGACCTCAAAATCGACGACAGCTGCCCCCCGTCTAACACGCGGACGGGATGGTTCCGGGTCATTGCGCGCAATGTCGACGGGAAGGTGCAGGTCCGATGCGAGGAAAGGAATTGAGGATAGAAAAAACGCGGAGGGCATCAAGCCGCCCGTGGCCCAAGATGATTTTCACGCCGTCACCACCCGGCCCTAAACGCGGCCAGGGCGCGACGGAATTCCTCCTTATTCTCTCCATAGTAGTTGCGTTTGTCGTGGCAGTGGCGGCCCCCGCGGCAAAGGACATGGAACTTACTTTTGCGGTTACCGCGGCGCGCTCTGCAACCGCGAACTACGCTGCAGGGGAAGGGTTGCGCCCGACCTCAATAAGCAACGCGCCCACGCCGGAAGGCACGCTCATTTCCATAAACGCTTATCCCTCCCGGGGAGCGGCACCGCCAAATTCAACCGTTGAACGGCTCGGGATGCAACGCGCGGGGGCGATGGCAATCGCGCAAACATTCGGAAGCAGGTGGGATGCCGCCTCCCCAAATTGCGCGTCGGGGGTTTTCAGGCAATACTGCGTGGAAGTGAAGATCAACGGGTAATCTCGTGGAACGGCCCCTCCGGCAGGACGGGAAATTCCTCGTCAACGGAATCCTTTCGCTCGCCACTGTGGGCTCGGCCGCGGTATTGACGGCGGCTGCCCGCAATGCCCCGCTTGCCGCCTTGGCCGCGGCGATATTTTCCCTCGCAAACTTCATGCTGTTGGCGAAAAACGGGAATGCCCGGACCAAGCCGATTGCGCTCTGGATATTTTCAACCGTTGCGGCCGCGGCGGTAGTTGCGTATGGCGGCGGGGAAATGCAAATCGCCCAGATTGCGTTCCTCGCCCCCCTCCTGATGGCCTTGCTGCTCGTCTGCCTCATTGTTGCCAAATGGAAAAGATGACCCTTAGGGTGCAACGGGCGAATCGGGCGGAAAGCGGCTCTTGGCGACGCGTATCGCACCCGCCGCATTGTTGCTTGCGGGTTAAAAAGCAACGCAGAGTAATAAGTTCAAACCAACCTCAACAAAGGCGAAGCGAATGGCTCTTAAAACCCGACCGGGCGTGCGTGGCCAACTTTCGGTAGAGCTCATACTCGTGTTTTCGCTTTTCCTCCTCCTCATCCTCTGGGGGATGAATTACGCCAATGCCTTCGGCGCGTCCGCCCAGGGGCAGACCACGAGGGCAACCCTTCAGACGGTGGCGATTGACGCTGCAAACATGGCAAACTCCGCCTGCGCCGCCGGCACCGACACGCAATTCCGCATGCCCTGCGCGGCGGGAAAGGACGGGGCGCTTGAAACGCGCCTGGAATTCACGGGCGGAGACGTCGTCGCAAGCGCGTCTGGACAGAAGCGTTACGCCAAATCCGTCTGCGGAACCGAAGGGACCGTGCAATACTCCTGCGCGACAACCTCCGGCGAATGGCTCTGTTTTGACGCAACGGGAAGGAATGCAATGGTGAAGGTCAGTGCGGGCAAGTGCGCGGATGCGGTGCAGGCGATTCGATGAGGGGGCAGATAATTTCCATCGATTTTCTCATCGCGGTTGCGATATTGGCATTGGCAATAGGCGCGATTGCCCAAGCCGCCGAATTCGCAGCCGCGCATAACGAGCAGGCCGCGGGGCTCCAGCTCAACAGCGCCTGGGCCATTGCGGAAATGGCCTCAAACGGCCAGGGGGCAGGCGGGCTTGGGCAGAGGTATTGCATCCGCTATTCAAACGGCACCGACCTGTGCGGCAGCGCCCCGTGCGGGAACGGCGACACGCTCGCCGCCCAGCGTGCGGTGGCTTGCAGCGGAACGCCGGGCGGATACTGCCTCATGAACGTGGTGACCTGCAGATGAGGGGGTTCGCACTCACGGTAGACGCCCTGCTTTCCGTCTCATTCGTACTGCTCGCCATCAGCGCGATGGCGATGATGTCCCAGGCGGGGCCGGAAGACGCGGTTGCCGCCCAGCAGGACGCGCTCGCACGCGACTACCTCGCACTCAAGTACGGGAACCAAATCCCCCTGACCCCCGCCGATTTTCTCAACCTCACGACGAAAACCCTTGACGAAAATGCCCCAGGAGGAGGCGCGGACTGGTTCAAGGCGGAGTATTTGCACTACCCGCCCATTCTGGGCTGCAGGGGCGCGTGCTCGTTTCTCAACGCAAGCACGCAGGCCGATTTCCTCAAGGGGCCGGATTTCGCAAACGCGAAAGTGCGCAAAGAGGCGTGGATAAGGAAATGAAAAGGGCTCTGGATTGAGGCTGATGAAAGGATTCGCATCCCCCATCGTGTTCGCGCTTTGCATAGTGGCGCTTGCGGCGATTGCGGGAATGATTTACTCAAATTCGGCCAACTTCGATTCGGCCTCGGCACAGGCGGAAGCGAGGCAGGCGGGCTGGAGGGTTGCCGACGCGAGGGCTTTCCTGCAAAGCGCGGCAAGCGACGCCCTCACCGACGCGATTTATTCAGGCTGCAACTGCCAGAACAACTCGGCATCCGGAATGCAGGACGCCTATGACGCGAGGCTCCGGGGCTATTTCCTGCTTGCCACAAGCGCCCTGAGCGACTACCCCGACGGCTCGCCCGTGAAAAACGGCGTGAACCTCAACGTTTCGGGCCTCTCAATCCGCACATTCGGCGCCTTGGACTGCAACGGCACGGTCAGCGCGGCGGTCGGTTACGGAATAGAGGCGAAATCGAGAAACTCGCGCATCAGCGTGCCGGTAATTGACGTGAAAAGCGCATCCGTTGCGCGCACCAACGCAAGCGTGGCAATATGGGTGAAAAGCGGGGAGAAAACCGACGCGAATTTCACGGTGCTATGTTCGCAATGATTTTGTGAAAAGCCAGGGGAACGAAAAAGGCCTGCGAATTTTAGAATCCAAATTGCGGGCTCCAATATCAATACGAATACCTGTACCGCAGGAGCGCCGATATCCTGAATCCGGCAAACTCCCTGCCCGCGTCGTCATTCGAATCGAAAATGAGCATTTCGGCCCCGCTTTTCTCCGCGTCTTCAAGAAGAGTTGCCGCGCCGGGGTCGTTGCGCACGATTTCGTCAAGCACCATCACCAGCCTTGCGGCGCGCATTTGTATGGCCTCCTTCACTCGCTCCATCCCGTAGCAGCTCAAACCGTCCTGCCTCCCGAGGCTGGCCTTGAACTCCTCGAGGGCCTTGTACTCCGCAGCAAGCTTCTGCCTGCCGATTATCTTCTCGAGCAGCCCGTTTTTGAGAAGCTCGTGCACGGCCGTCTTTTCCGCGCTTGACGAATACTCGAAAAACACCTTTCCGCCCTCGAGAAGCGCGGGTTCCTTCTCCCCGATGAATTTCCTGAACGAATCCTTCTGGAAGCCCGGGCCGGCGATGACGATGAAGCTGCTCCTGGCGTTCTTGATGCCGTCAAGCAGTTCGGAAAAAAACTTCTTGTTCAGGGAATCGTAAGTGGCAGGCTCGCGCTTGGAAGCGCTGGAGTAGAGCTCGAAAAGCTCCCGCAGGCCCCGCGTGTCAAGCCCGAATGCCATTGCCTTCTCGTCGTCAAGCACGGCAACGGTGCAGGTGACCTTCTCCGTGCGCGCCTGGGCCTCGCGGAGAAGGTGCTTGTCGAATTGCGAAAGCTGCTTGAAAATGGTGAACGGCTTGCCGATCTCCACGTCGAGAGTGTGGTGCTCGCCCATGGGGATGAACTCCTCGGAAGAGCCGGAAAGGATTTTTCCCGTGAGCCGCAGGCGGTTGATGCTCTGGGAAAACTCCACTTCCTCGACCGCGACTTTCACGCGCACGATTTTCTTCTCCCCGCTTTCCGGCCGCTGCTCCACCCCCCGCTCGGCCTTGAAGCGCCGCAGGCTCGTCCCCTCCGCCTCGTCGCCGGAGGCAATCACGCGCGAAAGCGTCCAGAGGTCCTCGAGGCTCTGGGCGGCGAGCCTCAACTCTCCGGTCTGCGGGTCGTAATGGGAAATTTTCATGGCAGGATAAAGCCCCCCCTTATGGATAATATTTAAATCATGCTTGATTAAATACAATCCCGCAATAAGTTTGGAGAGAAGGGGTTGCAACTTTAATGGCAAACAAAACTGGCATCGCAAGCGCGGTTGCGGGATTCCTCATTCTGCTCATCACGTGGTACGTGGCGTTCTTCCACGGGGGAGCGACGCCTCTTGTGCAAAGCTTCCTTGACCTCATCGTCAACGGGCTGGTGGTGGGCGGCTTCGCGTGGCTGGGGGCGTTCCTCCTCGTGCTGGGCATGCTCATCTTGGTAATCTGATTCCAAACCTCAAGAAAGCGGCTCAGGCTCCACCATAGGCATGGGCCTATCCGGCCGTATGTTGCTGCACTCCGTTTCGCCCCTAATGCCCAAAGATAAATATTCCGCTGGCCCGTCTTCTTACCTATGACCTCAAGGCACACCAAGCGGTTAAAATGGGCTTTGGCCGCAAGTGCGCAAGCAAAGACGGTAAGCCAAATCAACCGGGAAATCGAATTGGAAGAAAGTTCGGTCAATGAGAGGTTGGCTGTGGCCCAAGCCGCGGCCGAGGATGTTCTGAGAAAATACGGCGCCGAACGGAAGAAGCTGCACGACAGCCTGCCGTTCGAGGCGCAGGGAAGGCACGATTGGCACAGGTGGGCGCCAAAAGAATTGCGGGCGCTGGAGGAAAGAAGGAAAAGCGAGTTGGAAGGCGCAAAAAGCCACGTGACCGATTTGAGAATCGAATTGGCGAATTTGCACTGGAGGAATAGAAACGAACTTGAACGGAACCGAATGCTGGTCGAAAAGGTAAAAAACGCGCGATGGGATAGAAACGACTTGCTGATGAAAAGCCTGGCGCGGTTAAGCCGCCTTGACCAGAATCCCACCTGGTCGCCCCAACTTCAGGCGGCTTTCGAGGAGAACCGGGAACAGATTCTGAAGTCCTTTCCGGGCACGGGCGCGCGCTCGACGGAAAATTGGTTTTTCACTGAAACTCCTCGCGGGGATTTGGAGACGTATCCGAGGTTTAAAGCGCGTCCGTCCAAATATCTGATCAAAGAGAAAGACCTTGGCCTAATGCCCCACTTGCGCACTCTTGCCGGGCTGCTTCTGCATTTGGAAGCTATTTATGGGAAGCGGGTTGGCGGTAACGTCTTGAGGCGTTTTGAATTCCTGCTGAAAAAAAACAGCGTGAAGACAATGCTTGACGCGGGGTCCGGGGCAACGGGCCCGCTGCTATGGCTCGCCAGGACGGGCATTCCAAAGCGGCTTGGGATAGATTTGTTCGCAGTGGATGTAAGAACTCTCAAACAGCCTGAACTAAAGCGACTCGAACAAGCGGGAATCAAGTACATTCCTGCAGACGCGAACAACGCTCTGGAGATTATCGGCAAACCCGCCGATGTGATTCTCTGTTCCGGCGTGCTTTCCCCCGGCGGCCAGGCGGACTTTTCCTACCTGGGGGAGTGGAATGGGAAAAAACCCAGGGTGAACCTTCCCGCGGCTTCGGCACGGTCGCACGTGCTGGCAAAAAACCTCGTTTCAACGCTTTCGGAAAACCCCGCGGCGGCCTTGATAGCCACTTCGTGGTTCGGGTCCCTTGCCTTGAGGCGGAAAAGGGTAGGACGGTTCGCGCTGGTGAGGTTCTGGCAAACTGACCCGTCAGCGTGGGACTCCGACAGGGATAGGATCAATGACGAAGTTGTAAACAGCAACTTCGACAAATACCACTATGGCAAGGCATTGCTTACGGGCGCGAAGCTCGCGGTGATGCAGAAAAAGCCAAATTCGGGGTAGAATTCAAGCGAGCCTGTTAGCCTTGCCGTCGTACGCCACGCGGAGGGGCTCGAAGCCGGGCGCTTTCCACTCCACCAGCCACCTTGCGGCAGCAGGAAGTTGCGAGGCGTATTTCGAGAGGGAACTCAAATCCGCGTCGGGGCAGTATTCCCTCACCCGCGCTGGATTGAGGGGCAGGCCATATCCGCACGAGGCCGCGCCGTTTGCAATTGCCGCCTTCACCTCGGGAAGCTGGGCGCTTTGGAGTATCGCCTCTTCGGGAAAGGCTATTGCGCCGGAATGCGCGCAATTCTGCGCGATGGCCTTGTCAAGGGCGTGGCGGATGGGAAGAAGGTCGTAAGTGCGGATGAACGCCCGGGGGCAGGCTGAATGGGGGTCCCGGGTGACCTTTACCGTCACCTGCCAGGTGCCGTCGGGCTGCCTTTCGGAGGAGAAGATGGAGGAAAGGTAATTCCCGGCCGCAAGCAGGGGGTCGCTTGCCAAGTCGTCCTTCACAAAACGCACGGCGTCCTCCGAAGAGGCCACTTCCCCGCGGGGCCTGGTGAATGAATACGCCATGGCCACTATGAAAACGAGGAGCAGGATGACGAGGATGCGCCTGAAAAGAAGCGATGCCATAATCACTATTCAGCCGGGCAATCGATTATAAAGAACTGCTGTAGGGGGAGGTGCATGCGGGGAAGAAACTCAAAGGACAACACGCCTTATCGGAATACCTCCTTGGGGTTGTTTTGATTCGCTCCCCGTTTGTCCCCTGAACCTGTTACTCACGACGCACCTCCGAGAATCTCTCCCCGGCGCAATCTTATTAACCTTCGTATTCTCTACAATAAGATAGTAAAAAAGACAGGAAGTCGGAAACTGGACAACCGGTTCCGCACGTTCATTCCAACCCCCAAACCAAGGAAAACCGCAATGGCGCAGCTCAACGTTTCTGACGCCGCATCAGTCGTCCTTGACGAAATGGGCTACCTGCGCATAGCGATGCGCAACGACCTCGTGAACTACTCTGCCCTCGCGCGCTTCATCAAGCCGATGGTGGAGGAAAAGATGGGCTGGAAGGAAGCCGGGGACGACGCGCTCATCATGGCGGTGAGGAGGTACTGCATCTCCCAGAAGGAAAGGCGGCCGCCTGAAAACTTCCTCAAGGTCCTCGGGAACAGCAAGCTCGTCCTCCGCACGGGAATGGCCGTGCTCCACTTCAGGCGGGCGAGCGACCTCTACAAGAGGCTCGTTGAAATCGAGCGCAACAAGGTCAACTGGCACCATGGCGACAAGATGTACATCCTGCAGCGCAGCGAGGAGATAATGGTCATCGCCTCGCACAAGCTCCTTCCCACCCTCAAGAGCGTGGGGCACAGCACCGACATCATGGCCGAGTACGGAGACACCGCGCTAATCACCATCGAATGGAGCTCGGAGTCCGTGCGCACCCCGGGGATCGTGGCGTTCATCACAAGCCAGCTCGAGGCGATAAACGTCAACCTCCTCGGGATTTTCAACACGATTTCGAAAATGTCCCTCCTCGTCGACGAGGCGGACGCCTCGAAGGCCTACGACAAGCTCTCCAAAACCGTCGAGCAGTGCAAGCAGGCGGCGGAATACGCGAAGTGAAAATGCGCTTCGGAACCGGCGCAAACCCGAATGGGCCTCCAATTGGGTGGCAATAAATTCCTTCCTCCACTGCAAATTACTGATGAAGACGGTCATCGGCCTTGAGATTCACAACCAGCTTGCCAGCGAAAGCAAGCTTTTCTGCGCGTGCCCGACGAAGGGATACCGCACTGCCCCGGCCAATTCGTTGATCTGCCCGTCCTGCCTCTCGCAGCCGGGAAGCAAACCGTGGGGCATTAACGCAAAGGCGGTTGGGAATGTCCTTAAAATTGCCCTTGCCCTCAACTGCAAGATTATCCTGGACAAGCCTGTGTTCGTGCAGCGCAAGCACTACATCTACCCCGATTTGGCAAGCGGATACCAGAGGACGAGCAAACCTATTGGCGAGAATGGGGAACTTGCAGGGGTGAAAATCCGCGAGGTCCACGTCGAGGAGGACCCCGGCCAGTACGACCTGCGCACGGGAGAGGTGAATTACAACCGCTCGGGCGTGCCGCTGGTTGAAATCGTCACCGACCCCGACTTTACCAGCGCGGACCACGCGCGCCGCTTCCTTGAGGAGCTTTCCGCCATCCTCGATTACCTCGGCGCGCGGAGGAGCGAGCCGGGAAGCATGCGCGTTGACGCCAACATTTCGATTGAAGGGCACCCGCGCATCGAAGTGAAGAACATCAACAGCTTCAAGGGCGTGCTCACCGCACTCACTTTCGAGGAGGCGAGGCAGAAGAACCTCGTGAAGCACGGCGCGCAGTACGGGCAGGAAACGCGCCACTTTGACGAAAAGCGAGGCATCACGATTGGGCTGCGCAAGAAGGAAAGCGTTGACGACTACCGGTATTTCCCCGACCCGGACGTGCCGCCAATGGTAATCGGCGAAAAGCTCGTCGAGAAAATCCGCAGGGGACTGCCGGAATTGCCTGCGCAGAAGCGCGAGAGGTTCGTTAGGCACTACAACGTCACGGGGGAAGAGGCGTTCGCCATTTGCCTCGAGAAGGAATACGCCGACGCTTTCGAGGAGATTGCCAAGGATGGAGGCGCGAAGCAGGCGGCAAACTTCATGCGCGGCGTCGTGAAAAAACAGCTCAACTACCGCGACCTGGCCTACCGCGACAGCAAGCTCACGGTCAAAACCATTTCCGAACTCCTTGCAATGCTTGAGAAGAAGGAGATTACCGAAAAGGTCGCGGAGAAACTTCTCATTGATTTTCTGGACAAGGGGCTTGACCCGCGAAAGAACGCCGAGAAGGAAGGGCTGCTGGGAATCCACGGCTCGCAGGAGCTTGAGGCGATTGTGGAGAGGGTAATTTCCGAAAACAAGAAGCCCGTCGAAGACTTCAGGAAAGGGAAGGCCGAGGCGCTGCACTTTCTCGCGGGACAGGTGATGAAGCTCACCAAAGGCAAGGCATCGCCGCGGGAAGTGAAGGAAATGCTGGAGAAAAGGCTGAAATGAAGATGGCCGGCAACCTGAAGAAACTGGAATCTGAAATCCTCAGGCTGCAGGAAAGGAACGCGCGGGTCGAGTCGGACAAGGCGTGGGAAACAAGTTCTTTCAGGAAAACCACGATCGCCCTATTCACATACGTTTTTGCCGCCATTACCTTTTTCCTAATCAACACGCCCAATCCGATGCTGAATGCGTTCGTCCCTACATTGGCATACCTGCTTTCGACAATCAGCTTCCCGCATCTCAGGAATTTGTGGGCATCTCGTTTTAGAAAATAGGCGTTATGCGCACGCCCGGGTTGAGAGGTAATGGCCTGAATTGGCCCCCTACCGAAACGGCCGGCTGTTTCGTCTCAACGCGAAGAGTTCGGGCGTCATTCCCAATTTGCTTGTGAGGGTGGAACAGACGAACTCGATTTCTGAAGGGTCAAGGGTTGCGCGCAAGTCCGCCTCGATGAGGATGGCGGGGTAGGCGTAGGAGCGGTTGCCTTGGCTTAGGCCGTTGACCAAATTCGCCGCCTTGCTTACGGAATCCTTGCCGTCAAGAAGCAAGTCGACGCGCAGGGGCCGGTCGTACTCGACGGGCTTGGCGTAGAAGGACGCTATTTTTTTGGACCACTCGCCCAAATCGCGCAGGACCAGCTGCTCGCTTGGCGCGCTGGAATACTTGAACGCGGCGGTGCGCTCGCCAGTCTTGAGAAGCGAGTAGAGGAAGGCCGTGTCGTTTGAAGACTCCAGGGAGGGCGAATGCTCGGCAAGCTCGCTTGCGTAGTACTTCAGCGCGAGGTTGGTGAAGTGCCTCCCGCGCGAGTCCTTGATTACCCCCAGAAGCAGCGCGCCGTTCTGGCAAGCCCATTCGTAAAGCCCGAAGTAGGCGTTGAGCGCGGATTCGTACTCGGGAAAAATGCCCGAATCCTTTCCCGGCCGGTCGGTCACCTGAGGCACGATGCTCCCGTCAAGAATGATTGCCTGCGGCGAGTGCCTCTCCGCCGCATGCAGGGCGCAGGAAAGTTCCGACTGGAGCCTCTTGAGGCCCGCGTAAGTCGCGAACTCGTGGGAAAGCAGGGAATCCTCGGCAAAAACCTCGTATGCAGGAAACGGCTCTGGAAAATACGCGTGCGACTTGAGGAAATTCGACTCGTAGTCGAACACCACCCCGCACGAGCGGACGAGGAAGAGGTCGAGGGAATGGAATTCCTGCGCGAGAATCCCGCCGTCAACCGAGAGGAGCCTGCCGCTTGCGGGCTCATTCCCCGCGTCAAGCACGAGTGAATCGTCAAGAAAGTCGAATGAATGGGCCTGCAGCCCGCCCGCCTTGCAAGCCTCGCGCAGGCGCACGGCTGCCCGGCCCCGCGCCGCGTTGAGCGCGCCCACCCGTTCGACAACCTTCCCTATTTCGGCGTCAATCAATTTTCCCCACTCCGCAACGCGTCGGGCGAAACGCGAATTCCACCCCGCCAAGTTCCACTTATAGCGGATTGCAAAACTAATGCGAATGCCACATTGCAATCCGCTAGTTGCAAACCGAGATAAGATTGCCGCAAGACTTTCTTGGTTTGCTATATTTAAGTTCCGAACAACCTATATCAAGCCTTGGGGGAGTGGGAATGCCAGGCTTGAAGCAAGTTATCATACTTCGCACGGACTTGGGAATGGGCAAGGGAAAGATTGCCGCCCAGTCGGCGCACGCGTCGCTGATGGCCTACTTGGAGGCGAAGAGAATCAACAAGGAAGTTACTGAAAAGTGGATTGCGGCCGGGATGGAAAAAATCACGCTCAAGGCGGCCAGCGAGGGGGAATTGCTCGAACTGCAGAAAAGGGCGAAGGCCGCAAAGCTTCCATGCGCGCTTGTCCACGACGCGGGGCACACCCAGGTTCCCGCGGGCTCGACAACCGCACTCGCAATCGGCCCGGCCCTTGAGGCGAAAATTGACGAGATTACTGGAAGCCTCAAGCTGCTTTAGGGAAACCCGCAGAGTCACTTCACGAATTCCACGTGCGGAAGGCCCCGAAATTCCTTGTCGCCCGTGAGGAACAAAAGGCCATTATCAAGCGCGGCGCAATACCCAATCGCGTCGGCGTAGGAAACGTTTTTTCCCCGCCTGTTCGCGTCGAACTTGAATTTCATCGCTTTTTTTATCAGGTCGTCCGCCGTTTCCACTGAAAGCGGAAGCGCCTCGGCAAAGGCCCGCTCTGCCGCTTCCTCCCCGTGGTCGCGCAGTTGGGTAAAGTAAAGTTCCACCAGGTTGAAACGGCAGGTCACGCCCAAGCCCGGCTCGAAATAGCGGGTGAAATTCGGGTTTCCCTTCAAAAACTCAACAAGCGCGTAGGTGTCGTAAAAATATCTGCTCAAGCCCATCCCTTCCTGGCTTCATCCTTTAGTTTCTGGCCCGAAGTCTTTGACGGAAACGCGCCGAAAAGAGAGTGGAACCCTTGGAGTTTTTTTACTTTGAAGTCAAGCTCGTCGCCTTCCTTGACCCCCTCGGCCTCAATCACTTCCCTGGGAATGACTACGGCCAATGACCCCCCCCACTTTTTCGCCTCGCCCACGAATTCCACCTTAATGCACCTAGTTATATTTTCAGCATAACTAGTTAGATTCACAGTTATATTTATTCACGACGCCCCCGCGGGTTCACTCCTCCAGCTGCTGCCAGAGCACGCGCTTCTTGAGGAGCAGGTCGCGCGCGGAGGCGTTGAGCAGGGTGGAGAGCCGCAGGGCCTCGTCGGGAGAGAGGCGGAACGACATTGCGCCGATGGAGTTGGTAATCCTGAGGGCGACGATGCCGTCGCGCGGAAAGCCCTTCACCAACTGGGATGCCTCGCTCTCTATGCGCAGGGAGGTGCGGTGGGTCTCGCCCTTGTCGTCCTTGAACCAGTGGGTGATTTCATCTTCAATCATTTCCGTCCGGCATACGAAGGAAAATCGGCGTATTTAAACGAAAGGGAGGGTGGCTTGCCGGCCTTGCCACACCCCCTTCAAACGCCGCGGGCTTGAAAATGGCCTTATTGCCCAGATTGCCCTTCCTTCCCAAACGGTTAAAAATTACTGCCGAATTATAAACTGGGGGATGATGCCATCATGAGACAATTAGTAATCGCTTTTGCCCTTGCGGGAATCCTGCTTTTCGGATGCCTTGGGAGCGCGAGCAAGCCAACAGCTTCGGCAGTTTCACCCGCGCCTGGCAGTCAGGCGAGCGCCTCGCCCTCGGCAACTTCAGGTGCCCTGCAGGCGGATGCGCAGCAGGCGGCGCAGGAAAGCGGAGATGCGGCGCGGGCGCTTAACGACAGCGACATCCCCGCGCTTGACATCAGCGACGCCGACCTCAACGCCAGCCAGTAGGAAACAACGCCCGGCCTCCCCGATTGCCCACCCCCCGGCAGATGCGAATTGCCGACCACCGTACGCCCCCAGCTTTATTGCTCCTCCTCCCTTTTCCTCAAAACGTTTATTAGTGGCGGGGTGCATAATTTGTTGGTAAGCTATTTTTCGGTGTCCTCTGGGTGAACCAATCCACCGTCAAGCCGTTGAACAAGCAGTGGCTGACCTCGTTTAGGAAGGAAAAAAAGCTTGATGACTATCTGCTCGTGGGCGACCCGCTGATCCAGTGGATTTCCGCCAAGGGCGAGTGGAGAAAGCTGGCAGTCCGCTGCACCGCGGTGGAGTGCCTGGTGATCCTCAAGCACGCCAAGTACAGCCGCAGGCTTCACATTGTGGTGCGGGGCAAGGGCGGGGAATACAGCAACTTCGCCGAGGCGCTCGGGGAGCTCATATTCCTCACGGACAGGCTGGCAAAGAACGATTACGTCGCGTTCGCATTCCCGCAGAGCATGCGTGACCTGGTAATTTCGCAGGCGCAGAACATGCCTGCAAACTGGAGGAAGCTCGAAAAGACGTTCAACTGCGCCTTCGTGTTCTTCGTCCCCGAAACTGCCGGCAAGGAAGTGGAGCAGCTTGAATGGAGGGATGTCCTGAAGCAGAAGGTGTAGGCAGGTGGCCGAATCTTCGGTTAGGTTGAATGGAATCGAGCTCGTCTGGCTCAATCACGCTTCTTTTAAGGTCAAGGACGCGTCGGGCCGGACCGTACTGTACACCGACCCGTTCGTAATCGAAAAAAAACCCGACCGCGCGGAAATCGCCCTCGTCACCCACGCGCACTATGACCACTGCGCCGTGCAAAACATAGTGCGGATAACCGACGCGGGCTCCTCGGTGGTTTGCGCAGGGGATTGCGCCGAACTCCTGCGGGGGAAGGTCAAGTCGAAATTAATCGCCATTTCGCCCGGGGACGGCATTCAAGCCGGAGGGATTGCCGTAGAGGCGGTGCACGCCTACAACCTCACAAAGCCGTTCCACCCCAAGGGCAGGGGGGTCGGGTACGTCTTCAACATCGGGGGAGTGAAAATCTACCACGCGGGGGACACGGACTTCACCCCCGAAATGAGCCAACTAAAAGGAAAGGCGGACGTCGCGCTGCTCCCCATAGGGGGGAAGTACACGATGGACGCGAAAGAAGCCGCAGCGGCGGCGAATGAAATCAGGCCAAAAATCGCCGTCCCGATGCACTACGGCTTCCTGCTGCCGGACACGGCAGGGAACCCGGGGCAATTTGCGGACCGGGTGAAAAAGGGAATCGAAGTGAAAATTCTCACCCCGCTTGTGAAGCGTGACTGAACAAATCACGCGAATCATTTTCAAAAAACAAAGGAGTTGCAAAAAAAAGTGGAAACGCATCATCAGCATAAGGAAAGCGGGGAAACCGCCCCGGCCGCCCACTCGGGCTTCGAGGGACTGGGACTGAGCAAGCCGCTTCTGGACGCAGTGAGGGAAAAGGGATTCGCCACCCCAACGCCGATACAGGAACAGACCATCCCCCTTTCCCTGGCGGGAAGGGACGTAATCGGCCAGGCACAGACCGGAACCGGAAAGACGGCTGCATTCGGCCTTACCATCCTGCAAAAGATTTCGCCAGAATTGCCGGCGGTGCAGGCGGTGATTCTCACGCCCACGCGCGAGCTTGCGGTGCAGGTTTCAAGGGAGATTGCCGAACTGAGCAAGCACAGCCACGCCCATGTCGCGCTTCTTTACGGAGGGCAGGACATCCAGCCCCAAATCAGGGCGCTCGCGCGGGGAGTGCAGGTCGTCGTTGGAACCCCGGGAAGGATCCTCGACCACCTGGAAAGGAGGACTCTTGACACCAGCCACGTGGCAATCGCCGTGCTTGACGAGGCGGACCGCATGCTCGACATGGGATTCGTCGACGACGTTGAAAGAATCCTTTCCACCATGCCGCCCGCGGGCAAGCGCCAGACGATGCTCTTCTCCGCAACCGTGCCTTCCGAAATCCTCTCCCTCGCGCGCAAGCACATGCACAACCCGGCAATCGTGAAGACCAGTGAAGAAAAGCTCACGCTTGACGCCATCGAGCAGTTCTACATCGAAGCTGACCGGAACCTCAAGCCCAAGGCGCTTGCCGCGCTCTTTGCCACCGAAAAGCCCGAGTCGGCAATCGTATTCTGCCGCACGAAAAGGGGCGCCGACGGCGTGGCGCACCTGCTCAAGGGCTACGGCTTCAACGCGCGCGCGATGCACGGCAACCTCACGCAAAACAAGCGGGAGAAAGTGCTCAGCGAATTCCGCGCAGGAGGCACGGACATAATGGTTGCAACCGACGTTGCCGGAAGGGGGCTGGACATCACCGGCGTCACGCACGTGGTGAACTACGACATGCCGGCTGACTCCGACACCTACGTGCACCGCATCGGCAGGACGGGAAGGGCGGGCGCGAGCGGAAAGGCATTCACCTTCGCAACCAACCTCGAGGAAGTGCGCGACCTCAAATCCACCGCGGCGCGCACCGGCTCGATAATCACCCATCTTAAGGTCAACCTCGACGCCGCGCCGCCGTTCAAGCGCGTGGAACGCGAATACGAAGAACGCCCCCGCGACGCAAGGGGAAGTCGGGGCGGAAGGCCCGGCGGCTTTGGCGGAAGGCCGCGTTACGGCGGTTCCGGGGGGCGGCCTCAAGGGCGCTCCGGCTCGGGAGGAGGCTACGGCCACTCGGGCGGAAGGCCGAGCGGCCATTCAAGCCAAGGCTCACGCGGCGGGCCCAGGAGGGGCGGCGGATTCCAGCGCTACAGCGCAGGCTGGGAGAAATAGCTCTCTGAACCCCTATTGCGGCGCCGGCCCTAACTCCGGGATTTTCGCGAAACCGGCGCTCTTTTTTTCCTTGAAGATTTTCTTAAGGAAACCCCGGCTGCGCCCCTCTTACCTGCATGGCTGCGGTTATTTGCGGGTTTTCCCTTTGGGGCCCGCCCCGCCGGCGTTCTTCGCGGGACGCCCGGTTTTCCTTTTGGAGATGCGCGCCCCGATGCGCTTCCCGATGCACCCGCCCCAACGCGCCTCACGCCTACCCCCATCAAGGTAATTTTGCTATCGTGGTCAATGAGCTGCATCGGCTTTGCGCAGTGCATAGGCCGCTTGGTAATGTGGCCGCGGGCGCCCTTTTTAGCACCGCAGTGGGTGCAGACGAATTCCAGCGATGCGGCATGCCGGCCTGACGCGCTTGCGGCGGTGTTCTCGCCATCGTCATCGGCGTATTCCCTCTCGAAACCCTGCTCCCTCTGGGCATCGGCCTCTTCCGCCTCCCACTCCTCTTCCTCGCCTATAGCCTCGCTGACGTTTCTTGCCATAATGGAAAATCACCACCTGTTGATGCCGGCGCGGGTGCAAATTGCCCAACGGCTTTTGCGCCAATGAAAGAAGCGGGCGGGGCAATAAAAGGAATCGGTTTGAAAAAACGCAAGTTTGAAACGGGTTGGAAAGGAAGGCGGTTAAAAAAAGGGAACGGGGGGAAACTTGCCCCCTGGTTTTTTATGAGCTTGCAAGGTTCTTGCCCTTGACTACCTTCCAGATTTTCTTCGTCATCTCACTCGGCGTGATTGCCGAAGTTCCGAACACTTCGCCCAAGGTCATGTCCTTGACTTTCGCGAAGCTGATGGTGTACCCGCCGAAAGGCTTTCTTGCTGCCATGTTTTTCACCAACTCCTATGTTGTCTTTTTGAGGCCGAAATGGGTTTAGCGTGACCCCGCCCGCCCTCGCAGATTCTTAACGCACGAGGGCTTTTAAGGCTATTCTTAGAGGTAAAAACGCAAAGTTCCCTCGCAAAAACGGGGCGAAACGGAAATGTGCGCGGAATAGGAAAAATTATTGAAAGGAAAAAAAGAATAAAAAAAAACGGCGGCCTCAACTGGCGCCTGCCGAGACTGACGGGCTTGCTCCCGCACTAACCGAAACCGACGGGCTCGCCAAAGCGGAGGCGCTCGCCCCTACGGAAGCCGACGCTCGCGCCGACTCTCCCTCTGAAGCCCCGATGCTTTCAGTAGGCTCTGCCGTCTCCCCCCCATTCACTTCAGCCCCGGTTGAGAGCGACTGCTGCACCAGGAGCATCATCCTAACCGCCCACGCAAGGTGGTTGAGCCGGAAGGAAGCCTCCGCGGGGGTGATTGTGGATGACTGGAGCGCCTGCAGGTCCGCCTTCAGCTTAGAGTCGAGCGATTCGAGCTTGGAGGTGTCCTTGCCCTGCGACGCAAGCCCGGCAATGCTGGCTTCAATCTTGGCCTGGAGCGCGCCGTATCTTGAAACTATCGTTGAAACGCGCTTGGCAAGAATCTCCTGCCGGATTCTCTCCTTGAACTCGACCCACTTTGCGTTGAACTCGTCAATCAAGGCCTTGCGGGCATCAACTGTGGTCGCGGCATCCCACCTCGCCTGGGCGGACTGGGCGTATGCCTTTATTTCGGCGGAAAGGTTGGCCGAGACGTATCCCTGCGCCTCAAGGTGGCCCACTGTCGTAACAATGCGGACAAGCTGGCCGACAACGTGGGCCTTTACTGCGGCCCTGTATTCCCCGCGCTCGCGGGCATTGAGCTCGCCTTTAGCCTCGGCAAGGGTTTTTCTTGCGGCCTTGACCCGCTCCTCCGCGGCCTTGAAATTCTCCCTCGCCTTGACCGCCTCCTGCCGCGCCGCCATCACGCGGGCGGCCGCTTCCGCCCTCACGGTGGCGTTTTCCTCGCCTTCACCGCCAACGGAAGATGATTCCGCGCGCCTGGCCAACTGGCCGGCCGCCCTCTCCTCGAACGCCTCGGCTTTTCCCCCGGCTTTGGCAAGGGCGCGCTCGCGGTTTTCCTCAGCCCTCGCGGCCGTGCGGGCTTCATTCCTTGCAATTACCGCTTTAACGCGGCTCAAGCCGCGCAAGGCGCCGCCCGCATTGCCATTAACTGATGCTGATGCCGAAGCCGTGCCTTCAACTACACCCGCAATGGGAGAAGCCGAAGCGGCTACACCCCCGTCCGCTGAGGCGGAAGCGCCCGCATCGGCGCTGGCTGCCACGGCATAAACCATCGGGACCGCCCCAGCCATGAGAAGACATGAAAGAAGGGCCAAACCGAAGAATCTTTTCCAAACATCCCGAGCCACTTAACATCACCCGCAATAAGCGACGCCGGGATACTTTTTAACCATTCTTTCACGATTACCCCGCCGTTAAGCTTTAGCGGGGATGCTAATGCCGAATAAAGCTTTAGGCATTCGCCTAATGAGAAAACAAGGCTAATTAATCCGACTGGGGTTCAGTAAGGCTATGGGATGCCTAACCGCCTTGGCCATCGTGGCCGGCGTAATTTCTTTTGCAGCTGCCGCCACCCTCTACGGCACGGTGTTCGACTCCGAACTGCGCCCCCTGCCCGCGCTCGTGAGCATCAACTCCCAACCTGCGCAAACGGTCGGGGCAACAAACGGCTCTTACGCCCTGGAAGTGCCGCAAGGCCGGTTCACCATTTCCGTGTTCGGCGTTGAAAACCCAAACGGCCTCAGGGAAAACAGGACCCTCACCGTTCCGGACCCGAACGGAAAGTACGAACTCGATTTCATCCTCCTCTCCAACGCCACTGATGGAAATGGGCTCTCACAGGCTCTTAGTGAACTGTCGGAAATTTCTCCGCTCCCCCGCCAGCCGGTTGATGCACAGGCAATCGACGGGCCGGCAGTTCGGGAATGGGACTGGCGTACTGCTGCGCTCTTCCTGTTCCTGCTCGCCGCCGCAGCCGCCGCATATTTCCATTGGAAGGGAAACGCCGGGAACAATTACGCAAAACGGGAGGGCGCGACGGATGGACTGCGCGCCCAAACCGATGAAAACCCGGAAGATAGCGCTGATTCTATGGAACGTAAACAAGCGCAAATGGCGGCACAAAGCCCAACCGCCGCCCAGAACGAACTGCCAGCCACGCCCCCGGAAGCCCTTTTGGCCGAGGAGAGGGAAGTGCTCGAACAATTGGCCCTATCCGGGGGGATTCTCACGCAAAAGGACCTGCGGAAACGCCTGCCCTACGGCGAGGCGCGGGTGAGCCTCCTGCTCAGCGCGCTTGAAAAGCAAGGTAAAATCAGGCGCATCAAGCAGGGAAGGGGGAACATCATCAAACGCATGGGCTGACGCGCGCGAATGGCGGCAACGGGAAACGCGACAACCCAGGGAACGGCGGCTGGCGCGCCGCCCGCAAGCCGTTGTTGGACTTAAAACACTTTGTGCCATATTACTAGTTTCATTCCTGCCAACAGGAACGAAGGCTTCGGAAGCAAAATGAGACTCATTCCCGCCACGATGGCCACGCAGCATCCCGACAACGCAGGCGCGCCAGCGTGGCTTAGGGAAGGCGGGGGCTTCATCAACGCCTGGCGCGAGGTGGACGAGTGCGCCAAGTCATTTTGCGAGCTGGGCTGCACCGAGTATATGTGGGACTGGGAAGGCAAGCACGTTGACGAGGCGGTAGTTGAGAGGCTGCTTGAGGGGAACTTCCAGTTTTTCAGGCAGAAACAGCTTGGCAGGGACGTGTTCCTTACATACCGCCTTCCCAACGTGTGGGTGGAAAAGGGATACCGCATAGCAAGGGCGTTTGTCAACATCATCTCGTCCAACGACATCGCCTGCGAACTGGGCCTGCACGCGCCTCCGGTTTTCGAGACAATCCTCCCCCTCACCACCCAGGGAAGGCAGACTTTCCTCATCAAGAAAAACTACGCCGAGGTGGCCAAGGCCCTGCGGCTTTCGGGGCTGCAGAAGACTTTCGACCTCGCGCGCGAGGCGGGGCCGGAACAGATTGACGTCATCCCCCTAATCGAACACCCCGACTTTCTCCTGCAAACCGGCGCGATTCTCGAGGAGTACTCCATGCTCGTTTCCGAAGACGGCGGCGCGGGGGAACTTGCGTACATCCGGCCGTTCATCGCAAGAAGCGACCCGGCGCTCAACAACGGAATCGTCGCCGCCACCTTGTCCGCCAAGGCCAGCTTGAGCGAGTGCGAAAAATTCTCCGAAACAAGCGGCATTCCCGTGCATCCGATGATTGGCGTGGGCTCCCTGCACTTCCGCGGCGGGCTTTCCCCCGAAAAGCTCGGCTCCTTCACTGACGAATATGCAGGCGTGCGCACGGTGACGATACAAAGCGCGTTCCGCTATGACTACGGCGAGAGGGAAGTGAAGGCCGCAATCGGGAAACTGAATTCGCAATTGAGCGGGAGGAAAGCGGGGGTGCTTGACGCTGGCGAAATGGAGAAACTGGCACGGCTGGTGCAGCTCTTCTCAACCCACTACCAGAAGACGGTGGAAGCGGTTGCCGACGACATCAACGCCATTGCAAAATTCATCCCCGCGCGGCGCGAGCGCAAGCAGCACGTGGGGCTCTTCGGCTATTCGAGAAAAGTGAGCGGAAAGGCGCTGCCCCGCGCAATCGGCTTCACCGCGGCAATGTACTCGTTTGGCGTGCCGCCTGAATTCATCGGCCTCGGCGCCGCATTGCGGGAGGCGGAAGGCAAGGGGCTCACCGACGCGCTTGAGGAGAACTATCGCGGCCTGCGGAGCATGATTGAAGAGGCGGGAAGGTTCATCAACCACGAGAACCTCACGATTCTTGCGAACAAGGCGGGCTGGAAGTTTGTGGAGAATGACGTCAAGCTTGCTGAAGAATGGCTTGGAAAACCACTTGGCCCGCAAACGGCGGAAGAACTCGCGCACAGGAACGCCACCAGCAACATCCTCATGCTCTACTCAAGCGGCAAGGACTGCACCGCGGACATCACCCGCGCGGCGCAAATCAGGAAGAGCATGGGATGAAAGGTGCACTTTCCCCCTCCCGAAAACGGCGCAGGCTCGCTGAAACTTCTGAAAAGATTGACGAAACGAAAATGAGGGAAAACTGATTTTACGCAAACCTTCGCGGGAGGGGCAGGATGTCGCCGCATTTCCTGCAGGTTTTTTCCTTGCGCTTGTAGTTGAGCTCGAACTCCTTCCCGCCGCAATTGGGGCACACGCTCGCCTGCTGGGAGTGGAAGCTCCTCCACGCGCCCTTGCCGTCGCCGTAAACAAGGCGGGAGGGCGGGCGGGGCGCGTGATGGCCGGCTGGCGCGCCGGGTTGGGGCTCCTCCTTCCCCCTCTGCTGGAATTCCCTGATGTCGGTGGAATCGCAACGCGGACATTTTTTCGCCTCGTTGGCGGCGAAGCGGAAGTTGCAGTTTGAACAGGAATAAACAGCCATACTTAATTTAGGGAAATGGCTGATAATAAAATAGTTGGTTCTTTGGCGCGAAGGCGGGGGCGTGCTTAAAATGGGGGGGAATGAAAACTGCCGGAAAGTCGAGTGCGTTTATTCGCTTCTGAACCTGCGGTTCGGGCCGCAGGGATGGTGGCCCGTGACGCCGAAAGGCGGAAATCGGCCGGCCTACTCGGAAGAAAACGCGGGCAACCTCAGCCCAACGCAACGATGGGAAGTTTGCGTCGGCGCAGTCCTTGCGCAGAATACGAATTGGAAGAATGCGGAAAAGGCGGTGGTTGCGTTAAACGCTGCGGGAATCGACTCGCCCAAAAAAATAATCGGAACGCCATTGCCCCAACTTTCCCAATTGATCCGGCCGAGCGGGCATCACAACCAGAAGGCGGAAAAACTGCGCGCGCTGGCCGAACACATTGTTAGGCACTACGGTGGGAATACCGAGATGATGCTTGCCGAAGGGACGCGGCAATTGCGGGCGGAACTGCTTTCGATTAGGGGGGTCGGCCCCGAAACTGCCGACTCCATCCTCCTCTACGCGCTCGGGAAGGGGGCGTTTGTGGCTGACGCTTACACCAGGAGGATAACGCAAAGGGTGGGGCTTCTGGACGAGGGGAGCTGCGGCTCGTACGAAAAGACCCGAACCTTTTTTGAAACCAATTCCAAAAAAGAAGTTAGGCACTACAACAACTTCCACGCGCTGCTGGTGAGGCTGGCTAAGGAGCACTGCTCAAAAAACAATCTGGCCTGCGGGGCCTGCCCGCTGAGGAAAGAGTGCGGGTACGCTGGGTGCGCTGAAAACTTGCGCCGCTAACCGGCGGAGACCCCCCTCAGTTCCACTATTCGGGCGTTTGCAAGCCGCGAGTGGCTGGAAGGGAAGAGGAAAAGGCACTGGCTTTTTTTTGAGCGCTTTTTTTCGTTGGTTGCTTGGGGGCGGTGGTTGAAGCCTAACTCCCATACATTGGCGTCCGGGCCATGATGTTGAGGATTTCTGGCATGAGGTCGGCGCCCTTGAGCCTGCCGAGGCCGCCTCGGCCGCAGTCGCGCTCGCCAAACTTGCGGATTGCATCCTTGCGCACGCCGGGGCCCGCCATCAGGAGGGGAACGGCATCTGCAGAGTGGTTTTTCATTTCGCAGGGTGTGGAGTGGTCGGCCGTAATCACTACGAGCGTGTCGTTAAGGTCGGAAAACTTGGAAAACGCAGTGTCGATCCTTTCGATGAAATTGCGCTTGCCCACGTAATCGCCGTCGTGGCCAAAAACATCAGTGCCCTTGATATGCAGGAAAACAAAATCGTATTTCGAAAGGGCGCCTGCCGCAACGCGGGCCTTCTCATCCAGATCAGTGTCGCCCCGGCCAGTTGCGTTCTTGAGCGGAAGGATGTCGAAACCCATCAGCCCCGCAACGCCGGTGTAAACGCCAGTGTGGCTCACTGCAGCTGCCCTCAACCCAAATTTCTCCTTGAACTGCTCAAAATGCGGTGCAACCCCGGCCCCGCGAACGATTATTCCGGTTGCCGGCATTAGCTTGTTCTTCACGCGCGTTTTGTTAAGGGGGTGCTTGAGGAGCAATTTTGACGCCTTGGAAAGGTATTGGTTTACGGCATCCGCGGTAAATGCGGCTTCGGGTGACTTGTCAAGCGGCCTGCAAAGCGATATTTTCACACCCTGCGCATTGGAATCAACATTGCTTATCTTGTCGCTGAGCAACATCCCTTTTTGCGGCCTGAAGATGAGCACCCCGCGATGCTGCGCCCCGGCCTTGAAATGGCATTTGACCCCCTCGACATTAATCGAATTCAACGCAGCCTCCAGGGGTTTGGCCGAATCAATCCGGCCGGCCCTCCGGTCGACAACCACGCCTTGGGAATTGACCGTTGCGAAATTCGCCCTGAAGGCAAGCTCACCATCCGCCAAATGAACACCCAAACCTACAGCTTCAAGCGGCCCGCGCCCGGTGTATTGCGCGTGCGGGTCGTAACCCAGCAGGGAAATGTGCCCCGTGTCGCTCCCGGGCCTTACCCCGACGCCAATTACATCCAACAAACCGCAGGCTCCCTTCTCAACCAAGGCGGATATGTTGGGGGTTCGGGCGACTTCAAGGGGAGTGAGCCCCCCGAAATACTGGATGGGCCGGTCGCCCAACCCATCAAGGACTATGAAAAGCGTTTTTTTTGCAAATGACAAGCGAATGCACCCCTTCGATTTTTCAATTTTTTCAAACTCCGCAATTGTCAGAGTGAGAAACCCAATTGTCTTGCCGGCCTGTGGAACTCCCTTCCCGCGAATTTCCCATTCGAACCAAGCTCCCCTTCAATCCGGATCAACTGGTTTATCTTCGCCGTGCGCTCCCCGCGCGCGCACGCCCCCAGCTTTATCTGCCCGCACCCCAGGCCAACTGCCAAATCCGCAATGAAAGTATCCTCGGTTTCTCCCGAACGGTGGGAAACCATCACCCCCCATCCGGCGCCGTATGCGAGGTTGGCCGCGCGCACCGCCTCGGCAAGCGTCCCGATCTGGTTGGGTTTGAGAAGGAGGCAGTTGCACGCGCCTGTTCGAACTCCCCGCGCAATGCGCACGGGGTTGGTTGAAAGCAGGTCGTCACCCACAACCTGGATTGCCTTGTTCTCCCTCGTGAATTTCGAGAAGGCTGCAAAATCAGTTTCACAAAAAGGGTCTTCAACTGAAATTATCCTGTGGGTTTTGGCCAAACCTTCCACAAAATCAAAATACTCCCCAGGGCCAAGGCGCTTGCCCCCGCCGATTGCATATTTCTTCCCGTCAAAAAACGAGGTTGCCGCCACGTCAAGCGCGATGGAAACCTTGCCCTGCAGGCCAACTTCCCCAATCGCCCGTGAAACCAGCTCCAAAGGCGTTGCCACATCCGAAAGCGGCGGGGCGAACCCGCCCTCATCACCCACATTCGTGGCGCTCCTGCCGAATTGCCTTGAAATCAGCCCCCTAAGGGCATGGTAAATTTCGCTTGCGTACTGCGCGGCCTCGGCAAAGGTCTTCGCCCCAACGGGTGCAATCAGGTATTCCTGGAATGCAATCGAATTGCCCGCATGGGCCCCGCCGTTTATCACATTGAAGAATGGCACTGGAAGGCAATAGCGCCTGACTTTTGAAAAACTCGCGTAAAGTGGGGTGCCGCTTTCACACGCAAGACAGCGCGAAAACGCCATGCTGCAGGCGAGAATGGCATTCGCCCCCAGTTTCGATTTGTTTTTGGTGCCGTCGAGTGAAATGAGAAATTCGTCAAAATCGGTTTGGCCCGAAAACGCAGTTTGACGAAGTTTGGGCCCGATAATACCGTTGACACTGGCAACTGCCTTGGAAACGCCATAGCCGAAAAACTTTTTGCCACCATCGCGGAGTTCCAAAGCCTCGAAACTGCTTTTGGAGGCGCCCGAGGGCACGGACGCGCGGCCGCAGCCATTTTGAGTTTCCAATTCAACTTCTACGGTGGGAATCCCCCTGGAATCGAGAATAGCGCGTGCGGCTGTTTTTTTGATTCGCGCCACCATGTCTTTAGCCCCGTTCTTAAACTATCCCCGCGCGATTCTTAATTGTTTGCAGCAAGCGGAAAAATCCGTCAAACAGCGAACGCCTTCACCCTAGCCTTCGATTGCAAATTCAAGCGGTTTGCCATCCCTTCCGAAAAAAGCAGCCGAACTGCGGGCGTACGGCGGACCGAGAATGAGGTGGGCTGGCCCGCTTCGACCAAAAAGCAGCTTATCCTGACGTGATGGGAGCAGCACGCCGTTAGGGTGGGAGTGTACCGTGCCTACGGCCCCAAGCCCGGCAGGCAGGTGCCATTCCGAAAAAGACGAGTGGTCGGGGTGAAATTCCGCAAAAGGCGCAAGCAAAAGCCCGCTTACCCCCACCACCCCATTTCGCTCCTCTCCCCTTAGAAGGCCGATGAATTCGTCAGGGTGGGTGTTGCGTGCGGCCATGAGGCACGAGTCAAGCGTTGCCGAGTCAATCGCGGCAGTTAAAAGCCGGCGTTTCATACATTATCTATGGGGCGGCAAAAATTTAATCCGCAGCCCAATTCCAAAAAGTGATAATAGTGGAAGTGAGGGGGGTGGGCGGCGGGGCGGCGACTTCCAAAGCGGCCGGGCCGGCCGGCGTGCCAGGGGCGGGTGCAGCGCAAAGCGGGGCTTCCCAAAAGCGGGCGAAGGCCGCCGGCCGTCAGATTAGGGCCTCCGAGGCGAGGAAGGTGCGCGCGGGGCAAAAGGGATTTTTTTACCGGCGCCAGAAGGCCCAGAACTACGCGCATTTCCGAATCAGGCTTGAGGAGCTTTCCAAAATTTCCTCCTCCCAATTCACGCTCTACGACCTGGTCAGCGACGCTTTCGCGTTCTCCCCCTCCAAAAAAGAATCGGCCGAACGGATCCTGGAGTCAATAATGGAAGCGGGGCCCCTGTCGTTCTCCCAGCTGCATTGCAAACTAGGCCTCCCGAAAAGCACGCTATACCTGATTTGTCTTTCCCTCCAGCGCAGCGGGTTTCTCCAGCGCGAATCACCCCGCAAGCCGTTCTCCATTTCCACAAAGTTTTCACAAGCACTGCGCCAATATGCCGGCTGGTGGGAGAAGTGGGCGGGTTCAAGCGGCACGGGTGGGCAGTGAGGCCGTCAAAGACCGGCGCCGTCGGGCGCATGCAACCGGCGCCCGTTTCCCGCACGAATGCTAATACTTAAATGTTTGAGCCGGCCTATAGCAAATCGCGTTGGTTCCAGAACTTTAGAAGTGCGATTTGCAACTAGCGGATTGCCACGAGCGTTTCAATGATTGTGCAATCCGCTATACAACAAAACGGTTGGCGGGAAAACGGCGGTTTTGATGGGGTTTCTTGATTTTCTAAGCGGAAGGGAACAGTCCCAAGACGGCGTTTTCCGCATTCACGCCGAATTCCACCCCTATTCCCTCAAGCCCCACGCGAACGACTATCTCGACTTGGAAGTGACGGTGGAAAACACCTCGCGGGAAAAGGCGCTCACGTCGGTAAAAGTCGTGACGGAAAAAGGGATTGGCGTGGACATGTCCGCAATCTCCCAAACGCGGGAAGTCCGCATGGGCGAGATTGAGCCGGGAGGGAAGAAATTCGTCAAGACCCAGATCTGGGGCACCCAGCGCACCGAGAAGGGCACTTATTCAATCGACATTTACGCAGTCGCCCACGAGCGCGACTATGCCCACGTGCGCAACCAGGCGAGAAAGCCCCTCACCCTGCGCGTTGAGTGACCTCCCCCTCCGCCCGCCTCCGTGCGCCCTTTTTCACAACCATTTTAAACTCCCTCGGTCAAGAGAACTCTACGGCGGCTGTTGCCGGAGGAGGAATTCTGCCATGATGAAGCTTTCCGCGCTTTCGGGCCTTGACATTTACGACCAGGGCGCGAAGCAGATAGGCAAGGCCCACGACGTGATAATCGACTTGCAGCGAGGCGAGGTCGTGCGCTTCACCCTCGAACCCCTGCGCGCGATGACGAAGGAAGAGGCAAAGCGCATTTTCACCTCCAAGACCGTGCTCTTCCGGAACGTCAAGTCAATAGGGAGCATCATCATCATTTCCAACGCCCCCGCCCCCCGCGAGGAGGAGCCCGAGCCAGAAGCGCCCAAGCAGCACCCCTACTCCTACCGCTACAGGGAGATGTACGGAAAGAAATGAGCATCGCGTTTTTAATTTTTTTGTAGTGCCTAACTTTCCCATGGCCTTCACGCGCATCAAGAGAATCAAGGGCATCCCCTACGCCTACCGCGTGGAGTCCAAACGGGTCGGCGGGAAAGTGGTGCAGCGGGTGCTCGCCTATCTGGGCCGCGTGGGCGAAAGGACCTCGCGGGGAAAAGTTGCAGCACCTAACTTGCCGAAAACTAAAGTGCCGAAGAAGAAACCGGTTAGGCGGCGCAGAAAAAGGAAGAAGTAGCGAGGGGAAGATTTGAACTTCCGATCTTTACCCAAGAGCTTTCCTTGCAGAATGAGAAGAAACGCTCCTTCCGGGTTATGAGCTTCGCCCTGCGATGAAAGGCAGTTAGGCACTACACTTCAAAGCAGACCAGCGGGCACTCCTGGCTACCCTCAAGGTCCCGAAAATTCCGGGATTACCTCGCTAGCCAATTGTGCTTTTGTCGCTAGCTACCTCGCTATCCTAACTGTTTTTGCCCGGAGCAATTTAATAATCAGTTCCTTACGCTTGGCCCTTCACTAGGGCTTCAATCGCGCTGATTTTCCCCTCGAGTTCCTTCAGTTCTTTCGTGCCGTCGGCGAACTTGAGCTTGGCGCTGCAGCTTTCGCAGGCGAAGTTGAATTCCGCCGCCTTTTCAAACGGCAGCTTCGCGCATCCTTTCGGGCAGGCGTAGATGGCCGTGTTCTCCCCGCCGCCCGTCTGCCTGCGCACTTCCTCCAACTCCCTCCTCTTGAGCGCGAGGTAGTTGTTCATCGCCCGGTAGCTGTTCACCCTCCACGTGTAGGTGAACCATCCGCTCTGGAGGTTCTTCTCCCGGTTGTACTCCACGATGCCGTGGTTGTGCAGCGTGTTGAGCAGCGCCCTGATTTCAACCAGCTTGAGTTTCGTGTCCGCCTCGATTTTCTCGTCCGTGACCCCGTCGCCGTTTATGCTCCTCACGACTTTCAGGCCGTCGTCTCCCGAAACTTCCTTCACGAAGCTTTCGAAGGAGAGCTTTGCAGTTTCTTTTTTAGGCATGTGGGGTTCGGCGCTCGCAGGGGGGTTTCAATCTGCAGTATTACCAACGCGCGCAACTATTTAAGTCTTCTCCACGTTTTTTCCGTTTTGCGAGGGGATAATCCTGATTTTAGCGTTCGCGAATTTTTTTTCAAGCTCCCTCCCTTCGAACAACTCGTGAAGAAACACCGCGAGCGCCGCGACCTCGCTGTGCGGCTGGCTTCCCACCGCGATGTTGAAATCCACGATTCCGTAAAACTCCGCCGGGACCTTTTCGCTACCAACGATTACCAGCAAGTTTTCCTTCGCCAACCGCCTGCGGATTTTCCCAATCTCCGCCATGAGGGGCAGCCCGTACATCGTGAGGTGCACCTTGGCCCCGTCGAATTCCCTTGCGAACTTCCGCGGGTTGTCGCAATAATCCGCCCCGAATCCCCCGCCCCACTTCCGCGCCGCCTTGTTTGCCGAGAGCAGCATCGCCTCGTCCCTCTCTCCGCAGAGGAGGAATCCGTCCGCGCCGAAAGCGCGCGAAACGAGGGCGCAGTGGCTGGTGACGCGCACGTCGCGCGAACGCCTGTGCGAAAGCCTCAGCACCGTCACCTTTCCGGCCATAGTTTTCCAAACCAGCAAAGAATCGAAATCTTATAATACGTTGCGCGGGCACATTTAATCCGCGAATGCAAGTTTCAAGTGGGCCCGTAGCTCAGTTTGGCCAGAGCACTCGAAGGGATGTTTGGAAAGCAAACGCCCGTTGGTGAAGCTCTTAACCGAGGCGTCGTGGGTCCGAAAGGGGGACTTCGCGTTTTGTTCGTCGCTATCGCTCCTCTCAAAACGCTCGTGCCCCCCTACCCCTCTGTGGCGTAAGGGGGTGCGTTTAACTCGGCTTTTTGCCGAGGTCTTCCTCCGAAATCCCACCGGGCCCGCTTTTGCATTCGCGGTAGCGGATTCGCAACCTTTTTAAAAGGCCGTTGCGTAATGCTAATGCGGATTCTCTAAGGTGGGTTGGACTGGTCGCACCCGCCTTCCCTTGACGGGAGGGCCTGATTTTCGAAGCGACCGGTTCATTTTCGATTTTTGCCCTTACGGCCATTCTTCCCCGTTGCCCCAGTTTTCCATTCGGCCGCTGGGGATTAAATTCCCCGCCGTTTTTCTATAATCGGTTTTTGCGAAATGCCCGAATCTTTTAGCGCGCCGGTCTCCGGCCGAAAGTTCCCCTACGCGACCGCACTGATTTCCCTCGCCGTAGTCGCCTTCTATTTTTACCTCTCGGGCGGTTCCCTCTTCATAAGCGACGAGCGCCTTTCGGCGTTTTCCCTCAGCCCCGGCGGCTCGCCATTGGGGGTGGTCGCCCACCTCTTCGCCCACGTGGGCCCCCGGCACCTCGCGAGCAATGTCCTGCCCCTCTTGGCGTTCGGCTACGTTTTCGAAATGTCTGTGGGATGGCTTGAGGCGTTTTTCGTCTTTCTCGCGTCGGGCGCGATTGCGGGGGGCGTTTTTTCCCTGCTCAATCCCGCAGTCGCGCTCGTGGGCGCAAGCACGGGCGTTGCGGGCCTCATAGGGGGAAGCTGCCTCAGCGCCCCGAAGTCGGCATTCGTTCTGCTTCTCTTCACGCCTCTCTTCGTCTACTTCATCCTCCTTCCCTCCGCCGACCTCGCGTCCGGCGGCCAGGCTGCCGCCCTGGAAAAGAAATCCGGGGGCCTCGCAGACCTCTACGCGGCGCAGGTTGCCCAAAACCGGCCAAAGGAAGCGCAGCAAACTGCGCAGGAAATTTCGGCAGTTGAGCAAAGCAGGCTTGCGCTTTCGAAAGGAATCGAGCGCGAGGGGAAAAGCTCTTCCGACGCACTCGTCCATGTCGTTGGCGCGCTTGTGGGAATGGCGTTCGTCATCCTCTTCCGCAGGAGTGCCGCCGACAAGGGCGTCGCAGAGCTGGAGGAAACCATCGGCAGCCTGGGCCGTGCCCTCGGCCTCTAAGCAATGCCGCCACGCCGCCCAATCAAATCGGTTAAGAGCGTTTTTACTCCCTATTTCATTATCCGCAGGGTTGACAGAGCAGCCATGTGCTCGACTGCAGAAACGCCCTTTTCAGCCAACGACAAAAGTTGGGAAAGAATCGCTATGCGGCCATCGAGTTAGAGGGGTGCAACTCCCCTACCCTGCTCTCAGCCCGTTCTTCGCAAGCTCATCACCGTCTGTTGGCCTGACGCGTCTCGGATTCCCCGAATCCTCGATAGCCTCGCCGGCCTGTTGGCCTCCTGCGGCATTCGCTTGCTCGATGCTCGCAAACTCGAAAGTTTGCGGCACCGGCAAACGCAAAAAGCGTTTGCGTGGAAGCGCTGGCGGAAAGTGCCGTCACAACTTTCTTTTCTCTGACGCTCCCAGCTTGCTTAGGATAATCGCGTTAGCTTCAGCCGCCCTGTTTCTCTCCCGCGCCCTTACTGTGACGCGCAAGTTGCGGAAAACCGCGCATTCAAGCCCGTTTACGCTCAGCTTGAGCAGGCTGCCGTAAGCGTGGGGAAGGAGCGGTTCGAGTGCCTCAAGCATCCGTTTCGTGCCGTAGTGCCTAACTTTTTTCCCCTGAGGGTTGAGGAAGAGCCACTCGCCTCCCCCGCATGAGAGTATCGCGTTCTCCCCCCCTCCTTCGAGCCGTTCAAACTGCCTTTTTGCACACGTCGGGCATTGTGGGTTGCGTTTGAGCAGGAGGGTTCTGGTTCTTGCCGTCCGGCTTTCGAAATACCGCAGTTTCCCCGTGAGTTCAGGAGTTTCTCCAGCTAGAATCCTCTTCGTTTCCTCCACTTGCATTTCTGAAGCCATTTTAATCGCTTTGAGCTCCACTCCAACTTCGGAACAGCTGACCGGCTCGGTTGGAAGGGCGGGGGCCCAGCATTCGAAGCAGGGTCTTCCGGGAGGAACGGTTGTGGCGCACATCGCCCCGCCTGCCAGCGCGCCGCAGTAAACCCATGGAATGCCGTTCTTCAGGCAGTATTGGTTGATAAGCGCCCTCGTGCCCCAGTTGTCCGTGCAGTCAAGCACTATGCTGGCGCCGCCAAGCAGCTTCCGGGCGTTTCCCGCTCGGAGGTGCTCGCACTCAGCTTGCACTTCAACCCCGAATTTTTTTCCGGCAATCCGTTTTGCCTCGCCCGCCTTGAGCCGCCCGACACTATTTTTGCAATAAAGCGCGCATCCGCCAATGTCGCTTTCGCGGATGAAGTCCCTGTCGATTACCCGGAGCGAGATCCCCTTTAGCACGCAGAGAATTTTGAGCGAATGCGTTCCCGTCCTTCCGGCTCCGACGATGACGGCGAGCTTTCCTTTCGGTTTTTTCACATTTCCTTTTTCCTTCGGAAAGGCTATATTGGGGCAGGCGGTCCGGGGGCCAAGTAGGCGTTTTTTCCCTTTTTCAACGCTCCATACGTATTTATCCGTTGAGTTATAACGTAGTTATCGGGTGGTTTGTAGGTGAGTCTTGTCCCTTGTGAAGACGTCGTGAAAACATTTCTTCCGGCATTGCGCGTGGCGATTGCGCGGGAGCTCCACTCAGACTATTCGATGGACCAGGTTTCGATTGCCGGACACATGGGCGTCACGCAGGCCGCGGTGAGCAAATACCTTTCGGGCGCGATGAAGGGGGGCGTCGCAAGGCTTTCGAACGACGACAAGATCGTGGCATCGGCCAAGAAGATTGCGCGTTCGATTGCGGTCGAAAGGGTTTCCAAGCCGTCGCTGGTGACTTCCGTCTGCCAGAGTTGCATGGATTTCCGCAACGCTGATTGCGTCTTCAACAGTGTCGGTCCCGAAGGCAGCCCCCATCAGCCGCGCTTGGCGCAATAATTTCCACACCATTGCCTTTTCAGCACTGCATCATATTCGTAGGCTTCATCCTGCTTTTTTCCCAGCACGGGCTGGAGATTTCTGCGGGGGTTTTGAACTCATGTCCAAACTGCTCGTAAAAGGGCTTCACGTCAGCATCGAGGGGAAGGAAATACTCAAGGGCGTCGACCTTTCGGTGCGCTCGGGGGAAGTCCACGCCATAATGGGGCCCAACGGAGGGGGGAAGAGCACCCTCGCTTCGGCGCTGATGGGCCATCCCAAATACGCAATCACTTCCGGCGACGTCACCCTTGACGGGAAGAGCATCTTGGCCCTCGATGCCTCGAAACGCGCCCGCGCGGGCATTTTCCTCGCGTTCCAATACCCCCAGGAGGTCCAGGGCGTGAGCCTCGAGTCGTTTTTGAGAATGGCGTACAACGCCGTGCATGCCAAGCAGATAAGCCCGCTGGAGTTCAGGCCCATTTTGGAAGGGAAGATGGCGCTGCTGGGCGTTGATGGCGCGTTTGCTGGCCGTTATCTCAACGACGGTTTTTCCGGAGGGGAGAAGAAACGCGCCGAGATTCTCCAGATGGCCGTGCTTGAGCCCAAAATCGCGATTCTTGACGAGACCGACAGTGGGCTTGACGTGACTGCGCTCCAGAAGGTTGGCGAGGGGATTTGCAGAATCGCCTCCGAAACCGGCGCGGGTTGCGTCATCATCACCCATTACGAGCGCATCCTCCGCTATGTCAAGCCCGGTTTCACCCACGTGATGCTCGGCGGCAGGATTGTGAAAAGCGGCGGGTTCGAGCTGGTTTCGCAAATCGAGAAGAGGGGTTACGACTGGCTCAAGCAAGCTCAAGCGCCCGAAGAGCGCACTTCCGGTTAAGTGATTTGAAATGGCAATCGAACTCAATTCAGAACGCGGGGGCGGCGCGGCGCTTGCGCTTGGTTACAAATTCCTCACCCGGCCCGGCATTACCGAAAGGACGGTGCGGGAAATTTCCGCAGCAAAAGGCGAGCCCGACTGGATGCTAGAGCGCAGGCTGAAGTCGTTCAGGATTTTCCAGGGCAAGCCCATTCCCACATGGGGGCCCGACCTTTCCGGCCTTGACCTAAGCGCCATCACCTATTTCGCCTCGCTTAAGGGCGGGGAGCACCGCGACTGGAAGGATGTCCCGGCCGAAATAAAGTTGCAGTTTGAAAAATTGGGGGTTCCGGAGGCGGAGCGGAAGTTCCTTTCCGGAAGCGGGGCTATGGTGGAATCACAGTGGGTTTACAAGAGCGTGCGCAAGGAGCTCGAAGATGCGGGCGTGATTTTCATGAGCACCGACGACGCCGTGCAGCAGCACCCAGAGATTGTCAAGGAATATTTCATGACCAAGTGCGTGCCTCCAACCGACAACAAGTTCGCCGCTTTGCACGGGGCGGTTTGGTCGGGTGGGGCTTTCGTTTTCATTCCGGAAGGAGTGAAGGTCGAAACTCCCATTCAGCTCTATTTCCTGATGAACTACCGGGGTTACGGCCAGTTCGAGCACACGCTACTGATTGCGGAACCGCATTCGCAAGTGAGCTACCTTGAAGCATGCAGCGCCCCGCGTTATGCCGAATCCTCGCTCCACTCCGCGGTCGTGGAGATTTTCGTGAAAAAGCGCGCTCGGGTGAAGTACACCAGCATCCAGAACTGGTCGGACAGCGTTTACAATCTCAATACCAAGCGCTCGGTTGTGGATGAGTGCGGCTTTATGGAGTGGGTGGGTGGGAGTTTGGGCGCGAAGGTGAGCATGCTTTATCCCTGCTCGATTTTGCGCGGCCGCGGCGCGCGGGCGGACCACATTGTTATTTCCATCGCGAAGGACGGCACGGTCAAGGACGGCGGGGCGAAGGTGATTCACGCCGCGCCCGGCACGACGAGCAATGTCGTGGCCAAAAGCATCTGCCTGGGGAGCGGGCGCGCGGGCTACCGCGGGCTTTTGCGCGTTAACAAGGGATGCGCTAACTGCCGCGCCAGCGTGCGTTGCGATGCCTTGCTCCTGGATTCCCGCGCGCGTTCAGCGACCTTTCCCGTGATGGAAATAAACGAGAACAAGGTGGCGATTGTGCACGAGGCGACGGTTGGGCGCATCAGCGAAGACCGCCTTTTCTACCTCATGAGCCGGGGGCTGGGCGAGAACGAGGCCAAGGCCCTGATAGTGCGGGGTTTTGTCGAGCCACTTCTCAACGCCCTGCCGCTCGAATACGCCGTGGAATTCAGCAGGTACATAGAAATGGAAATCGAAGGGCCCGGCGCAGTGGGCTGAAAAACGCCGGCGGCCGGTGGGGTTGGCTTGCGTGGTTGTAGGGTTGGCGCACAATGGATGAACTCTTTCCCAATTTCAATCGCGATTCGGTCCAACGCATTTGGAAATCCGCCGGGGAACCGCCGTGGATGCTCCCCCTGCGCCTCTCGGCCTTTGACAGATTCATCGAGCTCGAACTGCCCAGGTGGAAAATCGCTGGCGAAGGCAAGCTCGAGGCGCGCTACCTTCCGGACTGGAGATACACCGACGTGAGCCGGCTAGATTTTTCCCGCCAATCGCCCTCCGAGTTCATCCCTCCTAAAATAGTGGTGGCGCAAGAGGACGAAGGCAAGGTCGCCGCCCTCCCCCTTTCCCAAGCCGCGGCCGAATATCCCCGGCTGGTGAAGGAGCATTTCCTTTCACTCTTCGACTGGGCAGGCGTGAAGTTTTCCGCCCTCCACGCGGCGTTCTTCAACTCCCCCGCGTTCGTGATGGTCGAGGATGGCGCGCAATTGAGTTCGCCCGTGAAAATTTCCTTTTCAAACTCCGGGTCCTCCCACATTTCCTCCCACGCGCTGGTAATCCTCGGAGAGAATTCAAGCGCCGCCGTGATTGAGGAAAGGTCGGCCAGGAATTCCCTCTGCACCCACGCGTGCGAAATGATTCTTGCCGATGGAAGTTCGCTCGACTACTCCGCGCTGCAGCTTCACGACGAAAATTCGCTCGATTTTTTTGCCGTGCGCAGCAGGCACTGCCCAAACGCTTCACTCGCGCACTTCAGCGCGATTTTGGGCTCAAAGTTTTGCAAGGCATCGATCGCCCCCCAACTCGCGGGGGAGGGGGCGTCTGCAAGCGTGCGGTCGTTTTTCTTCACCAACGGAAACCAGCACCTCGACTTGAGCACCAACGCAGTCCACTCTTCCTCCCGAACGTGCAGCGACACCATGGTCAAGGGCGTGCTTGACGGGAGCTCGACTTCGGTTTACAAGGGCGCCATCTCAATCGCGGCCAATTCCATCCAGTGCGTTTCGGACCTTAACGAGCACGTCCTTCTTTTGAGCGAAGAGGCGCACAGCGACGCCATCCCCTCCCTCGACATCAACAACAACGACGTGACTGCCGGCCACGGCGCTTCCGTGGGCAGCGTGGATCCCGAGCAGCTTTTCTACCTGATGAGCCGCGGGCTTAGCAAATCGCAGGCGCAGGCGGCAATCGTTGAGGGTTTTTTCGAGCCCCTCATATGCGGCCTGCCTTCGGAAGAGGTCCGCGCCCGCGCGCGTCTCGCCATTGCACAAAAGCTTTCCGGCACAAAGCGATAACAATGATGAAAAACACAATTCCAAACGGAAAAATGTTCGACGCAACGAAAATCCGCGGCGATTTTCCCATCCTATCGCGCAAGGTCAACGGCAAGCGCCTAGTTTACCTTGACAACGCCTCAACCACGCAAAAGCCCATCCAAGTCATCAATGCGATTTCGGATTACTACTCCAATTCAAACGCCAATGTCCATCGCGGGATTCACGCACTAAGCATGGAGGCCAGCGGGAAATTCGAGGAGTCGCGCAGGAAAACGGCCGCGTTCATCGGCGCATCAGGCGCAAGCGAGATAGTCTTTACGAAGAACGCGACGGAATCGCTCAACCTCGTGGCGAATTCCTTGGGCTCCGCGCTCGGCAAGGGGGGCGTGGTGGTGCTTTCCGAAATGGAGCACCACAGTAACATCGTCCCCTGGCAGCTCGTCTGCAGGGAGAAAAAGGCGGAGCTCCGGTTCATTCCGGTCAAGCGCGACGGCACGCTGGATTTGGCAGAACTCGATTCGCTTCTCGAAGGGGCGAAAATAGTTTCATTCGCCCACGTTTCCAACGCGCTTGGGACGATTAACGACGTGAAGAAAATCACGAATTCGGCCCACAAGGCCGGCGCGCTCGTGTGCATCGACGGGGCGCAGTCCGTCCCCCATCTTCCCGTCGGCATTGCGCAACTGGGCTCTCCCGATTTCATGGCGTTCAGCGCCCACAAGATGCTCGGCCCCACCGGCGTCGGGGTTCTCTACGGCCGCAAGGAACTCCTCGAATCGATGCCGCCGTTTCTGGGCGGGGGCGACATGATACGCGAAGTCAAATTGCAGTCCTCGATGTGGAACGAGGTTCCACACAAGTTCGAGGCGGGCACTCCGGACATTGCTGGCGTAATTGCATTCGGGGCGGCGCTGGATTACCTGAAAAAACTAGGCATGGGCAGGATTAGGCTGCACGAAGGGAAATTACTCAAGATTGCATTGCAGCTGATGGGAGAAATTCCCGGCGTTTCACTCTACGGCCCGCGTTCGCTTGAATTGCGCGGCGGGGTGGTTTCGTTCAACGTTGAAGGTATTCATCCGCACGACGCGGCAAGCGTCCTTGACTCGCAGGGCGTCGCGGTGAGGGCCGGCCACCACTGCGCGATGCCCCTAATGCGCAAATTGGGCCTCGGCTCGACGGTGAGGGCGAGTTTTTACGCCTACAACGCCCCAGAAGAGGTCGAAGTGCTTGCAAATGCCGTGAAAAAGGCCAAAGCAATCTTCAGTTGAGATGAGGGGCAAATAAGCCTTTCTCACCATTAGGTTATCCGGTGCGAGAGTTGGTCGTGAAATGATTGAGGCAGTGGAATGGATTGACGAGGCGCTCATCATAGCTGGCGTGATAATCGTGCTTCTCGGCGGCGACCTTATTTTCGGGGGGGCGGTATTCGCCGTGGGCCTCGTGCTGCACCTGCTTTTCCACGGAATGATATGAGAGCGGTTGATAGCGTTGCTTGACATTTACGGCGAGCAGATTCTTGAACTGTCCCGCCACCCCCGCCACAGGGGGGCGATTCGCAAACCCAGCGCAGCAAGCAAGGATTCAAACCCGCTTTGCGGCGACGAGATTGAGTTTCAGCTCCTAATAGGCGAGGATGGCAAAATCACCGACGCAAAATTTTCCGGCCAAGGCTGCGCCATTTCGATGGCGAGCGCCGACCTTATCGCAAACGAATTGATTGACAAAAAGCTCTCTTCAGTGAAGGGATTCGACAAGGCGGCGGTCTTTTCCCTCCTCGGTATGCATCCGGGCCCCTCGCGGGTGAAGTGCGCCCTGCTCCCGCTCAAGGTCGTGAAAATGGCGGCCTATTCGAAATTGGGCGCGCAACTGACTGAAAAGGAAGCGGCGATGGAGTAATAGCGGATTGCATAAATAATGAAACATTGCCAGCAATCCGCTAGTTGCAAATCGCACTTCTAAAGTTCCAGAATTAATGCGATTTGCTATAAGTGGGCCATAATGTTTAATGGTGCTTTTATGAGCCGCACATTTTTCTCCCCTATCCGAACACTTCCTCCACGCTCTTGACCACGATCCCCTGGTCGGTGATGAACACGGGGTTGATTTCCACATTGTGCTTGGTCGCGCGCATCTTGCGGATGTAGAGCGTGCGGCTCGCCTCCTTTTCCGACCCGAGGAAGTTGAGCACGATGACGCCGTCGGAAACGTATTCCTCAATGCCGTAGTGCGAGAATTTGCGCGCCTCGGCGCTTGCGGACTGCTCGTCGATTTCGGTGGTGATGAGCGTGGTGAGCTCGTGGTGGGTTGCGAGGTAGGCGATCTTGAGGATTGCCCTCCTCACTTCCGAGGGAGAGCCGGCCTGCACCGCCATTGCGGGAATGCTGTCAATCGCCATCCTTTTCACGCCCATTTCGCGGGCGGTCTTCATCACGTCGGTGAAGAGCTTTTCCAAATCCACCGCGCCCACCCCGGCCGCGTGCTTCTCGTCGCTTGCAACGCCTGCCTTGATGGAGGTCGCGTCGAAAATCGCCAGGAGCCCCTGCTCCTCCAGCTTGCGGAGGTCCCAGCCGAACCTTCCCAAGTCTTCCCTGATTTTGTTCGGCGCCTCGTCGAAAGTGAGGAAAAGCCCCGGTTCCTTGTGCATCAGCGCGCCCTTGTAGAGGAACTGCATGCAGAAGATGGTCTTTCCCGTCCCGCACGCGCCGCTGATTAGAATCGTGCGGCCCCGCGGGTATCCCCCCTCGAGCATGCCGTCAAGCCCGGTGACGCCGGTTGAAGCCCGTTGGATTTCCGCCATTTCGCCCACGCTAATTAGGCGGTCGGGGGTTTTAAGCATCGTTGATTGCAGCCGCCGAAGTAAGCGGGAAGATGCGGGATAATAATCCTCCCTGGCCATTGATATTTTGCAATGGAAATTCGCGACGTTTCTAAAAACGATTTCACTTCCGTTCCCCGTCTCATAAAATCGCTCGAAGCCACGGGTTTTCAGGCCACCGAACTTTCCCGCGCGATTGAAGTGGCCAGGGAAATGAGAAAGGACAAGGATTGCTTCAGGATTCTCGCGTTCACTTCCAACCTCGTTGCCGCCGGGACGCGGGGCATCGTCGCCGAACTCATAAGGCAGGGTTACGCCGACCTAGTGATTACCGCCGGAGGCGCGATTGACCACGACGTGATAAAATGCTTCTCCCCCTACGGGCTGGGCTCGTTTAGGGAGGATGACGAGGCGCTTCGAGGGAAGGGAATCAACCGGCTCGGCAACATTTTGGTGCGCGATTCTCATTACGCTCTTTTCGAGAAGTTCGTGAGAAAGGTTCTTGATTCAGAGGGGAAAAAAGGCAGGAATCATTTCAGCCCCGCCACTCTCACGGCTGCCCTTTCTTCCGCCCTTCCGCCCGACCGCAATTCCTTCCTTGTGGCCGCCCGCGAGCGGGGGGTTTCCGTCTATTCCCCCGCAATCATTGACAGTTCTCTGGGGCTGCAGCTTTATTTCTACAAGCAGGACCATCCCCACCTCGTGCTGGACCAAACTGGCGATTTCAACTCCCTCGCAACATCAATCCTCTCCGCCAAGCGCACGGGCGCCTTGGTCGTGGGCGGCGGTTCGAGCAAGCACTTCACGCTCGGCCTCAATCTCCTCCGCGGCGGGTTGGACTACGGCGTCTACCTCACCACCGCCTCCGAGTACGACGGTTCGCTTTCAGGCGCGCTTCCCAAGGAGGCGAAAAGCTGGGGGAAAATCAAGGGCAAGGCAAAAACGGCACTCGTTTACGGCGACGCGACGCTTACGCTTCCCCTTCTCGCGGCGGGGCTTTTGGAAAAGTGATTTTGGCATTTCGGTGAGTGATTTGCTCGTATTTGGTTTTACGGGGACTTTCGGCGCGGGCAAGGGCGCCGCAATATCGATTTTAACGGAGCGTTTTGGAGCTGTAGCGTACAGCACTTCGGAGGAAGTTTCTGAGGAATGCGCCCGCCGGGGGCTTCCCACCGACCGCGGCTCCAAAACGGTCGTTTCAAACGACACCCGCAGGAAATTAGGTTCGGGCATATTTTCAGAGCGGGTCGTTGAGAAAATTTTTTCTCGCAGACCGTTGCCCGAATTGGTTTGCGTCGATGCGTTGCGCACGCTTGGGGAGGTTGAAGTCCTCAAGAAAAAATTCGGCAGGGGTTTCAAGCTTGTCGCGATAGACGCGCCCGTCGAGCTGCGCTACAAGCGCGTGCAATCGAGGCTGCGGGACAAGCACGATTTCAAGCCGTTTGAACAATTTGCCGCCGATGAACAGCGCGAACTAACGGGAGCGCGCCACGAATGGAAACAGGATTTAGGCGCCGTGATGGGCGCGGCTGATTATCGCATTATCAACGATGGAAGCGTCAAAGAACTCAAGAAAAAAATTGGAAATATGCTCGCGGAAATCAGGGAGAAAAAGTAGGCGGCGTTCTTATTTTTCCATTTTCGCCAGCAGCTCCTTCGCCTCGGCAATGGGGTCGGGCCGCGTGCTTATCACGTGCCTTGCCACGAGGTCGTTCCCTTCGCGCAACGGGTTTTTCCTGCTTACGGCGACGATCTTGACCGGCTTTCCAACGAGGTATCCTCGCTTGATTTCAAGCGCGGTAGACGCGTCCATCGACATTTCGCCAAGCTCGAGAAGGTCGAGCGCCTGCTTGTCGAAGAAGGTGCAGTAGGCGCTTTTGGTCCCGTCGTCAAGGACCGCCCTGACGATGAGCAGTTCCCTGAGCGGGCTTTTGCACACGGGGCACTCGCTGTCGGAGTCGCCGGCCTTTGCCTTGCACAGCGTGCATTTTTTCATCTTGCGCGCCGACGGCAGCCCCGCGACCGTGGCGATAAGCAGGGCTTCCTCGCCGTCCGCAATTTCCGAAAGCATTCGCCGGGGATAGCGGCCCGAAAGCATTTTCTCGCTCGATTCAAGGCCGTGGCCCTTGGGGTTGGGGACGATCCTTCCCTGCCATCCCGCGTGCAACTCCATTTCCCCCTCGCGCTGGCCCGGTTTTGCATAGCCGCTCTCGATTTTGACCGCATCCCCTATCTTGAGTTTTTCAAGGACCCGGGCGTTTTCGTCCCATCCGACTATTCTCAGAGTGCACTTCCCGTCTGTAAGCGCCCCGCTGCACACGTATCCCTTCTCCTGCGCCCCCGTTTTTTTCACCCGCGTGAATTCGCTTGCCTTTCCGACAGAGGCAATGCGGCCGTACGTGTCAACGTCCGCCGATGAGGAGGTGATTGCCGAGAGGGCGGTTGTCTTAATCTCGTTTTTGGGAAGCGATGCGGCCCTCTGTGAATCGGCGTGGCTGATGCGGGAATAGAGCCCCGAATGAAGCTCCACGGAATTTCCGTTCTTTACCGCCACCCCGCGCAGCTCGAGGCAGTCGTTCCTTTCAATCACTCCCTTTTCCACCAGCGACACGTCGTTGTTCCACAGGACCAGGGTAGCGTCGCCCGTGCCGTCCTTGACAAAAACGTTGCACACTCGCCCGCTGCGCTCCTTTCCCGACTCGTCGCGCTTGGAAAACCTTTTCGGGGCGAATGCGTGCCACACCCTCGCCACGGCGTTTATCGAAGAGCCAGCCATACCGCCGGCCTTCGCAAGGGGGGTGTATGCTATTTCCTTGGGCTGCTCCGGCAGCTGCGCGCCGCCCGTCCTCGCGATGATTTCAAGCGCTCCCTGCCTCGTGAGGAGGCCGGCGAACTTTTCCTGCTGTTCGGCAACGGCCGTTTCAAGCTTCTCCCGGCTCCATCCCTGCTTGCCCAGTATTGCCTCTTCAAGGGCGTTTTCCCGGAGTTGGCTTGCCGCACCGTCGTTGTCCATACCCAGCCACCAGTGAGAATAAGTGGAGTGTTTAATGCCATTGGATGCTTATTAAACTTGCGAGCGTTAATACCCACTCGGAAAGTATTTTGTCCAAGGCTTCGATAAACGGATTGAGGGTGATTGTGCGTTGAGCCACTCCAAAGTCGTCAAGTACTACCGTGAAAAACTCGCCACCGAGGGCGCGATGCTCTTTTCCCTAATCGATCCCGACAAGACCTACCTCGAGAAGGGCGTGGCAATCGCGACGAAAAGTTACGAGGCCGGCGCGGACGCCATCCTCATAGGCGGCAGCATCGGCGCGCAGGGGAGCCTGCTTGACGAGACCGTGCGCATGATAAAGGAGGAGGTATCCATTCCCGTGGTCCTCTTTCCGGGAAACATCTCCGGCATCTCCCAATACGCCGACGCGGTTTATTTCATGCACATGCTCAACTCGCGCGACGTCTACTGGCTTTCCACCGCGCAAATCCAGGCGGCCCCGGTTGTCGCGAAATTGGGGGTTGAAGCCATTCCCACGACTTACGTCGTTCTCGAACCCGGCAGGGCGGTTGGCTGGATTGGCAACGCCAACCTCCTTCCCCGCGACAGGCCCGACCTTGCCGCGGCCTGCGCCCTCGCCGCGCGCTACTCCGGCAGCGACGTGATAATCGCCGACTCCGGCAGCGGCGCGCCAAACCCCGCGCCTTCAGCAATCGTGCAGGCAATGTCGGCCGCGTGCGGTTCTGAAGTCATGTTCTTCGACGCCGGCGGCGTGCGTTCTTCCCACCAGGCGACGCAGGTGATCAACGCCGGGGCGCACGGCATCCAAGTCGGCACAGCGTTCGAATCGGGCAACATCTTGAACAAGATACGGCGAATGGTGCGGGCGGTGAAGGCCGCCGGGAAGAAGCGGGTGTAGGCCACATCATGTTCTTTATTCTTCTTTTCCATTCTATCTTTACCCATGCACAGCCCCGCTGACGCAATAAAGCTCGACGGTTCGGGGGGTGCCGGTGGCGGGCAGGTTCTCCGCACCGCCCTTTCGCTCAGCGCCCTCACCTGCAAGCCGTTTGAAATCTCCAACATCCGCGCAAGCCGCCCCAAACCCGGCCTTCAGGCACAGCACCTCGCCAGCGTGAGGGCCGCGGCCCGATTAAGCGATGCGGAAGTTGTCGGCGCGGAGTTGAATTCCGTTTCGCTGAAGTTCTCCCCGGGCGAAATTTCGGGCAACAATTTTTCTTTCGACTGCGGCACTGCCGGTTCGACAATGCTGATTGCACAGACTCTCCTTCCCATCATGGCTTTTGGCAATGGGAAGAAGGAGGCGCGCCTGGTTGGGGGTACTGAAAATGAGTTTGCGCCAACTTCGTTTTTCTTCAGGCACTCTTTTCTCCCGGCAGTAAGCAAGATGGGCGCGGACTCCGCGCTCGAGGTCATCCGTTTCGGATGGTATCCCAAGGGCGGAGGCGAAGTCCGCATTTCAGTCGAGTCCACGGCCGGTGCCATCCGCCCCGTTGACCTGACCGAGCGCGGCAAGCTGGAACGAATGCGCGGCTATGCGATAGTTTCCAACCTCAAGGCCGAAATCGCCCAGAGGATGAAAACGCGGCTGCTCAAGAACATTTCCGAAGCCGCGTTTTGTGCCAATGTCAAAGTCGAGCTCGTTGACGCCCCTGCCATAGGCGAAGGTGCCGAGGCGTTCCTGCTTGCAAACTACGGGCATTTCCACGCGGGTTTCACCGCCCTTGGCGAGCGGGGCAAGCCGTCGGAAAAAGTCGCCGGCGAGGCTTTCCACAACTTCTCCCAATTCGACAAGTCCGGCGCGTGCGTGGAGCAGCACCTCTCCGACCAGCTCCTCCTCTACTGCGCGCTTGCCAAGGGAAGAAGCGTCCTGCAGGTGGAGCGAATCACGCCCCACCTCCTCACCAACGCCGGGGTGGTTTCGCAATTCCTTCCGGACGCGCAAATCGCGATCGAAGGGATGGAAAACGAGGCCGGGGCCGTGACCGTAGAAGGAATCGGTTTTGAATCAGGAAACTAGGGCGAACGCAACCAAGTCGCCAATGAGGATGGCAAGCGCAAGCGCGATGAAGATGTATGGCCCGAGCCGGGGCAGTTCCTTCGCGACGGGAAATTTGCGGATCCCCTCGTTCTTCTCGATTTTTTTCAGATTCACCAATTCCTGCTCCGTGGCCACGGGCCCCACGCGATATTTTTCGGCTATTCTCCGGTCCATCCTGTCGGTGAGGATTACATCCTCGTCCTCGATTTTCGCAATGGGCACTTCCCGCGCTATCACTTCGTCCATAATCTGCTTTTGGAAGACCGTTACGAATCCCGCGCAAATGAATTCCACAGCGAGCACGAAAACCAGGGGGAAACGCGGGCCGTCCCATATTCCTGCCGCGTTGAAGAGGTATGCAATCACAATCGCCGCTGCCGCAATGACTGCCGCCACCGGCAAATCGGGCTTGAGCTTCCTTCCCCAAAGTTTGGTGAAATAAAGAACCGCCGTTCCGGCTATTGCAATCATGGCGCTTGCGACAAACACGCTTGCGACGAACGGTATTGCCCTAGACGCTTCGGACACGAGTGCGTGTGCCAACGCCTTTTCCGGAAGGAACGTTTGCCAGAACCAGTCCTGCACCCCCGCCGGCGGATAGGGCAGCAGGAGGTGGATTCCGCAGAAGAGGAGCACGTCCGCGCCCCCGAGCTTGCCGTATTTGTAGAGGGCGTAACCAAGCGCAAAGATGACTGCCGCCCCGCCCAGGGCGAAGGCGATGAGGTTCGCGTCGAAGCTGAGGACGTTGAGGATTATTCCCGCGCCAATCATCGAATAGGTGATTTTCTCGTCGATGAAGCTCGTCCTGCGGTCCTGCTCCGCGGCCAGCAGCGCGCCCGCAAGGACTGCCGCCACCCTGATGATTTCAAAATTCAGTTGCACGCCAGAATTAGCCGCCCAACGCTTTTAACGCATTGAGGTTCGGGATTCCCCTGCTGAGTTTCTTGAGGAGCCCCCTGTTTCCCCGCAGTCCCTTCATGAGCTTCTGCGCCTTCTCGAAGCTTGACACGACTTCCCGCACTTCGCCTTCCGTCATCCCCGCGCCTTTCGCCACCCGTTCCTGCCTCTTGGAGTTCTTCATCGCCTCCGGGTGCGTCCGCTCGTAGGGAGTCATGCTCTGCACCGCGGCTTCGAATTGCTTGAGCTTTTCCTCGCTCTTCCCCAGCATCTCCTCGGGCAGGTCGTACGCGCCCATCATCGCAAGAATGTTCTTGAGGGGGCCCAATTTCCTCATAGACCGCATCTGGGAGAGGAAGGTGTTGTAGTCGAGCTTTCCCTCCTCCATCGCCTTTGAAAGCGCCTCATCGTCGCCGACTTCCTTCGCCTTTTCCAGAAGCCCCTGGAGGTCGGGAAATCCGCACAGGCGCGCGACGTATTTCCTCGCGTCAAAAGGCTCGAGCGCGTCCGGCTTTTCCCCCGTCCCGATAAACGCAACCTTCGCCCCGCTTGCCCGCACCGCGCTGAGCGCCCCTCCCCCCTTGCCGCTGCCGTCCATCTTGGTGATGATGACGCCGGTGATGCCCACCGTCCTGTTGAATTCCTCCGCCTGCCTTCCGGCAACCTGCCCCACGTCCGCGCTTAAAACGAGGTATTTCGCGTCGGGCTTGAAAACTTCATTCAGCGTTTTCAGCTCGTGGGCAAGCTCGGCGTCAAACGCGCTCCTGCCAGCGGTGTCAAGGACCAAGACGTCGAAATCCTTCAGGGCCACAAGCGCCTCCCGAACAATCTGTTCCGCATTCGCGCCCTTCCTTCCGTAAAACCCGCAGTTGAGCTGTTTGGCCCACTGTTCAAGTTGTTCGTGCGCTGCGGGGCGGTGCACGTCGGCAGCAATCAAACCAATTTTAAGTCCCTTGCCTTGATAAAATTTTGTCAGTTTCGCACATAGCGAAGTTTTACCCGACCCAAAGAGGCCCAATAACATTATCTTCTGCTTCTCAAGCTTAGGCTCGAACTTCTCCCCGACAAGGTTCACCAATTCCTCGTAAACGACTTTCACGACGTGCTCGCGCGGGCCGTAGAGCGGCGAGGGCTTTTCCCTAAGCGCCCTTTCCTCGATGCGTTTGGTAAGTTCGAAAACCAGCTTGACGCTCACGTCGCCCGAAATGAGCGCGCGCTGCAGCTCCCTCACGAGTTCCTTCACCGCCGCCTCGTCAATAAGGGCGCTGCCCGTGATTTTCGCCAATGCCTTGCGAATGCCTTCCCCCAAGTCCATTTCCATTCACGCTCTCTTTAGAAAAACAAATTCTACAGAATCTTCCTTATCCTCACGTCGGCAACCATCGCAGCTGCCATGATGAGTAAGACAGGCACCAATAGCGAGGGCGCAAACATCGCAAAGGCGGCAACCGCAATTGCGGCAACCGGAATGGGCAGGCCGCGGTAAAAGCCCTGCCCCGATTGGAATACGTTGTAGTTCGCCAGCCGGACAACGCCCGCAGCGCCGTAAAGCACCGCCGCAACCACAATGAGCAGGCCGTTCTGGAGGGAAAACGCCAGTGCAATGGGCGCGGCGCCGAAGGAAACCGCGTCGCAAAGTGAATCCAATTCCCGGCCCAGCGCGTTGTGCGACGAGTCCTCCCGCGCAACCTTGCCGTCGAGAAAGTCGAACACAGCCGCCAAGCCGATGAGCGCCACGGCGAACTCCGCCTGCCCCGTAAACGCCCTTGACACTGCGGCCACCCCGCAAGCCAATCCTGCGAGAGTGACAAAATCCTTCGCCCCAAGCCCCTCAAAAAGCGTTTTCATACGAATTATTAGCCTACCGAGGCCTAAAAACCCTTTATCGCAAAAGAAGGGCTCGTAGCTCAGCCTGGAAGCCCTTTTCTTTCTTTAGCTCCTCGCGCTTGTTGCGCTCGTCGCGTAAAGAAAGAAAAGCCCTTGGGGAAAAGAAAGAAACGGGTTTGGGCAATCCAGAGCGCTGGTCTTATACGACGCGCATCCGTAAAGAATGCGTCAAAGCGCAGCTAGGAAAACCAGATGTCCTGGGTTCAAATCCCAGCGGGCCCACTCAACGCTTTTCTTTCTTTAGCTCCTCGCGCTTGTTGCGCTCGTCGCGTAAAGAAAGAAAAGCGTTGACGGAAAAGAAAGAATGCCCCGAAGCATTCGACTAAAAATTAAGAATGGCTGGAGAAAATGCTGCCGTCTATGAACTCGATTGCGAAAAAGCGCTGCGCCAAGCTATTGCAAATGGCGGCCATAATCCATTCCCAAAACCCCATTCTTTCCAAGCGCTATGTGGATTTGGCCCGCCGCATCGCCAAGCGCCATCGTTTTCCCTTGGATTCCAAGTCGTTCTGCAAGTCGTGCGGAGTGGTTTTCATCCCCGCAAAAACCCTCAAGGTGCGCACGAGCGCCAAGGACAAGGTCGTGCTTTACCTCTGCCTCGAGTGCGGGGCGGCGAGGAAGTTCGGCTACGGCAAGCGGGGCCGGCGCGGGCAAGAAGGCAAACGCCAGCCTATATAAATCCTTTTCCGCCCCAATTTCTTTACACGCAGTTTCTTCTTATCGCGGTTTAACGCGATAGACTTTGAAAAGTGTTTTGCAGTAAGTTGCAAAGAGTATTAGCAGAGAGTGTTCCGTTTGAAGGATGCGGTTTTGGTTTTGGCAGAGGACATCAAGTCAGTTCCGGGCATCGTCGCGCCGGAGTGGGTGCAGTTCGTGAAAAGCGGCAGCCACAACGAGCGCCTAATCCTCGAGCCCGACTTCTGGTTCAAGCGTTGCGCGTCGCTCCTCTTCCAGCTTGACGAGGGCACGGTGGGCGTGCGCAGCCTGCGCCACAAGTACGGCGCGAAGAACCAGCATACCGTTTCGCGCAGCCACCACCGCGTTGCCGGCGGCAAGATAATCCGCGTGGCGCTCCAGCAGCTGGAAAAGGCGGGGCTTGCAAAGAAGGAAAAGATTGGCCGGGTCATCGCCCCCGCGGGCAGGGCCCTCGTGCGCAAGGCGGTTGCCAAGGCTCTCGCGTCATGATTTGCGATATTAGGATTTAAGGGAATCAGGTAGTTTTGGGGAAAACATGCAGCAGGACTCCGTTGCGGACGAAGGCACCTACCAAAAGCAGGTTGCCGAATTCCGCAAGAAACGCGAGGCGGAAATGCAGCTCAGGGGAATCCTGCAGCAGATTCTCGCGCCCGACGCTTACGAGCGGCTTGCCAACATCCAGATGGTCGATGAGGAGTTGTACGCGAAAATCGTCTCCTCCCTCATCACGCTCTACCAGTCAGGGAGGATTTCCTCCAAGCTCACCGACGAGCAGTTCCGTTCGGTGCTGGGAAAGTTCGCGGGTTCGCAGCGCGAGACGAAAATTAGTTTTGCAAGGAAATAGGAATCGAAATTCGGGGATATTTCAAATGTCGACCAACAAGTCAAAGGAAAAAAAGCTCGCCCTCGCCAAGGCGTCGAGGCAGAATCGCAGGCTTCCGGTGTTCGTCATCGTGAAGACCAAGCGCAGGGTCTCGCGCAATCCCAAGGCCCGCCACTGGCGGGGAAGGAAGATGGACCTCAAGGTAAAGTAAGGCAAGGTAAATTCACGAGTGATTTTGATGGCTGCGGAAAAGACCGAATCAATAGAGCTCAAGCGCCAGGTCGAGGAGCAGATTAAGCAGGAGGAGCGGCGTGCCGAGGCACAGCAGGCGGCAGGGCAGCCCGAAGCCAAGAAGGTTGAAGCGAAGCCCGAGCCTTCGAAGAAAGACCAGAAGGAAGAGAAGCCTCCGGCAAAGGCCTCCGACCAAAAGGGCAATGCCGAGGAGAAGAAAGCGGGGGAGAAGAAGCCCGATCGCAAGTTCGTCCTCGAACGCATTTACGTAATTCCCCTTTCGAAGGCTTATGAGAAGTCGCGCTCCCACCGCAACCGCGTGGCCGCAAGCCTCGTGAGGCAGTTTGCCGCAAGGCACGCAAAGACTCCGGAAAAACTCGTGCGCATCTCGCCCTCGATAAGCCCGCTCATTCTTTCAAGGGGCGCCCGCCGCCCCCCGCGCAGGCTCCGCGTCACAATGCGCAAGGACGACAAGGGAGTGGTGGAAGTCGAGCCGGCAAAGTAATTAATCCCTTTGCCGTCCGTTTAGTTTATGTGTTGCAATCAGCAGCCGTTGTTGAAGGGAAATCCCAAGGGCCATCCTGTCTTCTAGAGTAATTGAAATGCCTGAAATCTCCAAAGCCTCATTCTTCAACAATCCTTTCGTGGGCCTTTTTTTCAAAACCAGCGACAGGCTCGCCATCCTGCCTTCCACCGCGCCCCCCAAAGTCGAGGAGCAGGTGGCCTCCACGCTTGGCGCGAAGCCGGTGAAGCTTTTTGTCGACAACTCCCCCCTACTCGGGATATTCTGCGTGATGAATTCAAACGGTGCCGTGGTATCCTCGTCCGCGTCGCAGGATGAGCTTTCCGTCCTCAAGGCCGAAGGGCTCAACGTGGCGGTTCTCGACCGCCTCTCGCCATCAAACAACATCCTTGCCAACGACAACGCCGCGCTCGCGAGCCCGCACATGGGACTTTCGCAAATAAGGGCCGTGCAGGACGCTCTGGGCGTCGAAGTGGTCCAGCAGAGGATTTCCAACCACTCCCTTCTCGCGCCCACGACCGTGGTTACCAACCGCGGGCTTCTGGCGTACAACGACCTTACTGAAACCGAATTGCGCCAGCTCGAGCGCATCTTCCGCGTGAGGGGCGCGGTCGGCACGAGCAATGCAGGAACCATATACAACGCCCTCGGGGTGGTGGCGAACAGCAAGGGCGCAGTGGTGGGGATGGCAACCACCGGTTTTGAGTCGCAGAGGATTTACGAAGCCCTTTTCGGTTGAAATTCAAGGGAGGCGATTGCATTGGCAAAGGAACCGCAGCAGACCGACTCCAGGCGGATGCTCATGGAGCTTCGAACCCTGCAGATGCAGGCCGAAGACGGGGAGCGGCAGCTTGCGGTGCTGCAGGACATGGCGGAGCAAACCACGGCCACCATATCAGCCCTCGAAAACCTCCCCCTCGCCACCGGCGCGCTTTTTTCCGCAGGTTCGGGCGTGCTTGTCAAGGCAAGCGCCGACGATTCGAAGAACGTCCTTGTCGAAGTGGGTGGCGGCGTGGTGATGGAGAAAAGCGTTCCCGACGCCGTGGCATTCCTCCAGCAGCGCCTCGGGCAGGCAGTGGCCGCCAGCGGCAAGATTCGCGAGCGCAATTCCGCGCTTTCGGGCAGGATTGAGGAGCTCTCCGCATTCCTGCAGCAGGCAGGTTCGCAATAATTCCCAAGGTATGCCCTGATGTTCGACCTTCTGAAGAAGAAAATATCCTCATTCGTGCAGTCAATCGCGAATAACGCCAGCCGGCAAGAGGGGGGTGAAAACCCGGCGGTGCAGGAACAATCTCCCGGAGAGTTGGGGGGAGACGCCCAGCCACATCCGGCGCCCATCGTTTCGCATAAGGCAACTTCAGAAATTCATCACGCTCCGGACTCCAATCCCGAAGCCAAGGGCGAATCCCCCAAGGTTCGGGAAGTCCAGGTTGAGCGGGAAGCCGATCGCAGTCAGAAAGTTCACATAACGCCCGAAGTCCATCACAATCGTGAAATTCAGCAAGTTCAGCCCAAGCAGGATGTTCATCGCGTTCGGGATGTTGCAACCAGGCAGGAAATCCATCACAATCTGGAAGTTGGGGTTAAGCCGGCCGTGCCTCAAGTTAATGAAGTCAAGATGGAATCGCGGCCAGTTTCCCAACATCACGCGCTTTCGTACCCCACCGCGCAACACATGGTTGCGCAGCTGCGCGGGAAGCTCGTCGGCGCCCGCGTGAACCGCAGCGACCCGTCGGGGGAAATCAAGGCCGCAATCAGGCAGTCGCTCGTCGGGCTTTTCGGCGATTCGGACTTCGATTTCTTCAACTACCTTTCGGCGCTCAAGGCGCGCAACGAGGTTGCGGTGGTGCTTTTCGTCGGGCCCAACGGCGCGGGAAAGACCACCACCATCGCCAAGATAGCCGACTCGCTTGGAAAGCGCGGTTTCTCCTGCGTGATTTCCGCAAGCGACACGTTCCGCAAGGCGGCAATCGAGCAGGCGTCTCTCCACGGCGAGAAGCTGGGCGTGCGCGTGGTGAAGCAGACTTACGGGTCCGACCCCACCGCAGTCGCGTTTGACGCGATTGCCCACGCGAAGGCAAGCAGGTCGGACGTGGTTCTCATCGACACGGCAGGGAGGCAGGAGACCAACGCCAACCTCGTGCGCGAGATGGAAAAGATGGCTCGCGTGCTCCACCCCCACCTCAAGCTTTTCGTGGGCGAGGCGGTGGCAGGCAACGCGCTGGCCGAGCAGGCGGCGAGCTTCAACAAGGCAATCTCGCTTGACGGGATCGTCCTTACCAAGATGGATTGCGACGCCAAGGGCGGCGGGGCGTTTTCAATCGCGTTTGAAACCAAGCTGCCCATCGTTTTCGTGGGCATCGGCCAGGAGTATGGCGACATCAGGCCTTTCGACGCCGAGTGGTTCGTGGGCAACGTGATGGCCGCGTGAGGAAAATTTCTTCCCGTCATTGGGAGACTTAAGAATTCAGGAGAGTGAATAGAAAGCATGAGAAGGTTTGGCGGAAGGGACAGGGAAGACCGCGGTGGCGGCGGGCGCTTCGGCGGACGCAGGGACGACTACGGCGACGGCGGCGACCGCGGCTATGGCAGGCTTGGCGGTGGCGGCGGCCACGGCGGAGACCGGGGCGGCGGCAGCCACGGCGGCGGAAGCGGCGGGATGTCCGGCGGCTTTGAAAAACCCGTGAAGGAAGGCCAGGAATACGACGTTACGATAGAGGCGGTAGGCGCGAAGGGTGACGGCGTTTGCAAGGTGAACAACTTCGTAGTGTTCGTTCCCGGCGTCCAGGCGGGCCAGAAGCTCCACATCCGCGTGACGAAAGTCTTCAACCGCTTTGCGGTGGGCGAGGACACCGGCAGCGCGCCCGGAGCGGCAGCGGCACCCGCGGACGAGGCACCCCCACAATCCGGGTCCGAAGCCCCTGCCGAAGAGTCGGAGAAAGGTTCGGAAGAGGAGTCCGAAGAAGGCGAATCCGAAGTGGAGGAAGGCACGGGGTAAATCCCGCGTCTCGCCCCCTTTCTTTTTTTAATTTTTTTTTTCTTTTGATTTTTTTTATTGAGCAGCTCACCCAGTTGCTTCTTTTCATTTCCTGATTTTTTCCTTCATTTGTCCCGTGTTTTTTCTTCAGTCGCTTCCTTTCTTACGCCCGTTTGACACAATTATTTTGCGAAAACCCCCTCGTGAAAAATTTGAAGCTCCTCAAGAAATACCTCGCGCATTTGACACTTTCCATCGTGCACCTCAAAAACGAGCGGAAAAAGACTTTCGTCAGCAACTTTTCGGATGAAATGAGAGCATTTTTCGGCAATTTCCTGCAAAAATACGTGAAAACAAGTCTCGCAGACTGGTTGTAAGCCAAAGTGTCAAATGGCGTTAGGGCTGAAAACCAGCGAAAGCCCGACTCAAAGTGTCAAACTCAAGTTTCCTACTTTAATTCGCCTTATTTGCTTAAATTCCCCATTTCGAACGCCTTTATGGCCGGCAGCAATTTTGTCCCAGTCCAGCCAATTAAATACCTTTTGAGCGCTATCCTATTTTTGAAACATACATGGCTCACGTTACCCTCACTCTTCCCAATGGCGCCACTCTCCAGCTGGAAAGGGGCGCGACCTGCCTCGACGCCGCGAGGAAAATTGGCGTCCGGCTCGCGTCAGCGGCGCTTGCGGCAAAATTGGATGGAACGCCGGTGGACCTTTCGGCCAAGCTGGAGAACGACTCAACTTTCGAAGTTCTCACTTTCGACTCCAAGGGGGGCAAGGAAGTTTTCTGGCACTCCTCAACCCACCTGATGGCACAGGCGGTAAAGCGGCTGTGGCCCGAAGTCGCACTTGGCGCCGGCCCTGCGGTTGAAGACGGTTTTTTCTACGACATGGAGCGCAAGGGGCCCTTCACGCCCGCGGACCTCGTTCGGATAGGGAAGGAAATGGAGAAAATCGTCAGGGAAGACTTTCCATCAAAGCGCATTGAAATGCCGGTGAAAGAGGCGTTGGCTTTTCTCAGAAAGAAGGCTGGCGAAAACAAGTTCAAGGTTGAAATTGTCAACGACCTTGTGAAGGCAGGGGGCGCAACTTCCGTCTCGTTCTACCAGCAGGGCGAATTTACCGACCTATGCGCCGGTCCCCACATTCCCTCAACGGGCTTGGTCAAGGCGTTCAAGCTCACCAAACTCTCTTCCGCATACTGGCGCGGCAAGGAAGGCAACCCGAGCATGCAGCGCATCTACGGCGTTTCATTCCCAGCCAAGAAACAGCTTGATGCGCATCTTGCCATGCTTGAGGAGGCGGCAAAGCGCGACCACCGCAAGCTCGGGGCCGAGCTTGACCTTTTCAGCGTGCAGGAACTCGCCGGCTCGGGCCTGATTTTCTACCACCCCAAGGGCGGGCTCGTGCGCACGCTTGTTGAGGACTTCATCCGCAGCGAACATCTCTCGCGGGGCTACAAGCCGGTTTTCACCCCGCATCTTTTCAAGTCTGACGTTTGGAAGAAAAGCGGGCATTACGACAATTACAAGGAGAACATGTACTTCACCGAAATCGACGGGACCGAATACGGCATCAAGCCAATGAACTGCCCCGGCCACATAATGGTCTTCAACTCCGGAAGCCGCAGCTACAAGGAACTGCCCCTGCGCCTCTTCGAGCTCGGCACGGTCTACCGCCACGAGCTTTCGGGCGTGACAAGCGGCCTCTTCCGCGTGCGTGGATTCACGCAGGACGATTCGCACCTTTTCTGCACCCCGTCGCAGCTCAAGGCCGAAATCAAGGGAGTGATGGAATTCGCAATTTTCATGCTGCGCTCTTTCGGCTTTGACGACTTTGCAATCACCCTTTCGACCAAGCCCCAGAAAGCCATCGGCGACGACAGGGTGTGGGAAGAGGCGACCACCGCGCTTCGCGACGTGCTTATCGGAATGAAGCTCCCCTACGACATCGACGCCGGCGGCGGGGCGTTTTACGGCCCCAAAATCGACCTGAAAATCAAGGATGCCCTCGGCAGGCTCTGGCAGTGCACCACCGTGCAGGTGGACTTCAACCTTCCGGAGAGGTTCGACGTTTCCTACATTGCAGAGGACGGCAAGAAACACCGCGCTGTGATGATTCACCGCGCGCTTCTCGGCAGCATCGAGCGCTTCCTCGGCGTGCTTATTGAACACTACGGCGGCGCGCTCCCCCTCTGGCTTTCCCCCGTGCAGGTAATCTTCCTTCCCATAAGCGATTTTCACGCGCCGTTTGCCAGGGGGCTTGCCGCGAGGATGGAAAAATCAGGCATCCGCACCTTAGTCGACGACTCGCAGGAAAAGCTGGGGCTGAAGATACGCAACGCCCAGCTTGAGAAAATCCCCCGCATGCTCGTGATTGGCGAGAGGGAAGAGGCGAGCGGGGAGCTTGCAGTCCGTCTACGCGACGGCACGATTGAGCAAGGCATCCCCATAGGCCGATTCATCGAAAAGACGCTGAAGGAAATCGAGGAAAAGACGTGAGCGGAAATCAGGGAGAGGAGCTTGAAAAAGCGCGCCGCAATCTGCTTTCGGCCATGCGCGCAAACCTGATTTTTCCCCATCGTGAAAAGTTATTCGACGAACTGATGGAAAAAGCAAGGTTCGTGCCAATAACCCGCAATCTCCCCGTTGGAAAAACGGGCCTGGCCATAATCCTTCAGGATGCGGCCAAGGCTGAATTGATTATCGGCGAGCGGGATTTTCACCTGCATCACCTTCGGGTCGAGCCACATTTGCGCAGCGGGCTGGAAATCGGAAGCCGCCTTTTGGCGGGTGTCGAACGTCTCGCTTTGAGCCAAGGAAAGGACTATCTGACGCTGGAGGCGTGGCCTTTGCGTTATGGGGAGCCCCATCCCTATCAGTTTTACCTGAAGAACGGATACGTTCTCGCACCTAATGAAAATCCAGCCAAAGTCGATGTAAAGGTTGCGGCAGGAGAGCGCGTAGAAATGGTCAAATACCTCACTCATGGGGGAAAGCGCGCCTTCAAGAGCAATCTGAAAGCCGCCAACAAGAATCAGCGCGGCGTCAGGGTCGTGATTGAAGGATAGCCGATGCTTTGAGAAACTCTCCCGCCAGTTTCATCCCTTCCACCCTTCCTCCGCCTTTTCCCTCGTTTCCTCCCCCGTTGTTAATGCGTGCTTTATAGCAAATCGCATTAATTCTGGAACTTTAGAAGTGCGATTTGCAACTAGCGGATTGCCGGCAATGTTTCATTGTTTATGCAATCCGCTGTTAGATTGGCGGCTTGCCATTCCGTTCCTTACCGTAGTCCTCAATCGCATTCAGGCAGCTTGCCAGTGAATTTAGCGCGTTGTTCACCGCAGGCCTCGCGCCCGTAATGTCGATTCCAGTTTTGCCGCCGTAAATGTTCTCAAACGGATATATGTATTGCGTCGCATCCCGAGGCGTATTGCCGCCACAACGAACTTGTGCGATTCCCGTTGAATCCTGCAGATTCCCGGCAAATGCGGGCCGGTTGTTCGCGCACGGCAGCCCGAATTGTTGTTGTGCCGGTGTTGACAAGGCTTCTGCGGCGAGCAGCGCCTCGTTCGCCGCCTTTACCCTATCCCGCGCGGCTTTCACGGCATCAACATAAGCAACGCACTCCCTCCGCATGCCCTCATTCTGCGCGTGGCTGCTGATGCAGCTTCTTGAGGGGTCAAGCGCAAGGAAGGACTCGAACGTAACTTTCTCTGCATCGGCTTGGGGGAAGCAGTCGGAAAATTTAGCGGCAAATTCAGGCCCGCAAGTTGCGTTGTATGACTGGCATTCGACCGCAACAATGGCAAGCACGGGTATCGCGCCCGCTTGTTCCGAACTGTCAAGGAATGCCGTCTTTTTGCCAGCCCCTACGTAATACGCGGCTGCAACAAGAAGGAGCACTATGAACGCCAATGCAAGAATGAGTTTGTTCACTATGGATTCAATCAAGCATTATGCGCTTGCGGCTTTTAACAGTTCCTTCGCCCGTTTCATCCCCTCTTTCGCCCGTTTCCATTCCTTCCCCTCGCTGTTGATGCGCACCTTGGGCTCGGTTTGCGACTCGCGGATGAGAAGTATGAAGTCCTTGAAGACGGCGTGCACGCCGTCGGCCGTTTCCATTTTTTCAAGCCCCCTCGCCGACTTGACTATTGAGGCGAGTTTGGCGAAATCCACTTTCCCCCCGACCGTCCCGGTGAGCATGGAATTCGTGAATTTTTCTGAGAATTCCCTCAATTCCCCCGGCTTGGTTCCTGAAAGTAGGCACGCTGCGTAAATCCCGTCGCTGTCGGGCAGGTGCTTTGTGAAGTAATAGTGGCCGTTGCGCTCGGCCCCAAACGCGGCCTTGTGCTTGAAGAGTGCAGTCACGACGTTGGTCGTCCCAACAGGGCATATTATTGTCTTGAAACCCCGGTCCCGCAGGTAGTCCTTCACTTCCTGCGTGAAGTCGATGTTGAGCACTATCCCGTCTTTTTTCGAAAAGAAATTCTCGCAAATGAATGCCGCGACAATCCCGCCGTCAATCACCTTGCCGCGGTCGACGGTCATCACGCGGTCGGCATCGCCGTCGAAGGCGAACCCCACTTGCTTGCGCCTCACCGCCTCGGCCTTCAGCTCATCCAGCGTGCCTTCCTTCGGCTCGGGCGAGTGGCTCTCAAAACGCGGGTCTGCAACGTCGAAAATCCTCTCTGGAAATTTTTCCTTAATCGCGCACGCCGCACCGCCGGAAAGGTCGAACAGCCCGTCCTTAACTTCCGGAAGGCTTTCGGCGTACTGCTTCAGCAATGGCGCGGCGTCGAAAACCTCCGCAGTTTTTTTCGGCGGGTTTTGGCTTGTTTGCCTGCTTGTTTTCATTCCCGCGTATTTTCTCCCGAACTCCTCCGAAAGTTCCTTGAGCTGGCCTTCAAATGCAGTGTGCCTCTCGGCAAAGAACTTCGCCCCCGCGTATTCGGCGGGGTTGTGGCTTGCCGTGATTGCCATTCCCCATTCGAAAGAGTTGAATGAAACCGCGGGGGTGGGCGCGTGGCCCAGAAAGAGAATTTCCCCGCAAAACCCCTGGCAAAATGCGTCGAAAAGCTCCTGGTTGTGCTGCCTGAAGTCCATTCCCTCAACGAGCTTGGGGGCAAAAGAGTTCATCGCCTCGCCCAGCGCGCGGAACTTTTCAGGCGTGACCTCGCTGCCAAATACCCCCCGGATGTCGTAACCTCTGAACATAGAAATAACGCCGTTTTTCCCTTTTCTCCTTTCCGCCATTTTTCCCAGTTTTCCCCTTACGCCCCCCCGCCGGTCAATCACTTAGCGGAGTTGTCGCTGCCGTCCTCCATGTTTCTCAGGACGTACGAATGGGGGTGCACGCGGCATCGCTCGCCAATGAGCACGCCGCAGTTTATCGAGACGTTCACTCCCGTCTTAGCCCCCTTTCCGATCACCGCGCCCAGTTTGCGCTTGCGGCTGCTCACGCGTTCGCCCTTGATTTCCGCGGGGATTTCAGCCTCGTCAAAGCGAAGGTTGGCAACTATCGTCCCGCCGCCGAGGTTGACCTCCTCGCAGATTATCGAATCGGCAACGTAGGAAAGGTGTGCTGCATTCGCCCCGCGCAATATGATTGAATTCTTTATTTCCGTGCTGTTGCCCACGTGGTTGTCCCCCTCGAGAAACGAGTGCGGCCTGATGTAAGCGCTTGGCCCCACCGTGCAGTTATCGCCGATGTACGCCGGGCCTTCGATGTAAGTGCCGCTTTTCACCACCGCGCCCTTGCCGAGAAAAAGCTTTCCCTTCACGTTCACAAACGACTCGATGGCGCCTTCCCTCCCCTCCCGCATCACGTGCTCGAGGGCAAATGCGCTGGCGTCAAGGTAGTTCCAGAAATAGCCGATGTCGTTCCAGTAGCCATCGTACTCCAGCACTTCGACCGCGTTGCTTTTGGCGTATTTCCCAAGCGCTTCGGTTGCCTCAAGCTCCCCCCTCGCGGATTTCTTCACGCTCCGCAGCGCTTGGAGAAAATCGTTCCGGCAGTAGTAAACCCCCGTGTTGATTACCCCGGCCGTTTTTTCCTCCGGTTTTTCCACTATTCCCGCAAGTTTTCCCCTAACCGTTTGCAGAAGCCCGTACGGGCTCGCGTCATCCACCTTCTTCCCTACGATGAAGGGCTGTTTTCCCCTGAGCCTGACGGCAAGCGTGCGGTAAAACGACGGCTGGAAGAACGTGTCGGCGTTGATAACCAGAAAGTCGCTTCCTCCTATCGCCTTGGCAGCGGCGAGCACGGCATCCGCAGTCCCGAGCTGTTTGCGCTGGACTGCAAACTCCACTTTGCTGCCGAACCTCTTGAGATGCCCCTCCACTTCCCTTCCCGCATCGTCGCCCGAAACGACAACTATTATTTTCTCCACCCCGCCGCTTTCCGCGATGCCTTGGGCTATCCAATCCACAATCGGCTTTCCCATTATGCGCACAAGCGCCTTGGGCGTGGAGGACGTGACGGGCCAGAGGCGCGTCCCCCGGCCAGCGCAGAGCAATACGGCTACGGTCATTTCAACCGCTAATTGGAATGTCGCTTCCGCCTTAAAAAATCCTTTACAGCCCATTATGGGAATTTCAATAGCGATATTGCATTCTCACTATGGGGGGGGTGCCCGGCGATGTCCCTGCGCCGCGCCCCCGCCCCCTCCCGTTTGACGACTGGTTTTTAAGCGTTGCTCGGCGAATTAATTGAACGCATGGGCACTGGCAAGAACGCATCGTTTGACGACTTCTCCAAAATCGACCTTCGCGTGGGCAAGGTCATCGAGTGCGAGCCCGTCGAGGGAAGCGAGAAGCTCTACAAGCTCACAGTGCGCCTTGGCGAGGAGACCCGCACGATTGCAAGCGGCATTGCCCAGCACTACGCGCCCGACGAGCTTCTCGGCAAGCGCATAATCGTGATTGCCAACCTCGAGCCCAAGACCGTAATGGGAATCGAGAGCAGGGGGATGCTCCTCGCGGCGGAAGACGCGGCGGGAAAACTGTCTCTAGTCACCCTCGACGACGAGAACTTTCCCGACGGGACGCAGGTGCACTGAAGCAGGACTTTTTCTAAAACAAGCTGGCACTGCGATTTGAATGCGGCTGTCGCGCCTTGAGGCTTGGGCTCAGTTCAGCGAGAAAGTAGGAACTGAGCTTAGTAGGTGCGGGCCATCGAACCCTCCGCCTTCGGGGCGGGGAGGGCTGGCCCGCATTGTGAGGAGGGGTTGGTAAGGGGAGTTCTTCCCCTTACTGCTGTTTCTTTTTCTGTTCGTGCGTAGTTATTGCTCCTAGCGGCGC
>JACQBR010000016.1 GCA_016194335.1 Microcaldota archaeon
GGGGGTGTTTGGGGCTAAGACGCAGCTTCCGTTTTCGGTGGTGGTGAGTGCGCCGTCGTGTTTTGACATGAGTGGGATTCGTTCTCGGGAGGCTCAGGTGATTTTTGTCGAGGTGTTTTTGCGGAAGTTGTATGCGTATTGCCAGCGTGAGGGTGTTGGGCGGGAGTTGGTTGCGGTTATTGACGAGGCGCAGTCGTTGTGCCGTTCTTCGGAGGATTTCACTTCGTTTGCGGGGGCTGTTGCTGCGGGGGGGCGGAAGTTTAGGATTGGTTTGGTGGTGTTGGCGCAGGGTTTTGAGGGTTTGGATCCTGCGATTGCGGCGAATGCTTCTGCTGTGTTCACTTTTTTTTCGCGTGAGCCGAGGGATTGCGAGTATGCTGCGGGGTTGCATGCGGGGGCGAAGTACGGCTTCAAAGCTCAGGTGGTGCTTGACGAACTGCATTCGCTTGCGCCGCACGAGTGCCTGTTCTCGTGCACTGGGTCTTCGGGTTTGGTGAGGGTGGCGGTGCGGGCTCCTGGCGAGTTTGTTGCTGGGGAGCGCAGGCCGTTCGTGTTGGGTTCGCGGCATCAGTTGTTTTTTTTCGAGAAGTTGCGCGGGTTTTTGTCGGGGGAGCGGGTTGTTTACAACGATTGGAACGCCCTTCCTGGCTATGAGTTGGACATGACGCTGCCGGAGAGGAAGATTGCCATTGAGTTGGATGGCGTGTTTTTCCATGATGTGCCTGAGCAGAAGGAGCGTGATGAGAGGAAGGATGCGTTATTGGTTGAAAAGGGCTGGAAAGTCGTTCGCGTGAGGGACGACGGGTTGTCGTTCAAGGAGTTGGAGGGCAGAGCGCGGGAGGTTGCCGGTTCGTTGGGTTTGTTGGCTTAGCGATTGTCATGAAATAAGTTAGTCGATTAGTGTTGGGTGAAATAACGTAATTCCAGTCGCCGTGAAAAGAATCTCGGTCAAGCTTTATTTTCGAATACTGTTCGTCAGATATTCTCATTCCAGTCTGATACTTGCTTTTGTCTAGAACGCACTCGACTTTCAAACCGGTGTTTGGGTTCGTGTTGTGGGGGGGGAAGTCGGTCCCGGTTTCTTATAGTATGAGTTGCACGTCCCGTCCCGGTTTTGGTTCGGCGGGGGAGGAGGCGGCGTTGGCGAATTCTGAGAGGGATTTGAGCCATTTGGGGTTGAGTTCGTATCCCATGGCGGAGCGGGCGAGCACGCCTTGGGCGTGCATTGCCGAGATGGCTTTGTGGACTGCTTGGTAGGATGGCGGGTTGGATCCCGTGTTGAGCCTTAGGAAAACTTGCTTTACCGGGAGGGGGCGTTCGTCCGCCAGCAGCTGCACGACGAGTTCTTTCACTCCTTTTTTTCTTTCGCCGCTGTCCGTTTGCCAGAGTTCGTTTTCCAAATTTGTTTCGCCGGTGGGTTGTTCGGGGTCGGCGGGGGTTTTTGCGCGATCCACGGGAAAAACCGCCCCGGATTACGATTAACTACAATATAGTAGTAAATTTCCAATAAATAGGTTGGGTAGAATTGCGGAATCCGCAACCCCGAATTTATGGCTTTGCAACGGGATTGCCGCGTCTTTGGCGAAAACCAGTTGGCGCTTTCACCTTGGTTATTTGGAGGGGTGGGAGCGGGTTGGGAGGGGGTGTGTGTGGGGGGTTTCGCGTCAAGGCGGGTTGCGGCCCCGTTTGCTTTTCGGCGGGGAGGGACGGGAGTTGGCTTTTCTGCGGGGGGGGTTATTCCATTTTTTCGCGGATGAACTGCTCCGCACGGCTTCTCGTGAGAATCCGGCCGTAGGGCTTGTACGCCTCGGAGAGCAGAGCGTTTGCCAGCACGAAGTGGGTCTCGTCGTAATTGCGGCTGCGCACTGCCATGACTTTTGCAGAAATGTGGTTGTTGAGGCCCGTTTCCACCTCGAGGGCGATTTTCCTGCCGAGCTTGTCCGTGAAGACGATGTCCGCGTCGTTGTTCGTGTTGACCCTGACGTCCTGGGTGTATTCGCGGAGGAGCGACTCGAGCTGGGCGACGAGGATGGTGTGCTGGAGGCTTTCGGGGTGCCTGCGTTTGACGATGAAGTTGCACGGCCGCTTTTCAAGCAGGTCGTAGGCGCTCGCGACGGTAAACCCGTTTTTGAGAAGCACTATCTTCTGGCTTTCGGAAAGCCCGTCCTGCCTGTAGCAGCCTTTCTGGAAGTCAAGCACCCGCCCGCTTTCTTCCTCGGGTTTTTTCGGGCCGGGGGTTTTCCCGATTTGCCTGAGTTCCTCCGCCTTGGTGCTCAGGAATGCGAGTTCTTCCGGCGCGTGCAGGCTGTAGTAGGGCACGCGGCTGTTCTCGGCGATGAGGATGCCGTGGCCGCTTGCCGCGGTGAGCAGGCGGTTCTTGTCGTTCGGCCCGAGCTTGAGCGCCGCTGCAACGGCCTCGATTTCAGTCGGGTCCTGGCGTAGGATGAGCTTGAGCGCCGTGTTTGCAAGCACGCTCGCGCCCGCCTCGCTTTGGGAGAGGTCGCCGAGTTCTTGGGAAATGATTTGCAGGCTGGTGTTGTACTTTCGCGCGGTTTTCGCGAAGAGGAGGAGGTATTCGCTTGCTTGGTCGTTGCGCAGGAGCCTCCACGCCTCGTCGACAACCACTGCCTTTCTCTCCAGCGGCTCTTCCTTCATCTGCTGGAAGAGGAAGTCGAGCAGGATGTACATTGCCGGCGGCGCTACCGTCTGCATCTTGTCCACGAAGTAGGAGACGTCAAAAACGATGAACTCTGCCTTGAGGTTGACGTTCGTCGCCCGGTCGAAGCACTTGAGGCTTCCGCGCGTGTAGGGCCGCAGGCGGTTGGCAAGCGCGAGTGCAGTCGCCCTTGCGGTGGGGGTGGCGCCGCGTTCTTCCGACCTGCTTTTCGCAAACCGGTAGAGGTCGGAGAAGGCAGGCGGTTTTTGCAGCGCTTGTGGGCTCGCGTCGCTGATTCCGCGCTGTTCGTAGATGGCGTAGAGCGCCTCGTCGAGAAAGCTTTTCTGCGCGGGCGAAAGCTCGCCTCCGGCCATCACTGCAAAGAGGCCTGTGAGTGATTGGACTTTTTCCGCCAGCGAAAGGCCGCGGCAGTCGAACGGGTTGATGTTGTTGCCTTCTTCGGGCGAGAAGCTGATTATCTGCGACGCTTGCCCCAGTTTGCAGGCGAGCTTGCGGTACTCTCCCTGCGGGTCGATGACGTACGCCTTGGTGCCGGCGCGGTTGAGGCGCAGAAGGATGGTTTTGGCGGCAAAGCTTTTGCCCGAGCCCGAGCTTCCCAGGATGAGGAGGTTGGGGTTTTGCAGTTGGAAGAAATCCAGGATTAGGGGGATTCCGGTCAGGTCGTTCGCGCCAACCACGATGCCCTTTTCCATCGCCTGGAGGTTGGAGCTGGTGAAGGGGAAGCACGCGGCAAGCGCGCTTGAAGTCATGCTCCTCCGCATGCGCAGGCAGTCGGTTGCGAGCGGCATTATTGAGGGCAGGGCGTCGTGGAGCCTGAAGTCGAGGTGCTTGTAGAGGAGGGAGAGTTGCGAGAGCGTTGCTGTCATGCGGCTTGTGTTTTCTTCAAGCTGCTCTATCGTCCTTCCCCGCACGTTGACGTAGAAGCTCAGGTCGAAAAGTTGTTCCTCGCCGGATTGGAGTGCCGAGAGCACCCTGAGGGTGTCGTCGTACTTGAGCCGCAGTGACGGCGGGACGATTTCGCCTTTTGCTTCCATGGCGTGCAGGTCGCTTGCGAGTTTCACCAGTTCCTGGTTGAGTTGCGTCACGGTGTATTCCGTGGGTTTGGGCGCGAGGTGGAGGCTCACGTCAAACTCCCCTTGTGAGAGGAGGAGAGGGTTGAGGAAACCCGCGCGGACCAGGCGGGGGATGCCCACCACGCTAAGCACCCTGTGGAGATACTCCCCCGCGCGCAGTTGCGGGCCTTCGTTTTCTATTGATGACGGGGAGAGGAGGTAGGGAAGGAGGCTTCCGGTCGGGTGTTGTGCGCCGCCGTTTTCTCTCCCCAGGCGTTTCAAGAGCGTTTCGAGCATTTTTTTTTTGCACCCTCGGGTTGGTTTGGTCGCGCAGGTTTTTTTTTCTTTTGGGTTTTATTTTTTTTCTCTGTTGGCGGCCGTTTTTTTTGGTCGTTCTGCCTCTTGCGGCTCGGTTTTGCGGAAGTTCCTGCGCTCTTCCCCCGCGAGTTGCAGGAGTGTGAGGATGGAGAGGTAGTCGGCGTCGGCTTCCACGTGGCCGCCTAGAAACGAGGCGTAGAGTGAAACGAGCTGGCCTTCGCCAAGCTCCCTGCACATCAGGCCCGCGGCGGAGAGTTTCTCTCTGCAGATGGCCGTTTTGTTCGCAAGTTGCCTTCGGGCCTCCTCCCCGTTTCCGGCCGCGTCTTGGGGGATGATCAGGTAGAAGAGGCGGTCGTGCACCCCACGGCGGCTTACGTAGTCCTCGACGAATTCCTGGAACGACTCGATTTCCGAAAGCGCTTTCCTGTCGCCGGCTTGGGCCGCGGCCGCCTTTGCGTGGGCGAAGTATTCCCGGAGGTTGAGCGTGGTTGTGCGGGCGAGGATTTGGATTGGGAATGAAAGGGAGTTGAGGAACGCGCGGTAGCCCGTGAGGAGCGCCATTTTCTGCTCGTCTGCGAGCACGCTGAAGTCGAGCGGGGTGACGAGGAGTATGGAGACGAGCCTGCCGTCGTGCAGCTTGGCGCAATTGCCTTCCACTCCCTTCACGCGGACGAATCTCAAGAGGGTTTCCGGCTCGGTCCAGCTCCCCCGCCTTGGCGCCCAGAGGAACCGCACGCGCTTTTCCACTTCCTCCTGCAGGGGCGTCACCGTCGCGAAGGCGAAGCCCGCCGCCGCGATGGCGCCCGAGATTGCCATCCGCAGTTTGATGTCGGCATTCACTTTTGTGAAAACGGCGGTTGCAAGCATGGCGAAGGCGGAGAATACCGCAAGTTGTCTCAGCGTGAGTGTGCCGAAAATCCTTTCTTCGTACCTCAAGTCGGCCGGCACTTCGTAGATGAGTCCCCTGCCGTAATTTTCTTCAGCCATTTTTTTTTCCACTCCGGCCCCCGCCTTTTTTTCCCTTCCCGTTCTTGCCGCCGCCGGGGGGGGGTTTGCCCGATTCGTTCCCCCCCCTGCGCCTGCGTTTTTTTCGGCTTACGGGACGTAATCGCCGGCCACTACCATCGTCGGGGTTTGCCTGTTTTCCTTCCTGTCGTTTCCCCCCTTGGGCGGTTTGATTGCGTTGATTGCGTAATACGAAATCGGCGCGCCTACTGCCGCGTTGAGCGCCACGCTGCCAGGGTGGAATTCAAACGCGTTGGCGTAGAGCTTGCAGGTCACCCAGGTGGCGAAGAGCAGCACTCCCGTTGCCGTGAACAGCTCGAGGTGGGCTGGATAGAGGGTGCGGCCGCTGCCAATTGCAAAGACGAAGAGCTTGAGGAAAAGCGATTGGAGGATTTGCACTACGAAGTTGGTGGCTATCAAAAGCTTGAGGGTGCGGCCGATGCCCGCCGTGACCCAGAAGCTTTCGAAAGCGAGGGCGAACGGGAGGAGGAAAAGGCCGATGAACGCGAGGACGAACCTGAATGACGCGAGCACGGCCGAAAGCAGCAGGGCGAGGGCGAGCAGGCCGGCGAACAAGAAACCCCAAACTGGTATTGTCACCAGGGTTGCGAGGGCGGCGGACTCGAATTCCGCTTGGCTCGGCCCGACTGCCGCCGCAACCGCCCTCGCAACGTCGGACGCGAGGAGGTAGAGGGGCATTGCGAGGCCGATGAGCAGCATGTTCGCCGCCGCGCGCTGTGCCTCCAGTTTGGCTTCCATGCGTTCGCCTGCGCTTAGGAGGCTGGAGTAAATCAGCCTCACGCCCGAGAGCATCAGCACGGCGAGCATGATTGATTCGGCCACGTACACTATCTGCTGGTAGAACGCGGTTGCCGCGTCGTCAAACGATGGGGTGAGAAGGGAGTAGGAGAAGATGACGCCGTAAAGGGCGTTTATCGCCCCGCCGGCAATCGAGTGGAACTTGTCGGAAATGATGCAATACGCCTGTTCCCCGATGCTTTCAAGCATGCATATAAAGTCGCCTTTGCAGTCGTGGCCGCAGGCGTTCCCGCCGCCGTCCGCCGCGGCGTTGCCCGCGAGCAGCAGCGCGACGCAGGCGGCGAGCGCCAATTTCCTCACGATGAAACGGTTTTTGAGATTATCCATAGTGCCAGCCCTGCGGCAACGGCTTTTCCCAGCCACGGCAAGAGCGTTTTGGGGTGCCTGCCGGTTGTGAGCGTCAGTCCTGCCGCGAGAAGGGCGCAGCCTCCGAGGAAGAACACCGCGCCCTCCGTGTCGGCCTGCCTGCTTGCGGGCGTTTCGAACTGCGCGAGTGCCGATTGGGAGGCGAACCTGCCGTCGGAGTCGTACCACGCTTCGGCTTGCGAGCCGGCTGCGGCCTCGCGGCTTGCAACCGCCATTCCCTGCGGGTCGGTGGTGAGTTGTTCAGTCCTTCCCATCCAAGTGACTTCAATCTTTTCCTGGCCGAGTGGCCGGGCGCTCCCGCCTCGCAGGGCAAGCGCGAGGAGCGAAGTGCCGTTGGGAAGGGTTGTTGCAATTGCGTAAAGCGCGCTAGGCATCGCGTCTTGCGACTGGGCGAACGCGGCTTGCTCAAACGGCGTGCCGAGCGTGAGGAGCGCCTTCGCCCCGTAGGCGCCGGTGGTGGCGAGGAGGGCGTCGGCGTGCGTGGAGTTGAGAGTGCCGCGCTGGACGAAGAGCCCCCGGGTTGAAAAGTAATTTCTGGGAATGGCCGTGACGTGGGAGATGTTGTACGGCGGCGGGCCGGGGTATATGGCGTAGGCGGCCGACCTGCCTGACGCGCTCGCTCCGTTCGCGTCGAGCCGCCAGTTGCCGGCTTGGGGCGCGTTGAGAATCAGCCTCATCCGGCGGGCCGGCCCGTCGTTGAAAAACGCCACGCTGCCGGAGGCCGGGGCCGGGATGGTGATTTGCGCCGAGCCGTTCACGGCGTCGTAATAAGTCCTCGTTTCAAGCTCGCCCTCCCTGCATGCGTACGAAACGACGCATCCGACCGAGTTGCACGAGTAGACGGGAATGCTTTGGAAGTGCCGAATGGCGTAAGCCGTCTGCAGCCCGTAGCTGATTGTGAAGTTCCAGTCGCCTTGCGCCACGCCGCCGTAATTTACGGTCGTTTCGTTGCCTTCCGGCCATTGCGCCGGCCATCTCTCCCCCCGCGTGGTTTTCTCCCGGCCGGGATTGTCGTTTTCCACGGCGGTTACCTCCCGCCTTGCGCCCGCAGACTCGAAGCTTGCTTCAAAGAGTTCCTTCGCGTCCGTGCGGGTAACTTCGTTGGGGCACGGGCTTTCGTCCCAAAGCTCGCCGGGGGTTTTGCGCATTCCCCAGAGGAATATGCGGGCGGTTCCCGTGCGGTTGGCAAGCGTGCGTTTCCCGCCCGGCACGTGGACTTCGGGCTGGAGGTACGCTATTGCGGCCGCCAGTTCGTGCGCGCTGGAGTTGGCGCCGCGCCAGCCGGGCGGAATGCCGAGGGAGCAGCATTTAGCTTGGGCGTTGAATTGCGCGGCAGTTTCAAACGGCGGGTTTGGGTAGCTGGGAAGCAGGCCGGCGATTATTTCCTCCTCGCCGGTGAATCCGGACGCGTTTGCCGCCACGAGTGCCGCGAGCAGCCACGCCTGCCTTAGGGGAATGGGCATGAGGCCGCCTGGGGCAGGAATATCGCCACTATGTAGTTTGAGATGAGGATGAGGAACATTCCGATTGCGATGTAGCCCATTTTGGTCTTGATGTCCTCGCGGGCCATTGGATTGCTCCCCACGGTCATGAATTGGATGCCGAGGATTGCGAACGCTAGTATTGCAATCGCGCCCGCGACGTACCTCACGAGGCTGACCACCTGGCAGAGGCTGTTGGTAATCTGCACGGTGGCGGGGTTGGGGGAAGGCGTCACTTGCGCGAATGCAAGGGGCATGGCGAGAAGGAAGGCCAGAAGAAACAGTCTTGCCGCAAAGCATTTTCCCATTTTTATTCACCACCCGCCCAAAGCCCGGCCGGCTTTTTGCAAAAAAAACCGGAGTTCGTAAGCCCATTCTTTGCGCGGCGGTGAGTCTTATTTGTTGGGTAGAAAATAGTTTCGTTCCCGGTAGAGTTCCGTTTTCCGGAATTTTCCGAGATTCACGCGGCGAGCGTTTTTGGGGTAAAGCGCCAGCGCCCCTCCCGCAAGGGGTTATCCTCGCGGCCTTGTTTTTCCGCTCCTCGGTTTTATTGAGGCGGCTTGCAAGTTCAGCGCTTTGCGTTCGCGTGGTTCTCAATTGCCTTGCGGTAGGTCTCTTGGATGCGGAGGGATACGGACTGCCAGTTGAACGACTGCCTCTCCGCCGTCTGGGCAGCCGCGGCAGTCATTCCTGCAGGCGGTTCGTCGATTGCCATCTTGAGTATTCCGGCAAGCTTTCCCGCGTCGGGGGCGAATCCGCCCGGACCCATCGGGATTTTGAAGCCGTTTATCCCGTTGCTCAGGATGTCGTGCATGCCTCCGGTGTCGGAAGCGATTAGCACCGGGCCTTTCTTCCCGTTGGTTTCGCAGGAGAGGTTTGCCGCCAATGCCTTGAGCGCGTCGGGGTCGGAAGGCGCGTAGGAAGAAGGGAGGGCAATGGCGTCGGCGGCGCAGAGGATTTCCATTTCCATCCCGTCCTCAAGCTCCCGGCCGTGAACGGCTGTGCCCCCCCCGATGCCCAACTTCGAAATCCTGCTTGAGCAATACGCGTAATGCGCGTCGTCAAACTCACCGAGAAGGAGCAGCCCGGCCTTGGCGTTGCGCAGGGATGCGAATGCGTCCAGAATCGCGTCCGCCCCCTTCCAATCCCGGCCCGAGTACACGATGAACATTTCCTTGCCGGGAAGGAGCTTTGCCAGCGTGTCACGGCCTTCCGCGATTGCCCCCGCCCTTACCTCCCTCCACGGCTCGAGGTTTATCCCTGCGTTTACGCCGGCGGCGCACTGCGCCACGAGGCTCGCCTCCTGCGATTCGAGGAGAAGGAACCTCTCGAACTGCCCTTCCCTCCATTTCCAATCCCCTGCCCTGCCGGGTTTCGCCCCGGCCATTTTTTTCGCGTGTGGCATCAGGCTGCCGATTTCGAACTTCGCCTCGTGCACGCTTACCGCCTGCACGTAATCCGAGTGGCAAAGCGCGGCCGCCTCTATTTGCAGCGCGGCCGAATCCGGGTCCGGCCTTCCCAACGCCCTTCCGCACTCGCCGGAATGGAACCTGCAGGAGAGGGGCTTTCCAAGCGTTTCGCTTGCGAGAAAGCCCGCGGGGAACGCGGCCCAGTCGTTTGCGTCAATGATTGCGATTTCCTCGCCTTTTTCACAAAGCGCCCTTGCAAAAAGCGGCACCGCTTTCCAGAACGAAAGGAGGGCTGCCGCCTGTTTGGGATGCAGGTTTTGGCATTCGACTCCGAATTTCTCCAGAAGCGTCTTTTCGAGTTCGGCCTTCCCGTCTTCGCCCATTTTCGATTCGACGAAAAAGCATTTCTCCCGCGCCCTTGCCGAGGCAAAGACCCTCACGCCCCTGTCCGTAAGCCCTTCAAAACCATCCGGTTCCACGATGTTGCCAATGGGAAGGCCGGGGTCGCGCATGGCCACCAGAATCGGTTCGAACTCGTGCCTGCCGCTTGAGATTGCCTTACGCCAGCCTGGCATCAGGCCGGCGGCATATTGGAAGGCGCTTCCCTCTTGTTGCTGGAGGCCCGCGTGGATAAAGAGTGCTTTTTTCATCGCTTGCAGAATCTCCCGTTATCTATTAATAGTTCCAATCTTAAACTCTGTGGGCTGAGTCCAGGCGAGGGGTTGGCGCGCGGTGGAGGGTTGGAGGGGGCGTGAATTGGTTTTGCCAAGGGTGCCGCGGGCGGGTTTCCAGTGGTCAAGGCCGATGCGTTAAGCGGTTTTGTTTGGCGTGCGGCGGTAGGTTTTTAGTGATGGGCCGAGGCGTGATTAGGCCTTGTTGAATGTGTTGTGGGCCGGGTTTATGCGATGGGTTCAAACGCAGTGATGGGGTTGGATCGTGAAATGGCTCTGGGAAAATTGAGGCTGTCGCCGTTTTTCATCGCGTTGGTCATGCTTGCGGCAATGGCGCAGGCGGAGACTACCTTGGCAAAGCGCACCATAGAGTCGGTCGCGGGCGGTTTTCTTCCCGCACAGGAGGCTGTGGATGAGGTCATCCCGTTCTCAAGCGGCGGCAAACCCTACTACCTCGTTGCCGGCTCCAATTCCTCCCTCATACTCCTCTCCTCGGAGTTCCTTCCCGTGGCCGACGAGGCGGTGATTGCCTCCATAGCCCCGGACGTGCGCAACCTTTCGGTAAGCAGCCAGCGTGCCGCATCGCTCTACGCGTCATTCCAGAATTTTTCCGACGACGCGTTCAGCTGCCGCGTGGCGTACGACGAGTTTCGGAGCGGAAAGCACGTGTGCTTCGACTACTCCGGAAAGTTCCAATGCTCCTACCTTTACGACCAGAATTTCTGGAAGGGCATTCTGGCATTCGACATAGTTCCCGTGAAGAACGACCTGGAATCGTCCCTGCCGCTCTTGGCCCTGCGCACCGACCGGCTGGGGTCGCTTTTGCTTGAGGTCAACTCGACTTCCCCCCCGATTGCGGGTTTGAATCTCACGATTTCCTCCCTTCACGACGCGTTCGCCCGGTTCATCAACGCCCACGCGCAGATGATTTCCTACCCCCCGTTCTTCAAGGACGGCGGGCTTTCCAAATGCAGGCTGACATTGGCAAACTTCTCCCTCTTGGAGAGGAGGGTGAACAACGTCCTTTTGATGAAGGGCCCCGAGGTTGAGAAGGCGATGGTGGATTCGTCCGTGCGGGCGTCAGGGGAGCAGGCGGTTTCCCTCGTGCTCTACAACACTGCCCGCGACGCCCTTGACAAGTACGTCGCGCAATACGGGGGCTTCAAGGCGCGCTTTCAGGCAATCAACGGAATCTCCCCGACGTTCGCCTTGCGCGACCAGTCGGAACTGCAGAACCAGATTGCACAGATAAAGACCGCCCGCAACGATACTGACGCGAGGCTGCAGAAAAAGGCGTTCGACGCCTACCTGGCCAACGCCACTGCACGCGTGGTCAATGCGGAGGCTGCGCTCGCGGCGTACAAGCGGGCTGCGGTTGCAATCAACCAGACGGCCCATGCCGTCGCGGCTGCCGAGGGCAATTACGGCGGGGAGGACCTTGGGATGCAGGACGTGAGGCGCAAGCTGGTGGACCTTCAGCTTTCGTTCGCGATAAAGGAACTCGCGTTCAAAACCACTGCCAACCTCTCCGAGGCCGATTTCGACAAGATAGCGCAGGAGGCCAAGGCCGCCGGCAACTTCACCGCCCTTGCGGCCCCGGCCAAGACATCAATTCCAGGCCTTCCGTTCGGATTCAGTTTCGACCCCATGGTTGCGGCCATTGCGGTAAGCATCGCCGCCATACTCGTCGTGATTTACCTGCGGTTGCGCAAGGAAGGCAGGGCGGGGGGCTGCAAATCCCATCGCTTCCGCTCGGCGGCGGGGAAGTGGGCGGCGGGGCCCACGGGAGCATCCAGAGGCTCTAAGGCATTACCGCAAAATAAGTTGCCTAATTAATGTTGGGGGCGATGGTGTGATTCCATGCCGGATGCAGGGCGTGCTTTCGGATGTGTACTGATGCCATTTGTTCGTCGGGGAACTTTTTTCCTTTTTCGTAATGCTTTTTGTCAAGCATCGCAAACGCTTTGAGTCCGGCGTTGGTTTTCGTTGAGCGTACGGGTTGTACGATGACTTCGTAGGTGACGAGTGGTTTTCCGCGCCAGTTCATGCTGATGAACGAGAACAAACGGTGTTCGATTTTGTTCCATTTACTGGTGCCGGGGGGAAAATGCAGTACAGTTATGCACTTTATTTTGCGGCAAGCCCTAAGCCCCAAAGTTCCCCCCCGATTCTGCGGGAATTAATTCCATCAGCCTCAAAGGCAGCGGGGATTCAGCTTAGGGGCGGGACTGTTTTGGGAGTGTTTTCTACCTCTGGGCGCGGTAGCCTTTTTCACGGAGGAAAACAGTCGAGAAAACGGCTCGTTTGAATAACGCCCCTAAATACCCCAAAGAGCCGAAGGGAGAGAACAACAAGCATCCCTGCGGGGAGGGAGCCGAACAAATCAAAAAGCCATTGTTTATTATCCGCCTTTTCCCTATTCGACTCTGGAATGACTTTCCTCGAATCGTCCCTCACCCTCCTCATTGCGCTTGTCGTGCTTGTCAAAAGCAGCCACTGGGTCCTCGACTCCGCAATAAGGCTTGCCGAACATTTCGGGATTGCCGAATTCGCGACTGGCTATGTCTTCATCGCGTTCGCAACTTCCTTTCCCGACCTCATCGTCTCGGTAATCGCGTCAAGCTCGGGCGCGGGAAGCATAGCGCTTGGCGACGTGCTGGGCTCGAGCATCGCCAACATCGCCCTCGTCCTGGGCGTCACCGCGCTTTTGAGGCGGGTGGATGTGAAGCGCGAGCAGACCATAGAGAGCGCCGAACTTCTTTTCATCGTGGCGGTGCTTCCCCTCCTCCTCCTCTACCGCGGGTCCCTCGGCTTTGCGGAAGGCGTTTTTCTCATCCTGATTTTCCACCTCTACCTCATTTTCGTGGTGAAGAAGGGCTTCACCCTCTCGCTCAAGCCGGTCAAGCCCCATGCCGAAATCGCAAAGACAATCGTGCTTTTCGCAATCGGTGTCGCCGTCCTCATCGTTTCAGGGAAGTTCGTGGTCGGTTCGGCAATCCAGATTGCGCAGGGCCTCAACGTGCCGCAGGCGTTCATGGGCCTCACGATAATATCGTTCGGGACGACGCTGCCGGAGCTGATGGTGGATTTCGCCGCAATCAGGAGGGGAAAGGTCGCCCTTGCGCTGGGCGACATTTTCGGAAGCTGCGTGATCAACCTCACGGTAGTGCTTGGCGTTTCGTCAATCTTAGGCCCAATCTCAAACGGCGTGGGCCTCTTCACCACGGGGTTCGTGTTCCTCGTCGCCGCCACGATGTTCGTGTGGTACCTGCTCATCCGCCACGAGGGGATCTCCCGGCGCAACGGGCTGGTGCTCCTCCTTGCCTACGTGGCGTACATCATGGCCGAGGCGATAGTGGCGTTCTCCAAGACGATTGGGAATTAGCGGCCTGAATGCCGGGAGCGCAAGTCACAGCCGTGGATGAATTCCAGCGCGTTCTGGGTGTTTTCGGCACGGAAGCGGGCCCGCCCCCCGTTCGCCCATATGGCCGATTTCCGCACTCACTTCTTTCCTGCAAGCGCCATCTGCGCAAGCAGGGCCTCCAGCTGGATTCGCGGGTCCGCCCCCTGGCTCATGCGGAAGTCGTACTCGCCAATCCTTTCGATAAGGGCCGCCTTGGGCCGCTGGCCTATCTCGGAGTTTGCCATCACCGAGCGGTAGATTTGCCCCATCACGTCCTCGCCTGCCATGCCGTACTTGAGCATCAGGTCGTCGAGAATCTTCCTCGCCTCGACGAACTTCCCTTCCATCGCCGTGCCAACCAGCTGCTCGATTTCAACGGGGCGCGCCCGCGCGCTTAGCGCAAGGACGTCATCCTCCTTCACGTGCGGGGAAAGCGCGCTCGCGCCCTGCAGGACGTTGACCGCCCTGCGCGCGTCGCCTCCGGAGACGTAAACAATTGCATCCGTCGCCTTCTGGTCCAGGTCGATTCCCTCTCCCTTCGCGATGTGTGCCGCGATTTCTTCTATGTCCTTCCCCTCGAGCATCCTGAAGCGGAAGACGGCGCACCTGCTTTGGATAGGCTCGATGATGCGCGAGGAGTAGTTGCACGAAAGCAGGAATCTCGTGTTGGTGCTGTATTTCTCCATCGTGCGGCGAAGTGCCTGCTGGGCGTCGTCGGTAAGGGCGTCAGCCTCGTCAAGCAGGATGAGCTTGAAGTCAACGTCGCTCATCGGAATCGTGCGGGCGAAGTCCTTGATTTTCCCCCGAACAACATCTATTCCCCTCTCATCACTCGCATTTAATTCAAGGAAACACTCATTCATCGCACTTCCGTACAATTCCCTCGCCATCGCAAGGACGCAGGTGGTCTTGCCGACTCCCGGCGGCCCGGCCAAAAGAAGGTGGGGGAGGTTCTTGCTCTTCACGTACGCCTCCATGCGTTCCACTATCTGCGAGTGCCCCACGACTTCCTTCAGCGTCTTGGGGCGGTATTTCTCCAGCCACGGCACGAATTCCGAATTCTTTTCCCCGGCCATTTTTTCCCACATCAGCGAGTTGCAACAATCATTTGGCCAACAGAACGCTTTTGAAAGAATAGGGTTTAAAGCCAGCAACGGTTTAATTGCGTAAAGGTGGTTTAAGTTGGCTTCCTCACAAGTCCTTGTTTCGACGACCGATTCGATTCCCGGTTACCGCGCCGTTTCCTACAGGGGAATCGCGTGGGCCTCAAGCGCAAGGAGCAAGAACGCGCTTGCCGACCTCGGCGCCGTCCTCAAGACGATCGTGGGCGGGGAAATCCGCACCTACAAAAAGATGCTCAACGAGGCGCGCGCGAGCGCCCTTTCCGAACTGATGCGCAACGCGCACAAGGAAGGGGCGAATGCGGTCGTGGGCGTGCGCTTCTCCTCCGCGCAGCTCATCTCGTCAACAGTTGAAGTCACCGCGTACGGCACGGCCGTCGTGGTCGAGCGGGAAAGCGGGCGGAAATAGGCGGCTGTCCCGTTGCAGGTCCTTACCGTTTTTTCCCAATTGCCCTTAATTCGTCGGCAATGAGCAGAAGGTGGCTCCGGTAGTTTTCCACCCTTGCCAGCGCGTTTGCGAGGTTGGTGAACATTTCAGAATGACGCGTCCCGCCGAATTTAGATTTGACCAAGAAGCTTTGGGCTTTTTTTATCACTGCCGGGAGCTTTTGGAATTCCCCGCTTAATTTCCTGACTTCCCTTTCGCTGATGGGTTCGTGAAGCTCGTTTCCCTTGAGGTAATTGCCGAACTGCCTGCGGAATTCCAGCGCACTGTCGCTTAGGAAGATCCCGCCCGAAGCCCTCCATAGCGAGTGCGCTTGGGGGTAGTCGTGCCCCATTGCCCCGATTGGCGAGCAGCTTTCGCGCAACTTCTCGTGAAGCTCGGCTTCCTTCTCAATCAGTTCCTTGAGCCTCCCCTGCCGCGGCCACACTTCCGCATTGGTAGGCCTCCTTCTGCGGATCGAGATTTTCAACCAGTCCAGCTCCAGCTTTTTTGCCAAGAAGAATTGGCTGAAGGAGCTTTTAATTCCCACCTAACCCCCAAGGCGTGCCCTCCCCTCTCGTTAAGCATTAGGGGAATGAGCGCATTCTCGCAATTGCGTGAGCGTTGGCGTTCGTATATGTTTCAAGGCAATTTGCCAAGTGTCCCCGCCTTGGATGGGAATCAGTTTTTGACCTTCCAAAATCGTTCACGCGCTGTCTTTGTGGCTCGCACGCTCAAACCTGGGCGGTTTGTGGCCCGCGTAACTCTTGCGTGCGACCTTGCAAGGGGTTTTTGCGTCCTTTAACGGCAAGCCCATCACAAAGTAATCCGGTGAGCCCCGGACAAGCCGGGCCGAAAGAGCTTTTGATAACGGGCTAGGCGCCAAAAAAGGACACGGCGCCACTGGACAGGATACGCCGATCTTGGAAAGTCCCATGTCGTGCCGGTGGGTTTCGCAACGGGTATTCAATAACGAGTTTGCGCTTTTAAAAGTTGCTATTCCGGTAATGGCAATCTGGGGCTTGCAGATGCAGTTTTCCTGCCGGATTGGGGGGGGCGTGCTTTTTTCTCTCAAAATGGCTCGCGCTGCGGTTCCTTTAAGGTTAACTCCCGGTTTGCAAAACCGGTTAGGCGCTCTTGAAGGCCTTGCGCTTTTTCGTGTCGCCCCAGCAGTCGCGGCAAATCACCTTGCGCTCGGTTTTCGAGGCGGTGAGCGAGCTTTTCTGGCACGGCCGGCACACGTTGCGCGAGCAGTAGTCGCATTTTTCCATGTAATACGCGTCCCTGCCGCAGCGTTCGCACTTGAGGTTCCTTTTTTCGGCCATGTGGCTGTTTTCTCCTTTTTGAAAACTTTATGCAATATTGAGCAATAGGAATGGGGTGAAACAATAGTAGCCGGGTATAGCTATAAAAAGGCGGAGTAAGGACAGGGGGTCCAATGGCCCGTTTGGGTGGGGGGTGGGGGGTTCGCATGGCCCTCTCCCCTTCCGCCAGCTTGCGTTGGGCCTTTGGGAGTGTTTAATATTTGCGGCCGGCCTATACAGTCAATCATGCGCCGCATCGCCGCGATTGCCGTTCTGCTCGCTGTTGTCCTTTTCCAGCAGGTTTTCGCCGATGGCAGCCCGTCCGCCACGGTAATTCCCGCCAATCTCCAGCGCACCCCCGTCGAGGGGCCTTACGCGGCGCCAGGCGAGCCTGCGTTGGCTTCCCAGCCTGACCAGCTCTCGCTTTCCTGCCCCATTTTCGCCTCGGCCCAGCTGGCCATCCTCAATGCGACTTTTACGCACAACGGCGCGGGCGAGTGCACCGACGTGTTGCTTTCCGTGAGGTTTCCCAACGGGACCGTCCGCAACACCGGCCCTTCGTCGTGCGCCAACGGGCTGCATTCCTTCATCCTCAACCTCACCAACGACGGGAATTACGAAATCACCGCCCAGGCGGGCTATTCCAACGCGGGCTGCACGGTCGCGCGCGCATTCGCCGCCGTCCCCCGCAGGAAGCTTCCGGAACTCAGCTGGATATCCCTGGTGCTGGCAATGGCGCTTTCATTGGGGTTGATGAGGATGCGGGGCCAAGGCGGGTTCCGGCGGGGTTTTTGAGGCGGGTCCAAATCCAGTTTACTTTTTTGCGCTAAATGATTTTCCTTCCCCCGAACGGCATTTTTTCACGCGGCCCTTTGTGGGCGTTGGGCGGATTTTCCGAGGCGTTCGGCGGATTTAATAATGGTTTGCGGGCATTAGAACCAATCGGGTGTTGAAGGGAAAGATGACTTTCGCCAAGCTCGTGGGACACGCGTTGAAGGCCTATTCGGAGAACCTCCGCCTGCTTTCCTTCTTCAGCATCCCCTTCCTCATAGCCTTCCCGCTTGCCCTCCTGCTCCCCAATTACGTGGCGCTGGGCGGGATTTACCTCAGGCTGGGAAGCATCGGCGCCGACGTTTCGGCAATCGAGCTCCTCTCCCTCCTGGCCGTGCTTCTCGTTTCGCTCCTGCTCTTCTCATTCGCCGTCGTCGCGGTCAATTCCGTCCTTCGCGCCCAACGCTCCCTAAACGCCCTCAAGCACACGGACTTCGAACGGATGGAGGAGGCGACGATAAAGCTATTCACGGTCCTGCTGGCGGTTTTCATCGCGTCGTTCGCATTCAACCTCGCGCTTTTCGAGTCGGGCGCGGCAAGCGAGGGCGTGCGCATAGTGCTCAATTCCCTCTTTTCGTTCGCGTTGGCGCTCCTGGTGCTTTTCGTCCCCCAGGCGATCGTGATTGACAACGCCAGCGTGGAGCACGCGGTTGCGCTGAGCTACTCCATGGCGACGAAGAAATTCAGATACGCAATTGCATTCGTTGCCCTTGCCGCGGTTCTCCTCGCCCTCAACGCGGTCGTTTTCTCCGCGCTTGCGGCCGTCCTGCCATTCGCCCCCCTCATTGCAATCGCGTTCAACGCCCTTGTCTTCCTGCCCTTCCTCGAAGTGGTGAAAGTGCAGATTTACCTCAGCAAGTACAGCCTGCTGATTTAGGCGCCCTACTTGGCTCCCCCAAATTCCTGAAGCGGTTTTCCGTTGTTGCCCAATTTCTACATTCTCTTCCGGAGTGAGGGATCATTCCAAGGGCAGGTTAAAAATGGTTCGCTTCCCCTATTAAAATGGGGCTTTGGCGAATGCTTGCATACGAACTCTACTTAGCCAATCGCAACTCCGACGCAGACGTGAGCTCAAGCCCTGCCGCAGTCAAGAAGGTTTACGCAACCAAAAATTCCGACGGTTCGTTTGCGGTTAAGCTAGAAATGGAAGACCGCCTAATTCTCAAACAAAAGATAGCTAAGTTAGCCGATGAGGATAAGCTAAATAGGGAACAACAAGACCGAATACCTATCAGTCCAGAGGAAGATTACCTCTTGAACGAAATTGCCCGCGAACACAAATTCCCAACAAGGGCTAAAACGTGGCGGTGGTTATTGGCTAATTATGCCAAAATCGAATGGGCGGAAAGGGTAGAAACCGCCGTTAAGCAAAAAGAAGGGGCTGAAGCCAACCTAAAAATCATTTTGGAGGTTAAATAATCATGTTTTTCAAGGAATATAATGGTATAAGAGTATTTTACGAACCCGAACTAGATGGGGGTGGTAGTAGTTTCGGCCAAATGTATATTCCATATCTTAAGAGCAAACAAATTAAAGTAAAAACTGTTTGCGAAATCTGCGCAGGCCCTGCATTCATTGGTTTTTCCATCCTCTCAGAAGGATTATGCGATAAATTAGTTTTACTAGAATACAACCCTAAAGCTATAGATTGTATAAAAAACACAATTAGGAAAAACGGCCTTGAAAATACGGTTACTGCCTATCAGTCCGACGGGTTAAAAGACATTCCAGAGCGAGAGAAGTGGGACTTGGTAGTTGGCAACCCGCCACATTACTACGGCACGCCGCTATCTTGGAGGCAGGACATCAAGAGTTACGACCCGTTCTGGACTATCCACAAGGAGTTTTACCAAAACATAAGCAAACACTTGACCGAGCATGGACAAATTATTTTACAAGAGAATTACTACGGCAGCGAGCCAGAGAAATCCTTTGGAGAGATGATAAGGCTCAATGGCCTGCGGATTGTCGGGGTTGATGAAATGCAGCCAGTTTTTCAGAAGCCAGTTTCTAAACTAGGCAAATTAAGAAAAATGTTTGACGAAGGCAGAGTGCCAATCAATCCTTTAAGGTGGTTTTCCACCGCCTCTAAAGCAAGTAAGCTGTTGGATGATAATCATGTGCCAGAGTTATATTTCCTCAAAGTAGAAAAAAAGCCATTAAGCCTCTAAACGACTTTCAAACTCCTCCGGCTTTTTCTTACGCTCGTCAAGATACTGCAAAGTAATTGCCAACAAAACTCCAAGACCAACAAGCAAGTAAGCCAACCCCAACCCGCCGACATACTCATTCTGCAACGGCTGGTAATTATTCACAGTAGAAGCGCCATTAACCGCTCCCGTTGAACTTAGCGTTACCGTGCTGGTAGTGTTTGCTAAAGTTTGAATACCCAACCCCGCCCGCGTGTCGAAAAACAACCCGCCCGTCACCATCAAGAAAACCCCGCCAATAGCCATCAACATTTTAGACTGGGCTAAGTAACCAACTGCAATCATAATCAAAGACACTAAAGTCAAAAACGCTATTAACGTAAAATCCAAAATCATGTTTCCACCCCCTTGAGTTCCAATAGCCAACGCGCTAACAATACTACAAGCAGAAACAACATTAAAGTTTTTACTGCCTATAAAAACACTTGCTCCGCTTGAATCAGAACAATTTATCGAAGCGGTATAACTCCCCGCCGACTGGTTTAACGTATAGTTGTAATACCCATTACCCAAATTCGACATTGACGCGAAAGAAACAAAAATAGTATTGTTGTAATCAATTACGGAAATAGAGCAAGTGGCATTAGCATACAAAGAAGCGTTATTCACAACAAAAAACCTTATTTGCCCCGACTTGTTAGCAACAAAATCCCCGTTAGTCTAAATGCGCAATCCACTACAACAAGGATTGAAACAAATGCGCAATCCACTACAACAAGGATTGAAACATCACCACGCAGGGCAGCATCACCGCCCCGTCGCTAGTCTAAATGCGCAATCCACTACAACAAGGATTGAAACATAAATTGCAAAACCAAATTTGCGCTAGACCAGTTCGGTCTAAATGCGCAATCGGGGCATTTGGTCAAACTCGCTTATCCCCAGCTTTTCGGCCAGGCGCGCCGGCATCATGGCGTAATACTTCACCTGCCTTTCCGTCACGCCCCACTGCTTCTTGTACGGCTCGCTTCCGATGCCGAGGTCGTAGCCGGATTTGCTTAGGGAAATGGCGCGTTCGATGTCCCTCGACAGCAGGAACGTGGGGATGGAGCGGTTTTTGTGGTTGCGGTCCCACCAGCAGCCAAGGTAGTAAACCGAATTGCCAGAATGGAACGCGATGTGCACGCCGAGGAGTTTTTCGCCCTCGTATGCGCTGAGGGTGGATGCGCCTTTCCACAGTTCCATCCTGCGCCTGAAGTCATCCGGCTTTTCCCCCCAGAATTGCAGGAACCAGGGACTGGCCTTTTCCAGCGCGCCCTTCTCGCCCTCCACCACCTGCACCCCCGCGTTTTTCCTCTCCACCCTCCTCAAGTCCGTGCGCAAGTCCGGGTCGAGGTTCAACTGCCCAAAAGTTGCGGGAAGGCGGATTTCGTTCGTCTTGGTTTCTTCGCTCCCGCAGGGCACGCCCACGGGGCAGTCGGGATGCAGGTCCTGCGCGTAGATGGGGAGCGGAAGCGTTTCCAACTCTCGTTCATCCAGCCACCCGTAGGGGAGAAAGTCGATGTCGCGCCAAGCCCAATAGTAATCGCGGCCGACGTGAATCTTCTCAAATTCCATCCATAACCGCCCGTTACTCAAGCGCGTGCCATTTCCTTAATTCCGCCGTCACTCTTCCCCAAGATGGTGCCAGTCCCAATAGACTATGAGCTCGTGGCTGCGCCAATTCCCGCCGTTTTTCTCAAGGTATTCCCTCTCCTTGCGGCGTGCCACGGCGTCTGCCTCCCTGTCGACGGTAAGGCCGAATTTCTCGGCCAGGAACTTTTCGACAGCCTCGTGCACGCAGAGGGCGCGGAACGACTTTTCCCTGTCCCTTCCGCTGATGTTGCGGTCGATGAAAACTTCCTTCCTCCTCCTGCTCCAGTCGGCCACGTGCCTCTCGCGCTTCACCACAATATCATCCGAAATCCGGTGGCCGGCGAAGTTGAGGAAGACCTTGTCGCCGCGGAAGCGCACTTGCGAAACGGGCGCGTGCAGAAGCATACGAATCAACCGCTTTCGCCCCTTCTTGCCGCTTGGCGCCTTGAGCGGAACGATTCTGCCAGCCATTGAAATCCAGAAGTATTTCTCTTCGCGGTATTAAATCACTATCCCGTCTTTATGGCCGGAGGGTTCTCCCGCCCTCTGGTAATTTATCTTTCCCCCCTCCTAATTTTACCGATGTCAAGAAAAGTAGTCGTCCTTTCCGAAAAGCCCAACAGCGCCGCGAAGATAGCGTCCGCACTCTCAAACGGGCAGTTCCACCGGCGCATGGTTGGCAAGGTGCCGGTTTTCGAGGTTAGCCGCGGCGGGGCGGACATCCGCGTCGTTCCCGCAGCGGGCCATCTCTACGGCCTGGCGGAGAGGCAGAAGTCAAGCGGCTTTCCCGTTTTCGACGTGGAGTGGAAGCCCTCTTCCGAAATCGACAAGGAAGCGGGGTTCACCAAGGACTATCTCAAGGCGATCGCTTCAGAGGCGAAAGGCGCGGACGAGTTCTACGCCGCTACTGACTACGACATCGAGGGGGAAGTGATTGCAGCCAACATCCTCGAGTTCGCCTGCAGGGCAAGAAAAGTCAGGCGCATGAAGTTCTCCACCCTCACGGAGGAGGAATTGGAGGCCGCGTTTGTCAACGCGCGGGATTCCCTAGACGCGGGGTTGGTCAGCGCGGGCCGCACGCGGCACATGCTCGACTTCTTCTGGGGCATCTCGCTTTCCCGCGCGCTCATGCACGCGATTAAGCAGGCGGGCGCGTTCAAGGTGCTCAGCATCGGAAGGGTGCAGGGCCCGGCGCTTGCGGTTTTGGCAAGGCGCGAGGGGGAAATCGGGGCGTTCATTTCCAAGCCATACTGGCTCCTGCTTGCGATGGTGAAGGGAGTGGAGTTCTCCTCAACCCGCGGCGAATTTCTCGACAAGAATGAGGCCGAGGAGTCCCTGGCGCTGTGTGCCAAGGAAGGGTCAGTCGCTAAAGTCGAGCGCAGGCGGTTTGAGCAGATGCCGCCCACGCCATTTGACCTCACCACCCTGCAGACCGAGGCGTACCGCGCGTTCGGCTTCTCGCCCGCCCAGACGCTCGAGATTGCCCAGCGCCTCTACGAGGAGGGCGTATGCAGTTATCCCCGTTCATCGTCGCAAAAGCTTCCCGAGCAATTGGGGCTGCCGAAAATCATTTCCAAAATCGCCAAGATGCCCGAGTATTGCAAGCTTGCCGATTCCCTCATTGCGCAGAAGCGCTTCAAGCCCTTCGAGGGGAAGAATTCCGACCCGGCCCACCCGGCAATCTACCCCACGGGCCAGCCGCTTGCCAGCACATTCCCCGACCAGCGCAAGCTCTACGACCTGATTGTGAAGCGCTTCCTCTCGTGCTTCGCCCTCCCGAGCATACGGGAGAAGCTTTCGGTGCAGTTGCTTCTGGGCAAGGTGGATTTTGCCGCAAGCGGAATCCGCACAATCGAGCGCAATTGGATGGACTACTACGCGCCCTATTCGGAAGCGGACGAAGTCGTCCTTCCCGACTTTGCGGAGGGCGAGCGCGTCACGGCGGAAAAGATATTCCTGGAGGAGAAGAAGACGCAGCCTCCCAAGCGCTACACGCAGGCGTCGCTGGTGCGAAAACTGGAACAGGACGAACTCGGAACAAAGGCGACGCGCGCTTCAATAATCCAGACCCTCTTCAACCGCGGCTACCTCGCAGGAAAGGCGAGCATCGAAGTCACGCCGTTCGGAATGGCGATTTTCAGCGCGCTAAACGCAAACGCCCCGCACGTGCTTAGCGAGGAGCTCACCAGGCAGTTCGAGCGCGACATGGATGGGATTCAGGAGGGGAAGAAAACAGCCGACGGCGTGATTGGGAACGGCAAGGAAACTTTGGTTAAGTTGATTGGCGAGTTCAGGACGCACGAGCAGGACATCGGCTCCAAGCTGCTTTCCGCATTCCGCACCACGCAGCGCGAGGATGGAAAGCTCGGGAAGTGCAACCTCTGCGCGGATGGTTATCTGGTGATGCGAAAAAGCAAGTTCGGCGTCTTCGTGGGATGCAACGCCTACCCCAACTGCCGCAACACGTTCCCCCTGCCGCGCGAGTCGGCGGTGAAAGGCACGGGCAAGAAGTGCGAGAAGTGCGGCACGCCCATAGTGACGGTGAGGCGCAAGGGCAAACGGCCGTGGAAAATGTGCCTGCTCCCGACTTGCGAGACGAAGAAAGACTGGGCGAAAAACAATTCTGAAGCGAAGCCTGCGGAAACGAAACCTTCCCAAACTTCGTCCTTAATTCCCGGCGCTCCGCTAAATAAATGAAATCAACTTCCATGGCGCTTTGAGAATGGCAATTGCTTACCGCTCTTTCAGGGAGGATTGGACGCGCTCGCTGGCAAAGGCCGCGACTTACCGGATTCTGGTGGTCATTCTCGACGCGGCTTTCGTCTTCTTCCTGACGGGAAGGGCGGAGTTGGCATTGTGGTTCGTAATTATAAGCAACGCCTACACCACCATTGCCTATTTCGCCCACGAGCGTTTTTGGGATTCCATCGGCTGGGGCAGGGGAAAAGGAGAAAACCGGGAAGAAAAAACTCGCGGAAAAAAAGTTTAGGAAGCGAATGCCATGAAAATCACCCTTGACTCCAGAAAGTCGATCCACGAGAACGCCGCCGCGTATTTCGAGAGGGCGAAGAAGGCGCGCGAGAAGAGGGCCGGCGCGCTCGTGGCGATGGAAGACCTCAGGAGGCACATTGCCGAACTGGAGAGGATGAGGAAAATCGCGGGGCAGGAGGCGGTTGAGAAGACCGCATTGGTGCGCAAGGAAGCGGCCAAGCGCGAGTGGTTCGAGAAGTTCCACCACTTCAGGACAAGCGGCGGCCTGCTTTGCATCGCGGGAAAGGACGCCAAGTCAAACGAGATCATTGTCGCGAGGCACCTCGAGCAAGGCGATTTGTTCCTCCACGCCGACATCCAAGGCGCGCCAGCGACGATTCTCAAAGGCGGGAAGGCGGCCGGTGCGCAGGACAGGCGGGAAGCGGCACAGCTTGCAGCCTCTTTTTCAAGCGCGTGGAAGCGCGGCTTTACCGCGGTTGACGTCTATTGCGTTGATAAATCGCAGGTGAGCAAAAGCGCGCAAAGCGGCGAGTACGTCCCCAAGGGCGGGTTCATCATCCGCGGCACGCGCGAGTGGTTCCGAAGCGTGCCCCTCGAGCTTGCGGTCGGGTTCGATCCAAGCGGCAAACTTGCCGTAGTGCCTAACTTGCTCAAAGGCACCTTGGCCAAGGCGGTGCAAATCACCCCCGGCGAGAAAAGGAAAGTCGCCGAGGGCGTGGTGAAGGCGCTGGCGCTCTCCAAGATGCAGAGGGAAGAGCTGATGCAGGTGCTGCCTTAGGGTGGTTAACTTTTGGTGGGGCCGGCAAGCTACTCCCGGAACCTGTTTTAAAGACAAAAGACTCGAATATTACTATCTTACTCCAAGTGGCACATTCAAAGGCAGTTGCAGGGATAAGAAAATGAACACAAACGAAAAAAAAAAGAAGTTTATACTCGGACAGTATTTTACTAGAGAAAAAATAGCCGAGCGGCTAATTGAATTAATTTTAGAGTACCGGTCGTATGATGGGCGTATTAGGATTTTAGAGCCGTCTTTAGGGACTGGCAATTTCATAAAAGTTCTGGAAAGAAAACAATTTGATGATATT
>JACQBR010000019.1 GCA_016194335.1 Microcaldota archaeon
ACTAGAGAAAAAATAGCCGAGCGGCTAATTGAATTAATTTTAGAGTACCGGTCGTATGATGGGCGTATTAGGATTTTAGAGCCGTCTTTAGGGACTGGCAATTTCATAAAAGTTCTGGAAAGAAAACAATTTGATGATATTGCTTTGTTGCATAATTATTCTTGAATCGGGTAATTAATGTATTTTGCCCGGTATTTCTTCAGATGTTTGACTATATCGCGTGTGTTTGCTGATGGTAAAACCAGAACCGAGTCGAGCGGTTTTTCGTACCTAACGCCCGATAGGATTCCTTTTCGCTTGTATTCGTACTTGCCGTTATTGGATCGGTCAGTGAAGCCGTAGAGTTCATGATTGAATTTCAGTCTCTTTCTTGGTTCTATTCCTCCAAGCGTGTAACAAACGATTCGTTTCGCCATGTTATTGTTAAGGTAAGGCTTGTTTATATACTTTTACGCTATTATAATAGCGTAGGTGATTTGATGGTTGCAAGCAAACGTTGGGGCAAGCCCTTCACAGACGAACGGGATTGGTGCGGGTATAACGAACAACTCGTGGTCAGGGGAGAGTTTTTCCTGGACTTCGAGTGGGTCAATTCTTGGGTTAAGGAACTCGAATGCATGAACGCCGATAAGGTCGGCGCTCGGTCTGAGTTCCCGGAGTCTTTGATTCGTTTTCAGGCCGTGCTTTACCAGTGGCTTGACTATCGCGGGCTTGAGGGGTTTACCAGAAAACTTGCTGAACACGGACACGTTCCAAAAGCGGATGATTACACGACTATCAACCGTCGAGTGAGCAAAACGAAAGTAGGCTTCACACTTCCCATGATAGATTGTTGCGTGAGCACTGATGGGAGCGGAATGAAGTTCGAGAACGGAGGGGAATACCGCGCTAGAATGTACGGCAAGCGCAGGAAGTACCTGAAGGTCGTGATTTCAGCCGACCCTGTGAGAAAAAAAATGCTTGCTTGCGACGTGTTTGTGGAAGGCGAGGGTGAAAGCGAGGCAGACGTGGCCGTCAAACACATGCAGGGCTTGCTGAACAAAGGATTCACAATCCCCAAATTCTGGGGCGATGGCATGTTTGACGACTTCGACCTGTTCGACTTCCTTCAAGAACACGGAATCAAACCAGCAGTGAAGACGCGCATTAACGCCGTGGCCAGCGAAGGCCGTGACTTACGCAACCAAGAGGTCGAAGCCAAGAAAAGGTTGGGCTACAAAATATGGGCTACGCAATGCGATTACGGAGAACGATGGGTAGGAACCGAAGGCATGTTCTCAGCAGTAAAACGCAAATTTGGTGAAAACGTCAGGTCGAAGAAAATCGGAAACGCATTGAATGAAGTTGCAGGAAAGTTCTGGACTTACGACCTGCTCAAAACATACGCAGAAAACCAACCGTAAAGTGGTTTAAAGACCACTTCACCCAACAGTTATGCAACACAGTAACTGGGCGACTGCGAAAATTGCAATAGAAGCAGGGATGAAATAAAGAAACAATTTTGGCAATAGCCACAGCGTAATGCTTAAATATGTGCATTTTGCACAATTTCTTGTGGAATTCGAGCGCGTGTTCGTGAGGATTTCCAAGCGGCACGGCTTCAAGCCGCCGATTCTCAAGGAGATCGTCTTCCTGCGGAGCAAGGGGCATTCGAACTTGGAGATAGCGGACGAGGTGGGCATTTCGCGCAACACCGTCTCGCACTACATGGAGAAGATGCGGGAGTTGGAGGATGACGAGGCCGCCGAGCTGTTTTCCCTCGTGTCGCTGATGATGGCGCGCCACCGCAGGGCGATGCTGGAAACGCTTAAGAGTTTTGAGTAGTGAGACTGTCTTGTGAGTTTGGGGAATCATTCTGGCGTTGATGGTTTGTCCTTTGTTGGCTGTTAATTCAAGTTTTTCGGAAGGGGGAGTGATGCTTTCATGAACCAGGAAATCGACCTCAAGGTTGCCGAAGCGATGCAGATCGACTACGGAAAGCGGGTGGTGAGGATAGATTCTACCGCGCGGCGCATCCTCAACGTCACCACGGGCGACGTGGTTGAAATCAGGGGCAAGAAGAACACCGCCGCAATCGTGCTTCCCGCCCACCCGGCTGACGAGGGGCTCAACCTCATCCGCATGGACGGCATTTTGCGCCAGAATTCGAGCGTGGGCCTGGGGGACAAGGTGAAAATAAAGAAGGCCGAGATAAAGCCGGCAAAGAAAATCGTGCTCGCGCCAAACCAGCCCACCCGCTACGCGCCGGGCTTTGACCAGTACGTGAAGAAGAACCTCATCGGCAAGCCGCTGCAGCGCGGGGACGTTTCGAACGTCAATGTCTTCGGCACGGCATTCCCGTTCGTCGTGGCGCAAACGGTTCCCCTCGGCGTGACGATTGTGGTTGACGACACGATTGTGGAATTGCGCGAGGAACCGATGAAGGAACTCGGCCGCATCCCCACAATTTCATACGAGGACGTGGGCGGGCTGAAGGAAGAGATTAGGAAAGTGCGCGAGATGGTGGAACTTCCAATGCGCCATCCGGAACTTTTTGAACGTCTGGGCATCGAGCCGCCAAAAGGAATTCTTCTTTACGGCAGCCCCGGAACTGGAAAGACCCTTGTCGCCAAGGCAGTTGCCAACGAGAGCGAGGCGCATTTCATCACTATCGCAGCCCCGGAAATAGTGAGCAAATTCGTTGGCGAGGCTGAAGAGCGCCTTCGCGCGATTTTTGCCGAGGCCGAAGAACACGCGCCTTCAATCATTTTCATCGACGAGATCGACGCCATCGCCCCCAAGCGCGAGGAAGTGATGGGCGAAGTCGAGAAGAGAATCGTTTCGCAGCTTCTCTCGAGCATGGACGGGCTGAAGAGCCGCGGTTCCGTAATTGTCCTAGCTGCGACGAACAGGCCTAACAGCCTCGACCCCGCGTTGCGCCGCCCGGGGCGCTTCGACCGCGAAATCGAAATCGGCGTTCCCGACAAGCAGGGCCGCAGGGAGATTCTCCAAATCCACAGCCGCGGCATGCCTCTTGAAGTGGAGCCGTATTTAAAAAAGGCGGGAGGAGATGCGGAAAAGGCGCGTGACTTGTTCCTCGACGATTTTTCCGCGGTCACTTACGGGTTCGTGGGCGCGGATCTCCAGATGCTCTGCAAGGAAGCGGCGATGAAAGTGCTTCGCCGCATACTGCCCAAAATAGATTTGGAGAAGGAAATCCCCCAGAACATTCTTGACGGCCTGAAGGTCACCAAGGAGGATTTTGAGAACGCACTCAAGGAAGTGCATCCCAGCGCATTGCGCGAGGTTTACATAGAGGTGCCTAACGTCAAGTGGGAGCAGATCGGCGGGCTTGAGGAAATCAAGCGCGAGCTGAAGGAGGCGGTGGAGCTTCCGCTCAAGAGCCCAGAGGTCTTCGCGCGGGTGGGCATCCGCCCAGTGCGCGGCATCCTTCTCTTCGGCTATCCCGGCACTGGAAAAACCCTCTTGGCAAAGGCGGTCGCAACCCAGAGCGAGGCGAATTTCATCTCAGTGCGCGGCCCCGAGCTTTTGAGCAAGTGGGTCGGCGATTCGGAAAAGGGCATCCGCGAGATTTTCCGCAAGGCGCGCTCCGCGAGCCCGTGCATAATCTTCTTCGACGAAATTGACGCAATCGCACCCGCCAGAGGCGGGGAGGACAACGACAGCCACGTTACCGAAAGGATGGTGAACACCCTCCTTGCCGAAATGGACGGCATCCAGAACCTAAGGGACATCGTGGTTATCGGTGCTACCAACAGGGCGGACATTCTCGACCCCGCGCTCCTCCGCCCCGGACGGTTTGACAAGGTGCTTTTCATCCCAGCGCCCGACGAGAAAACGAGGCTTGAAATCCTCAAGGTGCACACGCGCAAGATGCCGATTGCAAAGGACGTGGGCCTTGCCGACATAGCCAAGAAGACGGAAGGCTACAGCGGCGCGGACCTCGAGGGCCTCTGCAGGGAAGCGGGAATGAACGCGTTGCGCGACAACCTCGGCGCGAAGGAAGTGAGCCGCAAGCACTTCGAAAAGGCATTGGGCGCCGTGAGGCCCACGCTTGCCGCCACGCTTCAGAAGCAGAGCAGGGAACAGGTTGCGGGATACGCGTGATTTCCAGTCCCACAACCCTTTTCTTTTTCCTCGCCTAAGATTAATGCGGGAAATTGGTTGGTGAAGCCTCCAGTATGAACCTCCGTCTCTTGGCATCGTCCGCGTTCCTCCTTTGCGGAATCGCCTTGGTAGCCTACGCGCTCCACCAGGTCATTGACGCGGCTCTCGGTGCGCAGTCGAGCGTTTTTGACAGCCTTGCGCAGAGCATCGCCCTTGCGCTCGGCGTTTCAATCATCTTTTCGTTCGCATTTCCCCACCTGCGCGGAATCAGGAGGGGCGACAGGCTTGTCGCGGCAATGGCGCGCACGCATTCCCCAATGGGGGACGCATTCCCGTCTTTGGATTCCGTTGTCGTGGTCGCCTTGGGCAGCGGCAGGGTGGGGCAGAAAATCCGCGTGGCGCTTGGAAACGGAAGGAGTGCCGAGGGCGCCATCTCCTCCTACGCCGGCACGTTCAGCCTTCCTTCGCTGCAGATAACCGAAGTGGAGCATTACTCAAAACCGTCGGGTGGCGTCGGGAGTTGAAGGGGTCGCGTTTCCGTATGGATTAGCCGTTGAAAGTTTCGGTGGTCGCATTGGATCTTGACGAGATAACCCACATCCTGGTTTCGGTCGTGGTGCTTTCGGCAGTTTTTGCCTACGCAAACGGCGCGAGGCCGTTCACCCCGCCGGGGTTCTCAACCCTTTTCGTCGAGATTCTCCTCACCGTTGGCGCGGGGTTCGTGCTTCACGAGCTTGCGCACAAGTTCCTAGCGCAGTCGTACGGCGCGCACGCCCGGTACCAGGCTTGGCCCCTTGGCTTGGGGCTTTCAATGGTCCTCGCCCTCATCCGCTCGCCAGTAATTTTCGCAGCGCCGGGGGCGGTCTACATATACGGCCGGAACATCACGGTTGAGGCGAACGGAAAGATTTCACTCGTCGGCCCGCTTACCAACGCGGCACTTGCCGTAATCTTTCTTGCCCTCGCCGCGTTCGCGCCTTCCGGGGCTTTGAGAAGCGTCGGCGCACTCGGAGCGAGCGTCAACGCCTTCCTCGGGCTCTTCAACATGATTCCCTTCTATCCCCTCGACGGCTCGAAAGTCTGGGCGTGGAACAAGGGGGCGTGGATTGCCACCGTGGTGGGGCTCATTCTTCTCGGAGGGCTATAAGCCCGGTTTCTCTATACTCTTAATTAATCGAATCGGCTAAAAGAGTTTATGAAGGCCCTTTCATTCCTGCTTTGCGCCCTTGTGGCGCTTATTGCCATTTCGCCCGGCCTCAAGGCGTTTACCGAAATCTCCACAGTCATGCGCGTGGAGGTGCAGCCTGACGCTTGGGCGCACGTGAAGGAAACGTACGTCGTGAGGCTGGACCAGGCCGACGACGTCGAGACGTTCGAGTCCCTGCGCAAGTACGGGCAGAACACCCTCATCAGTTGGCGCAACTTCCTCCCCATTTTGCGCTACCACATCGCCTCTTCCCTCACGCCCAACAACACCACGATTTCCGCAAGGAGGCTTTTCGAGGTGAGCTCGCGCACCGCGGAAATAGAGCTGGATTACGACGTTGCCGAACCGATTTTCTCATCCGAAAAGGTGGGCAGCCGCACGAAACGCTTTTCATTGCAAAACCCGTTCCTCAATTTCCAGCGGACCGCGTCGGGAGAGGCTCTGCTTTCGGGAAGCCAATCGTTCATCCTCGTCCTGCCGCCGGTCGCCAGCTTCGACCCAAGCAAGTTCATACCCTCCCCCACGCAGTCTGACGGAAGCACCGTGCGTTGGAGCGGGCCTGCAAGCGGGGTGTGGCGCATAAGCTACGAGATTGAAAAGCCCCTTGGCGACGAGGTGAGCGAGTACTTCTCCACGCTGTATGCCCAGGGCGTCTCGGCCATCCCCGCATTCCTCCCCCTCGGGTTGGTTGCGCTGTTGGCCGCGTTCCTCTTCAGCCGGTTTGCAAAGAACAGGTGATTCAGCCGAAGCTGTCCGCAAGCGTTTTCACGATTATGTTGGGCGAGCTTTTGGCTTCCGGCCTCGAAGCCCGTTCTTTTGAAGCGGGCTTTTTATTTTTGGAGTTTTTCTCCCCATTCTTCTCCTGATTTTCCCCATCATCGGCAACGGTCCTGCCGTCATTTCCGTCAGTTGTTTTTTCCGCATATCCGCCGTCGTTCTTGCCTGTTTTTCCGGCCTTCGTTTCCTTCCCCGCGGCCAGCTTGATCCCAAGCACCGCCGCCGCAGCCTCCGCCTCCCCTTCGGTAATCGAGAAGTGCTCTGCAGCGCCCGGGATTGGCAGGACCATCAAGAGCGCATCCTTCGCGTCGCGCGAGGAGCAGTGGAGGTGCGCCCCGGCCTTGAGAAACGCGCTTTTCGCAAGCTCCCGTTTCGCCCTGCTTGAGGAAAGCAAACTCATCAATGTGGGGAATTGGTATTTGGAGAATTTCGAGTAAGCCGCGTCCTTGCCCACGGCAACGCCTCCAAGAGTGAGTGCGCGGACGTACTTGAGGAGCGAGTAGTTCTGCCTCTTGCGGATGCGGGCGGAAAAGAGCGCCGCGAGCGCAAGCGATTCGAATGCCCTTGCCAACTCATCCGGCTTCTCGTACTCCGCGGGAATGTTCTGCTCCACCCAGCGCGAGAGGAAGTCCAGGTCGGCGCCCGACTCGTCCCCCGCGCGCACGGCATCCTGCACTGTTGCGGCCTTTAGTATTTTCCCAACCACCCTGAACATGCTGGCCGACTTCCTCTCCCTCTCGGAGGCGAACCCCGCCTGCAGGTCGTTGATAGCGCTTCTCAAATCGCCCTTCGCCCCCGAGGCGAGTTGCTGCGCCTGCTCTGTGGAAATCCCCTCCTTCTGCGCAATCATTTCAAGCGCGCTTCGAAGCGCAGGCGTGTTTATCGACTTGAATTCCAGCATGGCGCACGCGGGCCACAGGGGCGCGAGCTTGGGGTTCCACGCGTCGTTTGCAATCAGTATTACTGGCTGGCTCGCCTCGGCAACAATCTTGCCAATTTCCGGCACCCCGCCCCTGTCCATCGCCGAGTCTATCTCGTCGAAAACAAGCAGCCTTTTCGCCCCGTAAAGGCCCGCGCTTGTGGAGGAGAGTTCGAAAATCCGCCTGAGCGTCTCCTTGTCGCGCAGGTCGCTTGCGTTGCTTTCCACAAGCTCCCAGCCCATGTCCCCCGCCAGGGCGTACGCGCAGGCGCTTTTGCCCACTCCCGGAGGGCCGTAGAGCAGGAGGGGCTTCTGCTTTTTTCCTCCCGCCCAGCCCTTGGCCCACGCCTGCATCGCCGCGCGCGCGTCGTCATTGCCAACGCATTGCGCAACGCTGGCGGGGGCGTGCTTGACCGTCCAGATTGAAGCCTTTTCCATAATCGATTTAATTTCGCCTCCCGAACGGTTAAAGCCCTTGTGCACCCCAAACTAATTACGCGAAGTTGACTCTCCAGATGCTCGTAGGTCTCGTGGGCGGCCCGAACAAGGGCAAGTCCACCCTGTTTAACGCATTGACTCACGGCAGCGCCGCGGTTGCCGATTACCCATTCACCACCATCGACCCCAACAAGGGAGTGGCGTTCCTCGATTTTCCCTGCGCGTGCCAAGGGCTTGGCGTGGCGTGCTTCCCACGCTATGGCAAATGCGTTAACGGCATCCGCTCGGTTCCCGTCAACGTAATCGACGTTGCAGGCCTCGTGCCGGGTGCGCACGAAGGGAAGGGAAAAGGCAACGAGTTTCTTTCCGACCTTTCGCAGGCAAGCGCCCTCGTGTGCGTGGCGGACGCAAGCGGGCTCACGGACGAATTCGGCAACCCCGCGCCAGCAGGCTACGACGTTTCGCGCGACGTTTCCTTCGTGGAGGAGGAGCTCGACCGCTGGTTTGGCAAAGTCGTGGCGCGCAACTCCCAGCGATTTTCGCGCGCGAAAGGCCTTGGCGAGATTGAGCAAATCCTTTCAGGCGTGGGCGTCAGGGAGAGTCACCTTCAAGAGGCTATCAAACAGTCGGGCGTGGCGCCAGAATGGGCCAAGTGGCACGAGAGGGATTTCCTCCTGCTCGCTGCGGCCTTGAGAAAACTTTCCAAACCCATCGTCGTGGCTGCCAACAAGATGGACATGCCCCGCGCGCAGGAGAATCTGACCAAATTGCAGCAAGCACTTCCCGACCATTCTGTCATTGCCATTGCGGCGGACTTGGAACTTGCGTTAAGCAAGGCAATGGAAAAGGGTCTTGTCGAGTATGACGGCAAGGGCGTCAAGATTACCGCCGACCTTTCCGCCCAGCCGCCGGTGATGAAGGCCGCCCTCGAGCGCCTCAAGGCCACTTTCGAGAAGTTAGGCACTACGGGAGTGCAGACGCTGCTTCACAAAATCTTTTTCGAAAAGCTCGACTGCATCGCCGTCTTTCCCGTGCAGGACGAGAGGAAATACGCCGACCATCTGGGCCGCGTGCTTCCCGACGCCATCCTGCTCCCAAAGGGAAGCACTGCCGTTGACCTCGCCGGCGCAATCCACTCTGACCTGGCAAAGGGCTTCCTTTACGCCGTTGACGCGCGGACTAAAATGAGGATGGGAAGGGACGAGCCCCTTGCAGACGGGAGCGTGGTGAAAATCGTTTCTGCGAATTGAACGGCAGTATGGGTTTGTTTTTTTCCCAATTCCCGAAAAACCTATCCTGCAATTCAACTGATTCTCCCGACTACCCCCGCAGTCGCGTCAATCTCGGCCATCTCGCCGTCGCGGAAGACTTTCGCAGCCTTCTCCGTCCCCACGACGCAGGGCTTTTTCATCTCCCTCGCTGCGATCGCCGCGTGGGAAAGCACGCCCCCCGCGTCCGTTCTATGCTCAAACTACAGTGTCGGTTGGGCCGTTGTGAGTCTATGAACGCATAATTGGCGTATATTCCCTTCGCGTTTACACGTGTCTTCTTGTAATTTCCAGTCTTGCTCACAGTGGTTACTGAAGGCAGCTTCCCTTCCCGAATTGCCGGTATGACGAAGTGTCGCAGGGAGTGCTCTGCCGAAGGTGTTTTCTGCATTGCCGCAAAGAGGGTTATCGACATCTGCTCACTCCCTCAATCTTACAATCCTCACCATCTGCCCTTCCTTCTGCACCATCTGAGTTTCGATAATCTTCCTCCCCTCAAGGCCGGCGAGGTAGTTGCGCACGCTGCGGGGGCTCATGCCCGAAAGCAGGGCGTATAGGTCGCCAGAGGTGGTTTCCCCCCCGGCCTGCTCGAGGGCGGCAAGCACCTTCTTCTCCCCGGTAATCAATTCTTCCCTGTCGCGCTCGAGCTTTTCCTGCGCGCTGGTCATGCTTTTGCCAATCGCCTCTCGCGCGTCATCCTCTTCGACAATCCTGTGGCCCTTTGCCTCGGCGGATTTGCCCGCCGCGTAAAGCGCACTTATCGCGATGCGCGCATCGCCTCCGAGCATGCTTGCGTGGGCGGCGCAAAGCGCGATTGATTCGGGAGGGCACGCGCCGGGGGCGAACGCGGCTTCCGCGCGCTTGGCCAATATGGCCTTGAGCTCGGTGGGCTTGTAGGCCTTGAACTCGATGCACGCGGGCGAGAGGGAACTGCGGATGCGCGCGTCCGTGCGGGCAAGGAGCCCCTCGTCGTTGGAAACCATCACTATTGCAATAAACACTCCGTGCGCCTCGCCCGCGCGGCCGAGGTCGTAGAGCACCTTCTCCTCGCCGTTTGAAAGCTTGTCCGCCTCGTCCAGGAACACCACGCACACCTGCCTGTCCCGCTTGAGCTGGCCCAGCACGCGGTCGTAAACCTCGTCCGCGGCAACTCCCCTGCGGGGGATGGCCTGCCCCAGTTTCTGGGCGATTTCAGAGAGCACCGACTGCCTCGTGTCGTGGTGCCAGCAGTTGACGAACACGCACGCGGGTTTGGAGCTGTATTCCTGCAGTTGCGCAAGCACGTGCCTGCACGTGGCGGTCTTGCCCGTCCCCGGAGGCCCGGATATGAAGATGTTCCTCGAGCGCTTTCCCGATGCAGCCGGCGAGAGGAGCGAGGCAATTTCCCTTTCCTGCGCCTCCCTTCCGGGAAGCGTTTCGGGAATGAAATCCGGGGAGAGTGCCTCCTCCCTCCTGAAAATCCCCTGCCGTTCCTGCACGGAGGCGAAAACGTTGGGCATAAGCAAGAACTAAGCCCCCGCGAGTTTATTTAATAATAGCAATTCATCCCTATAGTTTCTTGAAGTGAATGTGCGGCATGGTTTTTTCCCTCAAGGACTGGTGGGCGCTCTCACGCGGGGAGCATGCCGTGATGACGCTTGCCGCAGTTGCCGTGGGGGCCGCAATCGCCTCGAAATCGTTTTCCATTTCGTTCGCACTTGCGGGAATCGGCCCCGCTCTCGTGACGCTCGCTTCGTTCATCTTCAACGACGTTTTCGACCTGCCTTCCGACAAGGCCAACCGGCGCACGGAACGGCCGCTGGTGAGCGGCAGGATTTCATCGCAAAACGCATTCGTTGCCGCCAACCTGCTCTACGCAGCCGGCCTGGCGCTTTCGCTCCTTTCGGGCTGGACTGCGTTTCTCATCGTCCTTCTCTACGCCGTTTTCTCCATCGCCTACACCCTCGCGCTCAAGAAGCTTCCCCTGGTTGGAAACATCTTCATCGCCACCACGATGGCAATCCCCTTCGTTTACGGCAATCTGGTGGCCTGCGGCGCTTCGGCCTCCTGCAGCCTCAACCCGTTCATTGCGATTTTTGCCCTCATCGCATTCCTCACGGGAACCGGAAGGGAGCTTTTGCTCACGCTTCGGGACGTAGAGGGCGACAGGAAACTGCATTCGAAAACCTTCCCGATGGTTGCGGGGACGCGGCCGACGCTTTTTCTCGCATCGCTGCTAATGCTCGCCGCAATTGCGCTCAGCCTCGCGCCCCCCCTCCACTATTTCGGCCTTTACGCCCCATACGCCCTTTTCGTCGGCATTTGCGATTTTCTCCTGCTCCATTCCATCGCAATCTCGTTCGCCCGCCCCGTCCCGAAAACTTTGGAAAAGGCGAGGAAGTACACCCTGCTCGCGCTCATTTCCGGGCTGATTGGATTCGCGAGCTTGGCGCTGCTTTGAAGGAAAAAACTAAAAAAAGCAGGTGCGGAAAATTACTGCACGAAGTCCTTGAGCAGCTCCACCGCGCGTTCGATGCTCTGCTTGATCTGCCTTTCGCTCTTCGCCCCGGAGCAGATTACCTTGCCGTTCTTGAAGAGCAGCAGCGTGGTCCCGATGTCCTTGAGGCGCATGATTGCGCCGGGAAACTGTTCGGGCTCGTATTCCACGTTGTCAACTTCCATTGCGATGTTGAACAGGTCGAGTTCGACCATGAGGTTGGCGCTCGCGACGATGTTCTCCACCTTGAAGCTCATGTTGACCTTCTTGTTTACCTTGGCCGGTTTTGCAGCTTTCTTGGCCGTGCTTTCCAACTTGACTGGCGTTGCTGGTTTCTTTGCCATTTGGCTATACCACCTTTAACTAGGTTTTAGCCGAAGTCATTTAAAAGCCCATATATAACCCCTTAAAAATGGCGTTGCGGCTCCCCGGGTTTGCGCCCTGCGCATTATAAATAGTTTGTCCCCCCTCTTTCATTTCAGCGCAATATGCGGGTGGGTTCTTGACTCCCCCGCGCGTTTTGTTCTCACTCTTCACAGGCGTATCCGTTTGAAGCGCTCTTCAGGACCGAATTCCAAGCACAGCCGCAACCTCAGGGCAAAGGGCAGGCAGACGCCGGCCAAGGCGCTTGAGGAATTCGCCCAAGGCGCGCTCGTGCGGCTCACGGCGAACACGCGCACGAAAAACGGCAGGCCGCACCTCCGCTTCAACAAGCAGATAGGCGTCATTCTGGGCAGGCAGGGCCGCTCTTACCGCGTGCTTCTCAAGGCGGGGGGCAAGGAGAAGACGCTGGTGATTTCCGGCGCCCACCTTTCCCGCATTTCCGCAGCCGGCATTGCGGTTTAGGCAGTCCGGGTTTCAGGGGTCCAATTCGGAGGTAGAGTTTCAAGATGCGTCTCATCGAATCCAAGCCAATCACCTTCAGGGAAGTTTTCAGCCTTCTTTCCGACCGCAAGAAGGAGACCGCAGGCGCGGAACTCGGCTACGAGCAGGCAAACACCCTCGCTTACGCCGAGGCATTCGGCGCCATGACGGAGGCGAAGGAAGAGTCCCTGCGCAAGGAGCTCTCAAAAATCTCCCCCAGCCTGCCCCAAACGGCGGTAGTGGCATTTCTCAACCTGCTTCCCCGCAAGGAGGAGGAGATACGGGCAGTCCTCCAGTGGGCCAAGGCCGACATTCCCGAAGAGCAGGTCAAGGAGCTGGCCAAGGCCTTCAAGAAGCAGAAGAAGGCTTAGCGCCCCCATCCATGCAGAAAAAGGCCAATCCCCCCTCTTCTGCGCGTCTTTTTATTTTTCCCCCCGCTAAATACTTTCAGTCAAATCCAGGCCGGTGCATCAAGATGTTCAAACGAGAGGAGAATTCGCTGGTTCTCGACTTTCTCCCCCAGGGGCTTTCTGGCGAGGCGCGCAAGGAGCCCGTGGCACAGCTGATTGGCGAGACGTATTTCACCCTTCTTGAGGCCGTTGCCAAGCCGGGGGCGAACCTCTCGCTGGGCGAGAAGGTGTACATAGGCAAGGGCGTGCGCGACAAGATTGAGAACATCCGCGGCCGCATCAGCCTCAACCAGCTCACCTCCCGCGCGAAAAGCGAGTGCGAAAGCCAGGTGCGTGCACTCGTCGCGGCCCGCGAGCCGGAACTGGTCGCATTCCTCAACCGCGCCGGCCCCCTCTCGATACGCAACCACCTGCTCGAGCTTCTCCCCACCATAGGGAAAAAGCACCTCAACGCCATCATCACCGCGCGCGAGCAGAAGCCGTTCGAGAGTTTCGCCGACGTGCGCGAGCGCGTCGCCGGCATAGGCAGGATAGAGGAAGTGTTCGTTGCGCGCATTCTCGAGGAGCTCAAGGGCGAGAGCAAGTACTACCTCTTCACCAAGGCCCCGGCAAGGGAGCGCGAGGGATATTGACGGGCTGCCAACAATCCCCCCGCGTGCCCCTGCTTTTTCTCCCTTTTGCCAACAAGTGGTTATTCGGCACGGTTGCAGAGAAACGCCCGTTCCCCATTCGAAATGTTAACCCCCAAGAAACGCCTTTCCCAAAACTTTTTGGCTGCGCCCGAGTTCATTTACGAACTGGCCGAGGCTTTGCCGCTAAAGGGCGAGTTGGTGCTCGAAATCGGCGCGGGCGACGGCCGCGTAACGAGGGAGCTCGCCTCCAAGGCGCGCAAGGTCGTGGCCGTGGAAATCGATTCCGACCTCATTCCCATTTTGGAGAAGGGCCTTAGGAAATTCAGGAACGTCGAGATAGTCCGCGGCGACGCCCTCGCCCTCGACTACTCCCCATACAAGTTCATCGTAGGCAGCCTGCCCTACCACGTCGCGTCCCCCATCCTTTTCCGCATCGTCTCAAGCGGCTTTAGGCAGGCCGCGCTGGTGTTGCAGGCGGAATTCGCAAAGCGCCTGGTGGCAAAGCCCAATTCGTCGGACTACTCGCGCCTCACGGTGATGGTGCAGGCGGCTTGCGACTGCGAAATAATCGGCTTCATCCCCAAAGAGTGCTTCGACCCCATTCCCAAAGTCGATTCGGTAATCGTGAAGCTCACTGCAAAACCCCCGGGCGGGAGGCTGGCGCTTAGCGGCACTCTCGTCACCGCCCTGTTTTCGCACAAGAACCAGAGCGTGAAAAAGTCGCTTCTCCATTCCACCGCGCAGCTGGGGATGGACAAGGGCCAAACGCTGTCGTTGATCCGCTCGGCAGGAGGGCTTGCGTCCCGCAGGGTGCGCACGCTTTCGCTTGAGGAATTCACGATTCTTTCGAAAAAGTTTTCCGAAAACTAACTCATAGCAAATCGCATTAATTCTGGAACTTTAGAAGTGCGATTTGCAACTAGCGGATTGCTGGCAATGTTTCATTATTTATGCAATCCGCTATCACGATGCCCGCTTCCCCATTTTCGTGCGTTTGAAGCAGGCGTGCATAATGGCCGCCGCAACCGCGATTACGGACATCGTGAGGAGCATCATCAGCGAGGTCTGCCAGTTGAACGCAGCCTCGGCAATCAATTGTCCGGCCATGCAACCACCAGTATCGCAGCCACCTGCCTCTTGTTTCTCCTTCAAAACCGTGAAATCAGGCGATAGCGCCTCAGTTTCTCGCCGCGAGTTTTATGTCTTCGGCCGTGACGGTTTTTCTTCCTGCGTGTTGGGCGAGGTGGGCGGCTTTTTGGGAGATGTCCTGCGCGACTTCTTCGAGGACGTCGGCAAGCGCTTCGGAGGCGTCTTCGCTCACGCGCTCGGCGCCAGCCTTGCGGATGAGCCTTTCAATAGGGGCTAAGGGAATGTCCATGTTTTACCCACCTTGAAAGTGTTATCGCCTCACCGATTATTTAAGCGTTTGGAAGGCTCTTCCGGGGGCTTGGAGGAAGCCCGCCTCTTTAAATCGATTTTCGGGGATGCATTAGGCGTTTTCGTATCAGGGATTGGGAGGCAGGCGGGCTTACCGTCTTTTTAGGTTTCCAGCCGTTAATTCCCTGTGATGGACGCGCAGGAGTTTCTCAAAGGCTTGCCACTGACGGGCGCGCTCGAGCCGAGGGCGTACCAGGTGGCTGCAGCCGCCGAGGTTGTGGAGAAGGGCAATTCACTCGTGGTGATGCCAACCGCTTTGGGAAAGACTTTCGTCTCCATTTTGGTGATGGCGAAGCTCCTTGCAACTAATCCGGATTCGAAAATCCTTTTCCTTGCCCCCACGAAACCGTTGGCGGTTCAGCAGGCGGCGAGCATCAGGGAGCTGATTTCAATCCCCGCGGAAAAGGTCTTGGTAATCACGGGCGAAACAGGCAAGGAAGGCAGGAAGGAACTGTACGCGCGCGCCCAAATCATATCAGCCACTCCGCAAACTATTGAGAACGATCTGGATATTCTCGGCCTCAACGATTTTTCCCTAATTGTTTTTGACGAGGCTCACCGCACGATTGGCGAGTACGCTTACGCAACCATTGCCAAGCGCGCGCAGGGGGCGAAGGCGCTTCTCCTCGGGCTTACCGCCTCGCCCAGCAGCGAGAAGGGAAAGATTGAGGAGATATGCGGCCATCTGGCAATCAGGCACGTGGTGGCAAGGAACGAGACGGACGATGACGTGGCGCAGTATGTGAATAAAATCACGGTGGAAAGGATTCCTGTGGAGCTCAACCCCGAGCTGCTTGCCATAAGCTCTTCATTGCAGACGCTGGCGCAGGAAAGCTACCTGAAGCTGAGCAGGCTCGATTTTCTCAGCCTCACTTCCTCCCGGCCGAACAAGACGCAGCTTCTTGCAGCGCGCATGCGCCTGCTTTCGTGGAACAGCCCGGCGAAGTACTCCCTCATCAGCGTTCTCGCGCGCCTGATGAACGTGCTTCACGCCCTTGACCTGCTTGAGAGCGAGGGCGTGGCGGCGCTGCATTCGTACATCGTCAACCTCGAAAAAAGGAAGGCGGAGAGCAAGGCCGTGAGGGAGCTGGCGGCGGATTACCGCATCAAGGCGGTTGAACGAAGGTGTTCGGAACTGCTGGCGGCCGGGATTGAGCATCCCAAGATTTTCAAGCTGGTTTCGATTGTCTCTTCCTACGCGTTGGAAGGCAAGTCGGTAATCGTCTTCGCCCATTTTCGCGACAGCGTAAGGACGCTGGTGGAACGGCTCAATGCCGCCGGAGTTTCGGCCAAGGCGCTCGTGGGGAAAAGCGGCGAGGGGATGAACCAGAAGAGGCAGGTCGCCACGCTTGAGGAATTCCGCAACAAGGGATTTTCCGTCCTCGTGGGAACGAGCGTGATTGAGGAGGGCATCGACGTCCCGGCCGCCGACGCGGTGGTCTTTTACGACGCCGTGCCGAGCGAAATCCGCGCAATCCAGAGAAGGGGGAGGACGGGCCGCGTGCGCGAAGGGAAGGCAATCATCCTCTACACCAAGGGGACCAAGGACGAGGCGTACCACTGGTCCTCGCGCAACAAGGAGCGCAAGATGCGCATCCGCGTGGAGGAGCTCAAGAAGGGAGTGCCGGCAAGGCAGGAGAAGCTGGAAGGTTAAATCCCGCTGAGAATCTGCAACACCCTTTCTAGGGGCTGGCCTTTTACGTGCGCCTCCCGTGCGAGCGTGAGTTTTGCCTTGAGGTCGTCCTCGAGGTGCGGGTTTTGATAGCCGATTCTTGAAGGGCCGCCATGTTCGTTCGTCTCATGCCACGGTCTTGCCACGAGTTGTATTTCAAGCTTTGCGGATTTCCTTTCCGTCATTCCATCCGGCTTCCGCTCGTCGTAGTTGATTGTGATGGGAATGTTGATGCCGCGGTATTTCGTGGGTGGGTTTTTCGAATAGTCGCTTTTCCTGAAGTTTTCCCAGTCTATTTGCAGCCCGTTCCCTTGCCCATCGGGCCGCGCATGGAATAGGGTGGAGAAGAGTAGCGTTCTTTTCGTCTTTCCCTTCAGGAGCTGGAGGACGGCTCCCTTGATGGTCTGCATCCGTTTCCATAGATGCCCCGGGTTTTCTCCACTCTCCTCCTCCACTATGACCCTGATGCCATACGCGTCCGGAAGCGTTTCGGGCGTATAGCTCTTGACCGGGTCGGTCAACTTCTTGTACGCCGCGAATACGCCTTTTTTCCTCTCTTCAAGAGTGATTCTATGCTTCCTTCCCAGGACCGCATTGAGTTCGTCAATCAATGCCCCTTTCTTTATGGCGAGGTTTCCCTCATTTTCATCCAGTGCCCTTGTTATCTTTTGGTGCTGCGTCAAGTCCGTTATCCTCACGAATTCGCTTCCGAGGTCGCTTGAGAGCCTCGTATCGTGAAATACGTAGTAGAAGAGGGGGACGTAGAGGTTGCGCGTAAGGGTGAGGTATTCCTTTTCGGCCGCCTTGTGCTCCAACACGTGAAGCAAGTCGACCGCGCGGATGAGGGTCGCGCGCAGGGAGTCGTAATCCCCGATTGCGGTGGCCATTCTCACGTTCACGTCGGTTTCGTCTGTCGTGACGAGATCGCGGTATTTTTCACAAAGCTGGAGTACCGACTTGCGCAACCTCGGGTCCGTAACGCCCTTGGAGAGAAAGTCCTTCAACTGCCCCGGATTGAAGTTCTTAACAAGCGAGGCTATGACTACGGGAGCTTCATACCCCAGCGCGTGAACATAAGCCGCGCTTGCCACGTCATGCCAGAAATCATGCTGGGTCGCGACGGCTCCCGTAACCATCCTTTTGGGGTACGAGTGGGAAACAAGCCTTACCACATCGCGGTAATCATCCAAGAACCCGTCTTTTTCCGCGGGGCTGACGAACCGTACGGGAATGGTTATCTTGTAGGGTTTTTGGGGCATACACAACCTTGAACGGGAGGCTTGAAAAGCCTTACGCAATATTCACACAGTCGGGAAGGACATGGGCGAGCAACGGGTGCGCATCACAATCGACGACCGCGAGGCTGGCGGAAGCGCCATCCATTCCCTCAAGAGGCTCGGCGTGGAAGTTGAAGTGAGGCGCCTTCCAGCCGCCGACTTCATAATCAGCGGCCGCGTGGGAGTTGAGCGCAAGACCGCCGCGGACTTCGAGTCAAGCGTGATTGACGGCAGGCTCTTTTCCCAGGCGCGAGACCTGAAGGAAAATTTTTCCTCCCCCCTAATCTGCGTGGTTGGAAAAAATTTCGAGAGGCTCGACCAGCGCGCGAGAAGGGGGGCGCTCATCTCGCTTGCCGTTGACTACAACATCCCCGTCTTTTTTTTGGAGAGCGAGGAGAGCCTCGCGGCGTTCCTCCACCAGCTTGCGTGGAGGGAGCAGATGCGCCCCGAGAGGACGGAAAAGCTGAACTTCAACAAGCGCGCGTTCACGCGGGAAGAGCAGTCGCTTCGCGTGATTGAGGCGCTTCCCGGCGTGGGGCCCAAGCTTGCGAGGGAGCTGCTTTCGCACTTCGGCAGCGTGGAGAACGTCTTCACCGCCGGCGAGGGGGAGCTTTGCGAGGTGGAGGGAATTGGGGAGGAAAAGGCAAGGGAGATAAGGAAGCTGGCTGAGGAGCTGCCCTCACGTAAAGCAGGGGCTTAAGGGGCGCATATTTCACAATAGCCTTTTTGCAAAGGCGGCTTGAATAAGCAAGCGTGGGCGCGGTGGGAAAACGAAGTTGCCGCGGTCGAGGGGTGTTGAGCCGTCGTGCTTTTCATCCTCAGATTTTCTGCGTCGCGTCCTGCCTCATGACGAACTTGACGATGCCGAACACGACCGCCGCTATGATGGTGAAGTCGATAAGCGCCCCGACGAAGTCGCCAACGAGGAATTTGACCGGCCCGGCGTTAAGCGCCGCGGTGCGCCACTCCCCGCCCGGAACGAGCGCGCCGACGATTGGCATCACGAGGTCGTTCACCAGGGCCGTGACGAGCTTGGTTGAGGCGGCGCCGATGATGAATGCAACCGCAAGCCCGAGTGCCTGGTATTTCCTCAGGAATTCGGAAAACTCCCCTAAGACTCCCATTCCAACCAACCTCCGTTTGAATGCCAAATCATTAGCGGCTTTACATAATTACTCGGGCTTGCTGGTTATAAATGCGCAGCAGCCGACGGGGTAACATCCCGTAGCCTTATTGCGCCTAACTGAAAGAAATTCCGTCTTTTCAAAACTCTTATTAACAGCGGCGCACGTTTCTACTTCATGTGCCTCCCGGCCGGTTGGAAAGGCGCGTGCCTCTCCGCAATGGCGTTTGCGGCAATCGCGCAAGTCATCCACACGCTCGGCGCGTTTCTGAGCATGGGCTATTACGCCGACCCGCAGTACTTTACTCTCTGGAGCAAGATCATGATGCCCGCAAGGGGCCCGCCGGGAATCGAGTTCTTCATCCTTTCATTCGCCGCCTCGCTGCTTACGGGATTCATTTTCGCGTCGGCATTCGCCCTCGTCGGCAGGAGCATCGGCGGCGAGGGTTGGCGCAAGGGCCTGAACTTCGGGCTTTTCACCTTCGCCATCGCCGGCGTCCCGTTCACCCTCACCACGCTCCTGCTTTTTTCCATCCCGTTCTGGCTGCTTTTCCAGTGGGCGGCCGAGTCGCTGGTTATCTATGCGCTGGCCGGAATGGCCTTTTCCAAACTTATTCCTTTGCCCCGGCGTTGAGCGGGAGGCAAGAGCCGGCAGGTGGGCGCAAGCCATTTTAAGCCAACCTGCGTCATTTAGCATCTGAGGGGTTTTTTGGGTTGAAAGAGCCGTATCTCTCCAAGCGCATTGGCTGGCTGGTTTTCATCGCGCTTGTGTTTCTCGACGCTTTTCTTGACGTGTTGCGCGGCGTGGAGGGAAACCCATTGTGGATTCCGGTCGTGAAACTGATTGGAATCAACTCCGTCCCCCTCCTCGTCCCCCTCATCCTGCCGGCGTTCTATCTCGTGGTCAAGGCTCTCGGCTGGGTCGTGTCGAAGGCTGACAAACTTCCCCACGCCGAGGAAATCATCCTCACCGCCCTCGTCGTCGTTTACTCCGTTTTCGACGCGTGGCTCATCGCCTTCGATTTCCTCGGCTTCAGGCTCGTTCGCAGTTTCTACCAGATGATTCCAGTCATGATGGCCGCGGGGTTTGCCTATGCCCTGTGGGCCGAACGCGCCGTCGCAGCCAGCAGCACGACCACGCGCGTCAAACCGCGTTCTTAAGCGGCGGGAGAAGCGGCTCAGCAGGATGAGTTTGGGAAATTACGGGGGACGGCCAAATCCCAAAAGGGTTTTTTCCTCTGAACGGGCTTGTCGGTGAGGGAGCAGTTCTGCAGGGCGCCGGGCGTTACGCTATCGTATTAGAGTGCCGCAGGGGTGATTTGCCCAAAAGTTGAAAGTTGGGGAGAACAACGACTCTACTAGGGGGTTTTCCCGATGGTCAAAACTGTAAGCTAAGACGACGAACCCTCAATTTAGAAACATTTATTAATATTAATTAATACTATTAATGTATGCCAAACCCGTATGACCCTCAGAACCCAGCTAAGCCTGACTATTTCGGGGGGCGAGAACAAGTTTTAGTGAAAGTGCAGGAACGGTTTGAGCGAGCTCGGATTCAACGTCAATCTGGCGGAATATTGGTGCAGGGACACCGAGGCGTTGGCAAGACTTCGCTTTTGAATAAAATTACCAACATTGCGGCTTTTGACTCCCAGGACACACCCTCGAAATTACTTGTTATTTATCGTCGCCTCTCAAGAACCACTAGTGACAACGAATTGTATCAGCTACTTAATGAAGAAATCAGTGTACAAGTAGCGGCGCGGAGATCTTTTTTAGAAAATCTAGCTAGTCAAGCGAATCGCATTCATTCGTTAAGCGCATTTGAATTAACAGTTGATATTAAAGCAGAATCCCAAAAACAAAGCGCGTATCAGGTATGGAAGTCTTGTCTGGCCGGTCTCAGAAATGCTGATTTCGTTTTACTGGCTTTAGATGATGCTGACTATTTGTCACCGGAAGCCGTCGGAGAGCTCAAAACAATAGTTGAGGGACCAAATCCAATTCCAGTCGTGTTGGTTGTCTCGGGAGGCATCGATTTCGAAGAGAACCTGATTAAGGACTATTCCCCAATTTCTAGGATATTTTCCGGAGCAAGTTTCAATCTAGGCCATTTTACCCTAGAAGAGACAAAAGAAGTATTGGAAAAGCCCCTGTCATCTGAAGGAACTAAGTGGGACGCGTCGGCAGTAAGTGCTTTGCATCGGTTGACTGCCGGTTATCCGTACTTGGTGCAGTGCTTGGCCAGCGCAACTTACTTAGATAATCAAACAATAACCGCCGCGCGTGTCGAGGGGTCGGTAAGATCGGCAGTTGAAATCGGTAGGAGTTGGCTAGATCATGAAGTGTCAGATGCTTCAGATCAAGACGTTATTTGTTTCGATAAGATTGCTAGGATAAACAAAGATATTCTTCGAAGCGTGGAGATGAGTGACGAAGGTATCAGCGCACCATATATTGGTAGATTGGTAAAGCTCGGCGTGTTAAAAAAAATTAGTCGTGGGCGTTACCGCATTCACAAGTCTCCGATGATTGCTGTCTATTTGATGTTGAAGCGGGGACTGTTGGCTTAAGCTTGTTCCCCCCAACTTTTAATGTTTGAAGAGTGCCGCAGGGGAGCGGCGCGATACGATAGTAAAATGCCCTAGCCTTTGACGGTTCCAGTAGCTTGAATTTCGCCCCTTGCTAGTGCCTCCCTGATTTCCTTCACTTTAGCAGCTTTTTCATGCTGGCTCATCGCAGGCAGGTAAGCCGGACTGCTCTCTATAGCTTGCATGATGCTATTGAGCTCTTTTTCAGTGACGCCCATTGCTTTTGCACGTCGCAACATTCCAAATGCCCTAGCGCGGTCCATTCGTCCGCGAACAAAGCCAGTCACCACGCCTTCAGCCCACTTCAAGCGCCAGGATTTTAGGAATTCTTCGTCGCTACCCATAACCCCTTACCCCTATAAGGTATACGCGGTAAGGGTTTAATAAGCTTTCGACCTCCTTTGTAGATGGTGATGGAATGAGCGGCTTCCAACAAAATGTCGGTGGCGTCGTTGTAGGCATACAACACCTAAACATAGGGCCACTTGACGTTGGTATCGAGGGAAAGCACAATTTTCTTTCTCTCTTTGTTTTAGGCTTAGTTTTCCTTGGAACAGGTGGCCTCCCCTTGGGCGAGATTGCAGAGTGGTTCAAAATCTTCGGCTACTTAATGCTCATAGGCGCAATGGTTCTCTTTGGAAAACTCATCACGGGGAAGTGAGTTTTTGAGGCAGAAGCATGCGGTTCGTTTTCTTCTTGTTATGGCTTCTATATCTCTTGTCCAGTAGCTTGGCTTATTCCTACATTGACAGCCCACGCTGTGCCGACGCATATGGGCGCTTTAGCGCTTCAGTTGAACTGAGGGGCGCCGAACCCGACTATGCTTCAGACTTAGTCGAGAACGGTGCAGCGGTCGCTTCTTTTAAAGTATCTATTCCAGGTAACGTAACCGAGCGGGATGCACTACTATTTGCAAGGTCAGAAATACGCTGTGGCAACAGAACCGACTTGTTCCCACTTTCCGTCTGGGAACAACCGATTCCTCAATATCGAGTTAATGTAACCACAGAAAACAATGTTACGCGAAGCGACATGTATTTTGTTCATGGCTTTGCGGTAAGAGAGGGTTTCAAGCTTTGTTACGCTGCCGCGAACGTAATTAGAAGAAATGCCTCTTGTACTGGGGATGATTGCTTTTGTGCATTGTCTGGGAGAATTGACGATACACCTGTCCAGGTATTGACCAAGGACGAATTCTTTCAAAAGAAGAGTAACACTATTGCGGAGAACCAATCTTTGTTAGTTACTTCACTTCTTGAAGAACAGCGAATTTCTAACGAGAAGTCCTTGGGCATTCAATCCGAAGCAGCTCGCTGGAATCTTATTGCCACCGTAATTGCAGCACTTTTAGCGGCTATCCTTGGTGGAGTTGCTACATATAGGGCTCAGGTTATTATTGAAGAAAGAAAGCGGGAAGAACAGCTGAATCAAGCACTTTACCGACCGCTTCATTTTGACCTCGAAAACAGAGTTCAAGGGATGATTCAAAGATATCAATCGTTTCAAGACGAGAATTGGGGCAAGCTTAGGTCTCAAGGATTATTACTTCAACTTGAAAAGAATCTGAGAAATGATGTCGAGGATTTCTTTTACAATGACTTTACTCTCTACGGTGCACACAATAATTACTTGCAGGAGGCGGCTAAGCGTCTGGCTTCTCAAAGCAATGTTTCTAACGAGCCACCCGCTAACCTGGCTCACGTAATAGACGCGGCGATACGGGTGACCTACGCCAAAGAGTGGCTTGAGAAAAGTCGCCCCGCATTCTACAAATATCTAAAAACCGTATCGGATGAGCAATGCGAACAGCATTTTCAGATGAACACCGTAGATTTTATCAAGAAACTTAAAGCTGACCCTAAGGTTATTGAAGCAAATATTGAGATTGAACGAGTTATTAGAAACGGCAAGGCTCTTCTATCGAAGCTTGAGTCACGTCATTCTACCCAAACCCGAGCTAAGCAGAATTCAGGTGGAAAGCCCTCCGAGTTAGTCACCGAAGCTATACGTCACCCGTGGTTCAACATAATCGCGGCATCCATGTTTGGTGCTGCCTTTGGCTTTACTTTGGACCGCGCTTTTCCGCATGAAGGCGCCATTAACTATACGGACGTAGGCCTCTACCTTTCGGTTTTGGGGGCAGCCGTACTGATACTTATCGGCGTTTATTTATTCGTTGCAGACAAGACGACAGATATAGTCAACGCCGCAGGCAACTGGCTGGAACATGCATTAGCTTCCTTGCGAGGTAGGAATTGATGGGAAAGAAACTTCCGCATTTTAAATCGAGCCCTACTACACTCAAATCAGTAGGTGCGGGCCATCGAACCCTCCGCCTTCGGGGCGGGGAGGGCTGGCCCGCATTGTGAGGAGGGGTTGGTAAGGGGAGTTCTTCCCCTTACTGCTGTTTCTTTTTCTGTTCGTGCGTAGTTATTGCTCCTAGCGGC
>JACQBR010000018.1 GCA_016194335.1 Microcaldota archaeon
GCCGCCGTCATCGCGGGGCTTTACACCCTGTGCGTGGCGGCGCTCTATGCGTTTTACGGAAGCGCAATGGGCGTGGGCAGGTACATGTTCCACGGAGTGGCTCTCAACGAGACGAACCCGCTTATCAGCCCCTACGGTTTTCTAGTCGGCCTTGTCGCCTGGGCGGCAGTCGGCCTCGTGGGCGGTTATGCCTACGCCCTTGTCTACAACAAGCTGGCGCGTGCAAAATAAGGTTGACGGCTGGCGGAAGGTAACAGGGAGGGATTGAAATGAAAAACGGATTGGATCAAAACGCTGCGGCGATTTCAGGCGCGATAACAGGAGGCGTTTTGCACCTTCTATTCGGCCTGCTTGTTTGGGGCTCTCCCGGCGCGATGATGGGCGCGTACGGAAACATGTATTACGGCATGATGCGCTTCGGCACGCCCGCGTTTGGGGTCAGCACCTTGCTGGTGAGCCTCATCCTCGGCATCGTTGCAGGCGCTTTTGTAGGCTGGCTTATTGCGGCATCTTACAACTGGGGGCTTGAAAACAAGGCGGCCGCTTAGGCGGCAGGGCACCGGGCCCTTTTTCCCAATTTCACATTTCAAGCCTTGGACTTCAAAGCGTCAAGAATTGCGGGCGAAAGCTGCAGCCTGTTGGTCTTGCCGACTTTGGTTATCGCCACTATCTCTTTGGAAACCAGCCTGCCGACCGTGCGATGGGCCTTGAGCCGGTTCATTCCTTCAAGCCTTGACACTTCCGACTGCAGGGCATTCCCGCCGCTTTTTGCGAGAAACTCCACCGCACGCCTTTCCTCCACCGAAAGAAGGGACAAGAGCAGCGTGGCGGTGATTTTGGATTCCTTTTCCGTCTTCTCCACCCTTTCGGACATTAGGTAGAACACCCCCGCTCCCACCGCAACGCCGATGGCCGATATGACGACCATAATCTCGAGGTGGTACGTCACGAGAAACGAGTGGAATCCTGAAAACTGCCCCCTTTGGGTGAGCTCGAAGCTGAAAAGCATGACGGCTATCAGCAGGATGAACCCCGAAAGGAGGAATACCGCAAGCACCACGCGCTTGTTGGGGCGCATGTTTCCAATTGTTGAAACGTTAAAAACTGCCATAGCACTCGCCAAAAGATTGTTTCAAGCAATGATAAGTATTGTTTCAACTATAAGAAATACGCCGGTTGGAAGCTCAAGGCCGCAGATTATGGATTTAAGGTGATTTTCGACATGGACCATGGAATACTAGTAATAGGGACTATAGCCTTTCTCGCAATCGGGGGGATGCTGCTCATCAGCCAGACTGCAAGCGCTGGGGGGGTTGCAGCGCAACAGTACCAATACCAGGCATACGCTCCCGCGCCTTCTTACGCGGAGGCTCCCGGAGGCCCGCAGCGGCAAGTTGCCATAACCGGCGGGGTGCAGGAAGTGAGCCTCCGCGCGCTTGGCACCGGCACTTACGACAGGCAGGAAATCCGCGTGAAGGCGGGAATTCCCGTGAGGCTGTCCTTCTCTGCAGACCCTTATTCGGGATGCGGCCGGGCGCTCATGATTCCCGACTACGGCGTGAGGCTCATCTCAAGGAACGGCGAGACGCAAACGGCGGAATTCACCCCCACTGCGGGCGTGCACGAATACAGCTGTTCGATGAGTATGTTCAGGGGAAGGCTCATTGCGGAATAAGCAATACGGGGGCGGGGGCATAAACGCCGGTTCCCCACACACCCCTTCAAGAACAATGCAAAACATTAACCTAAGGCCGGAGATAATTTACATCTTCCAAAAATTAAGCCAATCGGAACTCGCCAAGGAGCTGCCCAATGCCCATGGACCTTTCACCCGTCAGGAAAGACATTGACAGCCTGCACACGATTCTGGGCAGGCCTCATTACGCATTGCTTTTCGCAGCCCTTTCCACTATAGTAATTCTTGCCTATTGGATGCTCACTGGCATCCTCGTTCCCTCCACACTCGCCTTCAACCCCCTGCTCAAGCCGCTTGACTCAACGCTCATCACCGCAATCGCCGCGCTTACTGCCCTGATGCTTACGGTGACGGCCTTCCGATTCAGGCAACACGACACCCGCAACCTCAGGAAAAGGACGCTTGCAGGAAGCGCACTTGGCCTCTTCACAACCGCGTGCCCCGTGTGCCAGCCCATATGGCTGGTGTGGCTGGGCCTGGGCGCATCGACGCTCTTCCTCGTGGAGCTGAGCGCCTACCTAGAGGTTGCAAGCGTCATCGCCATCCTATTCTCGCTTCATTGGATTCTTCAAACAACGGGTGATAACACGTGTCGGGCATAGCTGAAGGGGGGCAGGAAATTGAGAACGAAGTGCCGCATTTCCACAAGGCGGTGGGAAAGGCCAAGGGAATCGTCTTGGGCAAGGCTGCCGTGCGGATGGAAAACAAGATTCTAATCAATTCCGCAGTTTCGCTTTCAATCCTCCTAGGGCTGGTTTACGCCTCAAGCAAATTCCTCGGGCCGGGCAATCCCCTTGCGAAATACTTTCCCCTCGTCGCGCTTGCGACTTACGGCGTTGTCCTCTGCACCTCCACCCTCTGGCACTTGAGGCTTTTCAAGACCGACTTTTCATGCTCTATAAGCATGATGGTCGGAATGGCCATCGGCATGATAATCGGCCTCCTCCTCGGCGCAATCGTGGGGGCAACCAACGGCATGTTCGTCGGCTCGGCAGCGGGAATGCTCGTCGGAATGGGGGTGGGCGCGTGGGCGGGCTACAAGAGCGGGAAAAGCATCATGGCGCTTCTGGAAGGCCTCATGTCAGGGCTGATGGCCGGCACGATGGGCGCAATGCTTTCCGTGATGCTCATTGCCGACAACCTCATCGCATTCCTCTACCTCCTCTTCGTCTCGTGCACCATCATCCTCGCCGGCAACGCCTACCTCCTCTACCGCGAGGGATACCACGTGCCGCAGGACGGGGAGGAACCCGACTTCATGTCGTTCTTCTTCGCCTGCCTCGTCACGCTAGTCGCCCTGCTTGCGCTCGTCACAATCGGGCCCAAGTCGGCATTCGTGTGGCCGGGAGTTTAGGAATTTGAGGCAGGCTGCGACTGCAGTTTCGAAAGCCATAAAAACCGCCCCCCAAGTTGAAGGGAGGGTGATTTGTCAATGAAGATGAAGAATATACCACCGGGAATGATTCGCAAAACTTACCGTGATTACAGGACAGATGATTTTTTCAAAAAATACCAAGAAGAAATGGAACGCTATCCTAGAAATGGATATCCTCACCCACCGAAGGTAGTAACCGCACTTGCGATTCTTAGGAAATTTCACGGCAAAAGAAGAACTAAAATTGAACTCGATGAGGAATAAATCAGTTCGAGGCCCCGATTTTTCCCCTCGCGAATTCCCCGCTTCCGCCGCCCTTGGCGCCCTTCAACCTGAGGATTTCAGTCGCGTTCCTGCCGCTCTTCCCTCCCGCGGCGGCCGCGACGAAACCGCTTGAGTTTGAAATGACTGCGGCGAGGGCGGGGTTTTTCTCAACCACTTTCAAAACGATTTTTTCAACCACCGCATTCTCATAACTCAAGCCAACCGCGTCAACCGTGCTAACGCCCACCTTGCGCGCTTCGGCGACAATCCTGTTTGCAAACAACTCGGCAAGCTGCTCTTCCGTCAGTTCGCGCTTCTTGCGCTCCGTTGAGAATTCAACGACCACTTTTTTGGCGGAAGAGGCGAGCGCCTGTTTGGATGACGTGAGTGCGGTTGCCGCCTCCGCCACCATCATCTCCTGCTTCTGCAAATGCTCAAGCGCCTTCATCCCCGCTGCGTAGCGGATTCTCACCACCCCGTCCTGGATGCTCTCGCTCCCAAGGATCTTGATCAGCCCTATCTTGCTTGTGTTGGCCATGTGCACCCCGCCGCACGCCTGCACGTCGTAACCAGCGATTTCAACAATGCGCAGCTTGCGGCCGATGGCCCCTCCGCCCTGGTAAAGCCGGAAGCCGTACTTGCCCTCGGCCTCGCCGCGGTCCATCTCGCGCATGTAGATTGGCAATCCCGCAAGCACGATTTCGTTTGCCCGCCTCTCAATTTCGGCCGCCTGCTCCGCAGTCAACCGCGCGTAGTGGGTGATGTCCACGTGCGCCTCGTCCACGTCCTTCTCCGCGCCCGTCTGCCACGCGTGGTTCCCCAACACCCGGCGGGCCGTCTGGATCATCACGTGCGTTGCGGAGTGGTGGCGCATGAGCGCCTCCCGCCTGGCCCAGTCGAGCTCGAGCCGCACGGTCATTCCCACCTTGAGGTCGGACGCGTCGTCGAGGTGGTGGACTACCACGCCGAACATCTTCTCGGCGTACTGCACAGGATGGCCACCAAGCGTTCCCTTGTCCGCGGCCTGCCCGCCGCCTTCGGGGTAGAAAACAGTCTGGTCAAGGGCCACCTTTTCACCAACGATTGCTATGATGCGTGCGTCAAGCACGGTGAGCGTGGGCTGCTCGTAGTAGATCAACTTCGTGGGGGTGAGGAACTCGAAGCTTTTTGCGTAAGGCTTATCCTCCTTTTTTGCGCCCCCGTGCTTTTCAGTGAGCTTGCGGTAGAAGTCGGTGGGGACTTCAATTTTCCTCCCCGAATCGCGGCCGGCCCGCTCTATGATTTCGGGCGTGACGCCCTGACTTTCGTAAAGCGTGGACATTTCCGCGCTGCTTAAGGGCTTGTTCCTCGCCACTATCTCGCCTGCGAGCTTCTTTGCCTTGGCGTTGCTTGCGGCAAACCTATGCCTCTCCGCCTCGATGACGTCCTGCACCTCCACCAGATTCTCGCTCAACTCCGGAAAGAGGGGGCGCAGCTCAGACGCGTGCGAGGCCATCAATTCGAAAAGCGAGAAGCCAAACCCGAATTGTTCGATGAAGGAAAATGCCCTGCGCGCAAGCACCCGCAAGTTATAGCCCCCGGAGGTGTTGGAAGGAATGGCGCCGTCGTTGATTGCGAAAAGAAGCGCGCGGGAATGGTCGGCAATTGCGTAAAGCCCCTGCATTGGCGCGATGCTCTTCTCAAGCTCGTCAAGCCCGATGCCAAGCGTCTTGGCAATCTTCTCCTTCTCCGCGGTCATGCTCACCACCGACTCGACATCGAGGCCGGAGGCGATGCGCGAATAGCGGTTTATCAGCTCCTCGTTGAATTGCATCTGGCTCTTCTTTTTCATGAACTCCAGTTGCGTGGGAAAGACCGCGTCGTACGCGCTTGGCGCGCCGGTGTAATACCACAAGAGGCGCTCAAACCCCCACCCCACGTCGATAACCTGCATTTCAAGCGGCTGGATTTCGTCATTGTGCCCCCGGCGGAATTCGGTAAAGACGCTGTTGACCAGCTCGCTCCCCCGCGAGAACGACTCGATGCACGGGCCGAAGGAGGAAAAATCGGGAAGGCTCCAGACGTCCTCGCCGTAGATTATCTCTTCCTTGGGAATGCCGAGCACCTCTTGGAGGAACGTAAAGTTGTAGCCGATGCACTCGTTTTTCCAATAGCCGGTCTTGGCGCAGTCAAAAGCGTGCTGGCCCGCCATCATGAAGCACGAAAAGTGCCTCCCCGTCACCCCCACGTTGGCAATGTCGTTGAAGCGCAGGCACATCTGCGGCACGACCAGGGGCGAGTAGGGCGATTCGAAAACCACCCTGCCGCTCTCAATCCTCTGGAAATCCACGATGCTAGCTATGGTGAAATAGAGGTCGTCACGCCAGCGGGAAATGACGGGATAGCGCGGCGCGATGTGGTGGCCGTTTTTGGCCCAGAACCCCTCGAACTTCTTCCAAAAGTCGGGGTAGGAAATTTTCACCGGCTTTTCCCGGATGAACGAGTAGGGCTCGTGGCTCGAGTCGCCGCACGTGCTCCGCTCCTCAACCGACCAGAATCCCTTGCCGCACTCGCTGCACGTCCTGCGCGAAAAGCCCTCCCTCCTGAAAAGGTCGACCTCGTAATAGCGCGAGTAGTCGCGCGCGAACTCCTTTTTGAGAAACTCCTTTGAGAAAGCCAATTCCAGAACCTGCCAAAGTTAATGCCTGTTGGTTAGAAGTAGGCGGAAAGAAATTAATAAGCAGACGCAATGCGGCTGGGGCTTGAATAAAATCAGGTGAAGAATGTGCGGGAGAAGAAGGCCGTACTCCGCTTTCTGTTGTCCACGACATTGGACTGATGCGGCTCTAAGGCCTTGCTCCAAGCGCGGCGCGTTTCATTCCCCGTCCCGCCAACGTCGCGTGAAAGCTCATCCTTCAGGCGAGGGGGATACCGTTTCTGTTCCGCGCTGCCGCCTCAAGCGGCGGGACTTTACGTCCCTACGAAAACCCTTTCCGCACTTTTCTCGCAACTTTTGGTAAAGCTTTTCAAGCACCGCAGAACGCGAGCCATCAAGCGAGCGCTTCGAGGAGCGCAGAAAAGGTTTGGAGAGCGGAAGTTCCTCAGCCACGCCCTTTTGAAAGGGGCGCTACCGACAGTCGTGCACCAACTCTCCCGCACGTAGTTATTATGGGAAAGGAGGGATTTAAAGGCCCGGGATCGAGTCGGATGGGCGCGAATGGAGAGTGAAAAAACCGCTTGACGGATTTCAAATTTTAGAAAAAGTAAACGGGAGGAACCGAGAAAGTTTGCCTCCCAAAAGGGGTTCTAAACCTTACTAGAAGATTGAACCGGAATTATTTCTTCTTCTTTTTCTTCGCCATTGCGGTTTATTCACCCGTGTAAGTTTTTGTTGCAAACATTACCAGTTTCTTGAATTTAAAGGTTTGCAGAAAAAAAACGCGGGTTTGGCAACGGGATGGGAAAAATAGGCGCGATTATGTAAAAAAAAGCGAAGGGAGGAAACGAAAAGGATTTTTCCCTCCCGAAGGGGGTTAAATCTGATTTTGAGATTGCACTTCTCAAACTTTATTTCTTCTTCTTCTTCTTTGCCATTGCGGTGTATTCACCCCTTGGGGTTTTTTGTTGCACTAATCACCATTCCCTTGAATTTAAATCTTTGCAAAGAGAAAACAATTGAACCGGGGTTAATCATGGAAAATCAGTTGCTCAATGACAAAAATCTAGAAATGGCGGCCGCAAACGCGCTTTCCCTCCTTTCAAGAGGCGATTTGGACTGCGTCTCGCGCTTCTATCCCTACTCGGGGCTCAAGGCCACCGCGCGATTGAAGGGGAACACGATGACATTCAGGGCCAGCGACGGCTTCAAGGCCGCATCGCAGGACGCGCTCACTGGCCTGGCGTTGAATCTTTTCTGCAAAATCCTCAGGAGAAGCGATGGCGGGTTCGAACCTTACATCAAGGCGTACGAGGAATTTTCAAAAAGCGCATCGGCAGCGCGGCTTCACAACACAATACGGTCGGTTGAAGGAAAGAAAAAGCCGCTTGAACCAAAGGGCACGCATTACGACCTCAACGCAATAGTGGGGAAAGTTGCTGGAGAATATTGGCAGGTGTTTGACGGCGTGGAAATTCCCCACCCAACGTGGAGCGAATTCAAGGGAAGGCGGACTCTGGCTTTCCACGACGGCGCGTTCGGCCGCATCACCGTAAGCGCGCTTTTCGACTCGCCTCGCGTGCCGCAATCTGTCCTGGAATATCTCGCCTACCACGAGATGCTCCACGCCAAGCACGACGTGAAGTACGCCAGGGGAAAAAGCATGCGCCGCACGGTGCACACCCACGCGTTCAAGCTGGACGAGAAAAAATTCGCCAAGTACGAAGAGGCGAACGGATGGATAAGCAGGAACTTGAGGTACTTAAGATAACGATAAACTGGCGATTAACGATCTTTAGGACTTGTGGAGAAGCTTATCCAAATCAACTTTTCCGAGAGCAATCCTCACTCCTTCACTTTCAAGCAGCTGCATTTTCTTTTTCGGCCCGCTTGCAAATCCTCCAACGCTCCCGTCGCTTCTCACCACGCGGTGGCACGGGACGCGGGGCATGCCGGGGCTCTTGCTAAGCGCGTTTCCAACGGCACGACTGGCGCCGGGCTTTCCGATGGCTGCCGCTATTTGGGAGTAAGTTGATACTTTGCCTTTAGGAATTTTGCAGGCTGCCGCCCACACCAGTTCAGTAAAACTTTTTTCGGAAGTTTTTTTCACATGCTTCACGCTAAGCGTTACGCGAAATGAACTTAAAAGAAGTTTCAAATGCGGCTCTCAAAGCGCCGAGCTGTTTGTTTGCATTGGTTGGAGCTGTGTAAGCAGTGAAGGTTTCTTGGCCTTAAGGCAAATAGTCCACATTGTAGTAGGCAGTTGTAGAGCTGTTCTTCGTCCAACAAATTAATTCGCCCATGCTACGAGTGTAGTCGCGAATTGGTTCATGTTGGATGAACGAAGATTGCGGCCTTTAGTAGCGGTTGGCTGAACAGCTCGCCCTTGCGGGCTTGCTGATTACACCTCCGCCCTATTGAACGGATCTGCTAGTCCGCGGCCTAAGCCGTCTCGTTTTGGGGGTTGCTTCGTCCTTAGTTAGACCTCAAAGAAGCGTTGATGTTTTTCGCCTCTTGCGAGTATGCCTTCAGGACTTATCAATCTAGCGCGTAGCTACGCGGCTCGCGTTGACACGACCGCAATACCAGTGGCGCCGGTTCCCGGTTCCTCTCTTAAGCCGAAGCCGTTGGCACGATTTAGCCTTATCAGTAAAGAGAAATTCTTGCGCGCTTGTTGACTGCTTTTTCATAGCAAACGCCAGGAAAGCATTGCTTTAAGCGCCATCCAGCGCGTGAGAATCCCATACTTGGAATGTGCCAAGGGCTCCGTGTACTTAGAGAACCTTACCCTCAGACGGCCAGACACTTCTAGGAGATGCCACCGAACTGTCTTTGTCGCCTTTCTTAGCAGACTTAAGCAAATTGAATCTCAAAACCTTTTCGGGATGAGATGAATCAAAGCAATTATAGGAATTAAGAACTTGAGCGCTTCCGTGCACAATCAACGCGTACATTTCGGTAGATGCGCCTTTCTTTACGTACGGCCCGCAAACGCGGCCGCAGCGAATCCCAAAATCCAGAAGCACTTGCCTTATTTCTTCAAGGACAGCCTTGTTTGCTTGAGCCAAATATATCCCGATGTCCTTCTCTGCGGGTTTCGAACACTTTTCGAGGGAATTTACGCTTCCCTCGGCGTCGAAAAACCCGCGGACATAGGCTTTTTTCAATCTAGGCAAGCCGCACACGATCCACGAAGGCATCTTCCAAGTCGCTTGATCTCCGGTGTATTCGGAGATTTGCGTCAATTCTCGGTAGATTTCCTTCGAGGTGATGCTTAAGCACCAAACCTCGTGTCTCGCGTCCAAGTAAAAACCCGCTTTCTTGCCAAAATTATCCTCAATAATCTTCTCGAGGAATTCAAGCCAAAGCCTGCTTTTTTGGTAGAATCTTATTCGGTAAATCCCCTCTGACGAAACTTCAGAAAAATTTCCGTCCCTCAAGGCGCCGATAAGATACGCAATTTCTTCCTTCATGAACCTAAGAAATCGCGCGTGTTTTTAAGCTTGGCGGGCGTGGCTTGCCGGCCATCCTAAAATTTGCTCGTAAGGTCTGCTAAGAGAGGTCGCGACGTTCTGATTTTGGGATCCGTTAGATGTAAAAATCAATCTAATGGACCTACCCAACTAACGTGGGTCTTTCGTTATTTCCCCAAGATGCAATCTTGCGTCCTGAGGGAACTTTAACGGATGAACAACCCGACCCTTGGCGGCTCCTGCACCGCCAGGATGACCCGAGCCGATAGCGATGTATCAAACCGCGTCGTCGATTAGTCCCTTTTAGGAAATAATCTTTCATTCGATGCGCCGATACCAGTTTATCCACGTTTTGTTGAAAGTCCCGAAATTCGGTTCCTCCATTGTGTATAGCCTTACTACAAATGTTTTGCAGTAAAGAAGCTCTTTTTATTGAAAGAACTTTACGGGATTTTCGAAGACGTTAAAACTGGCCGGCGCGTATTTCCCGAAAGAATGAACTCTCGGACGCGACGAACCTGTTACCCCCAGGGTAGCTTGTCTGTCAGAAACGGCCCTCATTAATAGGGACACGTTTGTTCGTTAAGCCCCGCTTTCGCGCCTGCATCCCATTTTGTTAAGGATACAGTCAGTCGCACATTTGTCTTTGACCCTCTACAGACGACTTCTGACCGTCTTGAGTGCAACTTTGGGCGCCTTTGTTTTCTTATCGAAGGCGTGCCGCTTGCTGGTCTCCGGAACTAGCCGGCAAGTTACCCCCCATTTGTTTAAAAACCCATTCAGAGATAGCAGATTATGAACGAAAACCAAGCGATGCTTGTCGCATTCCTCCTTTCGGACGGAAGCGTTTATTTCGACAAATCCAAGAGGACATATTGCATCCAATTCACCAATAAGGTCGGAGCGCTTCTTGAAAAATTCATCTTCCTTATGCGCGAATGGTTTGCGCTTGAAAATTTTAGAATCAACCATTGCGCTCGGGCAGAATCAATTCGTTTTTTCTCAAAGAATGCCGCGGATGAACTGTTTGCACTATCTCCAACCTACCGGACGCTCGTATTCCCGGACGGCACGTTTCCCAATGCCATCATTCCCCAAGAGATTATTGGGGATGAAAAGCTTGCAATTGCTTTTCTCAAGGCATTCGCCTCTTGCGACGGCGGGATTGTTGTCAATCCCCCCGAAGGCCAGTACCGCATCGAACTCGCCTGCAGGCACCCCTCGCTCAAAAAACAATTGGGCGAGTTGCTTGCGAAAACGGGATTCGAATGCGTCCTGACTAAAGAGCGCGTGATCGTCCGCGGAAAGGGGAACATCGTTAGGTATCTTGGAAAAATCGGCTTTCTAAACGAAAGCACAATCTGCAAAAAATCTCTTCACTATGGACTTCCAAAAATGAAGGTGTTTTCTTTGCTAGTTCAGAAGACTCCCAGCCAAACCACCCATCTGCAGCGGTCCTCCGCCGATGAGGCGAAGTAAGAAACGTCGTCAACACAGAGCAGTGTTACATTATCGCCTATTCCCGCCCCGAAAGACGGGACATAGCGGCTCCTGCTTACTCTGGGCAATGCCAACAACGCTTCAACAACAGACTGTGGTTAAGCTCCATGGGGTCTTAACGCAAAACCAATGCGAAAAAACTGCATTGATCAGTTTCGTTTCCCCCTAGAAGTCCTCGGCATGTTCACCGAGTAGTAGGTTCACCAGGTCCAAGACAGGGACAGCTGGACACTCGTTACGCCATTCATGCAAGCCGCCAATTAAGCGGCGAGGTATTACGCTACCTTAAGCAAATCATTTTCAGAATTTAGAAAACGTTGGACTATATCTTCGCCGTTTGGTTTTCCGGCGTTCGGCTTGTAGTCTCTGAGGCGTCCGCCTTGCGCGCTTGAATCGCTTCAAGCACCTGCTCGAGGGAATATCTCCGTTGCTTGCCGTTCATGTTCATTTGAAACGCCAAGCGCGTGAGTTCTTCCAAACCCTTGAGCGTGGAGTGTTTTTTCGCTTCAAGCCCAAGCACAATCTCTCTAAACAGGAGGTAATCCCCTGATTTCACGATTGGCTTGTACTTGTCGAAGAACGGAATGACTTTCTCCACCAACTGCCGCCTGTTGTCCACCATGAACTGCATGGTGTCAGGCTGGCCCGGCTTTTCCATCACCCTGCCGCACGTGAACGCCCGCTTGAACAACTCAAGCACATCAGCGTGCGTGCGGTGTTGGGTGACGTGGAACATTGGGTCAAGCGCAAAGCCGAATCTTGTGGTGGGCTCTTTCTTGAGAGAGACGCAAAAACACCCCTCCCCGTCTGAAAAACCCAGCAGGTAATACCTTAGGTATTTCATCCTGCCAATTGCGATTGACCTTGCCATTCCGTTCAACACTCCAGTAAAGCGGTTCCCTGCTGATTATCCTTCACAATCATGCGTTTTATTCCTTTCTCAGGAAACGCATTAATCTGGATTTCCCAGCATATAGCCGAATTCGACAGACCCTTAAGTTGAGTCTCAGAGTTAGACCCGCTCTTTAGCAGCCCTTTGCCAGGTTGTAACCCGGTTTGAGGTACTGCCAGTGAGCAGGCGTCGGCCTCCGTATATAGCGTTTCCACCTTGCGGAGACCTGTGTTTTTGCTAAACAGTCGATGTCCTCTGGTCACTGCGACCTACTAACAACCCATCAAACTTGCGCTCTTTGGGCCGAAAGTAGGCACCCCTTATCCCGAAGTTACGGGGCTAATTTGCCGAATTCCCTTGCCTTGGTTCTCCTGCCACGTCTTAGCTTGTTCAGCCAGGGGCACCTGTACTGGTTTTACCGAATCTTTTGTGAACGAATTTTTTGAAAACTTTCGTACCTTCTGGAAATGCCAACAACCGATTTGATCAAAATATTTTTCGGCACTGGTTCCGTAAAGATCAAGACGATACATCGTACACCGGTATATTTTGTCGGACGTTGGAACCCGAGACTTTTCAATCGCTTCACCAACCGTGTGGTGGATTCCAAATTCCGTCAGAACTCTACTCACGTCATCACGGAGTTTTTTGCTCCGCACTCGCAAGCGAATTCTCGGCTTTCCGTCGGAATCGAAGAAAACGACCCCGTCACAGCCGATTACACCGTTGACGAAATCTTTCCACTCCGACTTTGCGACGCAGCTGGGCATACTTATTATTTCGGCTTTTCTTCCAACGGGAAGGCCAAATTCTTGCGTGAGTTGCAGCCACATTTTCTTTGATTGCACGTAAACGACGTAACGATTGCCGCGCTTTTTTATGTGCGGCGTTACGCCGAATATTCGTGCGACCAGTTCGGCTACGAACTTTGCGGCTTCCTCGTCCTCATCGCAGAACTCCCACCAATACACGTTTTTACGCGCGTATTTTGGAAGGCTGCCATCGCCACAATGTATGCCCAAAAACAAGCCGTACATACCTTACTATACGAAAGTTTCCTTTAAAATGATTCACAAAAGAGTTTCTCGGTACGGGCTCCAAACAGGATTTTTACACCATTTTCAGGGGCTTATGGACTCGTCCCACCTTTCGGCCATTCGAGACTTGAAGTCGTGCTCCTCTCAACGAGACTTCCGACTCCTGGTTCTCTTAGATGCGCTCTCGCGCACAGGAACTATCCGCAAGCGTCTGATGCAAACTTGCGTTGCCGCACTCCGTTTGAAGGCACCCGAATATTAACGGGTTTCCCTTTCGTCCTACACGATTGCGTTTGGACTTAGGACCGGCTGACTCTAGTTCGACTAGCGTTGACTAGAAACCCTTGCCCTTTCGACGTCCAGGATTCTCGCCTGGATTAGATGCTACTAGCACCAGGATTTTCGTTGCGAGCCGCTCCACAGGACCTCACGGCCCTGCTTCGAGGCAACCCGCACGCCCTCCTACTCAATCACCACCCACTGGTGGTGTGCTGCAGTGTCGGTGAATTGCTTAGTCCCGGTAGTCTGCGACGCCGCGAACCTTGACGGGTCCGCTGTTACGCGTTGTTTAACGGATGGCAGCTTCTGTTCCTCGGCCGCCACGCCGCCGTTACAAACTTGCATTCGGCGGCGTGTCGTCTACCGCCCCGCTGTCTGCGGAACACGACGTCTTTCTGAGTAACACTCAGCAATTTCTTAGGGACCTTAACTGCAGTAGGGGTCGTTCCCCTCTCGCCGTCCGCGCTTAACTCGGACTGGCCGACTCCCACCTTCTACGGCGGCAGTAGCTTCGGAGTTTCGTCGAATCTTTTCCGTGAACGCTTTTCGCAATCGCGAGCGTTGTCGCGACGGAATAGCGAGCGATTGCGGAAAAGGGTTCTTTGACAAGGACGTGAGGATTTTACTCCCCGGTCGTCCGAATCGGTAGCTCTACCTACTGCCTGCCTCTAGTGGGGCTGTACTGCGGTACACTTCGGAGGGAACCCGCTATCGCCGCACTCGTATGGACTTTCACCCCTACACGCACGTCACCCAAGGGGATAGACCACCACTGGTTGCGGGCTTCCACCATTCGTAAGAACGGCTTCACCCTGCGCGCGCGTAGTTCGTTGCGGCTTCGGGTCTTACACGAGTGACTTGGGGCCAGTTACGACCCCCTCCCTGGCCGCTTGCGCGGTTGCGGAGAATAATCGCTTTCGCTTCGCTCAATGCTAAACGCCACTCCCGTAAACTCCCTGGCTCTTGCTTCAAGAAGGACGACGGAACGCCGTAGGCCTTGCGGCCCCTTTATCGCCCCGTCTTCTTGTCGCCACTCAGTTTCAGGCTCTTTGCACTGGCCTTTCGGCTTTCTTTGCAACTTTCGCTCACGCTACTTGATACGCTATCGGTCTTGGGTTATATTTTAGGGTTGCAAGTTGAATGACTCGCAATTTCACGCCGCCATGCCAGGCGACGCTACTCTGGAATCCGGCTCAGGCGAACTCACTTTGCCTACGCGGCTGTCACGCTCTTTGACGCGACTTTCCAATCGTCTTCGGCTCGCGAATCCGCCTTAAATGCCGGTCCGACAACCCCACATCTGCACCCGCCTTGCAGCGGGGCATTCGGTTTGCCCTGAATTCGCCGCTTTCGTTCGCACTACTCACGGCATCCCGGTTGGTTTCTTTTCCTCCGCTTACTAAGATATTTCAATTCAGCGGGTGGTGCTCTCCTCTCGGAGCGGTTAGGGAATCTCGGGTTTACGGGCTGCATACGCCTACCCCGAGCTTTTCGCAGTTAGCCACGCCCTTCGTCGCTACCCAAGCCTAGTCATCCACTGAGTGGCTTAAAGCTAGCAGCTCTAAACTTTCCTACTCGGCCTCCCTCCACCCTTGCGGATGGAAAAAGGCCTTGTGAACTATTTTTAAGGCTTCTTTACTACTTACACAGCTTCACAAACCGCAAACCCCCCCACCGCAAAAAACGGCAGGGAAATTGCTCAGCACTTCGATTGCGGAAACGAGGGTACGCCTCGGATTACTCCGCAAACCGCATTTCAACGCCCCGCGGCTTTTTGAAAGGCACGCGGGACACAAAACATTTTTTTTTAACTTACGAGTTCTTTCTTTTCCGTCAACGCTTTTCTTTCTTTACGCGACGAAGCGCCGCAAAGCGCGAGGAGCTAAAGAAAGAAAAGGGTCGAGTGGACTCGGTGGGATTTGAACCCACGACCTCCTGCTTGCAAAGCAGGCGCGCTTTAGCGAATTACGCTCGCGCCCCCACTTGCGTTGGTCGTGGGGCTCAAACGCCTTTTGCCACTGCGCTACGAGCCCATTGATTTCCCCGATTTTCAGATGGAAATGACAGGTTTTAGAAATTTAGCAAATGTGCTTAGTCACCTTCCTTGCGGAAGGGCTTAAAGGGTTTGACACAGTTGCTCCAAAGGCTGAGTTCTTGTGCCAAATGGAGGTGATCTAACCGCAGGTTCCCCTACGGTTACCTTGTTCACGTTGTTCCACATGTCGCCATGCGGCGTGGACTATATCTTCATCTTGAATTTCTCCAAGAGCCTCGCTTGTAGTCTCTGAGGTGTCCGTTAAGGTACATCTACATGACGGAAAGAAATGGGTTCTTGTCTAATGCACAAATCCAATGTGCCTCAGCGACAACCTAAATGCCATGATACTTGTACCCGTGTCACGCCGTTGAGCGTTAACGGTTCCCTGCTGATAGACCCCACTTCAACCGTTGCCAGTTGAAGATGCTTTAGGGTTGTTCCAGCATATAGCGAAGTTTTTCCGCAATCTCTCAACTGCGGGTCGCAACAAATGTTTACGACTTAATCCTCCTCACGAAGCTCTAGCTCGACATGCCCGTAGGGCAAGCCTCACTAAAACCTCGCTCGGATGACTTGACGGGCGGTGTGTGCAAGGAGCGGGGACATATTGGTGTACGATATGCCTAGAAAATTGGGCGTGTCGTAATTCAATGCGCTACGACGCAGGTCCACTTCGAGTGCTTCACGGGAATAAGCCTCAAGAATTTATCAAAATTCTCTCTACCTATTAGTTTTACCAAGAATCTCCCATTCGTAGAGGCGTAAGTTGGAGTTGGAAACAAACCTAATCAAGTTAGAAGTTTTCCAATCCGAAAACATACTTCCTCGTTGCAAACGCAGAATGATATCGATGGGTACGGGCCTATTTTCGTCCTCTTTGAAAGAGATAATGAACCTTCTGCGTCAAACCACCCTGCCAAATAAGCAGCGCATTCTGATTCAGTTGCAGATAAAACAATTTCGGGAATACGAATAATTCTCGACTTGTTCCCCTTGGGCAATTCGAAGTAGTTTTCTAAATTCCAAACCAATTCTTTGGAAGTTATTCTCACTCGCTTGTGCCCGAGGTCTAAACAAGGTTGAAAATATGCAAACTCATTTGCTATGTTTTTTGCAAAACATTCGTCTGCTATTCGTATGTCGATTCTGTTTCTTCCCCCCTCCAGATGACCGTCTCCCGATATGAGACCGGCTAGGTAGAATATTTTTTCCGTGAAAGACACTCTATGGGAACTTGCGTCGTAACCGCGCGAATCCACTTCTAACAACCTGCTACACTCTTCAATTTCCACTCTTTATAAATGAAAGAGAGGGTAGCTTGCCGGCTGGCAAGAAATCAGGTTGGTAGAATTGATGACACGCGATTACTAGGGATTCCAACTTCATGGGGACGAGCTCTGGAAACTGATAACAAAAACGGTTAACAGTCTTTTCCAGCCCCCAATCCGTACTGGGGCGGAGTTTGGGCGATTGCCTTCACCTTTCGGCGTCGGAACGCATTGTCTCCGCCATTGTATGCCACGTGTGGCCCCAGAGATTCAGGCCATACGGACCTAGCGTCGCCACTTCCTTCCTCCAACTTAGCGCTGGCAGTCTCCAACGAGTGCTGCCCGAATTTCTTCGAGCGTGGCAACGTTGGACGGTGATCTCGCTCGTTGCAAGACTTAACTTGACACCTCACGGCACGAGCTGACGCTGGCCATGCAACACTTCTCGGCTTGTTGGCTAAGATCTTTAGTCTGAGCTTCATACTGCCGTCTCTCTGGGTGAGTTTCCCGGCGTTGAGTCCAATTGAACCGCAGCATGTGGAACGCCAAACCTTGGATAAGAAATATACATGCCTTCCAATAGCGAAACCTCTCGGTAGACTATTGGAATTGGCAAATCAAGGTTTGGTGTTAATCCACCCCTTGTGGTATGGGATAAAGTTCTCACTAAATGAAAAAATTTAGAAAATATCGTGTGGGAACTTTATGCTCCCCCGCCAATTCCTTTAAGTTTCAGTCTTGCGACCGTACTCCCCAGGTAGCGGACTTAACGCTTTCGCTGCGGCACTGCAGTCACTCGCGGTGGCTGCAACGCCTAGTCCGCATCATTTACTGCTAGGACTATTTCCGGCACAACCAATGATGCACTGGCTGTTGCTCTCGGGTGATTAGTGAGATAGAAGCTCATTTGTTGTCGTTCTTTCCGCCAGTAGTTTTTTCGTGCAATTGGCGGGAAGAATTCATCTCGTTTTTTTTTTTGAGAGCTTCCCTCATATCTAATCCGATTTGCTACCCTAGCCTTCGCATCTCACCGTCGGACATGTTTTGGCCAAGCGCTTTCGCCACCGATGGTCCTGCAAGGATTAGAGGATTTTACTCCTACCCCTACAGTACCCTTGGCCTCCCCCATTCCCAAGACCGGTAGTATTCCCCGCGCGCCCACCGATTAGGTCGGTGGATTTCACGGGGAACTGGCCGATCAGGCTACATGCGTTTTAAACCCAATATTCGTGGGCACCACTCGGGCTACCTGTGTTACCGCGGCGGCTGGCACAGGATTTACCCACCCCTTATTCAGCCAGCTTTTCAAGCTGACTAAAAGCCGACCGTAAGGTCGGCACTCAGAGTACCCTCGTCACGCTTTCGCGCATTGCGAAGGTTGCGCGACTGCTGCATCCCGTAGGACTCGGGCCCTTGTCTCAGTGCCCGTCTGGGGGCTCCTACTCCCATAGCCCCTACTGATTATCGCCTTGGTGAGCCGTTACCTCGCCAACAAGCTAATCAGCCGCAGAGCAATTCTTCGGCGGTACGCCTGCAATTTGGCGCCCTTTTGGCAAAGCCAACGTTCCAGTTGCGCTTTGCTATGTGGAATTCTCGTCACTTTCGCGACGATGTTCCCCTCCGGAGATCATGTTCTCTACGTGTTACTCAGCCGTCCGCCAAGAACCGAAGCCGGTTCTTCAGACTTGCATGTCTTAGTCGCACTCTGATAGCAGTGCCCTCCAGCAGGATCAACTGGAGTCGCCCGGCCCCCATTGCAGGAGACCGGGACTTAAGGTCGCAAGAACTAAGCTACTTATTGTCTTTCTAAAACCTGTCAGTCGAACTCAAAACTCGGCCCTCCACGGGGATGGAAAGCTTTGCCTGCTTGAGTGCCCATAATTGCCCTTAGTGGAAAAAGGTGGAATCGAGTCATGCGAGCAGCAAGGCGCATTGATGGCCATAACTGCGAATTACCGCAATCAAAGCACGAAAAAGGCGCCTGAACCTGCTCTTCCGTCCGCCGGGACTAAAAGCACTAAAAAAACAACGCATCGTCATAGAATGAGAATTCTAGACGCGCCTACTTAATTGAGCAGAGAAAGGTATATAAGGCTAACGAGAGGCAATTGGTGGGAAAAGGTGAGATTATGCGATTCAGCTTGAGAGACCCGTTGGGAATAAAGGCGAGAAAGGAGGAAAGGCAAAGAGAACGGGAGGCGCGTGCCCAAGCGAACGAAAACCACGAGATGTACCTCAAACATTTGGCGACTGTGCAAAACAGGAGAGCGTCCCCTGCGGAATTGAAGCCGCCTTGGAACACCTGGCTAAGGCAAAGCCAAGATATTCGAGCGCCTGGGGCCGCTACGCGGGCCTGAACAACAAAGAAACTCTCAAAGCTCTCCGGGATACCCTTCTGGAGATGCGCGACCGTATGCACAATGAAGAACTCCGAACTCTTATGGCAAAAGCCTACGAATCCATGATAACCCAATTTGACGTCATCGCCCAGACGGGGATGGAAAGGCACAAGGCAGAGCTTAAGAAACTCCAGCGAAAAGAGCAGGAAGAATTCGAAAGAGAACAACGAAAACGATAGGCCTATTTTTCTGCGGGTTAAGCGTTGCGACCGGATTTTCTGTTTGCAAAACACTAACAGAAATCCTCAGTCACGAGGATGTTCCCATCCTTGTCCTCCCCCACGCCTATCCCCTCGCGGTCGAAGGTGGCCGTGAGGATGTTCTTGCGGTGGTGGGGGCTGTTGAACCACCAATCCACGACCTCCTGCGCAATCTGGTCGTTTGACTTGCAATCCCTGGTTTCGAAGGCCGAATTGTAGGTTTTCGCGCTCCATGATGTGGTCTTGATGATGTTCTCGCTCAACCCGTCGGCATATTGGGAGCCGAAAACCTTGTGGCAAGTGTAACCGGCATTGAGGCCGCGCGCCGTGGGGTCCAATCCTTCGGGAGTGTCGTGCTCGAAATAGTTCCGTTCCAGCATGTCCAGGCTGTGAAGCCGCGCGATTCGGGCCAGGGAGTCGTCAAATGCCAACTGCGCCAAACCGTTCTGTGCCCTTTGCAGGTTGATTCCCGAATGGACGGCGGCCTCGATCTTTCCGGTTGACAGGGGAGCCTCACAATTGGACAAGCTGACGGGATGCCCGCCGTTTGAGAGGGCGTATATCGAGCCTATTTGGCCGCTCAACATGGCAGCCACGTAGCCCAAGAGAAAAATCCCCACTAACGCCATTAATGCGGTAAAGGCCGCCCCCGTGATCTTGGAGACGAACGAACCGACAAGCCTAGTGAATGAACTGGCCCTTCCCGTTGGCAAATGGCGGCCGCCCTTAACGCGATGCCTCCTCTCCGAATCTCTATTGGTTAGCCCGACATTTTGCTTGAAAAACCCTTTTGCCATCAGAATCTTCGCTCCTGAAAAGTCTTTCCGGAAACATCCCGGCTGGCGACCTTGAATCGAATTCACTTCTTCGGCAACCCCACGCCCAACCCGCGCAAGCTGTCCTCCACTTCCTTAATCCGTCCGTGGTGCGTCTTGCTCAAAAGCTTGAAGTCATGCTCCGTAATTGCCCCTTCGAGGAATTTCCTCTTGGCGTCGGCAAGCAGGCTCCGCAGGTTGAGCCTCTGGTCAAGCAGGGCGGAAACCGCTTGGGCGCGGGTGAATTCCCCTCCCGCGAAGGGGTCGGAAACAGAGTCCGAGGCGGAAAGCACTTCCGCAGCCGCCCTCAGCGCTGCCGGCACTTTCCTGCTTCGCGCCGGTTCGGTGACGATTGGAGCGGCGAGCTTCTTGTAAATGAGGTACGCGAGCACCCCGCAAAGCAGGACGGTCAGCGCGTCTAAAATGAGGAAAAACTCCGGACTTAGTGCCATGCGTTCTATCAACTACCCGCAATTCATTTGGAAAAACCTACATTTAAGACAATGCGCGGGGCAAAATTATTCTTGTTTGCAGGGGTGGCCGAGTTTGGTCAAAGGCGCAGGGCTTAGGACCCTGTCCCCAAGGGGTTCGAGCGTTCAAACGGCCCTTTCTTCGCTCGCTCACTCCGCTTCGCTGCGTTCGACTCGCTCGAAAGCGCTGGCGGAAAACGATGAAAGAGTTCTGAAAATCGCTCCCCCTGCATATAGTATCTTTCTATAGTCTTGACTTTTTCTCCTCGTCAATCCCCTTGAGTCATCTCGTCGCTCGCCTAAGAAAGACAGACTATAAATAGTTCTCAGTGCACTGCCCAGACTCCAAATTACTTTAGGTCAAGCGGGATTTCTAGTCGGATCAAGTTTTTGCATATTACCCCTGCTATCACCCACGAAGTAAACATGGTCGCCAGAAATTGTTTTAAAGTATGTGAAGGTAAAATAATCTTATGACCAAAAAAGAAATCGCCAGCGGTGTGGTGCACAAAATGCCTGCTGACTTACGAAGAGCCCTTATTTCAACGCCTGCGGCTCAAGCAGTATGGGAAGATATTTCGCCACTTGCGCGCAATGAGTGGATCTGCTGGGTTACGTCCGGCAAAAAAGCGGAAACGCGGAATATCCGTATCGAGAAGGCACTCTCGAAGCTTAAAGGTGGAATGCGCAGGCCTTGTTGTTGGGCAGGTTGTATTCATCGTTGAAATCTTCGGAATCGGTTCAAGGGCATCTCTAATGAACATGAAAAGCAAGCCCAAAAAAGCGAAAACCTGTAGCCGCGGCCATAAATACGAGGGAAGCGACCCGTGTCCCATTTGTTGGCCCGGACACGATGAAAAGAGGAAACGATCATGAAAAAGCATGAATTAAAGAATATGAGATTTAAACCTACACCTGCAGAAAGAATTCAGGAGAGCTTCATGCAATACTTCAAGCACTTTTGGAAAGAACCAAAGTAATGCTCTAGTATTAAGCTAGAGTTACTTCCCCTGTATCTTATTTTTATTGTTCTTTCGCTTAATCGCTACGATGCCAAATCCGTTCGACGATTTTTCCCCAAGGCAGAGACGCACGCTCCAAGCACTCGGCACTCCGGCGAAGGTGCAGGACCTTGTCGAGAACCTCGCCTACAACGTCGAGGACAAGGGCGAAACCGCGTACTCGCCGAAATTGGTTTTGGAAAAGAAGAAGGCGCACTGCCTTGAAGGGGCGTTGCTCGCTGCGTGCGCCTTCCGATTCCACGGCCAGCCTCCTTTGCTGGTTGACCTGCGTTCGGTGAGGGACGAGGACCACGTGATTTGCGTCTTTAGGCACGGAGGGTTGTGGGGAAGCGTTGCAAAGTCGAAATTCACCGGCTTGCGCAGCCGCGACCCGGTTTACGCAAGCGTGCGCGAGCTGGCAATGAGTTATTTCGAGGACTACTACAACTACGCGGGTGAAAAGACTCTGCGCGAGTTTTCAGAACCGCTTGACTTGAGAAAGTTCGACAACCGGAATTGGATGGCGACGGATGAGAACGCGTGGTTTCTCCACGACGCGCTTGACGGCAAGCGGCACCATTCGGTCATGCCGCTTACGCACGAAAAAAAGATCACAAGAGTGAAAGGAAGCTTATTTGCCGCCGGACTGATCGCCCACCCCAAACTCAGTATGGCAATTCCTTCCAAAAAGGAAATGATGGAAGAAATACTGCAAAAAAAGAAAGCACCCTAGCTGTACATCGGGTTTTCTTCCATCGTCTTGTAGTCCTGGTGCATCGAACGCATTTTTTCCATCGCGTCCTTGATGCGCCCCTCGATCTTGTCGCCCTCGCCGATGAGCTCCTGCGTCTTTACCGGAAGGGAAAGCATAGTGGTCACCTTGTCAAGAAGCCGCGCGGCGGCCTTGGGGTCAAGCGGGTTTGCAGTCTGCACCATCAGGTTGGCCGCCGGGAACTTTTCGGCCGCGCATTCGGCAATCAAAACGCCGCTCACGCCCTGCGTCGCGCCCTCCTTGATAAGCTCGATCCCTTCCTTCTTGAGCTTCTCGCCGATTTCGGCAGTGCTTGCAATCCCGTAAATCTTGTCATCAGGCGTCCCCGACGCCACGCCAGCGAGGGAATATATCATGGCCGCCTTGTTTTTCCGCGCGTAATCAGTAATCGCCTCGGTGAGGGTGAAGACGATGTTGGCGGGAATGACGAATTCGGAAAAGAGCACGATGAGGTTGTGCTTCTCACTCGCGTAAATGCGCGCTGGGGAGACGGGCTTGAAGTCGTGGATCGCCGCGATGGGTGGGAAATGGGGGGAGGAGAAATAGCCGATGAGCTTCATGTCGAGCTTTTCGGCCAGGAAAGACGAACTGATCGTGCCGATCATGCCGATTCCGGGAAACCCCTCGATGATCACGGGGTTCTTCAGCTTCACGGGCTCGATTTCCTTGATTTCAACGTGCATGAAAACCACCTTTTGAAGCGGGGCTGGAATTCAAAGAAGGGAGGTGAAGCTTATAAAGAGGCGCCGCTCCAATCCGCCTCGCGCCAAGCTTCTCGCCCAAAACAATCTTTTTTCCCTTGGCGCTAAATGCCGGCGCTTCAATGAGGAATTTGCACGCAACCGATGGGACGATGATGGAAGTGTAGGGCCGGACGTTGATGCGGATGTCGACAACTCGCATCCTTTCGTTGAGGAAAATGGCGTCGAAGGGCGGGCAGAAGACGGAATGGATTGAATTGCGCCTCCTGCCCGAGGATTCGAACTCGAAAAAAAGTGGGAGCGCGACTTTTCGGGAGAACATCAGCCCGCGGGCGCGCTTTAACGGCGAGTCCATCACCTCGCACTTGGGAAAGACCGCCTTTCCATTGCCCCGCGTTATGGAAACGAATGAAGGCATTGCCACCAAAACCCCGCTATCCGTCACAATCCCATTGCGCCGCAAGAGCGTTGCCCCCCAACGCCCTAAAACGAATTGGTAATAAAGCGTTTCAATAATAACCTTTTTATTGGCGGTCCGGTTTAAACCGTTTCAAGCCGTCTAGAGCGAAAGTTGGGCCACGATTAGGGGGCAGGGAGTCCGCGACATGCATCCTCAGAGCATTGCAATCATCCCCGACGGAAACAGGCGGTATGCCCACAAAAACGGGCTGGGCCTGCAGGCCGCTTACGGCGATGGCTTCAAGAAAGTCGCCAAGGTGGCGCAATGGGCACAGGAGGCCGACGTGAAAAGGCTGGGCTTCTGGGCCCTTTCCCTGGAGAATTTCAACCAGCGCTCTGCAACGGAGCTCAAGACCCTTTTCCACCTGATGAAGAGCCACATCAGCGAGGCGATAAGCGAAACCGGGGAACTCTCCAAGCGCGACGCCTCGGTGAGGTTCTTCGGACGGCTTGACCTTCTCCCCAGTGAGCTGCGCGGGGCGATGGCGGAACTTGAAAGGAAAACCGAAGGGAACGATTCGCTAAAGCTCGACATCGCCGTTGCGTACAGCGGGCAGGACGAGTTTCTCCACGCGGCCAGGGGGCTTGCCCTTGACGTGAAGGAAGGGAAGCTGTCCCTCAACGACATACAATCCCTCGGAACCGACGGGCTTAAGGACTACCTTTATTTCCCCTATTCCCCCGACCTCATCATCCGCACCGGCAAGGTCCAGCGCCTCAGCGGATTCCTGCCCCTGCAGAGCGCGTACTCGGAATTTTATTTCTCCAACAGGCTCTGGCCCGAATTCGCCAAGGCGGACTTCAACAGGGCAATAGCGTACTACGACTCGGCAGAGCGGCGTTTTGGAAAGTAAGCGAGGCAACCCCCCACCTTGGCCGCGGATAGCAGCACGATCACCGGCGAGAACCGCGCCAACTTCCTAGTTTTCGGCATTCTCTTCCTCGCAGGCGCGGGGCTTTTTGCCTATATGCAACTTCAGCCCGCGGGGGCGAATGCGCCCAACACGGCCAGTTCGCAAACCGGCCTCGCAACGGCCGCGGAGGAAAACGCCCAAGTTCCAACGGCACAAGCCGCCAACCCGGCCTCGGCAACCGCGGACGTGCAGGCAACCCCAACGCCGGCCGATATGCAACCGGCCCCAACATCAAGCGCGCAATACCCAAGCCGGAATTCCCGGGCCGCAGAAAACCCGAACGCGCAATTCCCGTCATCGGGAGCGGATTACTACCCCGCCGCAACGCCCAAGGCGAGGCTTGCAAGCTCGTGGATAAGCACGCCCGACGGCACGCTGATGGAATGCGAGGTCGCCAAGACTGCGGCACAGCGCGAGAAGGGGCTGATGGGCCGCACTTACCTCGCGCCGTCCGACTGCATGCTCTTCGCCTTCGAGAGGAGCGACCGCTACTCTTTCTGGATGGAGGACACCCTCATCCCCCTTGACATGGTGTTCCTCGATTACAACTTCAGGGTGGCGGACGTGATTGCCAACGTGCCCATCTGCACGCAAAACCCCTGCCCCATTTACGAGCCCAAGACAGAAGCGCGCTATGTGATTGAAATGAACGCTGGAGAGGCGGCGAGAAGGGGGATTGCGGAAGGGAAGGCAATAACGTTCGCGTCGGTGTGAGCTTCAACCGGGTCAAGAGTCTTTAGATTTTTGGATTAGACTCTCCATCTTTCCAATAGTATCACAAAAACCGCGAACAATTTCTGTAATTTCTCTTTCTTCCGCTTCAGAAAGTTTGTTACCGTTTTTGAAAATCCAGGCGCCCCATCGTTTTAAGTACTCCTCCCCTTGCAGTAATTCCAAACTCCTTGTCTTCAGCCCCCATATGTCAATCAAGATTACAGTTGAAAAAAAAATCACGTCACTCCTTGACGATAAAATCCATGTCGCCGAACCTTTCGATTGCGCCTTTGAGCCCGATGCCCGCAAGAAAGAGGAATGCGGAAATTAGGGAGTCGTTCATTCTGGAATAAGCCGACCTGATGAGTTCGTGCATACGCAGGTTTTTTCCTAGGCTCTTTCTCCATCGCGTTTCGTAATCCAACGGCTTTCCAGTCTTGATTGACTCGCTTACGCAGGCGGCTGCAATCTTGGCGCACTTGCCGCCGAAAACCACTCCCCCGCCGGTTGTTGCCTTAACCTGCCCCGCGGCATCCCCGCAGAGGAGGACGTTGCCCAATTGCGTTTTAGGGCGCATTTTGATCGGAATTACGTAATTGAACTCCCGCGCGCAGGCGCAGGAGGCGCTGCCGAACTCCGCGCCGCTGAGAAGATTGGATTTGAGAAACGCCTCTTTTGAAGCCCTGATGCTTTCAAAACTATTTGTGGCAAAGCCGATTCTCGCAGTCGTTTCGTCCACGGGAATGAGCCAGCCGAAGAAGTTGGTGAAGAGCTTCTGGTCGAAGTAAAGCTGGACGAGGTCAGGCTCTCCCACCTTCAGGCCGGTAAACTCGCCCTCCCATGCGGAAACGAAATCTTTCGCTTCAAGTTTGGGAAAGCCGAATTCGCGCGCCACGGTGGAGGAGGCGCCGTCGCAGCCGACCAGGAATTTTGCGGAGTGGGTTCCCGACTTCGATTGCACCGATACCGTCCCGCCCTTGGAGGAAAACTTTTCCGCCCGGGAGTTGCAAACCAGTTTAGCCCCCGCTTCCTGCGCCTCGAAAACCGCCCGCTCGTCAAACGCCTGCCTGTTTATCACCACGGCCTGCGAATGCGAAGTGGCGATTTTCAACTCGTGCCTTTCTGAAAAGAGGCGCGCCCCCTTCACTTCGTTAAGCACAATCCCGTCGAGCGAAACGCCAAGCGAGGCGAGGCCCTTTTTCGACATTATGCCGCTGCACTTGTGGAACTTGCCTGGGGCGGGATGCTCCTCGAGAAGAAGCGTTTGCACTCCGAGGGAAGAGAGCTCCTTTGCGCACACTCCCCCAACTGCGCTGGCGCCGACTACGACCGCTTCGGAGTCCATGTGAGGTAAGTAATGCGAGGACAAGATCTTAATGATGCCTGTTCAATCTTGATGCCTTCAACTTCCCCACGCTAAGGAGCATCTGCGCAACCGTGCGGTAGGGCGAGGCGAACCTTTCGTTTTTTGAGTGCGACCATTCGATTGGCACTTCCTCAACCCGCATGCCCTCTTCAAGGGCGAGAAGGATCATTTCAACATCCCAAACATAACCGGTATTCCTGACTTTGTCAACGAGCTTGAGATAAGCCCTGCGCTTGAATGCCTTAAAGCCGCACTGCGTGTCGGCAAACGGCATGCCGAAGAGCGTGCGGATGATTGAGTTGAAAATCCTGCTTGCCGCCCGCCGCCGCAGGGGGGGACGGACCCTCACGGACGAGGCGGGAAGGCGGCGCGAGCCGATTGCGACGTCCGCCCCTGCGTCAAGGGCCTTTTTGAGCTTGAGAATCTCCCTGGGAGGGGTTGAGGCGTCCGCGTCGTAGAGAAGCGCGTCCCCCCTCGCGGCGCGCATTCCCACCGTCACCGCAAGCCCCTTGCCCAGCCGCTTTCTGGAATGCAACGGATGCAACTGACGCTTTACTCCCAATTTGGCGGCGGCATTTTTGGCTACTTCAATCGTGCCGTCCGTCCCGTCGTCGCTGATGATAATTTCGTAATCGGCCCATCTGCCGAGCGCCCGCTTGTGGGACTTGATGAATGAAGCCAGTTTCCCGATTGCCGCGCCGATGCGCGGGGCCTCGTTTCGGGTTGGGATGATTATCGAAAGCATAGGGGTGAAAGACCGTTAGGCCCGATGTTGATTATAAGGCCGGGAATGATTATTGAAAGCATGCTGAAAATGGGTTATGCCCGATGTTGGTTATAAAAGAGAGAACGCAGGAACTATTTGAAATGAAACTTTCCAACCTCGCCTTGGCAGCCGTTTCAATCCTGCTCATCGCGTTCCTCCTCTCCACCGTCGATATTCCCCAGCTCGCCCGCACGCTTTCGGGGGCGTCGCTTCCCCTCGTTGTCGCGGCGCTGCTTTCGGCGTTGACGGCGCTGGCATTCAAGACGCTGCGCTGGAAGGCGCTTCTTTCAGAGAAGCGCGAGATCAAGTTCGGCGAGCTGTTCCCAATCCAGGTTGCGGGAATAGCCACGAGCAACTTCTCGCCGGGAAAAATGCTCGAACCGGTCAAGGTCGTGCCGCTCAAGCAGCGTGGGATCAACTACAGCTTCGGCCTGCTCACAGTCTTTTGGGAACGCGCGTTTGACCTACTCGTGCTTTTCGCACTCGCAATCGGCGCGCTGCCGCTTCTTGACGGCAACGTGCGGCTGGCGCTTTCGGCAATCTTTCTAATAATAGTCCTGGCGGTGCTGGCGATGTTCCGCCACTCCTCCAAAATCCTCTCCCTCCTCAAGCGCCTGCCTTTCCTCAAGTTCCTCTCGGGAGTCGAGGCGCACAATTTCAAGAAACGCGCACTTCTCTCGAGCTTCGGCCTCACCGCAGTCGCCTGGATTTTCGACGCGCTGGTGATGCAGCTCTCATTCATGTCGGTGGGCATTTCCATCAGCTTCACCACGCTTGCCAGCGCCTATTTCGCAAGCATCCTCATCGGCGTCGTCTCGTTCCTCCCCGGAGGAATCGGTGGGACTGAAGCGGCAATGCTCTTCCTCCTCAAGGGCGCCGCGCCGAAAGAAGCGCTTCTGGGTGCAATAGTGATTGGAAGGGCAAGTTCCCTTGGATTCTCGTCGCTGCTTGGATTCGCAATGCTGCCGAAAGTGAGGAAAAACTAGCTACTTTCCAATGCGCCGCTGGCGGCGGGAGGCAATTTTACGTCCCACCGCGGCGATAAGGTTCCGGGGTGCACTCTTGATGGCTTTTAACGAAGCGGCAAAACCTTTCTTCGGCTTGGGCTGGTAGCGGTCAATCAGTTCTTGCCTTGCCGCTTCCCATTTTTTCTCCACTTCTTTCCAATTTTCCTGTGCGGACCGGTGAGCCGACAACATTTCTTCATATAGCGCGGGATGATGGAGATATCCCATCGAAGGCAATGGTTCATTCGACAACTGGAAACGCGGGACCAATGTATGCAGGAATTCCTCAATTGCTTTCATTTTCTTTCGATTAAGGTTAAGTTCTGGCTGGAACAGGTATAGCTCGGGCCAAGGCAGGGAGAGGGAAGTCCTTTCGCCATCGCTATGGATTGACGTCCTCGCTATTATTCTCCGTTGATATTCATCCTCGATTTTCCTTGTTGAGCTGATTGGCGTGCCGACCTTGGGAATCGATTCGGGAATCCGCTCGGGGTCTATACTGACCATCAGGGTTGTTCCGGCTTTTTTACGGTCTGCGGGAAAATGGTGGTCAATCAGAATGACGGCTTGATGCCGCTCGCCGCCAACCTCGACCTCCATCGGGCTTGCTTTCCACCGAAGGAATTTGAGAAACTCGTGTTTTTCCCGCAGGCCGTTGTTGACGACGTGGAAGTGAATGGGCGATTCGCCTTGGGCGCGTATGAATGCAATCAATGGGACTAGTTCCTCCGCCATCTTCTTCAACCCACCGCCGCCTTCTCGCCCATCTTCACGCCTTGGGAGGCAATCCTCTCCCTGAAGAGCGAGTATACCTCCTGCAACTCCTTTGGCGTGCGCGCCTCGAAGCGCATTGTGATTGCAGGCTCGGTGTTCGAAACGCGCAGGAGGCCCCACGCTCCGTTGGGCAGGTCGAGCCGCACGCCGTCGATGTCGAGGAGCGTCGCGCCGAGTTTGGCCGCCGCGGCCGACAACTGCTTTTTGACCGATTCCACCACCGCGATTTTTCTATCGTGGGGAACGGCAAGCCTGATTTCTGGAGTCGAGGGGTAGCGCTTTATCGAGTCCACCATTTTTGAGAGCGGAAGCCCGCTTTTCGAGACTATTTCAATCATCTTCGCCCCGGCAAAAATCGCGTCGTCGTGGGAATACATTTCGGAAAAGAAGGCGTGGCCCGTCTGCTCCCCTCCAAGCACCGCATTGTGCTGCATCACCGCGGCAATCACGTTAGTCCTGCCTGCCTTGGTCATCACGGCCTTCCCGCCGTTTGCAACGATTTCCTCCCTCACGATGTTGGAGCAGCGCAGGTCGAAAGCCACGGACGCGCCCCGCCTTAACTTGAGGTAATGCCGGGCGAAAATCACTATGGCATCGTCGCTGCGGACCTTCCTTCCAAGCTCGTCCACAAACGCAACCCTGTCCCCGTCGCCGTCAAGGGCTATTCCCAGGTCGGCCTTTTTCTCCATGACTGTTTTCTTCAGCGTCGCAAGCGTCTCCTCCCTGTGAGGGTCGGCCAGGTGGTTGGGGAAAGTCCCGTCTGGCTCGCAATAGAGGCGGGTGAGGCCGCACAGTTTTTCGTAAGCGAGGGGGGCGGCAATGCCGCACGCGCCGTTGCCGGCGTCGAGAACGGCCTCCAGTTTTCTTGAAGGATGGGATTTTAACACCACGGCATTTGCGTATTCAGGATTGAGGTCGAGATTGCGCACCGCTCCTTTCTTCCTCGCGTTAGGAAACTTCTTTCCCCCTTCGACCATTTCCCCCATCGCCTGCATCCTCCACGAAGGGAACGGGATGTCGTGGGAATAGAGCTTCACGCCGTTGTACTGGGGGGGGTTGTGCGACGCGGTGACCATCGCCCCGCCTGCCGACTTGCGGTGCGCAAGGGCGTAGAGGATGAGGGGCGTGGGGACCATGCCCAAATTGGTTGCGTCAAGCCCGCCGTCAGTAGCGCCCTTGAGAAAAGCCTGCGAAAGGGGGATTGAGGAAGGCCGCGGGTCGTGGCCGAAAAGCACGTCGGTCCCCGTTGGGAAAAACGTGGAGAAAGCCGCGCCGATGCGCTCCATCAGGGGCTCGTCAAGCTCGGAGCCGTAGATGCCCCTCACGTCGTAGCCCTTGAAAAGTTGAAGCGCCATTTCGACCAGCTTTGGGAATTTGAAATCTTCATACTTGGTCACACTTATAAGTTTAAGGACGCCTACTGTATTTTCCGGTGACTATCAGGCATGAAAGCCATTTTGCTCGCGGGCGGTTACGGCACGAGGCTCTTTCCCCTCACACTGCGGATTCCCAAGGTGATGGTGCCCGTGGCGGGAAAGCCTTCGCTTGAGCACGTGGTGGCCGCGTGCGTGTCGGGCGGAATCAGGGACATCGTGATTTCCCTCAACACCACCCAGAAGGCGATTGAGGACTATTTTGACGATGGGAAGAAGTGGGACGCCAAAATTTCATACGTCTACGAGGAGACGAAAAGCGATTCGGACAAACTTGGTGCGATTGGCGCGGTGCAATACGCCGCGAAGGCCGCGGGGATTGAGGGTGAGTGCGTCATCATCGGCGGCGACAACGTGTTTTACGGCCTTGACCTCAATTCGCTCCGCTCGTTCCATTCGGAGAAAAAATCCAACGCGACCATCGCGCTTTACGAGCTTTCCGACAGGAAGGACGTGGAGCAGTACGGCGTGGTTGAGCTTGACGGGAAAGGGCGCGTCGTGCGCATACAGGAAAAGCCGAGGGAAAGCGAGGCCGTTTCCAAACTTGCGTCCATGGCCGTCTATCACCTTGACGAGGCGTTCCTCAAGGAGTGCCTGCCCAAGTTCATCGCGGACAGGAAGGCCGAAGGGAGAAAGCCCGACAAGCTCGGGGAACTCTGGGGGCACTTCCTCTCAAGCCACGCGATTTACGGGAAGGCGTTCCCCTGCATGTGGGGGGACACCAACTCCACCAAGACCTACGTAGAGAGCAACAGGCAGGCGATGCGCTTCATCGTGGGAAACGCGCAGGCCAAAACAGGATGGCACGCCACCGACGGGGAGACTATACAAATCCGCGGGAAGCCCGACATCTCCCCCCACGCGCACATAAAGGGGCCGTGCATCGTCGAGGACGGTGCGGAAATAGGCGACGGCGCTTCGGTGGGCGGCGGGACTTACGTCGGGAGGAACGCCAAAATCGGCGGCCGCGCCGTGGTTTCGGGAAGCATCCTCTTCAGGGACTGCGAAGTCGGGGCGGGCGCGAGGGTGACCCACAGCGTGCTTGACATAGGCGCGAAGGCCGGCAGGGACGCGAATGTGGAGCCGTACTGCATCGTGGGGTACGGGGCAAGCGTCGGGGCAGATGCCCACCTCGTGCAGGAATCGAGGATATGGCCGCAGGTGCAGGTTGCCGACGGGGCGATAATCAGCGGCGACGTCGTGCTTGCCGAAGGGCTGTGGAAGGAAAAAGTGATGACGAGGGAACTGTTCTAGTTTTTCAAACGCGCGACTTTCCTGAACGCCAGTTGCACTATCGTCGCCGGCACTCTTTTTTGGTAATCGGCGTATTGCCCTGCGAACTTCCCAAGCAGGCTGCGCTCCTCAACCGCAATCCTCCAATGCAGATAGGCCATGACCAGCAGGAGGAGAGGGAGCGAAAACTGCGAAAAAAGAAGGAGGGCGAGGCCCGCGAAGTAAAGCATTGCCGCGGAGTAAATCGGGTGGCGCACTTGGGAATAAGGCCCGTGCATCACCGTTCGCACGCCTTGCGCCCTATTGTGCGCGCTATACTCATCCCCCAACGCATCGATTGCCTCGGCATGGATAATCACGCCCGCAATGCAGAGGGCCACCCCCGCGACGGCGAGGGGCAACGGGACCGGTTGGGAATGGAAGTGGAAAATTCCGGCGTAGAAGATTGCGTAAGTGGCGTACATCGCCACGCTTACCGCAAGCGAGCGGCCGAAAAGAAAATCCCTCCGCTTCAGGCCCGCCGCCATTGAAGGGAAGTAATACGCTGCGGCAAGCAGGATTGCAAGACCTGACAAGGCATCGGAAGGCATTCCTGTAAACACGCCAAAATGATGATGTTAAAGAGAATCGGGAAGGAAAAAAAAACGGCCTTTAGTCCTTGATCGCTTCCCAGAGCACTTCCTCCTTGGAGCTCACGGCCAAGCCCGTCTCGCTTATCTGCATCGGGTGGATTGACTTGCTGTGGTCGGTGCCGCGCATCTTGCGCACGAATATGGAGCGGTTGGGCGGGAAGAAGTAGAGCATCACCAGCCCGTCCACGAGGAATTCCTCCACGCCGAACATGCTGTAATCGCGCTTGCCGCCCTTGACCTCGCAGCTGAGTATGGTTGTGCAGTTGATGTTGCGCAATTCCTCCACGAGCCGGTAGATTACCTTCCTGATGCGCGCCTCGTCGGAATACCAGTATGTGAATGCGGAAATGCTGTCAATGACCATGCGCCTCGCGCCGATTTCGCGCGCCTTGTCCACGATGCGCCTAATCTGGATTGCCGGGTCGGTCCCGCCGTAGAGCCGCGGCATCTGGTCGGGGGTGAGAAGCAGCGAGTGGGGGCTTGAGTCGTCCGACTCCTCCTCCCCAGGCTCGAACTTGTAAATCTGCAGGAGGTTCTGCTGCTGGAGGGGAAGGATGTCCCACTTGAACCGCTGCATGTTCCACCAGAGGTTGTGCTGGCCCTCTTCGAGGGTGATGTACACGCCAGGCTGGCCCTCCTCCTTCGCCCCGTAGTAGAGGTATTGCATGCAGCAGATGCTCTTGCCCGTGCCTGCCGCGCCGCTGAGAAGCACCGAGGAACCTTCGGGAAAGCCCCCTTCGATAAGCTCGTCCAAACCCGGCACGCCGGTTTTCAGTCGGTTCAATATTCTCCCTCTCCTTGCAATCGGTCCATAATCCTCTCCCTTAACCCTGATTAGGGTAAGGAAGTTAAAAAAGCACCATTGCAAACGGGTCGCGGCTTGCTGCAAATGCGTTAGGCCCTGGGGGGAGTGCCCTGAGGATGGTTTTATTAACCGCCAGCCTAATTGTTGGACGCCGGTTGGCGTTAAGAGGCAATTGACGGAGGTTGGTCGGGTTATGGCAAAGGATTCTGGAATGTGCGCCTGTGGAATGCACGCTTGCGGCAAGTGCGCGCCAATGATAGCTGTCTTCGGGCTGCTGTTCCTGGTCGCCGGACTGGGACTCTTCACCGCACCGTGGTTCAACGGCTGGACCGTCGCGGGTGTGTTCATGGCCCTCTGGGGAGGCCTGAGCCTGATGAAAGGCTAAAAGAAGGAAACTGTAAACCCCCCACTTGGATAACTCGGAAACGGGCCGGAGCGGTGAAGGCCCTGATTTATTCTTCAAGGGCAGACTCGGCTGGCGCCATACTGCCTCCAGCACGCTTTTAAACAACGGCAGGCTAACACAATTCAGATACCCGCCAAACGCAAAAGTGACATTCCCCAATGGACTTGCTTACAGTGGTGGTCAAACCCACTTGGAAGGAATTTCTCATTGACCTAGTCAGTTCCAACCAGATGGACCCGTGGGACGTTGACATCACCGCAGTGGCGGACGCGTATCTGGTGAAGGTGCGGCAGCTTCAGGCGCTCGACCTCCGCCTTCCCGCCAACGTCATCCTCGCCTGTGCGCTTCTTTTGCGTTTCAAGGCCGAAAGCCTCAGCTTCGAACAGGAGGAGCCTGAGGAGTATTACGAAGAGCCCGCCCTCATCCAGGAGGAAGTCCCCGAACTTGTCTTCAGGGCGAACAGGCCGCGCCGCAGGCGGATCACCCTCCAGGAACTTCTTGCCGCGGTGGAGCAGGTGATGAAGCAAGGGGAACGGCCGCAGGCCAGGCTTTTCGCGCCCAAGGAACTCAACATCGAGCTTCCGAAAGTGGACATGAACGAGCTTATGGCTGAAGTGCACGCCAAGGCGCACAAGCTCAAGGACGCCGAGGGCGTGCTGCTCTTCTCCGACTTGGTCAGGCACGGGTGGAACCCGGCAAGCGGCGGGGGGCTGACGCTCAACGACAACGGCACCAACGGAAGCAACGGCCACAACGGGGATGGCGCCGGCAACGGGAACGGCGCGCTTTCCCAAAACGGAAACGGCGCCAACGGGCGCGCAATCCCAATTTCCCCCGAAACCACCCTTCAAAACGAAATCATCCGCATCAACGCCGCGCGCTTCCTCTCCACCTACGAAACCTACGCCGAAGGCGTGGCGTACCACCTCATTCCCGTCCTTCACCTCGCGCAGGAAAACAAGCTCCACGTCTGGCAGGATGAGAATTTCGGCGAGATTTTCGTCAAGGTCCTGCCGGAAATTGAAATCTCGCCTGCAGTTGCGGCCAAAGCCAATTGAGAACCGCTTGTTTTAGCCAAGCTTTTCAGGAACGCGATTGCTTATTTGTACATTATGCGGAATTAGGCTCTGAATTCAGAGGAGGAGCCCGTAGGCGTCTTCTATAATCCCTATTCCTGCGGGCTTGCTTGCGTTCTTGAAAGTGAAATCCGCGCATTCGACCATGTGCTCGTCGTAATGGAACTCGCCGCGGCCCCTCATTAGAAACGGCTTGGACGCGTACGTTTTCATGCTGGCTGAAAAGTCCTTCCCCTCAAGAAGCCAACGGTTGGGCCCAAGCCTGCGCAGCCTGCCCCGGCCAAGCGCGAAAGTCTTTCCAGACGCGAGCCGGTACGTGGCAGTCTGCATAATGCCGTAGCCCTCATCGCGGCGGCTCAACCTTGCGGTGAAGAAATCCAGGACCGAACGGTCGGCAAACACCAGCCGCACCCAGTTCCACGGGATGAACGGCGCGACGACCACGACTTTCTGCACGTAGCCCACGCCCTCGAACTTTTTGCCGCCAATCGTGCCCTTTGCGTCGAGGTACATCGTGAGCATGCCAATTCCAAGAGCACCGACAGTTGCTGAAACCGCTTCGTACGGCACGCCCCGTTCCGGCTTGGAGAGCCGCAGCTTATTATTTCCCGCAACAAGCTCGTAGGTGGGATATGCGCCGCGGAAGGAAAACGAATCCGTCTTGAGCAGGCCTTTGGCACATTGGAGACGAAGCGACTTCTCCAGAAAAACCTTTTTCCCGCCAGAGTAAAGCCATCCCACCGTGGCAACCCTGTCGCCATGTGCCGCCTTTCCGTTGACGGTGGTCTTTCCATCCGACCTCCCGAAAGTGAGCACCAGCTGGGAATTGCCGCCCTGCGTTGACACGATGTTGATGAACCAATATTCCTTCCCGCCAGCCGGAAGCGAAGCTGCCTTGAAGAAAAAGCCGTCGGGGTTCCTGAACCTCCTGGCGGGCGAAATGCTGCTGAAAAACTTCGCCAACCCCGCCCTTCGCACAAGGCCCTTGCCCAAGGCCTTGCGCTCCAGCTTGAAAAGCCAATCGCCGTACTCGCGGCCGAGCTTTCGCTCCAGCTTTCCGAGCGAAAACGGATTTCCAGCCATGACCAACAACCCTTAAAGACGTTAGGAGGCGTCAAATATATGCCCGGCGGATGTGAAGGCACTGGGAAGAAAACGCCAAATGGAGTGCAGTCCAAATAAATACTTTTGAAACCAGAAAATGACCTCCTCCGCGACCTAAAGGCTGCCGCGTGCACCGCGGCAGGCCGCCCTCGCTGTCGTGGCTCGGGCGGCTCGCGGTTTCCCACTGCCCAGTCCAGAGTCAGCTAAGGGTGGTTTGCCGTGGGTCGTTGTGCGGCGCGCGCACGTAGGCAATTGCTTTCTGCACGTCCAGCGGGCTGACGGGCTTCGCGTCAAAACCACGCGCCCAAAAATGGCCCTGCGGATACCGCAAGTGAAACCGTGACTCAAACTCGCGCGACTCGTGAGCGCTCGCACCCTTCAGCAAAAATGCGTATACGCTCGCGCTCAAAGTGTGTGGTCCGACCACCACCAACTGCACAGTCGTCGGCATCACCGACACTGCAAGCAACTGAAAACCGTGCCTGCGGCAAACCCGCTGTAAAATCGCCTCGCACGCAACGAAATGTCCTCTCTTCGCAAGCATCTTATACCGGTACTTCGTATTCCAAGTAAGAAACCACGCTGCAAACCCGCGCGAATGCGCCGCGCTCCGAACAAAGCTTTTACTATCCATAACACATCGTCTCCAGCCGGTCCGGCTCGACAAAGCCCCGGCTGGAGACATCACGCTAACCCCAGAGAAAAAACAATGCAGTAAGGGGAAAAACTGGCTTCTCCCCTTACAAACCCCTTACCACTTCGGCCAATTCACCCCACTGCCTAAAAGCCAGTCCGCTCGCTAACGCTCGCTGGTTCTCTTGGCCGAAACCCACAATCAGTGCCTTGTAGGAACTCAACCTAGGGCTCAATGCGGCCGCCGGGATTCGAACCCGGGTCATGAGCTTGGAAGGCTTACCCCCGATTTTGGCTATTCGGTTCAGATCCTACCATTGCCCAACACTTTCTAACGCCGCTTTCCGTAAACGCTCTCAAGCACCGCAGGCTGCGAG
>JACQBR010000020.1 GCA_016194335.1 Microcaldota archaeon
AAGAGCGCATTGCTTTGCGAAAAATCCTGCTTTGACATAATTGCTTCACAATGAGATTGATTGCAGTTGTTAATAATGGTTGCGGAAAAAGGAGCTTTGCTCTTTTAATCGTTCTTGCTCCTAAATTCTGAAAGTTGCTCCTTTAATCATTTGTTTCAGATTTACGTTACAGCTTCGATATGGAGTGAACCCCTTTTTTCGGACAACCAGTTAAGCAAGTTCTTCCATTAAAACCTGTTGTTCGTACTCGGCTGGCGGCAAGTAGCCGAGGGACGAATGCAGCCTTTTTTTGTTGTACACCACCTCGATGAATTTCTCGATGTTTTCCTTCGCCTCCTTGAAGGGGGCGTAATCGTTGACGTACGCTTCCTCGGACTTCAAGGTCTTCATGAAGGATTCTGCGAAGGCGTTGTCGTACGGGTTGCCTTTCCGGCTCATGCTGATGCGCACGTCCAGGCAGAGTTGCGCGTCTATATTCCGGGAGAGTTGCCATCCGATTACGCGTCGCGAGAACACGTCGATTACCACTGCCAGGTAAACCCGTTTGGCAGTTGAACGTACGTAATGTCGGCCACCCACAACTGGTTGATTCCCGTCAGCGCCATGTTTTTAGCGAGGTTGGGGTAGACCGGCAGGCCGTGGTTCGAGTTTGTCGTTATTACAAACGACTTCTTGGCAATGCCTCTGCGTTGAAGCACTGCAGCAATCCTGCGGTAGCCGTAGCAAGGCTGCGTTGCAATCTGCCGAATTTGCGGCAGCAGGGGATCCGGCGGATCGGGCTTGACGTGAAGCCAGTCCCAGTAGCCACTGCGGCTCACGCCCGCCGCACGGCACGCTTGAAGCGTGCCAAGCTGGCCAAGATTCCCCTTCACAAGTTCGTATAGCACGCCGGTTACCCCTCGGTTCTCGTCTCGACTAACCTTGCCTGCAAGCTCTCCACACACTTTTTTAAAAACTCGACCTGCATATGCAACTTGCCAACTTCACGCTCCAACTCGTTGCAACGCGCATCTGCAGTTGAAGACACGCCCTTGCCCGCAAAGGCATGCTGCGGATTAGAACGATATTCATTCCGCCACCTGCACGCCAAATCCTCCCGAATCTGATGCTCGCGGCACACTTCTGAAAGCCGCTTGCCACCCTCAAGATCCCGCACTACTGCCAACTTGAACTGCCGGTCAAAAATCCGTCGAACCTTACCCATACTTCCTGCACCCCACTTTTTTCGTTAAGCCGCACTCGCTTAACTACCTGTCCGAAATTAGGGGTGCAGTCCAAACGCAAGTTCGATAAGGCTCTCGCAAAAGGCAGCGCGTCTCTCAAAAAAATACGGAAAAACAAGGAGTTGGGCAGGCAAGGGTGCCCGGAGGGCTGGATTATTGAGCGCGGCAACTTGCAGAAGACATTGCAGCTTGACAATCCGTTCGTCACCGGCTTGGAAGGCTACTTCATTCTCGAGTCGTCGCTGGATGCTGACCCGGCGAAAATCCCCTCGTGAAAAACTTGAAGCTCCTCAAAAAATACCTCACGCATTTGACGCTTTCCATCGTGCACCTGAAAAACGGGCGGAAAATGACTTTCATCAGCAACTTTTCCGAAGAAATGAGGGCATTTTTCGGCAATTTCCTGCAAAAATACGTGAAAACAAGTCTCGCAGACTGGTTGTAAGCCAAAGTGTCAAATGGCGTTAGAGCTTAAAATCAGCGGAAGCCAGCTTCAAAGTGTTAAACTCAAGTTCTAAAGTTCCAGAATTAATGCGATTTGCTATAAAACGTCTTCAGTCCGCCCTTTCCTTTATGGGTATAAATACGTTTAGAACCCAAAGTGGATTAATCGTTTAGTCAATTGACGGGGATAAGTGAGCCAATTCACATGCAGCAGCGCGTCTTGAGTTCCGATTTGTTGCTTCACGAGGGCAAGCCCGTGGCGTGCGCCGGGTGGGTGCGCTCCGTGCGCGACGTGGGCAAGCTCGCCTTCCTCATCGTTGCCGACCGCAGGGGAAAGTTCCAGGCCGTGGTGAAGGACACGAAGCTTCTCGAGCAGGTGAAGCAACTGGGGCTTGAGGATGTCGTCACGCTCGAGGGGAAGGTGCGTTCGGACGCCAAGATAAAGGACGGCGGGGTGGAGATTGAAGCCACTTCCATCACCGTCCACTCGTTTGCAGACCGCAAACTCCCCGTTGACATCGCGGGAAAGACCGGCACTTCCTTCGAGGCGCGCTTTGACCACCGCGTGCTTGACCTGCGCAGGGAAAAGCAGCAGGCAATCTTCCGAATCCAGCACACGATTTGCAGCGCATTCAGGGAATATCTGGGCAAGGAAGGGTTTCTCGAAATCCACACTCCCAAGATAATCGCCACGGGCACTGAAGGCGGGGCGAACCTCTTTCCCGTGATTTATTTCGACAAGGAGGCTTTTCTCGCGCAATCGCCGCAATTCTACAAGCAGATGCTCGTGGGCAGCGGGTTTGAGAGGGTGTTTGAAGTCGCGCCGGTCTACCGCGCGGAGGAGCACGACACGCCCTTCCACCTCAATGAGTACGTCTCGCTTGACTTCGAATTCGGCTTCATCCAGGACGAGTTGGACGTGATGGCGCACACTGCCGGAGCGGTGCAAAACATCTTCAGGCGAGTTGTTGCGGAAAACGCCCGCGACCTCCACACGATGGGCGTTGCGCTTTCCGTCCCCAAGCTTCCAATACCCGTCATCGACTACTGGGACATTCCTAAGATAATGGAAAGCCGCGGCAAGCACTTTCCCGACCTGCTTGCCGACCTTTCACGCGAGGATGAGGAGGACCTCTGTTCATACGCCAAGGAGAAATGGGGAAGCGAATTCGTCTTTGTCAACCACTATCCCGCGCAGAAGCGCCCGGCCTACACCATGCCCTATTCACAGAAGCCCCACGAGGACGGGAAATACACCCGCGGGTTTGACCTTCTCTACAACGGTTTGGAAATAGTGACTGGCGGCCAGCGCGTGCACCAGTACGAGCTGCTCAAAGAGAAGTTCGCGCAGAAGGGATACAGAATCGACGATTTCGACTTCTACTTTGAAGTGTTCAAGTACGGCATGCCTCCCCACGGCGGGCAGGCAATCGGCCTTGAACGGCTGACAATGAAGATGCTCGGCCTTTCAAACGTGCGCGAGGCGGCGTTCTTCCCCCGCGACAAGAAAAGGCTCGCGCCCTGATTTGTCCGGGTGCAGCAGCTTATGCTCCTTTTACAGCAATTGCGCACAGGTTTTTCGCCCCCTGTTCGGCCATGCGCGCCCCGCCCTTCTCGAAAAAAGTTTTTTCCACGCCCAAACCCGCACGCCTTATCAGCCCTGCAAGCTCGTTCTCCCCAAAGAAGTGATGGAAGCGCCTCACGACAATTCCATCTCTGCGCTTCCATTTGACGGTGCGGTTGCGCCCCTTCGCGCCTTCGCCAACTTTCCCCTCGAATCTCCTCTGCCTTTCATTCCACACGGAGATGAGAAACAACCCTCCGGGCCTCAAGACGCGCCCGAATTCTTTCAGGGCCCGGAACCTGGCGCTTTCAGTGCGTAGGTGGTGGAGCACGCTGATGCAGACGACTGCATCAAGGCTATCGTCAGCCAAGGGGATTTTGAGCACGCTTGCCTTAAGCAGCCTTGTTTTTTTCCCCAGCTTGCCTTCGGCCACGTTCTTTGCGCAGTACTCCAGCATTTTTTGCGAAGTGTCGATTCCCCAGGCGAATTTCGCCTTCTGCGCAATGGGAATGAGGTTCCGGCCGTTGCCGCAGCCCGCGTCCAACACTGCAGCCCCCTTGGGAATCAGAGGGAGGAATAGTTTCATCACCGTTGCCGGCGCCCGCCGGTATTCGTCCCACTCGTCGGCAATGTCGTCAAAAGCTTTCATGGGAAAAAGACCACGCCTGCAAAATGCCTATGCAGAGCTTTCCAACCTCCTTATGCGCTCCTCAATCGGCGGGTGGGTGGAGAAGAGGTTGGAGAGCCAATTCCTGTTCTTGAAGGGGTTGGCAAAGTAGAGGTGGGCGGTTGCGTTCGACGCGGCCTTGAGCTGGTTGCCGTCACTCTGGATTTTCCTCAACGCATTCGCAAGCCCTTCGGGGTTGCGCGTAAGCAGCGCGCCGTCGGAATCGGCGAGGAACTCGCGCCTGCGCGAAACGGCAAGCCGGATGAGCTGGGCGAAAATGGGCATTAAAATCCCGAGGATGATGCCGAGAGCGAATAAGGCCGCGCCGCCCTTTCCGCCCTCGCGGTCGTCGCGCCTTCCTCCCAGGAAGCTCGCGCGCAATAGCCAGTCGCCAAGGAGCACTACGATTCCCACCAGCACCGCAACCACTGCCATGAACCGTATGTCGAAGTTCTTCACGTGCGAAAGCTCGTGGGCAATAACGCCCTCAAGCTCCTGCCGGTTGAGCTTTTCCAGCGCGCCGGTGGTGACGGCAATGGCCGCGTGTTGCGGGTCGCGGCCCGTGGCAAAGGCGTTGATTGCCGCGTCGTTAATCACAAAAACGCGGGGTTTGGGCGTGCCGGAGGCGATTGAAATGTCCTCGACAATCTCGTGCAGCTTGCGGAATTCCTTGGGGTCCGCGGGTTGCGCGCCGCTTGCCGAGAGGACTATCGAGTCGCTATACCAATAGGAAACGATGCTGAGGATTACCGAGATGAACACGGCCAGCACGAGGCCGAAATTCCCAAGCCCGCTCAATCGGCCGAAAAGCCATCCCAGCCCCACGACTATGGGAATGAAGAGCAGCACCAGCAGCACTGCCTTGCGCTTGTTCCACGCAATCTGGTCGTAGAGGTTGGTTCGTTCAATCATTCTCATCCACGGCTGCGCTAATGAGTCATCCGCTAAAAAATAAAACTAAGGCGCGCGTCACCCCTTATCCGAATTCCACTTTCGGCGCCTTCTGCATCGCCTTGCGCTCGCCCTCGTCCGTCTGGTAGTATTCCTTGGGCGCGAGGCGCATCATTCCCGCGACGATGTTGGACGGGAAGGTTTCGAGCATGGTGTTGAGCGCCATGACGTTGTCGTTGTAGAACTGGCGCGAAAAGGCAATCTTGCTCTCCATTGAGGAAAGCTCATCCTGAAGTTCCTTGAAATTCTCGCTCGCGCGCAATTGCGGGTACGCCTCGGCAACCGCGAAAAGCGTCTTGAGCGCGCCGGTGAGCATGTTATTGGCATCGCCCTTTTCCTTCACGCTTCCCGCGTTCATGTAGGCACTGCGCGCCTTTGCGACCATCTCGAAAGTCCCCTTCTCGTGCTTTGCATAGCCCCTCACCGTCTCGACGAGGTTGGGGATGAGGTCGAACCTGCGCTTGAGCTGCACGTCAATCTGCGACCATGCGTTCTCCACGCGGTTTTTCAGCGTGACGAGGGCATTGAAGTAATAGACCAGCACGAACGCGACGAGAGCCACGATTCCGATAACTATCCATTCAAGAGCCATCACAACCACCAAAACACTTAGGCGTGCCGACATTTATACGGCTTTGCGTCATTGGCTTGAAGTTGGTTGCGGGGGGGAAACGGGAAAGGGAGGTGATTCTGGCCATTGGGGCCAAATTCCAGGGAGTGAGCGTATCCCCCGTGCGTCGCGTTTACTGCAGGTTGTTGAAGCAGCCGTATTCCGTCGCGATTTCCTACGCGCTTAAAGCGCGGTTGAAGATTGCCACATCGTCTATGATGCCGTTGAACAAGTCGTTGCCGTTGGGGGTCCCGCCCAGGTTGAGTGCCGTGAAGAAGCTCGCGTTTGAGGCGGCAAACCCGGGGCTGCTTGCGTCCTGCGCCCCGTTGACGTAAATGCTTGCCGTGTCCCCATTCCTCACCAGTGCCAGGTGGTACCAGTTGCCTGCAATCAGGGTTGAAGCGCCGCTGAGCGATTGGCTGTCTATGTACGGATTGTCTTTCCCCGCGTTGGTTCCCAGGATGTAGCCCCTGTCGTTGGGCGCGCCGTTCCAACTGCCTGCGATGGCCTGGTAGCCGCCTGTTGCCGCCGGCTTGACCCACGCGAGGACGGTGAAACTGCCGGTGCCGAATCGCAGGCTGCCTCCGTTTCCCGCGTTCACGTACTCCCCCCGCCTGCGAAGGAAAGCGGGTCGAAGGCGCCGGTGTACCAAAGCGAGATGCTGATGATTACCATTGCAACGAACGCCCAGCCGTAGGTGACGAGATACTCGAGGGCGGACTGGCCGCGGCCGGATTGCGCCCGTACCGCCTCTGGGATGTTAATGCGTTTCATACGGTCCAGCTCGCGCAGGCGTAGTCGTTCTGGATTTCGCTGGCGCTCAGGGCGCGTTTCCAGAGTTTCACCTCGTCAATCGAGCCGTTGAAATAAGTGCCGTAGGGGGGGTAGGATGTCCAGCCGCTTATTCTCAGCGGGACTACCGAGTTGATGTTTCCGGTTATCATGTGGCATCCCCAGCCGGAGGGAATGTCGTTGGTGGCAATGTTCACCCCGTCCACGTAAATCAGCGGTGCCAACGCCATTCGGTTGACCACCACGGCCACGTGGTGCAAGGCGCCGTTGTTGATGGACGTGTTGGAAGAGCACCAGTTCCGTCCAGTGCCCCCGTTGAGCCCGGCCGAGTACTCGAAAGTGGGATTGCCGCTTGCGTTCACCCCCAATAAGTAACCAGCCTCCAGCCCTCCAGAATTGTAGTTGGTTATGATGGAAATCTGTTTCTCAACGTTCGCCGTGCTCACCCAGGTGGCAATCGTGAAGTCCTCGGTGGTGATGGTGGTGGAGCTGGTGGGCGGAATGCCCACGTACATCGCGCTCCCATTGAAGCCATAGCACCGGCCCAACTTGCAGTTCTCCGCGTTCTGCCACGCGGGGCCGGGAGAGAGCGAGAGCGTGCCGTCATTGTGGTTGCTCGTCGAGTCTGGCGTAAGCGTGCCGGCTTCCTTCTCGAACTTCCACCATCCCGAAAGCCCCTGCATGTTTTGCGAGTTCAAGCATCCGTCCTCGTACCTTCCACTCACCGTTCCTGCGTCCGAATGGGCGATGCCGCTTCTCGCGTCGGCATAGGCTATCCTCACTTGCGTTCCCAGGAAACCGGCCCCGGAAGTGCCGGAAGGTGCGGCCGTGTTGGCTGTGCATGAGACTTTGCCCCCCGGCCCTACCGTACTTGGCGCGCATACCCCCACGCTGCCGGAAATGATTGAAACGTCGTTGATTTGCTCGCCCGCCGTGTTGAGAAGGGTGAGCTTGACGGTTCCCGAGGAATCGACCTTGAAGTCCTCGCAGGCGAAGCTCCCGAACCCGCCGCAGCTCTTCCCCCCTCCCGCGAGGGAAAGCGGGTCGAAGGCGCCGGTGTACCAAAGCGAGATGCTGATGATTACCATTGCAACGAACGCCCAGCCGTAGGTGACGAGGTATTCGAGGGCGGACTGGCTGTGGCTCCTGCCGTCCTCTTTAAAACGCCTCGCCGAACCCCTCTTCTGGAAATGTTTGTTCCTCGCCATATCCGCCAAATTCCCTCCTCTTGAATTATCCATCGTTTCCTTAAAAGGCTGTTGAAGCTGAAATTGGTAGCGCAAGCAAGCGGGGATTTGTTATGTGGATAGTAGCAGGTACATCACAACCGCGCCAAGGACGAAGTCCGCGGGTCTGCCTGCCTTGCCCTGGGGGATGGCGTCGCGGAAGGACACGTAGAGAATCGCGCCGATGATGAATGAGAAAACGGCTTTTGACGCGAGTGAAGCCGCGCCGAACTGCGTTGCGGCCAGCACTCCCAGCAGCGGGGCGGCACTTAGAAGGGCCCTGTAGGCAAGCGAGTCGTTTTCCCTTTCCGAAAGGTGGGAGAGCGAGAAGGTGGATGCCAGCGCGTGGATGAAAAGCGGGGAGGATGAGCGGGCTTTGGCTCCCGACCTTGAACACCAGCATCACGAGAAGCCCTTCGAGAAACCCGCCAAGGAAATATCCCGCCGCGTGCACCCTGCCGATTTGCCGCCGCAGCTCGCTGGGATGGCGGTGCTGGTAGACGAACTTCTCCATCACGTGGTAGCACGCGAACCCAAGCAGGGCAAGCGCAGGCCCATAGGCCAACGCCGAGACGCGCGGGATGGAATCAAGAAAAAGGAAGGTGACGAACACCCCCGCGCTGAAGCTCAATAGGCGGAAATGCATTTTCTCAAGCTTTCGGGAAACCGCGTGGGAGAAGAAGTGGGCAAGCGAAAGCAGGACGCCGATTGCGATGAAGGCATCCTGCCCGTCGGGAAGAAGCATACCCGTCCATTAGGCCGTTCTTGGTTTAAAATGGATGTTTTACGGCGTCGGGGGGGTGTTTCAGCAGGCGTAATCGTTGGCGACTTCAGCAGGGGTAAGCGCGCGGTTGTACACCACTATCTCGTCAAGCGTCCCGCTGAA
>JACQBR010000021.1 GCA_016194335.1 Microcaldota archaeon
TCATTTCCTAGGAAATTTGAAGATAGAAGTCTAGCCAAACATATATTAATATGAATTTCTTATTATCTTATTGGTGATTTGAGATGGATGTGTTCATAAGCAAAGTTACTTCCAGAGGTCAAGTTACAATCCCGCAGGAATTAAGGGAAGAAGAGGGAATTACTTCAGACGATTACGTAGCCATACGCAGAGTGGGTAACTACATCGTTCTCGGGAAGGCGGAATTGAGGCTTGACGAGATAACCGGGGCCTTTGAGAAAGAAGCTAAAACAAAAGGAATCAGCAAGAATGACCTTCTTGAGGAACTGGAAAACGTCAGAAAGAGCAAGAAGTGAGCTTAATGTTGCGGCTTTTCATCGATGCAAATACCCTAATTTCCGGCCTAGTATTTTCAGGACCCGAACATGGGCTACTCAAGAAAGGAGCCTCGCGAAAGGTTGAACTAATTACTTCAGAAGATGTCATCGACGAAGTTGTCGAAGTAATTAACAGAAAATTTCCTAGCAAGTCAGTTTATGCCCAAGAGTTCCTAAAGCTGACCGAAGTAAAAGTGATTAGGAAAAAAGAATACGAAACCAAGATAGGAGAACAAACAGTTCGAGACCTCGAAGACCGCCACGTTCTTGCTGCAGCATTGGCTGCAAACTGCAAAATAATCGTAACTGGAGACGGCGACTTACTAGCTCTAGGCAACTACAAAAAAATTCGAATAATTAGAACAACTCAAATATTGTCTGAAATCAACTGAATCACTGAACTCGTAGTCCTGACCTACACAAAAATCTGCATTATGGCCCCTACCGACCCTTCATTTCCTAGGAAATGACCTCAGCTAGTCGCTTTTTATCGCGTGCTTGATTATTTCCAAGTTGCAGGAATGGTGAGTTGAACACCAACTTTCGCACTGTTCAGCAGTAGACGCGTCTTTGTACGAGAGCTTGCACTCGTCACACTGCCAAACCGTTCCTTTCAAACTCACCATACTACAACCCTTTCCTCCCTGAAACTATTTATCCTCCAGGTTTATTGCCTCCAAGAGGCGTTTGTTGTTTGAAACAGTCCTCATGAGTTTCCATCAGGTGTTGTATTTCCTCTTTCAGAACTCCTTTCAAACGAAAACCGACTATTGATCCAATGGGCTTTCCTTGGCAGAAAAGGATGAGAGTAGGCGTTCCCTGCACGCCGTATTCCGAAGCTAGTTTGTTGTTTTCATCACTTGTTAGGACATTAAGTTTGGCGAACTTAACCTTTCCGGAAAACTCTCCAGACAGCTCGTCGTAAATCGGTTCGAGTTTCTTGCACCAGACGCAAGAATCATGCCAGAAATCAACTAGAACTGGCGTTTTGGAGTTGATTACCTCCGCTTTCCAACTTCCTACATCCACACTAACAGCACCAGACATGATAACACCCCATTCAGGATATCTTACATCTTATGCGCTTTGGTAGCGTGCGCATCACGGTCCGATTTGCTTGCAAACGACATCCCGCAAGCTGAGCACTTGAGTTCCTTTCCTTCCTCCTTTCCGAACATCATGTTGCACAACATGCAGTCATGCCCTTTCCCGTGTCCCATCATGTTTCATCACCTGTTGTTTTTATCGTCTACTTGATTGGACAGGTTTTCAAACTTACCTCTCTTAGAGAGAAATGCAATGAAACGATTAGAATTACAATACTAGCAAGTTGTATTGCTAAAGCGAATTTTACAAGAGCAAGTGCAGGGGATGCCAGCCCCAGCCACACAAGCCAAATGGGCTGGCACACTGGACAGGCAGTGCCAAACGCGGCCAGTAGGCTACCAGAAAGACCCGCTTTATTGGATGACTTTAACGATATTTGCCGCTTTGCGTTATGGATGAAGACTACTAGCAGCAGAGACGTTAGGAATGAGATAACTAGCACTAGAGATGCGCTTGTAAGGCTAACATCAGGATTAATCGAGAAAGGCGGGTTGATCACGAGAATATCGTTGAAAACCGCGTAAAAAAGTAAAACGATGGCAAAGCCGACTAAAAACCCGGCAAGATATTTTTGCGAAGATAAAACTTCCTTTAATGCGCCGATGTCTTCTGCCACCATTTGAGAGATGTTCATTCGGGGTTCTCACCGGGAACTTTTCAACTTGCGACGAGCTTGCCTGGAGGAAGCACTCCTGCGGGGCAGTGGTACGCGTATGTCCCTGCAGCGGGAGTAAAATCGGCTGTTACCGATTGTCCATTGTTGGAAACAAGGTTAACTGGCAATCTATCAATAATCAAAGTAGTGCCACAACCTGCGCTTGCATCGGCACTGAAACTCAAGTGAACCGGAACTCCAGCCTTTACGTCTATTACTTGCTTGTCATAGCCACTTTCAGAGGCTTTCAAACTCACTTGTTGCGCTTGAAGCGCTGCGGTGGCTTGAGCAAACCGAGGGATTTGATCCTTGAGCTTGAACAATTTGATTCGCTTGCTTAGGCGATGACCCAAAAATTTGCGGTGAGAAAAAGAATGCCGCAGCTATGACTACTATTGCCAGTCCTCCAAGTAAAATCGGTGAGGACAGGCCCCTAGATATACCGCGTTCAAACATTAAATTCCACCTCGATAAAGTAAAGCCCCTCGCCGTTGATAAGTAAGCTGTTTAATAATAAAAAATAGTTTTAATAACTACGCTCGGGATAAAGAAACTATGACAAAAACTAGCATTATTTGCCCGGGTGGCGACAATTCAACTGCAATCTTTGCAGGGATAAAGGAAATGCCTACGGGAACCGTATTCATTCTGGCAACGGAATCCTCAGCTAAGGAGGCGTATAGCTCAAAATCGGAATTAGCTAAATTTAAAATCGAGGCAAAAATTATCTCAATCAAAGGAGACCTTTGGGAAAGCGTGTTCCGTGAAGTTGGCGAGCTTGCTGCAAACCACTCAAGCAACATAATGGTCAACGTGGGAGCCACTCGCGACTCTACCCTTCAATGCATCGTCACTTGCGCCGCCTTCGTCAACGGCATTCGGGCCTTCGGAGTAAGCCCTAAAGGCGAGTTGATGCTGCTGCCAGTCCTAAAGTTCTCGTACTACCGTTTCCTAACAGACAGGAAAATGCAATTGCTGCGAGTACTGGACAACCCGGAATGCTGCGCCTCTCTCAACGAATTAAGCAAGAAGACCGGCATGAGCCTTCCACTCGTATCCTATCACGTAAACGGAAACCGCAATTCGGAAGGGCTAATCGGATTGGGATTGGCCGAAACTAGCGGCAAACGCAAAAACATATCCGTACAACTTTCGCCACTGGGAAAAATGCTGGTTCGCGGATACGTCAAAATCCCAAAAGAAAAGAAAAATTCAAACTAGCTTCCCAATACTGCAAAATAATGCCTAATGTGGCATAAAAATGTCAGACCGTCCGTCAATCTTCACAGGCTTTCGGCCTCCGTGTGTTGCATGGTCATCACGAATTAATTTTGTGGGCGGAAGGGGTATATTGCTTTTCCGCGCAATGGTTTTTACCTTGGTGGCGGGCGTCCTATGTCTTTGACTCCTTCGTCAATGAAACTCAAGCCGGACGACCCGGCTCCCGACTTCAGGGGCCTCAAGTGCGCCACTTGCGGCCACGGGCATTCCCTTTCCGACTTCAATAACACCAAGGCGCTTCTGGTCATTTTCATGTGCAACCACTGTCCTTATGTGAGGGCAAAGGCCGAAACCATAACGGCATTGAACGAAAAATATTCCGGCAGGGGCGTTGAGATTGTCGGCATCAATTCCAACGACGCCGCCGGCTATCCGGAGGATGATTTTGAGGGGATGAGGCGCGAGGTGAAGTCGAGGGAGTACGAGTTCCATTATGTGGCGGACGAGAGCCAGGATGCCGCGAGGGCATACGGCGCGTCCTGCACGCCCGACCCGTTCCTCTTCGACTCCCAGAGGAAGCTCGCCTACCACGGGCGCTTCAACGACGCGCTCGAGCCGGGGACGCAGGCGAAGACGGCCGACATGGAGGATGCAATCGACGCCGTGCTTTCGGGCAGGAAGCCGCCCCACGAGTTTCTCGCCTCAATCGGCTGCTCGATCAAATGGAAGAAACAGCCTGAAGGCTTTTCACCCCGCCTACTTGCGAGAGGTTAAAAACCCACTTTGCTTAACCCCTTTCAAAATGGTTCTCGAATACCGCCTCGACCCCCTTTCCGGCCAGGTAATCATCATGGCCAACGAGCGCTCGGCGCGCCCGCTCATCCTGCGGGGGGAGAAGGTCACCTGCCCTTTTGACAAGGGAGTGGAGAGCCTCACGCCGCCGACGAAGCTCACCCTGCCGTCGAGGAAAAAATGGCAGGTGAGGGCATTTGACAACGCGTTTGCCTTCCTGAAGAAGAGGGGAAAGTTCCTGCCCAGAAAGCCCGACGCGCTTTTCTGGAATTCGCCCGCCTACGGCGAGCACGAGGTCATCGTCGAGACTGACGAGCACGGCGCGCTTTTCCACGAGTTCTCCCAAGACCGCCTTATGCTCGTTTTCGAAGGCTACCGGCGCCGCTTCGAGGCGCTAAGCAGGGGCAAGTCGGCGAAATTCGTCTATCTCTTCAAGAACCACGGGATCAAGGCTGGCGCGTCAATCGAGCACGAGCATTCGCAGATCGTGTCCCTCCCGTTCATTCCAGACGAGGCGGCGAGGGAAATCGAGATTTCCAAGAAGGCGAGGGAGTGCGTCATCTGCATGCTCTTGGGGCGGGAGCGGCAGAACATCCTCTCGTCCAACGCTTCTTTCGACGCGTTCTGCCCGTCGTTCTCGCGCTTTCCTTTCGAAACGCGCATCGTCGCAAAGGAGCATGTCGCGGGCTTTGCCGACTTCTCCCCCGCAATGGCCTGCGACTTCATGTCGATCCTGCGGGAGTCAATCGCCCGCGTCTACACGCTTGTGAAGGACTACAACGTCGTCTTCCACAACTCGCCCAGGGGCGAGGACCTGCACTTCCACGCCAACATCTACCCCCGCACGAACGTCTGGGCGGGAATGGAACTCGGAACTGGAGTGCTGGTGAACACCCGCACGGAAAAGGAGGCGATCAAGGCGCTGAGGAAGGCGATGGTGTGACCGCTGCCCATTGAGCCGGATTGGCGGCTGGAATAGAAAAAGTAGTGGAAGGGACTTGCCGTCCCTCCCGCCCGGATTTAAACCGTGCTTATCTTTCCGAACTTGCCCAGGGTGAGCTGGATCTTGTCCTGCCACGTGTTGACGTAGCCGTTTTCAATCTTCACCTTCGCGCCTTCGGAAACCTTGTCGATGTTCTCGTTCCAAAGCGCCAGCACGATGGTGCCCGTGTCGTCGCGCAGAGTCACGTCGGCAACGCGCAGCGTGCGGCCGTACTTGTTTATCTCGCGTGGCTCGCTTATCGAAGCGATTTCCGCTTCAAGGTCGACATTGCCGGTTCCGGGCTTGAGTTCGCTTATTTTCATTCAGTTCACCTGTTGGCTATTTTGGTCTTTGGTAAGGATGTTGTCCGGAACAATAATTTAAAGAGGCGGGATTGGGCCGGGAAAGGCATTTGGACCTGCAGGAAGGGAGTGCCCGGAAAAACGGGGGGTTCGGCCAGAGGGGCAATAGGGACACGGGCAATTTTATCGACGAGCTTTTCCGTCAACGCTTTTCGAGCGAGTCGAACGGAGCGAATATTTTCCGTAAACGCTTTTCGAGCGAGTCGAACGGAGCGAATATTTTCCGTAAACGCTTTTCGAGCGCGCCGAGGAGGCGAAGCCGACGAGCAAGCGAGGAAAAGGGTTTAGCGAGTGAAGAAAGGGTTGAGCGAAGAAAGGGCATGGTTAATCTCCCCCCAGGGTTTTCGAGCTTTCTCGACGAGCCTGCAGGCGAGGAGAAAAGCGAAGAAAGGGCTGTTTACTTGATGAAGCTGCCGAATGCGGCCGCCAAAAACCCGTGGGCTATGGTGAATGACCCGTACGCCACGCTCATGAATATCACGGCGTACTTCATCCCCCGAAGGGGGTTGCCACTCTGGATTTGGGCGAGGATGAGGGCCGCAAAGAGGGTGGTCATGAGTATGCAGGCGACGGAGAACCAGTAGATGTCCCGGGCGTTTATGGAGTCCGGGTTGCTCTTGAGCTTTCCCGCGCTCGCTGCGATGCCGATTCCCTGCCCCGCGAGGCCGCCTGACGGGCCTCCGCCCGCTTGCTGCGCGCTGCCGACGGCCTTCGCCTGCTTTTCGACTATCTTCTCGTTGAGCTCGCTGTAGAAGACGGAGATGGAAAAGAGCAGGGGCGCGGCAATCACGCCGGCAAACACTATGAAAATGGCGTACATCATCGTGCTCGTGGTGATTTCCTTCTGCAGAAGTTGCGTCGCGCGGATGTCGGCCGAGACTTCCTCAAGCAGCTTGGACATCTCCCCGCCGAGGTGTATCCCCTCGACGATGAGCTTGAAGGCCCTTTCGAGCATTTGCGAACGGACGCGCCGGGCCATGCGCATCATCGTCTGCTCGACCTGCGCGCCTCCGAATGTGTCTGCGCTCATCCTCTTGATTTCGTCGGCAAGCGCGCCGAATTCCGGCCTTGCCGCGCTCCAGATGGCGTTTTCAGTGGTCATGCCGGCGCGGATGTTGGAGCTGATGAGCTGCAGCGCGTCGGGAAGGACGGTTTCCACCTGGGACGCGCGGGAGTCGGCGGCGTTGGAGAGGATGAAGTAGAACAGCCCCGCTGCAATCACGAGGGTCCCAAACGTCACTCCAAAGAGCTGCAGCGGCTCTAGGTGGAAGGAGCTTCCCGCGATGAATGCGATCATGGCGAGAATGAGGGTGAGGAGGGTGGCGAATCCCAGGTAAGCCCGCGGGGAGATGACTTCCATCCCCCCCTGGACGAGCATGGTGTGCACGTAATCCAACGCCTTTCTGGGGTAGAGGCTTGCGACGGTTGAGAGCAGCTTGTTTTCGTATTCCATTTTTCCCACTCAGATTGCCGGCCGCCTTGACGCGACGAAGTTCATGAAGAAAAGCTGGAAGAGGAGGAGGAAAATCAGGATGCCCACCAGCAGGACTTTGGGTATGACGAAGTTGACGAAACTCCCGACCACGATAAGCATCGTGATGCCGAGGCTTGGAAGGATGACGGCCGCCATCATGTATATCATCGTCCAGGGCGAGAGCTCTTGGCCGTAGTTGCGTATTTGCTGGACTTTCAGCCGCATCATCTCGTCAATCTGCGTCTCGAGCACCTTGGCAACGTCGCTTCCTACTTTGAGCGAGTTTGAAATCTGCCACAGCAACTTGCGGAAGTGGAGGGAGGGGTTGGTCATCGTCGCCTCGGTAATCACGTCGATTTCCGGCACGCCGCTGTTGATCTTCTTCACCATCTTTCGGAATTCCTGGCTCACGCCCCCGTATTCGTCGCTCACGCTCGCCATGGCGTTGAAGAGGGGGACGCCGGACTTCACTTCTATGAGAAGCTGCCGCGTTGCGGGAATGAGGAAGGCATCCATCGCCCTTGCGCGGCGCCTTGCCACGATGCCGGGGTAGATGAGGATGGTAGTGAAGGTCACGATGGCGACTATTGCCGTGAGTGCCGCGACCACAGTGGCCACGCTCTGCCGGAAGATGAGGCCGAGCGCCGCGAGGAGGATTCCGACGAACGCAGCGTTGGCCAATCCCGCGGCAATCGCCAGCGACGCGTAGCGCGGCGCGGCCGTCTCGATTTCCGCCTGCAAAAGCGTCTCGCGCAATGTCGGGAAGAGTGCGGACGCCACTCCCCCGAGGTTCTCCAGCTTGCCCGCGATGTTCGAAACCAGCTTCGGTGGCAGGAACGAAAAGGGGATTTTGGGAATGCTTTTGGGATTTTTTTCCTTTGCCATCTCGTAATTCGCCCTTCAAACAAAAGAACTTATGGCGCGACGGGCCCCCGTCCGCGCCCCGGGAATTTTCTCCGCATTTCCCGTTTTCATCCCATCCCTTCAGGAAAGCAGTTCGATGAGCTTGTTCTCCCTCGCGGCGGTCGCCACTTCCCCGCTGTTCCTGTAATACCACGCCACGACCTTGCCCACCTCGTCCACCTTGGTGAGCTTGCTTTTGAGCAGCGAGTCGATTATCATCTCCTTCTCGCGCAGGTCATCCTGGATTTCCTTCACGGTAAGCCCGGTGTGGCGGATGAGTTCCTCGGCAAGGCGGGCGTACTGGCCAGTCATCACGAGCACGTCCGAGCGGGGGTCCCACTTGTACACGAGGTTCATGCTCACGCCGTCCTTGGTGGGGACGACCTCGGCGATTTCAAAAGTGCGCCTCACGCCGATGCGCCTCTGGCGGTACTGCACCACCACAAGCTGGAGTGCCTCGAGCTGGTTTTCTGGAAGGCCGATGGGCGGGGTGATGAGGCGGTTGCGCACCTGCGCGGCGTCATCGGCGTGGATGGTGGAGTAGACGCTGTGGCCCGTGTGCATCGCCTCGAAAAGCACTTCCGCCTCGCGCTGGCGGCGGATTTCGCCCACCACTATCCTGTCGGGGCGCATGCGCAGCGAGTTCACCACGAGGTCGAGCATCTCAATCCCCCCCTTACCCTCGGGGTTGGGCTGCCGGGTGACCATGGGCGTCCAGTGCAGGAAGTCGGGAAGCTGGATTTCGCGCGTGTCTTCAATGGAGATTAGGCGCTGGTTTGGCGGGGTGAAGACGAGGACGGCGTTGAGGAAACTGGTTTTTCCGCTCGCAGTCCCACCGCCAACCAGCATGCTCATTTCGTACTGCAGCGCCAGCCAGAAGAGTGCGGCGGCGTCGCGGTTGAGGGTGCCGTTGGCAATCATGCTCACTATCGTCCAGGGGTCCTTGGCGAATTTCCTGATGGTGATGCCGTTGCCCTTCGTGGAGATGGGGTAGAGCGTGGCGTTCACGCGGTTTCCCCCCGGGAGGTGCGCGTCCATCAGCGGTTCGAGTGAGGTAATCTGCCTTCCCACGCGCCTGCCGATGATGCTGGCGAAGTTGTGCACCTGCTCCTCGCTTGGGATGCGGATGTTGGTCTTGAGCCATCCGAACTTGCGGTGGTAGACCCACACGGGCTCGGCTGCCGAGTTTATGACCACTTCCTCAAGCTGCTCGTCGGCAAGCAGCAGTTCAATCTCCCCAAGCCCGAGCATTTCCTGCGCCAGCCTTCCCACGAGGATGTTCTCCTCATCGCCGCTGATCCCGCTCAGCTCGTTCCTGATGATCTCGTGCGCCTTCCCTATGATGCGGCCCTTGACCCTCTCTGACTCGCGCGGGTCGAGAATCTCGCTTATCTTGAGGTTCGTGCCATCTATGATTTTTTCCTTGAGGTAGGAAAGCGCCACGCTGGTCGCGGCCTTTATCTTGGTGTGCATCAGCTCGTAGACGCCCACGTACTCGCCGTCCTTCTCCAGGATGGCTATCTCGGCCGGCACGCCCTCGCTTTCAACCCTGTAGCTCGTGAGAATCTTCATCCAATCCACACCGCTCTGCCAATCATACGAATCTGGTTTTTTCCGTCGTTATTGCCGTTTTGGCGAATTCTCTTTTTTTCATTAATTTTTCTCCTCTTGCTAAAACCTCATTTCCGCCTTATTCTCGGAAGCGCTGCCGGCGATTGCCTTGTTTTGTCCGCCTCGCCGGGCTGTTGTGTTGCTTGTGTTTGGCGGGGGAGCGCCGAGGGCATTGCCGGAGGTGCGGGAGAGGGCGCAGAGAAGAGCTTGGGCAGTTCCAGCCTTGGAAGGGAAAGGGCTGGCTCGAGCTTGGCCGCGTTGGCCGGCTGTGCCGCGGGTTGCCGGGCCGGGGAGAACGAAACGGGGCGCACGGGCTTGGAAGCTTGGGAAAACCTCTTTTCAAGCCCCTCAATCTTCTGCTTGAACGCATAGAGCCTGTCGTAAAAGCGCGTTTCATTCTGGTGGATGCGGTCAAGCTCGAGGGAAAACGCCTTGAGCTGCTCGGTTGCCGAGGATACGGCGCGCTTTACTTCCGCCAGCTCGCTTGGCGAATATTCCTCTGCGGTTTCGAGCTGCTCAAGAAGTTTTTCGGCATCAGCCACGCGCCTCTGCATGTCTTTTTCAAAAAAGCGTATGATGCCTTCGGAAGCGGCGACCTCCATTCCCATTGCATTGGCCCGCTCGACAGTCTTGGCCGCCTTGAGGGCGTCCTTGGCTCCCTGTTCCTTCATCTCCTCGTCCTTGGCCGCCTGCGACTTGTCAGTAAGGACGACTCCCGTGAGGGCGTATTTCACTTCAATAAGCCCGCTCTCTTCCAGAAGCAGCGCGAGCTTTTCCACCTGCTGGGGCGTAATGCCGAGGGCGGAAGCCGCTTCCTTGGCGCCGACCTTGCGGTTGATGCGGACGTAGTCCTCCAGGCGGTCGACCACGGTCTCGATGTCTTCCTTGATTACGATGGGCATTCTTCGCTCAGACGCTCCGGTTCCACTGCCAGCCTAACTCGCTTCGGCGGGCGGGCACTGCACGTCCCACTTCCACCCAAAGCCGATATGAGAACTCAAGGGGGGCTATTAATCCTATTTGTGTTCGCGGCGCTTTCCCAAAAAAGCAGGGAACAATCCGGGACTACACGCTCGTCTCGTTCTTGCAAACGCTTTTAAATGATGATGGAGTAATTGCTGTTAAGTTTGTTGGGAGCGTGAAAACCAATTGGCACCGGCATCTGGAAAAACCGTTTTTAACAACCACTCATCGAGCCGGGGGCAGTCCGCCCTGGAGTACTTGGTCACTTACGGCTGGGCCATTTTGGCAATCGTGATTATCGGTGCCGTGTTGTGGTATTTCGGCATTTTCAACCCGCAAACCTTCGTCGGCTCGAAAAGGTGCGTCGGGTTCGCGTCGTTTTCCTTTCCGTAGGCATGTTCATGGGCAACGGCACTTGGGCGCCCTGCGCCGGGAGTTATGTCGATCCCACGATGAATGTCACGTGCACGCTGGCCAGCTTTGCCCAGGGTTCTGGAGTCGTGGGCCCGTACGTTTCAGGCTCCCAGTTCGATCCCGTTACCGTCAAACTCAATTTCACCGACGCGCGCAGCGGCATTTCGCACACGGATGTCGGGAACGTCCAGGGGAAGATAGAGTAGTGCGCACACTTTGGTTTTCTTAAAAACAAAAAGCGAGGTTGATTTCGTGAAGACATCTGTTGGTTCGGCAATGCGTCTGCGCGGCCAGTCGGCCTTGGAGTATCTGGTCACTTACGGCTGGGCCATTTTGGCAATCGTGATTATCGGTGCCGTGTTGTGGTATTTCGGCATTTTCAACCCGCAAACCTTCGTCGGCTCGAAAAGGTGCGTCGGGTTCGCGTCGTTCACCTGCCAGGACTTTCAGGTGTCCAGCGCCACGGGCCAGCTCAGCATCGTTTTCAACAACCGCGTGGGAGGAAGGGTGACCGGCGTGGGGATGTACAACGGTTCGGCCCGCACTGGCCTTGGCAGCTGGTATGCCTGCAACCCGGCGTCCGTGGACGCAAACGGCAACACGACCTGCACGGTTTCAGGATTCATGAACGGGGCTAACGTCGCTCCGCCTTACCTGCCGGGCAACGTGTACGACCCCGTGACGGTGGCGCTGAACTACTCCGACCCCCGCAGCGGGATTTCGCACAACGACGCGGGAACAATCCAGGGCAAGTTCGAGTAAGGCCGTCCCTGGGCCCTTTTCTTTTTTTTATTTTTTCTTTTTCTTTCTTTTTTTCGTGCCGACTAATTTTTTCCAGACTTCCCCCCATTCGGCTTGTTTTCTTATTTGCCACGCAGGATTTCCAGCTTCAGCCAGCCGTTCTTCAAAAGCCAAGGCTGGCCATTACAATCATCCCTGTCGCCCGCTTGCCGCAATTATTTTCCAAGCAGGCTCTTGGCGAAAAACTCGCCCGAGCGGTAGGAGCTGCGCACGAACGGCCCGGCGGCGACATACCTGAAGCCCTCCTTGAGCGCGAGTTGGCGCAAGTATTCGAACTTCCCGGGCGGGACGTATTCCGCAACGGGAAGGTGCCTTGACGAGGGCCGGAGGTACTGCCCCAGGGTGAGAAAGTCGCAGCCAGCAGAGCGCAGGTCCTCGAATGCGACTGCCAGCTGGGCTTCGGTCTCCCCGAGCCCCAGCATGATTGACGATTTTGTGAATATCGCGGGGTCAAGCTCCTTCACGGCGGCCAGGACCGAAAGCGACTGGCCGTAATTCGCCCTCGGGTCGCGCACGCCCCCCTGCAATTCCCTCACGGTCTCGATGTTGTGCGCAATCACGGCAGGCTTCGCTTCTGCGATTTTCGCTATCAGGTCCTTCCTCCCCCTAAAATCTGGAATGAGCACCTCGGCCAGCACGCCGGGCGCCTGCGAGCGCAGTTCGAGGATGCATTGGGCAAAGTGCCCCGCCCCCTGGTCGGGAAGGTCGTCGCGGTCAACCGAGGTGATCACGACGTAATCGAGGCCCCACTTTCTGACCGCAAGCGCCAGCTTTGCGGGCTCTTCGGAATCAAGCGCGTCCCCCCTGATGCCGTGGGGCACTGCGCAGAAGCGGCAGCCCCGGGTGCAGGTGTTGCCCAACACCAGAAACGTTGCCGTGCCCCCGCTCCAGCATTCCGAAATGTTGGGGCAGTGGGCGCTTTGGCACACGGTGTGAAGCCCGAGGGACTTCACAGTGGCCTTCACATCGGCAAACCCCTGAGTGGGAGGCTTGATTCGCAGCCATTCGGGCTTGGGCAATTCGGCCCGCTCGACTTGCAGCTGGATTGGCATGAGGAAAGGATGGGCTTGAATTGATTTAAACCCCCATCCGCGGGTGGCGCGATTCTCGGCAATGGACGAATCCGCCGCTTTTCGGGTGGTTGATTAATTAAAGGAGAAATGCAAAGAACGGCCTATGGACATTTACGAACAGTCGGCGAGAATGCATCTTGAAAAGAAGGGAAAGCTGGAAGTGAGGCCAAAAGTCCCCCTCGCAACCAGGCAGGACCTCAGCCTTGCCTACACCCCCGGGGTGGCCGAGCCGTCGCGAAGGATTGCGGAGGACAAGCCGCTTGTTTTCGACTACACTATCAAGGGGAATTGCGTTGCGGTGGTTTCGGACGGTTCGGCAGTGCTGGGGCTGGGCAACATCGGGGCCGACGCGGCCATTCCCGTGATGGAAGGCAAGGCGGCGCTCTTCAAGGAATTTGCGGGAATCGACGCGTTTCCCATCTGCATAAGGTCGCAGGACGCGGAGGAAATAATTTCTGTTGTGAAAAACATCGAGCCCGTCTTCGGCGGGATCAACCTCGAGGACATTGCCGCCCCCCGGTGCTTTGAGGTGGAGGCGGCATTGCAGGACATAGGAATCCCCGTTATGCACGACGACCAGCACGGCACGGCAATCGTGGTGCTTGCCGCGGTGATGAATGCCGCGAAGGTGGTGGGCAAGCGGATGGACAAACTGAGCGTGGTGATAAGCGGCTCGGGAGCGGCAGGAACTGCCGTTTCAAAAATGCTCCTCTGCAACGGGATGCGCCCCAACGTTTGCACGCCGGTTCGGGACGTGCGCGTGGCCGACACTGGGGGAATACTCCATTCGGGGAGGGAAGGGCTCAACCCCGCAAAGGAAGCGCTTGCGCAAATCACCAACAGGCACGGGAAGGAAGGGACGCTTGCCGACGCGATGAGGGGGGCGGACGTCTTCATAGGCCTCAGCGCGGCAAACATCGTTTCCAAGGAGATGGTGGCAAGCATGGCGCCCGGCGCTATGGTATTTGCCATGGCCAACCCCACTCCCGAAATTTCCTACGAAGACGCCAAGGCCGCAGGAGCGGCCGTCGTGGGGACGGGAAGGAGCGACTTTCCAAACCAGATTAACAACGTGCTTGCGTTTCCCGGCGTCTTCCGGGGGGCGCTCGACGCGAAGGCCACGAGGATAACGGACGGGATGAAACTCGCCGCTGCCTACGCCCTCGCCGGCTGCGTCACGCCCACCGCCGAGGCGGTGCTTCCCAGCCCGCTTGACCGGAGCGTGGTGCCCAAAGTTGCCGATGCCGTGCGGCTCAAGGCGATTGGGGAGGGAGTGGTGCGGAAGCAGTGGAAAGGGCGGATTAATAATTTCATTCGCCGCTAACATTATTCCCATAGCTTTAGGCGAATTGTTGGTTTTCCCAAATGGCTAAAGAAGACATTTACGACTTTCTCATAATCGGCGCGGGCTGCACGGGCTACGCCGCCGCAATGTACGCCGGCAGGTTCAACCTCCGCACCCTGGTGGTGGGCGAGACTGGAGGCGGGACGATCATCCTCACCGACACCGTCGAGAACTACCCGGGTTTTAGGAAGCTCACGGGCCTGGAGTTGGTCGAGAAGCTCGAGGAGCACGCAAAGGATTATCCCAGCGTCTCTTTCGAAAGCGACAAGGTGGTTGATGCACGGGAGAACGGCAGCATTTTTGAAGTGAAAACCCTCGGGGGGAGAATCTTCAAGTCAAAAACCATCCTCATCGCAACCGGAACCGAATGGAGGAAGCTCGGCGTGCCGGGGGAGAATGAATATTCCTCAAAAGGCGTGCATTACTGCGCGCTTTGCGACGGGGCTCTTTACAAGGACAAGATTCTCGGCGTGGTCGGCGGGAGCGACTCTGCGGCAAAGGAAGCCCTGCTCCTGACGCAATGGGCGAAAAAAGTCTACATCTTCTACCGCGGGGAGAAAATCCATCCCGAACCCGTGAACGCCACGCGCGTTTCCCAAAACCCAAAGATTGAAGTCGTCAACCTCACCAACGTGAAGGAAATCAAGGGCGGGAAGTTCGTGAACAGGGTGATTCTCGACCGGCCGTACAACGGCTCGGAAGAATTTCCCCTCGACGGCCTTTTTGTCGAAATCGGCCACAATCCCCTCTCGGAATTGGCAGTCAAGCTCGGCGTGAAGGTTGACGAGAGGAAGGAGATAATCATCGACCGCGAATCCCGGACGAACGTAAAGGGCGTTTACGCCGCCGGGGACGTGGTGAACACGGCTTTCAAGCAGGCGATTACCGGCGTTGCCGAAGGCGTCCACGCGGCGTACGGCGCCTACCAATACGTGACCAACGAGTCAGCGGCGGCTGCGGGCGGCGAAGATGGCGGGAAAAAGGGCACATAGCCGTTTTGCTGGACCTGCACCCCCTGCTTTTTGTTTGCCCGTTTTAACTTACAGCATGATTACAGCAAAACAGGAAAGTCTTGCGAAAATGCAATTCCTGTTTTGCTACTAGCGGACTCGGCAAATCACCTGCACAACTTTCCGAGTCCGCTATAACTTGCAGTCATGCGCCCGAATGCCTGCAGGCTTGTGCCTCGCGGAATGCCAAAAGAAAAACCCTGCATTGGCCGTAAAACAAGCTGGAAGTGGTCAATAGGTCTTCGTAAAGTAAGCGTCAAGGAAAGCGCGCATGAACTTCAGGTCGAGGCCGATTAGGTTTTCCTTCTTTCCCAATCTCCGGGCCTCAAAAGGGTCGATTATGAAGTGCGCCCTGTCGGGAAAGGATATTTTTTTGTCAATTTCCTTAATCTCGGGGTTTTTCTCCGCTTCGCGCTCCAAATCTTCAATAATCGTGATCGCATGTTCCAGGCGTTCTCGGTTATGCGGGTTCGGCTCAGTCCCGGGTTTGATATATCCCGCATTTCCCAAGCCAGTTTGTTCAATGGTCCTTACGACCCTGGCAACGGAAGTTCCGTACTTTTCAGTTGACAAGCGGGCGAGTAAGCTCAACTGTTCCATAGTGAGTTTTCCTGCCGGAAAGAGCCCGGCAACATGGGTGATAGCCTCGCCATTGGCGCTGCTAAAGGCGGACTTCACCTGCTTGCCGTTCCCCCAACCGCTATGGAGTTGGTGAATCAGGTTGAAAAACCTGTTGCGCTCCTCGAAGCTCTCCGGCATTTTTCCCCCAAGGAGCTTTTCTCTAAGGCTTTCAAGCTCCCCGTCAATTCTCCCTTTTTGAATGGCGTTCACTCCATAGTTAACGCCAATCGCGCCAGCGGCAAGCGCAGCCGCAGTTCCAATTATAAAATCTCTTCTTGAAATCCGCGGCCCGCCCGGCTTAGTTTTTCTTGGGCCCGGTCTCTTGCCCTGTCCGCCCGGCTTTAGGGACATTTTTCCTACATCGAAAGGCTCCATGTTTGTCACCAGACCCAGCTTAGCGCGAGGAGTATTTTAAAATGATGTCCTGCCCTTTTGCCTCGGAATTCATTGTGAGTTACGCGCGTTGGCCGCCCGCCTTCCCTAGCCTTGCGCCGCCGTGAACAGCCCTTCGGCGAATTTCCAATTCACTACATTCCACCACGCCTTGAGGTAGTCTGCGCGCCTGTTCATGTAGCGGAGGTAATACGAATGTTCCCACACGTCGTTTCCAAGAATCACTTTCTTCCCTTCCGAAACCGGCGAGTCCTGGTTGGGGGTTGAACAAATTTCAAGCGCGCCCCTGTCCTCAACGAGCCAACCCCATCCCGAACCAAACCTTCCCAAGGCGGCCGCGGTGAATTGTTCCTTGAACTTTTCAAACCCGCCGAACTTCTCATTGATTGCGCCGGCAAGCTCGCCCGAAGGCTCCCCTCCCGCGCCGGGCGCCATCATCTTCCAGAAGAGAGAGTGGTTGTAGTGGCCCCCGCCGTGGTTGCGCACTGCCGTGCGGATGCCGTCAGGGACGGCGTCGAGCTTTTTGAGCAGTTCTTCCACTGCCATCGACTCGAACTGCGTTCCCGCAACCGCCTTGTTGAGGTTGTCAATGTACGCCTGGTGGTGTTTGGAGTGGTGGATCGTCATCGTCATCTCGTCGATGTAGGGATCGAGCGCGTTGTAGGCGTATTGCAATTTCGGCAGTTCAAAAACCATTTTCATCCCCCCTTCCCAAAACATCCGTTCAATCTATAGCAAACCAAGAAAGTCTTGCGGCAAGCTTATCTCGGTTTGCAACTAGCGGATTGCAATGTGGCAGTCGCATTACTTTTGCAATCCGCTATAATGCAAAAGTCATTCGACGTTGAAACTCTCCCCGCACCCGCAGGCTGACTTGGCGTTGGGGTTGCGCATGACAAACCCGCTTCCCTGCAGGGCCTCGCGGTAGTCAATCACCGTTCCGGCAAGGAGCTTCTCGGCGGACTTGGCGTAAAAGACGGTAAGCCCGTGGGTTTCAAACGAGGCGTCCTGCCCGCCGGGAGCCTGCTCGAAATCCATCTGGTACGAATAGCCCGCGCATCCTCCGGCAACCGCCTCCACCCGCAGGCCGTACCCTTCCTTCCCCTCCGTTTTCATTATCTTCTTGACCTGTTCCGCGGCGCTTGCAGTCAGTTCGACAGCATTCGAAGAGGAGGGGTTTTCTTCCCGCCATTGGCCGATTTTGGAATTGGCTTCCGCAATCATTTGCGAAAATACGTCATTGGGCATCCCGTGGCCCAGCGAGCCCTGTTCTATGGTTTCGTACGGCGAGACGCGGCACCCTACGCAGTGCAGGCCGTACTTGAGGAAAATGGGGGCTACCTCCGGGTGGCGGGCGACGATTTCGCCGATGAGCATGTCCCCCCTTATTTGTTCGGAAGATTGGGAAACAGTTTGCGAGACGGATTCGGAAGCCATACTCCCCACTCCATAACTATGTTATAATCTAAGCCGTCCGCTGGTATAAAACACTTTGGCACTCAAACAACCCAAATGAATCCCAGCCTTCGGGCGTGAGGTTGCGTTGCAGCCTTCGGCAGCGGGATTCGCTTTTTCGTTTTTTGCCCAAATCGTCACATTATTATTCGCAAGGACGCCTACTAGCAATGACGGAGGGTGTTGGGAAAAAGATGCTTTATCTCGCAAGCGACCACGCGGCATTCGGGCTCAAGGGGGAGTTGGAAAAGGAGCTTGACGCCATGGGCGTGAAGTACGATGACCTCGGCGTGCATGGCGGTGGGAGGAAAGCTGATTATCCCGAGTTCGTGGGCAAGGCCGCTTCGAAAGTCAGCGCAAACCCCAAGAGTGACAGGGCGATTGTGATGTGCGGGACGGGGATGGGCGCCTGCATCGCGGCAAACAAATATCCCCACGTGCGGGCCGCGCTCATCTACAACGACGGCACCGCCGCGCTCGCGCGAGAGCACAACGACGCCAACATCGCCTGCTTCGGCGGCAGGGAGCAGGATGGAAGGGACGTGAAACGCTGGGTGAGGATATTTCTCCAAACGCCATTTTCAGGCGACGAGCGCCACGTGAGAAGGATTGCGCAAATCGAGGAGAGCGAACGGAACGCAAGGCGGTAAGAACAGGAAGCCGACACGCCACAGAGGGCGGAAGGAACTCAGAGCGGAAAACAAGAATAGCCGGGGTCCCCCCTGATGCAGGCAAAAAATTCAAGTCCGAAAATCCTCTTTATCGGCAGCCTCGTCGCCGACGTAATCGCATTGATGCACGACCCCAAGAAGATGGAAATCGAGGAGGGCGACCGCACCGAGAGGCTCGTGTGCATCGCGTTTGCCTCCAAGACTGAATTGGGCGGGCTGACGCTCAAGCCCGGGGGGAGTGCGGCAAACTCCGCAATTGCCGCCCACAAGCTCGGCGCAAAAAGCGCCCTCGTCAGCGCCGTCGGCAACGACCTGTTCGGGAAAATGCTCGTGGGAAACCTGCGTGGCCACGGGATTGACGCGGCCGGCGTTGAGGTGAAGGCCGGGGAGAAGAGCGGGATGAGCATCGTGCTGCTAAGCGCAGGGGAGAAGAGCGTCCTCAATTTCCCCGGGGCGGTGGGGAAACTCTCTGCCAAAAACGTAAATCGAAAAATGATTTCGAAAAATGACGCAATCGTCCTCACGTCCCTTGCGACGAAATCGAGCTTCTCGCTATTCCTCAAGGCAATCGGGCTGGCCAAAAAGCTCGGTCGGAAAATAATTTTCGCCCCGTCAATATCGATGCTGCGCGACCGCAGGAAAGAGCTTTCAGCAATGCACGGGCATTTCGACGCCTGCGTGATGAACCGCGAGGAGGCCGAGTTCTATTCCGGGAGGAGGGGGGCGGGGAACGCAATCAGGCACATTCCCGGAAAAGTGCGCGTGGTCACAGACGCCTCGAACGGCTCGTACCTCTACGAAGGTGGGAGAATCTTCCACATTTCCGTCCCCCAAACCCCCGTGCGCGACACCACGGGCGCGGGAGACACCTTCACGGGCGCCTTTACCCGCGAGCTTCTCACCAGCGGCAACCCCCGCCACGCCCTGCGCACCGGCACTGCCGCGGCGGCAATCAAGCTGCGCCACGTCGGCGCGCACCTCACGCACGGGCTGGCCGACGTGAGGAAATTCGAGAGGAAGCACGCGAAGGAACTGGCCGTGCGTGAAATGGGCTGACGGATTGAAGTTCAATTCCTGCGGTCTGAGCCATGATTGAGCACCCGCTCACCAATGAACTGATGACAAGAGGATTTGCCCACCTCACGCCTAGGAACTACGGCCCTTCAGTGACGCGGCGAGAGAACTCTCATGGAAACAATCTCTACCTTGACGTAAGAAGTTTCAAGGGTTACCCCGACCCGGGGCCTTACGTTCATTATGATGAATTCAAGGGAACTATGCTTCTAAGCACGAGGCCCGAGCACCTAAAGATACTTGCGGATTTAGGCTGCGGCACAATGGGGGCGAGGATGTCGAGGTCTACCTCAGACCGCTTCAGACAGTCAGTATGCACTATAAATCTACGCATTTTCCAGCCTTCAATGAGAAACTAAGGGGAAGGGAATACATCTTCCCTCTGCCGCAGGAATTCCAGTCCCGTTCCATCAATGCAGTGCTGCAGAAGAAAGGCGCTGCGGCAACCGTCCTGCTTCGTCCTTCCCAACCGCAGCGGCCTGAACGCGACTCGCTTCTACGCCCTGCAGCGGCCTCTTCAACAAATGCAAGGCAGTTGCTTAGGCCTTCGGAAGAGGTGCAGGTTGGGCCATCGCAAACGCGCTGGCAGAAAATTAAGGAAAGAGCGGCACGGCTGAATCCGTTCAAGAAAAGAAGATAAGCTCCTATTGAAAATGCTATTACAACGAGCTTCTCACTGGCACGCGTGGTGGGCGCGCTTTAGTTCGATGCAGCTGTTGGTCTCAAGCAGCTGCTTGACCTGCACAACCTTCTCCTGCGGGAAGTTGAGTTCGCAGAGCACTTCGCGGGCCTTTGTAGCGCAGGAGGTGCACCGGGCGTACATCAGCGTGCGCTCCTCCAGTTTTGCGCCGAGCACCACCGTGTTGTCGCCCCTGCCCAATTCGTGGAGATAGGCCACCGCGACGAGTATGTCCCGCTTTCCGCCCTCCATCGTGACGAGGCGCTTCATGTTCTTCACCACGGAAATGGTGTGTTCAAAATCAGTCTTGGGAAGCTCGTGCGAAACCCGGGCCTTCAGCCTCTCCTCGAATGCGTCGAAGTCGAATGACTTCGCAAGCATTTGCTGGACTCTCAGCTCTTGGGGGAGCATTTTTTTCCTCGCAGATATTTCGTGAAGTTAACTTAAATACCTTGCGTTGGGAGATTGCCGAAAAATGAAAAAACGCAATTTTCCCGAAGCGTTTGCTGCGAATGGTAATAAGGCAGCGCCGCCAATATAGCTAAAGTATCTTGGATGCGGCGTCCGCAGACTTCAATCGAGCCGCTCTTGCGACTCAGTTTCCGTCAACGCTTTCAAGCGAGTCGAACGGAGCGAAGCGGAGTGAGCGAGCGCAGAAAGGGTTGTTCGGAGGAGATTTTTTTGGCAGTTGAATTCGAGCTGCGGGGCGAAGGGCTGGTAGTGGCGAACCTCCTTTCAGTGCAGGCCATTGACAAGGGATTTTTCGGAAGCGAGTACGAAGGGAGGAAAACCCAGCTTTCGCTCATGCCCGAAGAGGGCCTCTACCTCATGGATGTGCGGGGGGCGGTGTGCAGGAGGCAGAGCGACGGGCACGAATTGTCGTTCAACACCGTAGCCTCGAAGTTCCAGGGGAAGAAATTCCTCGCAAGGTATTACTGCTACCGCGACTGGCGCGACCGCGGCATCATAGCGCGGCCGATGTCCGAGGCTCACGGGAATTACGGCCGCTCGCCCGTGCTGAAATACCCCTCGCAGGATTACGCCCCGCCCAAGGTGCGTTCCAAGGGCCTCTACTTCTACGACGACCTGATGAGCGTGATTGACGACAACGCGGCGGGCGAGGCGCTTTACGAAAACGGCTGGTACGGCCAGTACGGGACCTACAAGGCCAAAAAGCACGGCCAGTACCTCAAGCTCGACGCGTACGAATCCCTTTTCCTGATGAAGCACTCAGGCTACGCGCTCAACATCAAGGAAGAACGCCTCATCAAGGAAGCGAAGATGCGCCGTGCCGACTTCCTCGCGCTTTACGACGTGTACGAGGATTGGAGGCTGCGCGGCTTTGTCCTCAAGACGGGATTCAAGTTCGGCACCCACTTCCGCCTCTACTTCCCCGGCGCCAACCCCAACCTCGCCAACGACGAGTGGATGCACTCCAAGCACGTCATCCACGTCTTCCCCCGCGAGAGCAAGATGCTCATTTCAGAATGGGCTCGGGCCATCCGCGTTGCCCACGGGGTGAAAAAAACTTTCATCCTCGCAATTCCCGGAATCAAGAAACCCGAGGACGCGGGGGTGGAGCTTGACTTCCTCCTCTACCACCGCAAGAAGGAGGGGATTGAAAACCCGCGCCACGACAAACCGAAATTCGTCATGCTCGCGCTTTCCGAAGAGGAGGAAATCGGCGGGGCCGAGCTTGCGGGCGCGATAGAGCAGGCCAAGCAATTGGGGCTCGACCTCATCCTCTCAATCTGCGACCGCGAGACCAGCGTCACGCACTACCGCGTCAAGCGCATCGAACTGCCGAAAAGCAAGTACGAATACTACGAGATAGAATGGGTGCAGCCGTGAGAAAGTTTGGAATGAATATTGGACATCCTCTTACGAGGGTTCTGAAGCAGGTTGGTTTTTGGTAACATGAAGAGATCATCGCAAAACTGCTTCACAATATCGACGACCAAGCAGGCAAGGGCAGGCTTCAACTTGGCAAAACAACGCTTGCCAGCTCGGAACAATGGCAGGTTAGTTTGTTGAATCAGTTCCTGCAGGCGCATCTGAAGGAGCCAGAATTTTGGGGTAGCGGTGATCTTCAGCGTCCAGTTCGACAGCAATACGCGATCGTGACTCATACGAAAGGGAATGCAAAGGCTTGCCTCATAGATAAGTTTGCAGCCCAGAAGCGTGTCTATTTCGATGAGCTGGGCCCCGAGTTCGAACCACTGGCCGCAAAGTTTGCCTATGAACTCCCCCCAAACCGAGTTAACGAGTTCATTAAAGAACTTACAATGCCCGGAAGCCCCCTGCTTCGTGTGGCTCATGCGCCTCGGGAAGGCTCGGATTTTCTGTTGAGGCCTGGGGAAAAGCAATAGCAGCAATCCATCCACAGACCCCCCGGGCAGTTGAGGAAACTCCCGAAGAGATTGAAGCGCAGAGGGGAAAAAAGCGCGACAAGCTCAATGAACTTGGGCGCAGGGCGGCCGATGCCTTCAGGAAATTCATCCCGCGCCGCAAGCATTAGTTTCATAAATTTATAAGTATGTATTTTTGCTGGTGATTGAATTGAAGACGCTGGCGATTTCGGAGGATACGCACCGGCAGCTCGTTGAGCTCAAGGCGGAACTGGGCTGCTCGTCGGTAGATGAAGTAGAACGGACGCTGATTGTTGAATTCAAGAAGCATAAGCTCCGGGAGGCGAGCGCGGCATTCAGGAGCGAGCTTGGAAAAAGCGGCCTTACCTTCAGGCAGTTCCTGAAACGGTCGGAAAAAACGAGGGTGGAAATAGCGGATGAATACCGGAGCAGGCAGGGTAGTAATTGACACTAATATCTATTACCAAGCGTTCTACAACCACCAATCAAGGCAGATGCTGCTCCTCGACGCAGCTGCCCAAGAGAAGGTGGAACTCTACTCTCCAGAACTCGTGAGGGAGGAGGCGTTGCGCACTTTTTCAAAGGCGGGTTTCGCAAATTGTGAGCGGCTCGTAGAAGAACTGCCCGCAACATGGGTGCCTTTTGAGCTCTACTCCACATTCATGGCCGAGGCTTCCACGCTCATCCGGCACAAACCCGATGCGCACGTGGTTGCGTGTGCCCTGTTCCTCAACTGCGGCATCCTCTCGGCAAACACGCGGCATTTTGACACCAAGCGCTTGCGCCAGCCGAGTACGAACAACAGGTTTTAATGGAAGAACTTGCTTAACTGGTTGTCCGAAAAAAGGGGTTCACTCCACCACGGCGAGATTAAGGCCGCCACTTCCCTTCTGACATGGGACGAAACCGCCTGGATCGCCCGAAAGTCTGCTGGCACGGGGGCAGCTGGAACGGTGGGCAGGGCGTTTTTGGACCTCCCCGAACTTGCCAGACTTCCAGTCTCGCAGAGCGTGGTTGAGCGGGCGCAGCAAATAATGGCAGAAAAAGGCCTCGACCCCCGCGATGCCATCCACGCGGCCACAGCACTGCTTGCCAATTGCACGGCAATCGTATCGGAGGACCCGGATTTAGAGAGAGTAAAGGAAATAAAACGGATCAGCATAGGCAAGGCAGCCGGGCTTTAGGCGCGCTTAGCCGTTTTTATTCCTTGCCTATTAAAAGCTGTCTAAAGCTTTGTTCCGTTTGAAGTGCAAAGTAAAGGGAGTTGTCAAGCAGCCAATGTTCTGGGCAGATTCGATTGCGAAGGAAGCGCCGCTTTCCAACGGCGCGAAGAAGCACGTGGTGGGCGACGGCAAGACACCGTCGGGCCGCATTCACGTGGGCAGCCTGCGGGGCGTGGTGACCCACGACGCGATTTACCGCGCGCTTCTCGACGCGGGCAAGGAAGCTGAATTCGTCTACCGCTTTGACGATTACGACGCGCTTGACGCGGTGCCCGCCTATCTCCCGCCCGAATATTGCGAGCATTTGGGCAAGCCGCTTAGCGAAATCCCTTCCCCCGAGCCGGGCTTCCGCTCTTACGGGGCGTTTTTCGCCCTGGAATTCCAATCCGCGTTCGAGAAGCTCGGCTGCCACCCGAGGGTGGAGTGGGCAAGCGAGGACTACAAGGGCGGGAAGATGAATGCCGTCCTCAAGGAGGCGATGGAGAAGGCGGAAATCATCCGCGAGATTAACGCGAGGGTGAGCGCGGCGAAAAAGGCGGACGGCTGGCTTCCCATCCACGCGGTTTGCGAAAAGTGCGGCCGCATCTCAACAACGCAGTCCCGGAATTTTGACGGCGAAACCGTGGAATACGCCTGCACGTCTGCGCGTTACGTCAAGGGCTGCGGCCACGCGGGCAGGCGCTCGCCATTCAACGGCGGGGCGAAGCTCACGTGGAAGGCTCATTGGGCGGCGCAGTTCAAGGTTTACGGAATCACGATTGAAGGCGAGGGCAAGGACCTCGCTACCGTCGGGGGGGCGAGGGACGCGACGAACGAAATTTGTAGGAAGGTCTTCAATTACGAGCCGCCTTACGACTTGCCCTACGAGTTTTTCCTTGTTGGCGGGAAGAAGATGAGCACTTCGAAGGGCACGGGAATGAGCGCGAGGGAAATCGCGGAATTCCTCTCCCCCGAAGTCCTGCGTTTCCTGCTTGCGCGCTACAAGCCGCGCACCGCGATCAACTTCAGCCCCGAGGGCGAGACCGTGCCGAAGCTTTACGACGATTTCGACTCTTTTGCCGAAGCGCATTTCAGGCGCAGGGAGCCCCGCGACCCCGACGAGCCGCGCATCTACGAACTGAGTTCGGTGAGGCACGCCAAGCCCGGCGATTTCCTCAAGCCGCCGTTCCCTCTTGTCGCGTACCTCATCCAGGTGCCCCACATCGACGTGGTGAAGGTGTTCAACGACCGAAAGGGAACGCCCCTCACGCTTGAGGAGCTTGCGTGCCTGCAGGAGCGCGTGCGGGTTGCGAGATTGTGGCTTGAGAAATTTGCGGGCGAGGAGTTCAAGTTCAGGCTCATCGAGCACGCGGAGGCAATCAAGAAATTCCATTCGCTCCCCGCCGGGGCGCAGAGGGCGCTGCACGAATTTTCCGAGTTCTTCGCCCAAACCAATGACGAAGCCGCGCAGGCGAACAAGATCCGCGAAGTGTGCGAAAAGCACGGGATTTCGGTGCAGGACTTCTACAAGGCCGCCTACGCAATCACGATCGGGAAGGAAAAGGGCCCCAAGCTCCTCCCGTTCATTTCAAGCCTCGAGCGGCCTTTCGTCGTGCAGAGGTTCATGGGGGTCGTGTAGATCTTGGTGATCGAATGCATCAGAAAATTATGGAGACGCGCATTATCAAGACAAACTTGAAGGCTACGGAACAGAACCAACCCCATTTTCCTCCTCAAGTGCACGCTTTCGCCGCCCACCTTGCAGACCGGCTTCCCGAAGAGATCTACCCCCAGGGATTCTGCAATGCGGCCGGATGGGCTCTCTCCGATGTGAAGAAAGGCAAAAGCAGCATGTCACAAACTTCCCTGCCTAAAGAACTGGAAGGCCTTTCCAAAGAGAAGGTTGCCGAAATTGAAAGCCATCTCGTTCAATTGGCGCGCGCGGCTGGAGATGAGGATATAACAGCTGCGATGCGAGCTGCGCTTGGGAGAAAGCCCGGCAACTAAAACACCCCCGCCCAAGTTGGAGATATATAACTCTTTTCGGGCCCAATTGAATTCAAGGAGCTATTGCCGAACATATGCCTCAAGCAGAAGTTAACATCATGACCGCGGGCCACGTGGACCACGGTAAGACGAGTTTGGTGACTTTCCTCACCGGCCACAACACCGACACGCACTCGGAGGAGGTCAAGCGCGGCATCACCATAAAGCTGGGCTATGCCGACGCTTGGATTTACAAGTGCCCCCAGTGCAAGCCCCCGCACGATTTCTCGATGAAGAAGGTGTGCCCCAACTGCGGGAAGGAAACGCAGGCGGCAAGGCACGTGAGCTTCGTCGACGCGCCGGGCCACGAGACGCTGATGGCGACCGTGGTGGCCGCGAGTTCCATAGTGGACGGCGCGCTTTTCGTCATTGCGGCAAACGAGGAGTGCCCCCAGCCCCAGACGCTTGAGCATCTGATGGTTCTCGAGGCAGCTGGCATCAAGAACGTGATTGTCGCGCAGACCAAAGTCGACATCGTGGAGAAGGCAAAGGCGGTTGAGAACCACAGGCAGATCCGCGAGATGCTAAAGGGCACTGCGTATGAAAACGCCCCCATCATTCCCGTAAGCTCAATAACTGGGGCGAACCTCGATGCGCTTTGCGGCGCAATCCAGCAGGACGTCGCAACCCCCGTGCGCGACGAGGGTGCCAATCCCGTGATGTTCATCGCCCGGAGTTTCGACGTGAACCTTCCCGGAACGCGGCCTCAGAAAATAGTGGGCGGCGTGGTTGGCGGCTCGATAGTGCGCGGCGTGCTGCGCGAGGGGGAGGAGGTGGAAATCCTTCCCGGAATGCTTCACGTCCACAAGGAAAAGGAATCCTACAAGCCTCTGAAGACGAGAATCGCAAGCCTCAACGCCGGGGGCGCGGTGAAGGAAGCGAGGCCAGGCGGGCTTGTCGGCATCGGCACGCTTCTGGACCCGGCGCTCACGCGCGCGGATGCCCTCGTCGGGAACTTCCTGGGCAGGCCGGGAACGCTTCCTCCCGTGGTGAACGAGCTTGCGCTTGAAATCACCGCCGTCAAGCGGCAGATTACGAAGTTTCCCGAGGGATTCGCACAGGCCGAGCCGCTTGTTTTGGGAATCGGCACCGCAACCACAATCGGGTTCGTGCAGGGCAAGGCCAAAGGCAAGGGCAAGAAGGCAATTGCCCTAAAGCTGAAGAAGCCCGTGTGCGCCAACCCGGGTGACATGATGGCAGTTTTGCGCCGCTCGTCGAACAGGTGGCACCTCTACGGGACTGGAAAGATAGTGTAGGGAGCGGAAATTCCGCGGCATCAGATAGGCGATTTATTGACGGCAGTTGAGATTTTCCACTTCCCTTATTTACTTGCAGCGTCTCTTTCCGTTCGCCGATTTTTTCCGCCTTTCGCAGTGTGCGCGCGTGGGGGGCTTGGGCCGGCCGCGCCAAACCGTTATAAGCGAACATGTGCATATCCGTATTGGTGATAGGATGAAGGTTCGCACAACGCTCATGCTTGACGATTCCGTCGTCCGCAAGCTGCAGTCGGAAACGGACAACATGAGCGCATTTGTAAACATCGCGCTGCGCCGTGCGCTTTTCGGCGAGAAGAAATCGATGTTCGGGGCGTTCAAGGGGCGCGTGGGCGGCAAGGACAAGATAGAGGATGATGATTGATGGAATTCGTCCTCGACTCGCACGCCTGGCTTGAGTATTTCGCAGGCAACCAAAAATACCGGGATTACATAGAGGGGCCGGAGGTCCTGCCGTTCACCGTTTCGATAACCCTCACCGAGGTTATCCGCTCGCTTTTGCGCAAGAGCAAAACTGCGAGGGAAATCGAAGCGGCGGTAGGTTTCATATCAAGCAAGAGCATCATCCTGCCGGTAGAGAAGGAAAACGCCGTTGCGGCAGGTTTCATTGCGGAGAAGGAAGGCCTGCACTTCTCGGATGCGCTCATATATTCGTTTGCAAATCCGGAACGGAAGGTTGTCACCGGCGATCCCCACTTCAGGAAGTTGCCAAACGCGGAGTTCGTGGCCTAAAAACCGAGCTCTGCGCATTCAATGCTTCAAACATCATAATGGACTATTATTGCCGTTCCCGTTCGTCAGCTTCTTCTGCCCTTCGTGGTGGGATTGGATGAGCTTGAGCAGGCTGGAGAAATTATCCTCAACCCCCTTTCCCGTGCCGTCCATGTCGAGCACGACCCCTTGCGTCTTGTAGTAGTCGAGGACGGGAGCGGTCTCGTGCATGTAGACGTTGAGCCGCGTGCGCACTGCGTGCTCGTCCTCGTCGCTTCTTTTGTAAAGCGGCCCGCCGCAATTGTCGCAGAAACCCTCGCGCCTGGGCGGGGCGTATTCCGTGTTGTAGATCGCGTGGCACTTCCTGCACGTGTAGCGCTTGGAGATTCGGTCTACAATCTCGCTATTGTTTACCCTTATGTTCGCCACGAAATCCACCTTCCAGTGGTGCTCGGAAAGAAACTCGTCAAACGCCCTGGCCTGCGGCACGGTGCGGGGGAAGCCGTCGAGGACGAAGCCCTTCGCGCAGTCGCCGCGCTTGAACCGCTCCTTCACTAGCGCGACGGCAATGTCGTCGGAGACGAGGTGGCCGCGTGCCATCAGTTCGGCTACGGCCAGGCCGAGGGGCGACTGGCGCTCTACCTCGTCGCGGATGATTTCGCCCGTGGACACGTGGGGGATGCCATACTTGGCCGAAAGCAGGTTGGCGTAAGTGCCCTTCCCAACCCCGGGCGCGCCGAATAGGACTAGCCGCATGAAAGCTCGTTCCGCTCCTTGACTTGAAATCCTATTAACCCGGAATATGCTTTTAAAACCCCATTCGGATGTGCAAGAGTTATTTAGAAGCTCGCGCCATTAACTTACAAATGCAGGCGCTTTTTGAAGGCGAATCCGGAATGGAACGCACTGCAGGCGCTAATCGAAGGTGAATTGAAAATGGAACGCACCCTGGTATTTCTCAAGCCCGACTGCCTCCAGCGAGAGCTGGTGGGCGAGGTGATAGGCCGCATCGAGCGCAAAGGGCTCAAGATCGTCGGGATGAAGATGATGAGGCCTTCAAAGGAGTTTTTCCGCACGCACTACGGCCACCTCGCCGGCAAGCCGTTCTACCCCCGCATCGAGGCGTTCATGGCAAGCGCGCCGGTAATCGCAATTGCGGTGGAGGGCTTCAACGCGGTTGAGGACATGCGCAAACTCGCGGGCGTGACCAAGGCGTACGAGGCCGAGGCCGGAACAATCCGGGGAGACTTGGCGAATTCAATCCAGTGCAACGCCATCCACGCATCCGACAGCAAGGAAACCGCGGAGAAGGAACTCGGCCGCTTCTTCAAGAAGGACGAGCTCGTCGAGTGGAGGCAGAACAACTACGACTTCCTCTACAGCGGGGAGGAAAAGTAGAGAATAAGCGGGCCCGGTGGGATTTCCGGCAAATGGCCTGTTCTGCTGTTATGCGGGTTTGAACCTTGCGCAGCTTTTGGTGAAGCTTTTCAAGGAGCGGACGAACGAAGTGAGGAGCACCGCAGAAAAGGTTCTTCGGACCCACGACACCCTGGTTAAAAGCCAGGCGCTCTGGCCAAGCTGAGCTACGGGCCCACTTGAGTAAATTTTGGCTCCAAACGCTTATTTAAGTAATCTTCAGGGGCTAAAGTTGATTCCTATGAGACGCGTGATTCTTGACGCCAATTTCATGCTCCTGCCGCTTGAGCGCAAGGTGGATGTCTATTCCAAGCTCGAGGATTTCCTTGACGACCGGGTGGGGCTTTTCGCCCCAAAGGCGGTTTTTGACGAGTTGCGGGGAATGGCCGGGAGGGGCAACAAGGAAGCGCGCGTTGCGAAGGCGTGCCTTCAGCTTGCCCAAATGAGGGGCGTGGGGGAGATTGCTTCAATGAACAAAAAGCCGGATGATGCGATAATGGAAATCGCGCAAAAAACGGACGTGGTGTGCACGGTTGACGCTGCCCTTGCGGCGAGGCTGAAGGGCAAGGGCGTGAGGACGGTTGCGGTGAAGGCAAACGGCAACCTCGCGAGCAGGTAGGGAAAGCAGCACTCGTGTTTTTCTGGATGTATAATAGCTAAACGCAAAAATAATTGGACTTTCTTCAACGTGGCTGGCGAGTTTACACCTACGCAGTGCATCCGGTCGGCGGCAAGTAAAAGTTCGGAAATTAATGCGTTCCGCTATAAGTTTAGGTTGCAGAGCTTGAATTGACGACTGAAGAACTGCAACGAAATAGGAGAAATTATGAGGGAAAGCGGGCTCACCTAAAGCTTTTTATGCGGCAGTTCGTTTATGCTTGCGTAATTTTTGGGGTGCAGCTCTTTTGAAGGCAGGGAAAAGGAAGGCGGCGATAGTTGCCAAGTCAGCCAAGGGCATCGACTATTCCTTTTCCGGCCCAATTCCATACATCCCCACGCTGGTGGGCGCGGTTGCGGCGTACGCGTGGTTCGGCTTCACCACCTCGTGGACATCCGCATTCTGGCTCTTCATCCAGTTCGTCTCCATCATGATGACGGTGGGCTGCGCGGTGTTCATCGGCCTGCAATATTGGAACAGGAAGGCGTGGGAAGAGGTTTACCGCAAGGGCACGAGGTGGTACGAGCTTCCCGACACGCCGATTACCCGCGCGCTCCTGCTCTTCACCCTCTTTGCAATCGTGTGGATTTTCACCACTCTCTCCCAGCCTCCGCTCAACGTGATTTTTGCCGGCAAGATTACCAAAGGCGTGTTCACCCTCCTCGGCGTTTACCTCGTGGGAATCGGCTTCGCGTCCATACTCACCGCAGCGCTGCGCCTCTTCCTTCCGGCAAGCTTAGTAAACGACAGGCGCGTCCAGCGCATCATCACCGCCCTAATCATGGCAATCCTAATTGTCGGCGCCGGGCTGGTGAAAGTGTAGGCGTGGGAAATTAAATTCGTTTCCCTCCAAATTCTCTATCAATGCTCGTTCTTTTCGACCTTGACGGCACGCTTCTCGATTCCCTGGAGGCGTGGCTGCGGGGCTACCGGTCCATCATTCCCGGCGGCGTGAACCTCAGTGACAGGAAAATCATCGACGATTTTTTCGTCCACGACGACGGGAACTTCCGCCACTACGGAATCAGCGACATTGCTGCGTTCTACGAGTCGCTTGACGACGCGGTATTCCGCCACGCCGACCTCATAACCGCGTTCGGGCACGTGCAGGCGACGATGGGGCGGCTCAAGTGCGCAGGTCACAGGCTTGGAGTGCTTACCGCAAGGAGAAAGGCGATTGCCAAACGGCATTGCCCCAAGTGGCTTCTTGAGGAGTGCGAGGTTTTCATCGACCGCGAGGACGCCGCGGCCAAGCCCGCGCCCGACGGGATTCTCAAGGCGTGCGGAATGACGGGGGTGAAAATCGCCGACGCGGTTTTCGTTGGCGACCATCCTATTGATTTTCAGGCCGCGCGGGCAGCGGGCGTCCCGTTCATCTTTTTCATGCAGCCCGATGGGAAATTCCGCAGGAACTTCAACCCGCAGGGCGTGCGCTCGTTCGGGAATTTTGCCGAACTGCCTGGGATTATTGAGGAGATTGCCTCAACGCCAATGGGGAAAAAGCGGGAATAACTTGCAGGGGCGAGAGGGGAAAAAAGAATCACGCGCCGGGAAAAAACCCGGAGATTCTCCCAATGGGCAAAGGGAAGGAAAACCTCAACGTGCGATAGCAGGAAGAAATGGAAAACCTCAACGCGCGATAGCAGAAAGAAAATCTCACGCTGCGGATGCCATCGCTTCCGCCTCGGCAGCGGCCTGCAGCCGCGCTTTGGTGAGCTTGAGGGCGAAGAAACGCTCGCTTTCCAGGCGGTTGAGGCTGTCCTGGATGAAGCGCACGATTTCTCGCAGGGAAGGCTGGACGTTGTACTCCAGGGCGTTCACGCGCCTGTTGGTCTTCTCGATTTCCCTCAGCAGGCGCTTTATGGCCGTTTCGGTTTCCGCAAGCTGCACCGAGAGGTTGAGTGAATTCTCAAACGCCTCGACTGCGGCGTCGAACTGCGCGCTCGAGCCGAGGACCGAATACCCCCGGTCGAGAAGGTTGCGCCGCACGTCGGTGGCCTCAATCTGCGGGATTTTAACGCCCATTATGTTCTTCGCTTCCACCCTGATTTCAGGGATTTTCGTTGCCGAAAGGGCGCTTGACTCCACGAATAGGTCGCCGTGGATGCTGCGCGCGATTGCGAGCTTTTTCTGCGCGTCAACCACCGCCGTGTTCAGCTGCTGTCGCAGGTCCTTGGCCTTCTTCACCGCGTTGAAAAATTCGAGCACCAGGGCGTCGCGCTTCTGCTTTAGGAGCTTGTGGCCCTTCTCGGCCATTGAAAGCTTCTGCCTGGTGTTGAGCAGCTCCATTCGTGTGGGCGAAACCTCGGGCATTTTTCATTCACAACCTTGCGGGGGGTGGGTGATTATTTCCTCTTTCTCGTTATCTTCGTGCGGGCCGCGATTTTCTTCCCCGGATGTTTCTGCCCTGCTTGCGTCTTGCGCCCTGCAGTCTTGTCCGATTCCCATGAATGTTTTTCGGTCCCGTGTTGGGCGTGGCCGGAGCTTTCGTGCTCCTTCCTCCCGTGCTTTGCGTGGAGCGTTTCGTCAGCGGTTTTTCTCTTGTGCACGTAATTGCCCTGGCGGTATTTCATTCCGTACTTCTCAAGGTGCTCCGGCTTCACGCGCTTGAGCTCTCCCTCTGGAATGGACGCGAGCAATTCCCATCCGAGCTCGAGAGAGTCCTCGATGTCCCTGTTCTCATAACGGCCTTGCGTGACGAACTTCTGCTCGAAAGCGTTTGCAAACGCGAGGAACTTGCGGTCCCTCTCGCTCAATGCTTCCTCGCCCACGACTGCGACAAGCGAGCGGAGGTCGCGGCCTTCGGCGTAAGAGGCGTACAATTGGCTGCTCACGCCCCCGTGGTCCTCCCGCGTGCGCTCGGCCCCGATCCCGAGGTTCATCAGGCGCGAGAGCGAGGGGAGCGCGTCAACGGGCGGGTAGATGCCCTTGCGGTGCAATTCGCGCGAAAGCACAATCTGCCCTTCGGTGATGTAACCCGTGAGGTCGGGAATGGGGTGGGTGATGTCGTCATCCGGCATTGTCAGGATGGGAAGTTGCGTCACGGTCCCCTTCTTCCCGTGGATGCCGCCTGCGCGCTCGTAGATGTTGGCCAGGTCGGTGTAGAGGTAGCCGGGATACCCGCGCCGCCCCGGGACTTCCTGCCTTGCGGCCGCCAGTTCGCGGAGGCTGTCGGCGTAGTTGGTCATGTCGGTAAGGATGACGAGCACCTGCATGTCCCTTTCAAAAGCGAGGTATTCCGCCGCCGTAAGCGCGAGGCGGGGCGTGATCATCCTTTCAATCGAAGGGTCGTTGGCAAGGTTGAGGAACAGCACCGCCCTTTCAAGCGCGCCGGTCTTCTCGAAATCCTGCATGAAGAACGACGCCTCGGCGTGCGTGATTCCCATTGCGCCGAAGACCACGACGAAATCCTCCTTGCCCCCGCCGCCCTTGCCGGCCACGCTTGCCTGCCTCGCAATCTGCACCGCAAGTTCGTTGTGGGGCAATCCGCTTCCGGAAAAGAGGGGGAGCTTCTGCCCGCGCACGAGGGTGTTGAGCGCGTCGATGGTGGAAATGCCAGTCTGGATGAAGTCGCGGGGCTCCGCGCGGGCGACGGGGTTGATTGCGCTTCCGTTGATGTCAAGCTTCTCCTCCGCAATGAGCGCGGGGCCCTTGTCGATGGGGACGCCGGCGCCTGAAAAGACGCGGCCGAGCATCTCGTCGCTCACCGGAAGCCGCAGCGACTCGCCGGTAAAGCGCACGCGCGTTTCCTTCGTGTCAAGCCCCGTAGTGGGGCCGAAGACCTGCACGGCGGCCATTCCCGCGCTCGTCTCGAGAACCTGCCCCTGGCGCTTCTCGCCGTTGGGCGCGATTACCTGCACCAGCTCGTTGTACGCCGCGTCCTGCACGCCCTCGACGTAGATGATGGGGCCGAAAATTTCCTTGACAGTCTGGAATTCCTTCATTTTTTCATCACCGTAAGGTTTTTCTAAATCCTATTCATCCGTCAGATTGATTGCCCGGGGCTGTTCAATGCCTTCGATATTGAGCATCATTTTTCTTATGAACTCCGAATCCATGTTTTCGTTCAACGCTCCCATGAAGGCAACCTGCAAATTCTTGATCTTCCGCCTGGCCGTAACCCTCCACCCGAACGGAAGCAATGCCTTCCGCATTCCCGCGTTCAGGACCGGCCTGTTTGCAACGGACATTCCCTTTTCGTGGGCGACTTTCATCGAATGTGCAACCATCGTCGTGAAAATCCCCCTCCCTTGGTGTCCTTCGCTTACTCTGGCCCGCTTGAGGGGGAATTCCAGAGCAACTCCTTTTTTAGAAGGCTTGGCAGTCATCTCGCTGAGCACCAATCCGCTTTGCGGGTCGAACGCCGCTATCTTGTAGCGAAACTCCCCTTCATTCCCGTTCTCATCGAGCGCTTCTGCGATTGCCAACCGCGCTTTTTTGTGCGTAAGGCCGTAAGCCAGATTGACTCTCCCATAGCCTTTGAAGCTCTCCCTCGCGTTGTCGGCTATTTTCTCGTGGTTGAACATGGATTCCATGCCTGAAGTTCACTTCGCAAATTCGCCGTCGAGCTCGTGGATGATTGCCCTGCACTTCCCCTCAACGTCCTTATCAACCGTGCGCTTGAGCACGGCAATCTTTTGCCGGGAGGGCGATTCGAGGATTTTTGCAAGCGGGACTTCAAGGGCGAGGGCGGAATTTGCCTTGGAGTGGAAGTGCAGGACGGTCTTGAGCATCCAGTACTGCTTGCGCAGGGTGCTGTACGCGTCAACCTCGTCGTAGCTGTTCTGCTGCAGGAAGTCCTCGCGGATCATTTTCGTGGCCTCGAGCACGAGCCGCTCCTTGTCGGGAAGCGCGTCCGGGCCGATGAGCTGGACGATGTTCTGCAGCTCCGCTTCCTTTTGCAGAAGCGCCATCGCCTGCCCGCGCAGTTCGTAAAATTCGGGGGAGACGTTCTTCTCGTACCACTCGCGCAGCTCGCCGAGATAGAGGGAATAGCTCTTGAGCCAGTTTATTGCAGGGTAGTGCCTGCGTCTCGAGAGTGCCGAATCGAGGGCCCAGAACACTTTCGTCACGCGGAGGGTGGATTGCGAAACGGGTTCGGAGAGGTCGCCTCCGGGAGGCGAGACGGCGCCGACTACCGTGACGCTTCCGCTGCGGTTGTGGCTCCCGCTTCCAAGGCACCACACCCTTCCCGCGCGCTCGTAGAACTCCGCGAGCTTCTTGCCCAAATACGCGGGATATCCTTCCTCGCCGGGCATTTCCTCCATGCGGCCGGAAATTTCCCGCATTGCCTCGGCCCACCTGCTCGTGGAGTCGGCCATCACCGCGACGTCGTAGCCCATGTCGCGGAAGTACTCCGCAATGGTGATGCCGGTGTAGATGCTCGCCTCGCGCGCGGCGACGGGCATGTTGGAAGTGTTTGCAATCAACACCGTGCGCTGCATCAGCGGCTTTCCGGTCTTGGGGTCGACCAGCCTGGGGAAGGTTTCAAGAACCTCGGTCATCTCATTCCCGCGTTCTCCGCAACCGACGTAGACTACCATTTCGGTGTCGGAATATTTCGCCAAGTCCGTCTGGTTGACCGTTTTTCCGCTGCCGAAAGGCCCGGGGATTGCCGCGGCGCCTCCTTTCGCGAGTGGGAAGAACGTGTCCATTATGCGCTTGCCCGTGACAAGCGGGGGTTCGAAGTGCTTCTTTTCCCTCACGGGCCGGGGGAGGCGCACGGGCCACTTCTGCATCAACGTGACTTCCTTGCCCCCGATTTTGCAGATGGCGTGGGTGATGGTGAATTTCCCGGACTGGATCCCCTCGACCTTGCCCTTCACGCCTGCGGGCGCCATTATCCTGTGCTCGATGTTGAATTCCTGCACGGTTCCAAGCACGTCCCCGGTCTCGGCGTGCGAGCCGTTCTTCACCGAGGGATTGAACTGCCATTTTGCCTTCCTGTCAAGCGACGGCACCTGCACTCCCCGTGCGATGAAATCCCCGCTCTCCTCGCGGATTGCGGCCAAGGGGCGCTGGATCCCGTCGAAAACTCCGGAAAGCAATCCCGGGCCCAACTCCACCGAAAGGGGCGCGCCCGTCCCCTCGACCTTTTCGCCGGGCCGCAGGCCGCTGGTGTCCTCGTATACCTGTATGCTCGCGCGCTCTCCCTTGAGGGCGATGATTTCCCCCAAAAGCTGCATCTCCCCCACTTTGACAAGCTCGTTGATTTGCGACCCGCGCATGCCCGTTGCCTGCACGACGGGACCCGAGATTCTCGAAAGGACGCCTTGAACCATCATTTCCACGCTCCTGTTTTGAAAACCGAAATTCCCTTCACGAACATCAATTCCTCACTTCAGCTCCACTCCGATTGCCTTCTTCACCATCGCGGCAAGCGACTCGCTCTGGCTTGAGGTGTCGCGCTTGCCCGGCACTTCAATCACCACGGGCTTTGCAACGTCCCTAATGAGCCTGCGCGTCTTGGGGCTCAGCGTGCGCATCGCCTCCTGCGTGAGGACCATTATCCCGACGTCGTTGCGCCTTAGCACGGACTGCACCGCCTGCTCCGCCTCTTCGGAAGTGGAGACGGAATGCGCCTCGGCCACTCCCGCAAGCCGGAATCCCAGCGCGGAGTCGGAATCGCCCACGAAAATTATCTTGTCCACATGAATCCCCGTTTGCCCAGGTATTTGCCGTTCTTGTCAGGCAATCAATATGCCGCGAGCACCGTCTTTTTCACGTCGTCGCGCACGTCAAACTGCGTGGCGTACGCGATTTTGCGCAGGGAATGCACTTCCTCCTGCTTGAGGTGGAGGTACGCCACGACCGCCCCGAGCGAGAGGACGCTTACCGACGCGGTGCTTCTGGCGTCGGAGAGGAATGCCTTTTCGAACTCCACCTCGATTTGGGAAAGCGGGCCGTTGCCGTCGAGGGCGGCATACGCGGTTTCGGAAAATTGCACGTGGCGCAGCCAGGCGAACGCCTGCAAAGCCGCCCGTTGCGTCTTGGCCCCCAGCATCTCGGCGATTACCGCGCGGCTCGCGCCCGTCACGAGGTGGTGCCTTATCCTCTCGTGGGGGACGCCAGTGCGCCTCATCCGCAGTATCATCATCGCGTTTGCGAAATCAATGCGGTAGAGGAGGAACTTGCGGGTGAACGGGTCGCGCTGGCCCCTGGCGAGTTTCGCAAGCGAGCGGTAGTACGTCTCGTCAAGGGCTGAAAGCAAAGGCCTCACGTCCTGCGTCCTTGAGAATTCAGACGCGGCTTTGCAAACCCCCGGATGCCCGCGGTACGCCGCCTGGACTGTCGAAACGGCTTCCTTGAGCGTCTGCGCGCCGACCAGCTTTTGGCAAAGCGACTTCGAACCGCCGCCTACGGGAAGCAAGTCTCCCGTGGAAACTGGTTTGCCAAGCGCCTTGGCGGCAAGGACCTTCTTGATGTTGTTCACTTCCCACTGGCGAAGTATCGCGTGCAGCGCCGGCTTGGCCCCGTCAGGCACGATTGCCTCCACTTTCTCGAGCTTGCGCGCAAGGTCGTCATCAAGGGCCGCCTTCACCAGCTCCAGGCCCGAGTGCCTCGTGCTTTCCGAAACGAACGAGGGCTTGTACTCGCTCTCCTCGAGCAGTTCGATGAACTGGGTGAGGGAACCCACTTCAGCCAAATCGCGCATCCTGTCGCGGTCGAAGAGCTTGCTCTTCGCGGCCTTCACGCGGGCGTTTGCATATGCGAATGACAAGTCGGCCATTTGGGTTGAGCGCACCTGAAGTCCCTATTTCATCACTGGTCTTTTGTTCGGACGAATCCTCACTTTTGAGTCTTGTTTCTCCCTTTTTTCGAATGACCCCTTAGAATCGGTTTTCTCCCCTTGGGTTTTTCCTGCGCATTCCCGGCGTGCGCCCTGCGCGCCTTTCCCTTCGTGCCGAATATTTCCCCGTGCGCCTTGGCCCGCAGCCTGTCGGCCTGCTCCTCGGCAATGGCCTCGAAAGTGTTGTCCGCGCGCACCAGCCCGTCTGCCGACTCGGCAATCGCACCGCCGATGCAGTCGATGCTTCCGGCCACGCGGGCGATTTTCTGCCCCAACGCCTCGTCCTGCCTGCGGCAGTAAAGCACGGCGCCAGGCCCCACTTCCTTCACCGCCTTTTTGGCAAGCGCCGCGAATGCCTTGGCGTACCTCCCGCTTTCGGAGGGCTTCCCCGAGCTTGCGATTTCCCTGAGGCTCTCCAGCAGGGAGTCCATGCTCCTCTGCACCACCGCGTCGCGGGCGGATGCGATTATCTTCCTCGCGCGAAGCCTCGCGCCCGAAACCATCCTGAACTGTTCCTTGGAGGTTTCCTGCGCTTCGCCAAGCGCGCGGGCCACTATGGCCTTCGCTTCCGCCTCGGCCTTGCTTTCTTCCTCGCGCGCCGTTGATCTTGCTTGCGCTATTATTTGCGCCGCCTGCTTTTCCGAGTCTTCCCTTATGTCTTCACGAAGCTTCTCAAGGCCCACCTGATTCAGTCCTCCAGCAAAAGCAAATTTCCCGGATTATCCTCAATTCCCGTTGCCGCACTTTTTTTTGCCCCCGTTGGGAAATAATTTGGGAGGGGGAAAGTTTCCCCTCTCACTTCACCGCGCTTGAAAGGCCGGAGATTATGAGGTAAGCCACGACGAAGCCGAGGATTACCATTGTTTCGGGCAGTGCGAGGTAGAGCAAAACCTGCCCTTCCTTCCCGTCCTTTTCCGCAAGCAGCCCCATTGCCGCAGCGCCGATGTTCCCCTGCGCGATTGCGGTGCCAAGCGCCCCGCCTGCAATCGCAAGGCCGGCGCCAACCGCCACCAAACCGTTTCCGAGTTCAACCATATTCTTCAGTTCACCTCTGACATCAAAATCTATCCGCAGTCATTTTTTCTTTCTCAATAAAAAACTTTCTCAATAAAAAAATTTCAATCATCCTCCCTAAGTGGCGTGAACGGCAGGCCCCCTCCCCGGTAGAATTTGGAGAAGAACTCCACGTAATGCAGCCTCAGCGCCTGCACGCCCGATTCGAAAAGCCCCAGGACCAGCGCGAGAGCGTGGCCGAGGAGGAGGAACACCGCGAAGAGGACCAGCCCGAACAGGGAGGCGAGTATCGCGAGGGGGTCGGCGCCGTGGGCAATTGAATACATCAGCGCCCCGAAGCTTTTCTGGACTGGAATCGTGTTGATGATTTGCGCGAGAATCACCCCGCTGAGGCCGAGCGCCATGACGCGGAGGTAGGAGAGCGTGTTGGCAATCAGGCCGGGAATCTCGACAATGGCGGCAATGCCCTCGAGGAGATAAAGCCAAATGGCCCCCCCTGCCAGTAGGATGAGGAATGCGGATTGGGGCGCGAAGGAAAACATTGCCGGAAGGACGATTGAGCCGACAGTGGCAATCAGGCCTGCAAACACTGCGAGCCACGCGGCCTTGGCGTATGCGTGCTTGCGGTGGCCGTGCATGGCATTGGTCACCGCGCCTATGAGGAGGCCGAGGGTGATGTGCGCGATTGCAAAAATCAGGACGATGCCTATGAGGAGGGGCACGCCCTCGCCGCTGCGGTGGATAAGCGGGTGCAGCTGCAGCCCCAGCATTTCCTCCCCGCCGAAAAACTCGCCGAATATCAATCCGAACATCACGGTGGAAATGCCGGAAAGCAGCAGCATGCCCGAAAGGTCCTTGGCAAACCCGTTCTTCACTTTCGAGCGGAGGGCAAGCGCCATGAGGACGGCGAGAATGCCGTAGCCGACGTCGCCAAGTATCATTCCGAAGAAAAGCGGGAATGTAACCGCAATCACCAGCGTCGGGTCGATGTCCCCAGAGTGGGGGAGGGAGAAGAACTGCACCATGAATTCAAAACGCCTGATTCCAGGGGGGTTGTTCAGCTTTACCGGAGGCTCCTCCGCCGATGCAATCCGCTCCATCACGGCGCGCTGGTGCGCCTTTGAGGCAATCTCGGCCGAAAGGCGGCTGAAATTCCTTTCGGGAACCCAGCCTTCAATCACTTCAAGGTAATCCGACTGGGAAAAACGGTTGGGAAGCTCCGCCTTTTTCGCGTGGCCCTCCAGATGCGCGCGCAGTTCGGCAATCTCCGACGCGGATTGCCTTGTGAATTCGGCGATTTTCTTCCTCGCGCCTTTTTCCCTCACTTCAGCCGCGCGCACCTGCCGCCCCACCTCGGCGATTTCCTCCAAGAATGAAGGCAATTGGGACTGGGGGATGGGAATGGGCCTGCACATCTTGGAAATGCGCTCGTCCACCTGCGGGGCCTTGCGGGCGTCAAGGAGCATGAGGGCAAAAGTCCCCTTGCCCGAGGTTCCGGAAGGGAATGCGACCTCCCCGTCGCCGCCCACTGCCTTGAGCAATTGTCCCTTGGGGACGAGCAATTCGCAATAGCGCGCGGCAAGCGAGGGGGGGAGCGAGGAGAGCGTTTTGGGAGGCGTTTTGAGGTGTGCGAACGGCTCGAGGCCGCGTCTTCGCTCAAGAAGTGAGGTGCGTTCGGTCGCGGCGGACGACATTTCCTGCTGTGCGGCCGCGACTATCCCGTCGAACCGTTCCTCGACCTTTTTTGCGCGTCCAAGAAGCGAATGCAGGGGCAGGAGCTCCTTGGGCTGCCTTGCCTGCGCGCCGAGGCCGAGGGTCTTTTCAAAACTGCGCAGGCGGATTAGTGAAGTTGAAATGCCCTCGAATTCCGCAAGCGGGACGCCGGGCTCGCCTTCCCTGGCGCGGGTGACCTGGATGGCTCCGAATTCGTAAAGCGCGTCAATCGCCTGCGTGACATCCCTGCGGGCGGTTACGATGCGCACCTTCACCATCGGCTCTGCGGAAAGGACCATTTTTTCCAACCGTTTTACTTCGATGCAATCAACAGGAGGTAATCGGCAAGTGCGCCGCCTGCATTCCTGGCCTTCTTCTCGTGGGCGGAGCGGAGTTTTGACGCGTGGGATTCCGCCTCGGCAATCACCTTGCCCGCCTGGCCGTGCGCCTCCTTCTCCGCCTTCGCGATGACTTCCCCCTTGAGCTTGCGAGCCTGCTCCCGGCCGTCCTCGAGGATTTTCTGCGCCTCTGCGTGGCCGCCGGAAACGATTTTTCCCGCCTCTTCCGCCGCGGCCGCGATGCGTTTTGCCGCCGCCTGCTCGTCGTGGCGCAATTGCGCGAGGCTGCCGCTTATCGCCTCCTCTCCCGAATTGCCGTTAGTGCCGCCAGTATCCACAAGTTCCACCGCTCAAAAGCGAAAAACCGCCCATCGGGTGGGCGCCTACAAGTAGGTTATGCGCCATTCTCTTAAAAGACATTACGCCAGTCTCCCGGAGAAAATGCAGGTATATACAATAAGGATTAGGGAGGAGGCTTGGGCAAAACCCAATAATCATCTTTTGACGATCAGTCTATAGGAAACCAAGAAAGTCTTGCGGCAATCTTATAGCAAATCGCATTAATTCCGGAACTTTAGAAGTGCGATTTGCAACTGGCGGATTGCAATGTGGCATTCGCATTACTTTTGCAATCCGCTATAGTTCAGGTTCGACGGTTTTGGGGGAGTTGCACATGGCACACAAGCCAAGGATGGAGTTTGACGTTGGGGAAATAATTTCAGGCATGGCTAATGGCAACGCGCGGTACCGCGACAAGGTCAATGCCGCCGCCCCTGGTTTTTTCGCATCAAGGGCGCGAGGGCAGACGCCGCACACTGCGGTCGTGGAATGCGCCGACTCGTGGGTGAGCCTTCCGGCAATCACCAGGACGCCGATGGGAAGAGTTTTCACCATTGCCAAGAATGCGGGAAACATCGTCGACCCTCTCGATGCGGGGACGGTGGCGAACGCAGCCTACGCGCTTGGGCATCTTCCCAGCGTAAACCTTATTGTCGTTAACGGGCACCGCGATTGCGGCGGGATAAAGGGCCTCGACGCGTTGGGGACGGGCAAGGTCGAGCCCGAAATCGAAAGGCACCTGCGGCGCGCGTTTCCCGCCCTGCGGTTTGTGGACCGGCAGATAAGGGACGGGAAATTGCCGGCGGAGGGGCGCCACAATGCCATTGTAGAGGCCAATGTCCTGCTTGGGGAGGAGATGCTCGGCCGCATCCGCGCCGTGCGCGAGGCGATTGGACACGGCTTTGTGGCCGTCCGGGGAACGGTTTACGACCCGCACACGGGCATCCTGCACCTGGGCTTTCCCACGCTTGAAGAGCACGGCCTTGTTGGGGAGGGGCGGGAGTTCATGAGAAAAGTTTCAGGCGCCAATAGAGCCTGATTCCGGCCCGGGCCCCCTTTGCCCTCACATATTAAATACCGTTTTCCCTCCACATTTCATACTGCTTGCGCGTTTTTGCAGGCAAAAAACTTGGTGGTGGGAAATTAGGCTATGGCATCTCTAATGCAACTCTTCTACTTGGCTTCAGGCGTGGGGGCGCTCGTGCTCCTTTACGCGGCATACTTGGCTTACAGCGTCCTTAAGCTGCCTGCGGGCTCCTCAAAAGCGCAGGAAATTTCAGCCGCAATCCAGGAGGGCGCGTCGGCATATCTCAGGCGCCAGTACGCCACCCTCGTTCCCGTCGTCGTCGTAATCGCCATTGCCATCGGCTTTCTGGTGAGCAGGAGAAGCGCAGTCTCATTCGTTGGCGGCGTGGTGGCAAGTGCGCTTGCGGGCTACATAGGCATGATGGTGAGCGTGCGGACCAACGCGCGGACCGCCCACGCCGCAGAGGAGGGGCTTGCGCCTGCGCTGAATTCCGCCGTCAGGGGAGGCGCGGTTACGGGGCTGGCGCTCGTGGGGCTTGGGCTTCTGGGAATCGGGATTGACTACGCCCTTTTTGCAGACGTCAATGCGCTTATAGGATTCGGGTTCGGCGCCTCGCTCATTTCCCTTTTCGCAAGGGTCGGGGGCGGGATTTACACCAAGGCGGCCGACGTGGGCGCCGACCTTGTCGGTAAGGTCGAGAAGGGCATTCCCGAGGACGACCCGCGCAACCCTGCGGTCATTGCCGACAACGTGGGTGACAACGTGGGCGACTGCGCCGGGATGGCTGCGGACCTTTTTGAATCCTACGTCGTTACCATAATCGCCGCGATGCTCCTTGGCAGCGCCCTTGCCGCGCAGGAATACATAGCGTACCCAATCATGATTGCGATTGCCGGCGCGGTTGCAAGCGTTTTCGGCGTCAACTTCATCCGCGTTGGAAGTTCGCATAAGATAATGAGGGCGCTTTACAAGGGCGTGTTCGCAACCGCCGCCTTTGCCATCGTCGCGTTGTGGGCCCTCCCGCTGGCCCCCGGCCTCTTTTACGCGGCCCTCGCCGGCGTGCTCCTCACCCTCGCGATGTTCTTCATCACCGAATACTACACCGCCAAGGAATACGGGCCCGTGCAGGAAGTGGCAAGCGCCGCGAGGACCGGCGCCGGGACCAACCTCATCTCCGGCCTTGCCGTGGGGATGCAGAGCACCGCGCTCCCCGTGGCTGCTGTGGTTGTGGCAACAGCGCTTTCATTCTCGTTCGCCGGGCTTTACGGGATTGCAATTGCCGCGGCGGCAATGCTTTCACTCACGGGCATCGTCATCACGCTTGACGCGTACGGCCCGATTACCGACAACGCCGGAGGCATTGCGGAAATGAGCGGCGCCCCCGAACGCGTGAGGAAGGTGACGGACGCGCTTGACTCAGTGGGCAACACCACCAAGGCGACCACGAAGGGATTCGCAATCGCGGGCGCGGCGCTCAGCGCCCTCGCGCTTTTTGCCGCGTTTGCCGAGGCGGTGCATCTTGACAACATCAACCTGCTTCACCCGGCCGTTGTAATCGGACTCTTTCTCGGCGGGCTTTTGCCATTCCTCTTCTCGTCATTCCTGATGAAGGCGGTGGGGAAGGCGGCGTTTGAAATCGTGGAGGAAGTGCGCAGGCAGTTCCGCGAGATAAAGGGAATCATGTCGCGCAAGGCAAAGCCCGATTACGCAAAGGCGGTGGACATCTCCACGCGCGCCGCGCTTAGGGAATTGATGGTGCCAGCGGGCATGGCGGTAATCACGCCCATCGCGGTCGGCATCGTGCTCGGCCCCGCGGCGCTCGGAGGCCTTCTTGCCGGCGCAATCGTGAGCGGCTTTCTCCTTGCGCTTTTCATGGCCACTTCCGGGGCGGCGTGGGACAACGCCAAGAAATACATAGAGGACGGCAACTACGGCGGCAAGGGAAGCGACGCGCACAAGGCGGCGGTCATCGGGGACACGGTAGGAGACCCTATGAAAGACACTTGCGGCCCGTCGCTCAACGCACTCATCAAGGTGCTCAACACCGTCTCGCTAGTGTTCGCGGGGGTGTTCCTGGCATATGCGATTGGAGTTTTGTAGAGTGAAAACGGCCAATGCCTTCCGACACCGCTCGTAATGCGTTTAATGCAGAAAAAGGAGAGTTGAACATCCACAGCGTTGCGCTTGAATTCCTTGATGATCTTACAGACAATGACATATCGCGAGTGGAAGCCCAGATTGGAATACAGAAGATTTGCATCTTGGGAAACCACGAAAATTTTGGCAGCGAAATGGAGGAGATCGCAAGCCGACTGTGCGAAGAGAATTACCCCGCAACCGTCATAAAAGTTATACCGGATAGCAAGTTTCTGACTGATTTCCAAAAAGAAGTTTCAGTGATGAGGAAGGCTTCCGTCATTCTCGTCATAGACACAGACAAGGGTGGTGCAGTGAGTGAAAGCACGTTCCTAATCCAGAACAGGGACATGGTCGAAAAGGCCATTTTGTTAGTTTCGGACGGCATACCCCAAGAAACGCTCTATGGGCTCAAACGACACTACCTTTACTACCCGTTCAAAGTGATTTACTCCGGCAAGAATGTCATAGAACTGGCTGTGATGGCGGTTAAACAGCAAAGCCACAGGCTGGCCCTCTATAAGGTATTTTCAACTTCGCAAGTTCATAACCCGGTTCCCACTTAACGTATAAATAGCCGCCAAAACATCAAATAGACACTGGAGGTAGGTGAGATGGAGGATGCCCTGTCATTTTTTCAGAATCTCAACGCGCTGAAAGTAATGCTTATCCTGTATCGCGACAACCCCAATGTTCCCTTTGAGAAATTGAGGGGGGAGATGGGCATCAGTGAAAACCAGCTCTCCGACACTCTCGGGAAACTCATAACCGCAGAGTTGATCCACGTGAGAGAAGTGGACGGAATCCCACTGTTCACGTTGAGCAGAGAGGCGAGAATGAGTCTCAACAGGCTTGGTGCGAGGGACAAACTCCAAGTGACAGTCGCTCCCGTTTGATTACCCGCCGCCTATCACTCCCTTGAGCCGCAGTAGTTCCTTAGCCAGAGTGTCGTAAAGCAAGTCCAGAAACTTTTCCGCCTCCGCCCTCTCGACGCCGGCGAGGTCGAGGAAAAACAAGTCCAGTTTCCTGCGGGGCGCGAACTTCGTTTGGAACTGCTCAAGCAGCGAAGGAAACTCAACTGAAGAAAGCTCCTTTTCGAGCGCGTCTAGCCCTTTTGCGCCAATCGCTTCGAGCTTGGGATAGGGCATGCTCAGAAATACGTATTTGCCTAACTCAACAAAACCGCCCCTTGTCTCCTTGCGATCCCGCAGGACGTGGTAGAATGAGACGCTCGTGTTCAGCCACAGCGTCGTAAGTTTGACATGAGATTGCGGAGTGGTGAAAACCCAAGAGCCACCGGGGCCGGCAAAACAATTTTCTGCACAACGCGCGGCCATCAACGAAGTGTTGGGGGCGGTAATATCTCCCCGGTAGAATGCGAAGACTCGCGCGCTGTTTCTCAAAACAAACTTTTCCCAATCGCCGTCGCGAATTGCCCTTTTGATTGTAGCCTGCCGCTCGGCATCGGCAAGGGCGCTTGCCTTGAGAAACTCGTCAAAATCGTCAAACTTTCGGACAATAAGGTAATCCCGAGGCTCGCCAATCTCAAGTTTGTTCTGGCCGGGGAAGCGTCTGAATTGCTGCACCGCGCAATTGCGGGGAATCTTGAATTCCTGTTGGTTAAAGCGATGTTTTACCTTGATGGACCGAGCCGATTCTGATTCGACGAGCCACACGTCGTGGTCCTTAAATGCCTTTGGGGCATCTTTGCGTGCAAGGAGGCTCAATGCGTAATACCCTTTTTCCTCAACACCGCGGGGGTTTTCGGAGATGCGCCATTTTCCTTCCTGCTCCGCATCGGCAAGCTTGCAGAATGCCTTGCATCGCCGGAAGTATTCTTTCATCCGCGCCTCAATCTTCACGAGTTGCGGCGAGTGGAGCACTACGTTCTTGTATAGCGCACGCTCGTCCCCGCTGTAGTTCACCTGGTTGTCCATCCTGATGTAGAAGTCCTGTTTGTACTCGCCGTCGCCTTCGAAATTGTCGTCGTACTTCTGGATGGCGGTCGCAATCTGCCGGGCTTTTGTTCATCGTGCGCGGAGTCCTGCGCAAGACCGCGCGTTTTCTTGAAGCCGGATTCGCTTTCCGAATCACTCCCGCAAGCGTCAACGCGATTCTTTCCCGCGCGTCAAAAGCTGCTGAAAGCGAATACGAAGCATTGAGGCAAAAAATTCGCGTAGCGCGAATCGTTTACGCCGATGAAACAAGCATCTCGGTACTCGGCCAGAAATGGTGGGTCTGGGTTTTCCGAACCGATACGGACATATTTCTCGTGATTCGGCACGACCGGGGAAGACCAGTCTTATCGGAAGTTCTTGGAGCTGACTTCAAGGGAATCGTCGTGTGCGATTGCTGGCGGGCGTACGATTTCCTGTCCAGCGCCAGCATCCAGCGGTGCTGGGCGCACTTGCTCCGCCAGTCCGCAGAGCTAGCTGACGAGGAGAAAGGAACCACGGCAGGCAGGCACTTTCACAAGAAACTTGACGTCACCAAAGAACTCAGCCGAGTGCTAACCGCCAACCTCTGCTAGGCGGCTAAACAAATACAAATACCTCAACAAGCTCCGCGAGGAAGACCCCGCCTGCTACGGCCAATTCCCAACCGACATCCGCGCGAGCGCGCTTGACGACTTGGACAACCCGCACGGAATCAGGCTGCTTGACCTCAACGACCTGGCTAACTCCCTCATGCTTGAGCAGACGAGCAAAGGCGTGGGGGCGATGCTGGCTCTGCCCGGTTCGATGGAAAACGCATTAAGCAAGGCCCTCCAGCCGTTTTATTCCCTTACGACCCTGCCGGATGCGATAAACAGGCTGTCCCAAAAAATCGGCCAGCTGCCCTCCGCCAAGAAAGATTGATTTTCAAATTTGCGGGGAGAAATTTGGCCAAATCTTCCCAAACTATTATAAGCATCGTGGCGGCTTTCTAATACCCGTTATCCCCCTTAGTGGGCAGTGCTAATTCCAAAAAAAAAAACGCGAGTGGTGCAATGTATTACTTTTCGAAGTTCGTTGAAAGCGTCCGCATCCCCCCGAATGCGTTCGGGAAGAAATTGAATTCCGCGGCGCTTGACATCCTGCGCGAGCAGTACGAACGGACGGTCGCGCGCGAGCACGGCGTGATAGTGAGCCTGCACGACGCGAAAATCGCGGGCAACGGGAGGATCATTCCCGGCGACGGCGCGGCGTATTTCGACGTGGAGTTTTCCGCAATGGTCTTCACCCCAGAAATCAACGAGATAGTCATAGGGGAAGTGAGCGAAATCGTGGACTTCGGCGCATTCGTGCGGCTCGGCCCCATCGACGGCCTCGTGCACGTCTCGCAGGTGGCCGACGACTTCTTCACCATGGACAAGAAGAAGGGAGTGCTCGTGGGGAAGAAGAGCAAGCAGGTGATCAAGAAGGGCGACGTTGTCAAGGCCAAGATCACCACCGTGAGCTTCAAGGACAACATTCCCAATTCCAAAATCGCCCTCACCATGAGGCCATCAGGCCTCGGCAAGGAAAAATGAGCTGATTGTCATATGGCTGAAAAGGCGTGCAGGCGCTGCAGGCTCATAGTAAACGGCGACGTCTGCCCGTTGTGCAAGGACAGCGAGCTGACAAAGTCGTTCGAGGGCTACATTCTCGTGGTCAACCCGGAAGGGAGCGAGGTTGCCAATGCAATCGGGGCCCTCACGCCGGGCAAGTACGCCCTGAAGATAAAGTAAGGGGCCCCCCGAAAAAGGAATCGAACCGAAAGGAGAAGCTGAAAACCAAAATGGAACTCACGATAGAATCCAAGAGCGAGAACAAGCTGTTTGGCCGCACTGAAGTCGCCGGCAGGGTTGAGACGCAAGGCGCGACGGTTGCCCGCCCCGCGCTACGCGAGGCAATCGGCAGGAAGCTCGGCGTGAATGCCGACGCGGTTCACGTGCGCATCATCGAGCCGTCGTACGGGTCGCACGCGAACAAGTTCGTCGCCGAGGTTTATTCCTCCAAGGAAGGGCTGGAGAAGGCGGTGGGGCCCAAGAGGCGCATGCGCGAGACGAAGAAGGCAAAGCCCGGCGCCGCGTAAAGGGACTGAAATTTTTTCAAGAGGCGAAATTCTCCAATGGCTGAAAAGAAGAAGGAAAAATCAATCAAGGCTTACTCGAAAAAGCCCCAGTGCCCCAAGTGCGGCCCCGGCCACTCGCTTGCCGAGCACGCCGCGCCCAAGCGCAGGCACTGCGGGAAATGCGGATACACCGAAATGCTTTGAGCAATTTTTTTCCCCAATTTGGCTAAAGCAAGCTGGCAGTCAGTTGCTCCCGGTTCTTATTCCGGTTCCTCCCTTCCCGGGTTAGTTGTTCTTGAGTTTTTCTTGGATTCCGTCCCTTTTCAGTCAGTTGCCCTTGAGCCTTATTTTCAATCCCTTCTTCCTGAGTTCGTCGATTTTTTTGTGGAATGACGGGTTGCTCCTGCCCAGCGGCTTTTTGGATTCTGTCCTGATGGAAAGCCTGCCTTCCAGCGGGTCTATCGAAAGCCGGTACGACATATTTTCGGTAGTTTTTTCTTCTTCGAAGCGCCGCAGGCTTTGGGAATCCCGAACCGACAGTGACGAACGAAGTTTTTTCACATAGCCGTTCCATCGGCCATAACTCCCGACGAGGTGGGCCGCCGAGCTTGACGGCCTGTAAAGTGAAGTTACCGCCGCCTCAACTATCCTATCCAGCCTTTCAGGGTCGTCCCGTTGTTCGGCAATCGGGGCGAACCTGCAGGCAACTTCGACAAAGCCTACCTTGCCGTCCATCCCGTACTCGCCGCGGATGTCGGTGAAGAGGCCTTCCGCGTTCTTTGCCATTTCATGCAGGCGCATTATGGCCGTGAGCCTTTCCATCGTGTTTACCTTTCGCCGAGTTAAGCTCCGAGAGGCTTTCCCGCCCGGGCCTGCCGGGATCGCGTTCCCCTTTTGAAATCTTCTCAACTTGCCCTTATAAAAACCACTTTCACCCAAAGGATTCCGCCGGCCCTGCTGTTTTTCAATTGGACCGGCAACATCCTGCAGAAGATAAATGCACGGAAACGGAATGAGTCGGCTGATGGCACTTAAGGATTTCACGCAGTATAATGCGCGCGAGTTGGAGGCGGAAGTTCTTTCCTACTGGGAGGAACGCAAGATTCCCGCAAAGCTCGCGTCTAAGCGCGAGGGGAAAAAGCGGTTTTTCCTCCTTGACGGCCCGCCGTACATCAACGCCGACCCGCACGTGGGGCACGTGAAGACCACGGCGTGCAAGGACATCTGGTCGCGCTTGAAGTACATGCAGGGATACAATTCCGTCTTCCAGGCGGGGTTCGACTGCCACGGGCTTCCCGTCGAGGTGATGGTGGAGAAGGAGCTGGGAATCACCAGCAAGCGCCAGATTTACGAAATGGGCATCGGGAAGTTCGACGCGGCGTGCCTTGCGAAAATCCTCAACAACGAGAAGACCTGGATGGCATACTACCGCCTTCTCGGCTCGTGGCGGGCGTATTTCGAGCCTTACTTCACCTACAAGCCCTACTACATAGAAAGCGCGTGGTGGACTTTCCGCCAGCTTTACGAAAGCGGTTTTGTCGTGCAGGGAATGCGCAGCACGCACTGGTGCCCGCACTGCGAAACCGCGCTCTCGGGGTACGAGGTGAGCGACTCGTACGCGATGAAAAGCGACCCGAGCGTCTTCATCAAGTTCCGGCTCAAGCGCGGCAAGGAGGCCGCGGGAAATGGTGATGGCAGGGCGGTGAATGGAGGCGGGGAGGGGAGGCGCAACGAGTTTTTCCTCGTGTGGACCACCACGCCCTGGACGCTGGCCGCAAACGTCGCGCTCGCAGTGGCCCCGAGGGAGACTTACGTGCGCTTCCGGGCGAATTCCAAGCGCGGCCAGGAGTATTTCATCATGGCCGAAAAGCTCCTCACCAGGCAGTTGAAGGAGAACCTCGGCCTCACCGAAGTTTCAATCGTGGAGAAGCTGAAGGGAAGCGACCTGGCTGGCGTTGAGTACGAACCCGTAATCGAGTGCGAGGCGCAGAAGGAGCTTGACGGAAACCACAAGGCAAGGCGGGTGTGCCTGAGCATTCCGGTGATGACGAAAAAGAAATACCGCAAGCACGTGAAGGTCGAGGAGACTGCGGCCGCCGGCGCAACGGCAACGCCGGGAAGGCTGCAGAAAAAAGGCAATGACGGCAGGAATGATTCGCAAAATAATCCGGCAGGCGGGGAAGGAAATCAAGGCAACCTAAATCCCCAGGAAGGGACGGCAATCCGGGATTCCTCGATTCCAACCATTCCCAACCAGCCTCCCGACCAGAGCGAGTTCGAGGAGTTCGTCACGATGAACGAGGGCACTGGAATCGTGCACTGCGCGCCCGGCCACGGCGCGACCGACTACCTTTTCGGAAAGCACTACGGCCTCCCTTCCGTCTCCCCGGTGAACGAGCAGGGGAAATACACCGGCGAGGTGGGCAGGTGGGAAGGGAAATTCGTCAAGGGCGGCCTCGAGCAGGAAATAATCGACTATCTTGACCAGGGTGGGAAACTCGCGTTCGCGACAAAAATCACCCACTCCTACCCACTGTGCTGGAGGTGCAAGACCCCGCTTCTCTTCCGGATGAGCGAGCAGATTTACCTCACGATTGAGCCGATCAAGGAGAAGATGCTCCGCGCGAACGAGAGCGTGAAGTGGATGCCCGGCTTCGGCGAGGAGGCGTTCGGCAACTGGGTGGCTGGCGCTTCGGACTGGTGCATCTCGCAACAGAGGTTCTGGGGAATTCCCATTCCCCTTTGGAACTGCGGCGGGTGCGGGGCAAAGAGGGTGATTGCAAGCGCGGAAGAACTGGCGCAAGCCTCACTGGGCCGCGTGGACGCCGCGTTGCTTACCGACCTGCACCGCCACACCGTCGACGCAATCAGGATAAAGTGCCTCGCGTGCGGCGGGGAGATGGCGCGCATTCCCGACATCTTCAACGTGTGGGTCGATTCCGGAATCGCGCCGTGGGCGTCCTTGGGCTATCCGTACAGGAACAAGCAGTTTTTCCTCAGCGCCTTTCCCGTCGATTTGGTTGACGAAAGCCAGGACCAGGTGCGCGGGTGGTTCTACGCACTGATGTTTCTGGGAATGGCCGTGTTCAACACCTCGCCCTACACCGCAGTGGGAATGATGGGGTGGGTCACCGACGAGAAGGGCGAGAAGATGAGCAAGAGCCTCGGCAACGTGGTGCCCGCCATGGCCGCGCTTGACAAGCTCGGCGCGGACGCGCTGCGGCTCTACTTCTGCTGGGACACCGCGCCTTGGGACGTGCAGAAATTCTCCTTCACCAACGCGGCTGAAGTCACGCGCTCCCTCAACATCCTCTTCAACGCCTACGCGTTCTACGCCACCTACTCCCCGTCGCAGGCCGCGGCGAGGCAGATTGCCCCCGACGACGACGCGCTCACGGTGGAGGACAAGTGGCTCCTTTCGCGCCTGCACTCCACCACGGAAGAATGCACCATGCGCATCAGCAAGTTCGAGTTCCACCACGTTGGCAGGTCGATTGTGGATTTTATCACCAAAGACTTTTCGCGCTGGTACATCAAACTCGTGCGCGACAGGATGGCCGCCCACGCCCGCCATTCCGACAGGGCAATCTGCGCGGCCGTAATCCGCCACACCCTGCTCGAGTGCTGCAAGCTGCTCGCGCCCATCACGCCATTCATCAGCGAGTATCTCTTCCTCAAGCTGCAGGGGCCGAAGGGCGGCGAGAGCGTGCATTTCGAAAGCTACCCGCCGGCCAAAGCCGCGTTTATCGACAAGGAATTGGAGGGGAACATGGCCGTCGCGGTTGCAGTGACCGAGGCGGCAGGCGCATTGCGCCAGGAGGGGCAGGTGAAGCTGCGCTGGCCGCTTAGGGAACTGGTCGTCACGGGCGACAGGAGGCTCAAGAACATGCTTGCCGATTTCCTCCATCTCCTGCGAAGCCAGAACAACGTGCTCGTCGCGAGGTACGGCGAGGACTCCCCTTCGGGCCCGGCATTTAAGAGCAAGGTCATCACGGTCGGCGAGGGCGAGGGGGAGATGAAGGTGACGGTGCACCTCGACACGGCAATCACGCCCGAACTGAAGAAGCTCGCGATGCTGCGCGAGGTGAGCCGCGCCATCCAGGCGTCGCGCAAGCAGAACGGGTTTGTCGTCAAAGACCGCATCAGGGTCACGCTCTACTCGGCAGGCGAGGACTGGCAGGACTTTTTCGCCAAGAACACCTCTGAACTGGGGCAGGAGACCGGCGCGTCAAGCGCTTTCGTAGCCGGGAAGGAAGACGACCTCAAGGGCGATTATTCCTGCGAGGTCAACGTGCCCGAACTCGGCCGAGTTCTCGTGAAGTATTCCAAGGTGCAGGCAACGCGGGAGGAGCTCGAGCGGATGGCGAGGGAAGAGGCGGAAGAGGCCGCGAAGATGAGGGAAGAGGAGGCAAGGCGCGCCGAGGCGGCCAAACGCGGGGAATCTGGAAGGCAGCAGGGAGCAAACCAAAATCCGCCGGCTGACATTAAGGATGCCAATATTGCGGCTGCAGCTGCAGGCAAGGATTCGCCCCAAAAACAGGGCCGGGCGCCAGGCGTCCAATCGGATGGGGATTCAATTTCGAATCAACCTTCGGGCACCCAAGCGCCTTCTGCGGTTTCAGCGCCCCAATCACAGAGTGTCACAATAGGTGACGACGAAAGTTGGGAGAAGTTGCAGGAGGAAGCGGGCGTCAGCAGCGAATCGGAAACCCAAAGCGAAGGCGGGCGCGAGGGCCCAAACGCCCAGGCCGATTCAGGGAAGGCCCAATCCGAATCTCCCAATGCCCTGACTGAATCCCCAATCGTCCAATCGGAATCGTCAAACGCACCGGCCGAAACTCCAGGCGCCCAATCGCAATCCCCAAGCGCCCCGGCCGAATCTCCAAACGCCAAACATGAAACCCAAATCCAGCCCGTGCAAAATTCCGGGCCCGGTTCAAGCTCCAAAAACCAGAATCAACAGCGCCCTGCCCGGACGCCTGACGACGAGCTGGGCGAGTAAGATGCGCCTTGCCCGCCTGCCGCCTTCCTTTGGGGTGCCGGGGGTAAAGTCATTTTTCAGGCTTGTTTCGTGCCAATATCTTCTCCATGTGCTCTTCAAGTTCCCGGACGAACTCGTTCAAGTGACCGGGATCCGGACGGTTGACGAACACGGGGTCTTGCGTGATTTCGGCAGCTAGCTGCGCCAGATGCCCGTGGAGGTCTTGGGTGTTTTTTTCGTACTCTCTTTTGTACGCGGGTATTTTCATGGCACTCGCGAGCTTTGCTTTCACGGCCTTTTCCGGGGCCGCATGGGCCAAAGGCATTTCCCCGGCGATCACCAACAAGTCCGCCAGGTCGCGGGACCGGTTTGGTTGCACGCGCCGAGTCAAGATTGCCCTTATTTTTTCGCAAGCAATCTCCTGCAAAGAGTAACACAACGCAATTGGCGGCGAAAAATAGTCCAGCGATATTTGGCCGAACATGGCGTTAAGCTCACGCTGCTGCGCCAATGTGGCGGCGGACATGATTGGCTTTTCCACCGGTGGAAATTCCAGTGTTTCGTCGAAAGAGACGGTCATCTTCAGTTTGCTCCGCCTGCCCCCGGCTTGGGGAGTCAACAGGAAGTAGCTCATAATGCCGCCGCTGTGGGTGCCGGCTATTCCAGTCTTTACCTTATCGTGAAAATCCCACTCCAGCCCCAGTTCCTCCATTACCCGTTCTACTACCATTACCCTGAATTGGCGTTCCTTGATTCTCCGTTCGCTTGCCCAAGTGAAGTCAAGGTCTTCGCTAAACCGGTAGAAACCGAAGTACGCCTTTACAAGGCAGGTTCCGCCCTTGAAAGCCAAGCACGAACATTCCGGCAAGGCGTAAATTTCCCTAAGGGCAAAAGTAAGCCAAATGTCTTTTTCAACTAGTGACACGGGATTCCCGCCCACAGCCGAGAGGCTTTCGGCAAACCGCCTCACTCTAATCGGGTCGTACTTCATTTTCTCAATCTTTCAAACGCTTCCTTCATAAGCACCGCGTACCACTTGGGATACTTGCCTGCCAGCGAAATCAACTGCCTTAGCAGCTTATCCCTATCCCTGGTTTTCGAGTAAACTTCTGGCAGAATGACGCGGGAATAACCGCCCGCCTTGCTTCTGGCGTTAAAATACGCGTAATCCGCAAGCGTCCTAGCAGGCTCGCTGAAACGCTTTGCCCCCTCCTTTCGCACCAACTTGTTGAAAGGCACTCCGGAAAGCCGCTTGAACTCGAAGACAAGCCCTCCAAAAGCCGTGCGGTAACGCTTGACGCGTTTCTTGGCAATAACCGTAAGAGTACTCAAATGCTGCTGCTCCGAAAGCCCCGCAAGCTCCAACGCAGCAGCCAAGCCAAAATACCAGTTGTCCTTCAGCTTCAAATTGCACGCCTTAGCAACAACGTCGAGAGCGTCTTCTTGGATTGTGTTCAACTGCCGCTCTTCGGGGCTCCTGACGTAATAAACTCCCTTGAAGAGCACCGGTTCAAGCACCCCGGCCCGGCTAAGCCCCGCCAAAGCAGTCTTAAAATCAACCCCCAACAATTTGCAGGCGTCCTTTATTTCATCAGTGGAAACTACCTTGCCCGAGCGCAGGATAAGGACGCTATACACCTTGCCCGCCTTGCTGGACTGAAACGCCATAATGCCACCAGGCTAACGCCTGCGCGTGAATCAAGTGAATTAAACTATAATATAGTTGAACAAATGACGCTATATTAACCTTTTCCCGTCGCCCGCGCAGGTTCGTGGAAAGGAACCCGAGCCTCCACCCCAATGGGAGGCGCGGGAGATTTTCGGGAGCAAATCACGCGCTTTACGCGCACAACATCGTTCCGGGAAGTTGAGTTTGCGGCCCTCAGTTTTTTCCCAACGCCATTATCTTCTGGCAGAGCGCGTCGATGCCGGTCCGCTCAATCGCGCTCACCCGGAGGATTTTCCCTTCCCCGCTTGTGTTCAGCGGGATGTTTGCGCCGAATTCGAACAAAGTCCGTCGTGGAGCCTGCTTGGCAAGCAAGTCGCATTTGTTGAGGACCGGGACGACGGGAATGCCGGAAAGTTTCTTCAGCCTCCGGCCGCACTCGATGAGAAAGCCCTCGCCCGCGGAAAGAGAGCTGCTTCCGAAAACCAAGATGCACGCGTCGGCAAAGTTGCCAAGAAGAGGCGCGTTGCCCTCCAGAAGGAAGAACTCCATCCCGCCCCGGAAGTCAAGGAGGGCCACGCGCGGCTCGATGCGCGCCAATTCCCCCCTGAAGACCGAGTCGGCCGAGGCGTTGCGCAGAATCCTCTGCAATGCGGTTTCCTCGCCCTCCCCCCCGCGCAGCTCGCGCCTGATGCTATAGAACGAGCGGATGTCAAGGCCGGGGGCGTATTTCGCCCTCCTGCACGCCGCGTCCATGTTTACTATAGTGCAGGAAACGCCGCGCTTGGCAAAATGGCCCGAAAGCGAAAAGCACAGGCTGCTCTTGCCCACGCCCTGCGACCCGACGACTGCAAGCCTCAAAGCACTCCACCCTACCATCCGGTTTGCGGGAACTTGAGGAATAGGACATTTCACCAAACGGAAAAACGGTGAAACCACCCTCCCCGCCCAACTCCGGCAAGCTTAATCAACTGCAACAAAATGTTTTTATACCATCCAAGAGTAGCCATACTGGATGTCCCGTTCTATAACTGATTGTTGCGAGGCGATTTGATTGACTTCCAAACTAGGTGCAGCCATGTCCGCTAAGACTCAACACAATAAGGCGCAACACAATCCGAGAATCTTCACGCTCGCGTTTCTCCTCCTCGCCTCGTTTTCGCTCTTCGCGTCGGCAGGCCTCAACCTCAACGTCACCCTCACCGAGCCGGCCAACGCCGCAAACTCCAGCGCTGGTGGCTTCACTTTCACGTTCGTCCCCACGATACAGAACGACACTGGAATCGACGCGACCAACTTCTCAAACGCGTCGATTTGGGTTGCGAACACCAGCGCCCTGGCGGCTGGCGTCCCCGGCGTCAACTGGGCCCTCAACCAGACCGTCAACGCGACGCAAGCATTGAGAAACGCCACTGCATATTCCATCACGGTAAGCGGGCTTTCCCAAGGCAATTATGTTTGGAGCGCGAACGTTTCCACCAACTACTCCGGCACGGGCGGCGCGTCCAACTTCTCCCTTACGGGCACCAATCTCGTCAGCGTGTTCAACCGCACGTTCAATATAGACAACACCGCGCCCAATTCTCCGGCATCCGTGTCGATATCGAGTGGTGCGAACGTGTCTAACGGGAGCATTTCGTACACTCCGAGTGATGCTGTAACTGGGGTTGCGAATTCGACGGTTTGGGTGTTTAACAACAGTGGGAATGCGAATAACGCCAGTTACGCGACTAATGCGTTCAGCAATGGGACTGCGGTTCAGGCGGTGTTTAGCAACCTGCTGGTCAACGGGGTCAAGTACAATTACACGTTCCAGACTTGCGACTCTGCGGGCAACTGTGCGAATGTGACTCCGACGACGAATGTGCTTTATGACAACGCAACGCCTAACTACCTCACGGTTGCCGGGCCCGTAAGCAATGGCAATGTCACCAACGGGTCGGTAACCTTCACGCCTGGCGACGCTGTGAGCGGAGTCTCTAACGTGACGGTCTGGGCGTTTAACAACAGCCGCAACGCGGCCAACCGGAGCGTGTTGTTCGCAAACTTCGTCAACGGCTCGTCGGTGACAGTGAGCATCAACAACCTCCTCACAACCGGAGTCACGTACAATTACACGTTCCAACTGTGCGACTCTGCAAATAACTGCGCCAACTTCACCTCGGTTACGAATGTCACTTACGACAATGTGACTCCCGCCTACTTCGTTTCGACAATTCCTGCCAACAACAGCAACCAGTCTGCCAAGTCCCTCAACGTGAGCTTCACCCCAGGGGACGACAGGACGGGAATTGCCAACACCACCGTTTGGGTGGTTAACGTCAACGGCACTTACTTGGCGAGCGTCACAAACACCACCGTGGTTAACGGAACGCTTCTGGTGACTGGATTCGCCAGCGTGCTTCCCGCGGGGACTTACAACGTAACCACGCAGGAGTGCGACTACGCCAACAACTGCGCAAACTTCAGCGGCGTGTTCGTCACCGTCGACTACACCCCCCCCGCGCTGGCATTCGGGAACTACACGCCCGCCTCGGGAGTCAAGCTCGACAACCAAACCCTCTTCATCAACATCTCGGTTAGCGACGCGAGGTTCCCGACCGGAGGCAACATCACCCTCTCGATGAACGGCGTGAACCTCTCAAGCCAGTTCAGCAACTATCCCTACGGCAGCGTCTTCTGGAACTCCACCCAAACCATCTCGTTCTGCGACGTGGCGACCTACGTGATATACGTCTACGATTCGGCGGGCAACCTCAACGCAACCGCATCGAGCACTGCAACCGGCCCCGGAAGCTGCGGCAGCGGCACCAACTCCGGCAGCGGCGGCGGAAGTTCCGGAGGGGGAAGCGTTTACACGCCGGTGGCAACGGCCACTCCGACTCCGGCTGCAAGCGCGACTCCCGCCCCATCGGGAACTCCAAGCGCAACGGAGACGCCCGCGGCAACTGCAACCCCGACTCCCGCACCAACAGTTCAGGCAACCCCAACCGCAACGCCCTCGCCCCGGCAGGTGGCCGCAGTGCAGGGCACGATTGGGGAGTTGCGCGCGACCGCTGCGGCTTCCAACCCCGAAGTGAGGCAATACCTCGACGCTGCCCAGAGGCTGTTGGCAAGCGGCAACTTGGCAAGGGCGCAGGCGTACGTCAAGCTGGCCCAGCAGGCCGCAGGAAAAACTACGGCCGTGGCAAGCGCGTCGGCAACCGCGGTGGCGGCGCCGGCAAGGAAGGCGGCAGGGCTTGACTTCACCACCGTTGCCTTCGTGGCGCTGCTGGCGGTAGGTGCCATCGCCCTCTACTGGAACTTCGCAGGCCGCGGTAAGAAAAAGTAGGAAAGCCGATGGGGGGTTAAACCCCCAATTCCTTTTTTTATTCTTTCTTGTTTTAAGTTTTTTTTGTTTATTCTTCCCGCTATCTGCCCCCTTGATTTTTTCTTCCCAAATCCATGGGTGATTAAAGCACGCCGAACCATTGGTTTCAGGTTATTACGTCTTTGTGAAATGGGGGTTTTTATCCCGAAAACATCTTGGGGCCGGCCGGGCGCATCGCAATCTTTTTATATTATGCCCAAGTAATAGAATCGGTCGCCTGATGCATAGGTATCCCCGCCGTGCCGTTGGTTCATTTGCCCAGCTTGGGGCTTTCCCCGCGGGCAAGGCGGCAGTCGGTTCGTTTCTCTAAATCGTGAAGGTGGTTTGCAAGATGGATTTCGCCGGGGACGCCAAGCTGTTTTCGGTTTTCTTGCCAGTGTTCATCATTGCATCCGCCTTGCCCATGGCTGCCGCTTACGCCTCCGTATATCTAAACGGGCCCGTCGACACGCTGAACACCACCAACCACTCGATATTCTTCAATTTCACGATAGTGAACTTCACCGGCGCTTCGGGTAATTCCACCACCAGCGCAAGCGTGTGGATTGCCAATGTGTCCAACCTTCCGGCAGGCGTGGCCGGCATCACCTGGGGAAGCAACCAGACGGCCAACAGCACGATACTGAGCAACGGCACTCCCGCAATCATAATCGTCAACGGCCTCTCCGACGGCACTTACAGGTGGAACGTCAATGGCTCCCTCACCGACTCGAGCAACTTCTCCTATTTTGGGGCAATAATGATCAACCGCACGTTCACCATCGATTCCACAGGGCCCAGCCTCAACGAGGCCGACCTGCTCAACACCACCGCCATGCTGCAGCAATACGGCATGCCCGACAACAACGTGACTTTCCCGCAGCCCATGGGCCGACACATGGCAAAGCCCATCAAGAACATGACTTACTTCAGGCTCAAGGCGTCCGACAGCATGGTCGGGGTTTATAGCGTGCAGATTCAGAACGCCACTGCCGCAAACGGAAATCCCGGCGCGTGGGTGTCGGCCAGCTTCGATTCGGGGAGCGTCTTCAACGGCAACTGGAACGTCGCGCTCAACCTCACCAACGCCTCGGACGGATTCACGACCTTCCAGGTGAATGTCACGAACTTCGCCGGCAACTCGACGATATCCTACCTCACGGGCCACGGTCCCGGAGTTACGGAGTATTACCTCGACCAGAGCAGGTTCGGCCTGCCTGCGGGGGGTTTTGCCGAATACTTCATCAACAACTGGCCCATGGTGCAGGGCAGGGTGATTGACCAGAGGACGGGAAGCGCGCTTACCAACTCCTCGCCCTCGCAGTACAACGTTACTGTTTACGCCAAGCGCGAGGGCTTCGGCCAGCAGGGAACCACCTCGTTCCAGCAGCAGTATCCCGTTGACGCCAACGGCGAGTTCCAAATCACTCTCAACGAGTCCAACGCCCTTCCCGTCCAAGGCGGGGGCGGCGGGGGGTTCGGCGGCGGGCCTTCGATGTATCGGTATTACGCCCTGGTAGTCGGGCCCAACGGCAACACCAGCCTCGCAAGCGCATTGACGATGCCCCAGCCCATCGGGTTCATGGCACAGCCGGGAAGGCCGTTCACGCAGAAGAACCTCTATGTCACGCCAGCGGAGACGGTGACAGTCCGGGCGGTGAACGCAACCGGCAACTGCACATCGTTCTACGGAATGGCGATGGACACGGCATCGGGAGTGCAGATGCGCTTCATAGACAACGCAAGCACCAACGACGGCAACTGCGTGAGCTCGAGCACCGCGTGGTACGACATCATAGTGCCCGCAAACAAGAACTTCACCATCACCATGATGAACCCGCCTTTCAACGGCAAGCCCTTCCCGCCGCGCTCAATCGCATTCACAACGCAAAACATTAACGACGCGGACACGACGGACTTCAACGGCTCGAAGGTGAACTTCACCATCAACACCACGTTCACGATCGTGACGGTGAATGGGAGCATGTTCATCAACAACGGCACCCCCGCCTCGCCCGCAGCCTCAAACTTTTCCTGCTCCAACAGCAGCGCGGGCAACATCGACGCAAACTGCGTGAACTTCACCAAGTTCGAGGCGTACATGAGCTTCAGCGGGTTCATCCCGCCGATGTCGCCCGAGGCCTCGGCCAACTCAACGCAATTGGCGAACGTGAACGGCACCAACGGCATCCGCTACGGCACGGGCAACTTCTCGTTCTCCGCCCCCAGCGGAGTGACTTACACCATCTTCGCATATGCGGAAAGCAACGGCACTTACTTCATGGGCGTGACGCAAGTCACGCCATCGGCGGCCGTGACCACCAACTTCACCCTCTACCGCCTCGCAGGTTTGTACCCGCGCGGCTCCAACATGCAGGCAGGCGATGACGGCGGTTCCGGGCAGAATGGCGAGGGAGATTACAAGGGCGGCTCGGCAGGGGGCTTCAACACGAGCATGACGACCATCCGCATAGTCAACGAGAACTTCTCCCTCCTCTCCGACACTTCCGACCCGAACAAGAACCAGAACGGCGGGGGCGACGTGGAAATAGAGTTGGAGACGAACTACAGCGGCGTTTTCGTAAGGCGGCAGAACCGCGCGCAATCGTCCACGAGCGTCAACGTCCCGCTCCTGCAGGGCCAGCAGGCAAAGATTCGCGTCTATGCCATGCAGTATATCCCGATGGAAAGGACCCTTAGCGCCGCTCTCATCAACGCCAACGAAACGATAAACGTCACTCTCAAGAAGCCCGAGATGAGGCCGCCGAGGCGCGGCGGGGTGGAGAACGACACCCTCCTCTCTTCGGTGAAAATCGAATTCCTCACCAGCAACTCCACGTGCAACACGCCAAACTACCCCGCAAGTTGCAGGATGGATTTCCTCAAGCAGGAAGGCGACAACGCGTCGAAATTCCAGTCCGACAAGCAGATGATTTCCGGAGTGGTCAACATCGTCATCACCGACACCTCCACCAACACCACCACGATGCTCGTGGGGATGGACCTTTCCTCCACATCCATGCCGAACATGGAGATGGACAGCGCGCCGTCGGAAAGCCGCGACTCCGGAAGCAACAAGCTGCAGACGCGCAGGGTGGGAAGCTTCCTGCCTTCCGGCATGGTTTCGGCAATCTGGGTGGCCAACGGGCTGAACACCACCACTGTCAACGACAGCGCGGCGGTGGGGAACCTCAGCAACATCACGATGAGCATCCCCTACCTCTACGACGACGACGGGAACCTGGTGTGGAACGCCTCGATGAACTCAACTGCGCAAATTCCCAACAACTACCAGGATTACGTCACCTCGTACAGCGGCCAGGCGGCCAACGCGTCCAACCTCACGGGCATCAACTGCTGGATGAACTTCAATACGACAAACCTCTGCTGGATAGACAACTCCTCAAGCCACCGCGCGTGGCTTAAAGTCCCGCACTTCTCAAGCGTCGGGGTGCAGGTGGCCGCGCCCACGAGCACCAGCAGCTCTTCGTCGAGTTCAAGCAGTTCCTCAAGCAGCTCGTCCTCCAACACGGGAGGCAGCAGCGGGAGCGTCTACACCACCATCACGCCCACCACCGCGCCCGTTGCGGCGCCAACCACGGCGGCGACGCCAGTCCCGACGGTGACCGCAACGCCGGAACCCACGCCGGCATCACAACCCACGGCAACCGCGACTCCCCAGCAGCTAAGCGCCGCGCGGACGCAGCTTGGCGAGCTCCGCTCAAGCGCCGCGGCATCAGACCCGGAGGTCAAGCAATACCTCGACGCGGCGGAGAGGCTCCTCTCAGGCGGCAATTTCGCAAGGGCGCGGGCGTACCTCGAACTTGCAAGGCAGGCGGCAGAAAAGAGGCAGAGGACCTCGGCAGCCGCCGTCGCAACCGCCGTTGCGAAACCCGCGGCGACGCGCGCTGGCGGGTTCGACGCGACGACGGTAGTGGCAATAGCCGTGGCGATCCTTCTCGCCATCGCCCTCTACTGGAACTTCTCGGCAAGGAAAAAGAAGAAGTAGAAAAGGGCAATCGGGGGTTAAACCCCCTTAATTTCCTTTTTTTGTTTTTTTGAACTTCCAACTCCGGCTTCTTTTTGCAGCACGTTATTTTTCTCGAATGCCCAGCTTCAGGCATTTTTTTATCCCGGCTCGTTGTCTTGCCGCCCATTGTCCCACGGCGCATCGCATACCTTTTCCCCTATTTTCGATTTTTTTCCCAGCCTTTTTCTTTCTGTTGTCCATGTCATTTTTCCGCTTGCCGTCCCGTTTTTATTCCTCCCCGCGTTTAAGGCTATAGCGGATTGCATAAATAATGAAACATTGCCAGCAATCCGCTAGTTGCAAATCGCACTTCTAAAGATCCAGAATTAATGCGATTTGCTATAATCGGGGGATACGCCTATGGAAAATCGTGTTTCAAGGGGGCAGCTGCTCCCCGCTCTGGCTGAAATCAGGGACACGTTCGCCCGCCGCAACATCCCCGGCCTCAAGGCAGTGGGCGCGTCGCTTGGCGAGAAGGCGTTCCTTTCCGGCGATTCGGCGCTGGTGGACTGCGCCGCGGTTGCCTACTCCCTCGCGAAGTTTCTCGAGAAGGGCTACATCGTGAAAAGCGCCGGGTGGGGGAAGTTCGAGTCCAGGGCCCGCAATTCCATCGAGCGGGGGATTAAGGCGGCCGGGGAAGGCGACGATGCGAAGGCCGGCGCGCTGCTTTCCGAATTGGCCGACGACATCGAGGGAATATCCGCCACCTTGGGAAGGTTCGAGGTCAGCGTGGTTGCCAAGGCGAGGGTGAAGATTGCCGCAGACGTCTACGCACACGGCGCTTCGCTTGACACGGCGGCCCAGCTCACCCGTGCGGACCGCCGCCTCCTGCAGGACTACGTCGGCTCGACGAGAATGGCGGATTCCTTCGCCCAGTCCATGCCGGTGAGAAAACGGCTTGCCGCGGTTGAAAGAATATTCGCCTGAACGATTTATGCCGGTGATTTGCAAAAATGCCGCCAATACTTTGCGACTCGTCCTCCCTCATAAGCCTGAGCATGTCGTGCAACGCGGGGGCAATAGGGTTTTTGCATTCGCAGTCCCCGCGGGTGCGGTTTGCAATCACCCCCAAGGTGATGGGGGAGATAGTGGAGAGGCCCATCCAGATACGCCGGTTCGAATACTCCGCAATAAGGCTCAACCAACTTGTTGCTGAAAAAAAGTTGGCCGTGCTCAACCCGCCGGCCCTTGCCAAAACCGCCGCTCAACTCGAGTCCATTGCCAATGACTGCTTCACCGCCGGGAAGATGCCGCTTGCAATCCTCCAGGCGGGCGAGCTTGAAATCCTCGCGGCCGCGATGCTCTCTGGTAGCAGCGCCGTGGTTGTGGACGAGAAGACCACGCGCCTCCTTTGTGAGAATCCCGGGGCCCTGCGCGAGAGGCTCTCGCAGGAGTACGAGGCCGGCGTTGGGATGGACGATGCGCTGGTGGGCGAATTCCAGTCAAAGACGCGGGGGATTTCGTTCATCCGCTCGTGCGAGCTCCTCTGCATCGCTGCGAAAAAGGGGTTTTTCTCAAAATACGGAAAGCTGCAGAACGAGGCGTTCCACTCCGCCCTCTACTCCCTCAAGGCCGCGGGCTGTTCGCTCACCGACGGGGAGCTGCGCGAATACGAGGCGATACGGGTATAGAAGAAGACGCCGCTTTCCGCCAGCGCTTTCGAGCGAGTCGAAAGGAGCGAATATTTCCCGTAAACGCTTTTCGAGCGCGTCGAGGAGGCGAAGCCGACGAGCAAGCGAGGAAAAGGGTTTAGCGAGCGAAGAAAGGGCTGAGTGGACCCGCCGGGATTTTCAAAACATTTTCCGTCCAGCTTTCGAAGCGTGCGCCGCTTTTGGTGAAGCTTTTCAAGCACCGCAGAACGCGAGCATAAGAAAGCGAGAGCTTCGAGGAGCGCAGAAAAGGTTCATTGAACCCGGTATTTCCAACTTGCGAAGCTGGCGTCTTGCCGACCGACCCCGGGCCCACTTCGCAATTATTGGGGGATGGAAAGCTAATTAAATCGCGGTGGAGGCTCCCCCTTGCGGGCGGCGGGGCAATCGGGTTTTATTCCCCCGCCGCTTAATCCTGCACGGGAGTTTGGGAATGACCGGAGTTAGGCACTACAGAAAACACGCGGGCCATCCAGTCACTATTGGCACTGCGGCCGTTGCTGATGGGGTTAGGCACTACGGAAAACACGCTGGCGCTTCAGGCCCCGAACTTGATGATGTTAGGCACTACAAAAAAACCAGGGTGCGTGCCGGTTCGGATGGGGTTAGGCACTACGGTAAGGCCGGGGCACATGCCGATTCAAATGGGGTTAGGCACTACAAGCGGCTGGCGGGTTTTGCGGTTGCGGAGAGTTCCAGTTCGGATGCAGTTAGGCGCTTCAAGCGGGCGTTGGAAGGGATTCTTTTCAAGCAGGCGGGCGAATCGGCCGCGGGGGACGGGCTGAAGTTCCTCGCGCTTTTCGCGGCCGTTTCCCTCGTTTCCTATTCGCTCCTTTCGCTAACGGGAAATTTCCTCAACGAGATTGCGGCATATTCCGGCGCCGCCGTGCTTTCGGCTTTTGGCGCGTCCGCCTCCGTGTCCCACCCTCCCGGCGACGCCTTCCCCCACATTGAAGGGAGTGTTGGCGGGAATGTTTTTGACGCGCAGATAGGCGGCCTCTGTTCAGGCGCGGTGGAGCTTGCGGTTCTTGCGGGAATCGTTTTGGCATCGCGGGACCGCCCTCTGCGCAAGCGGGCGTGGGGGTTTCTCCTCGGCGCGCTGGTCTTTCTTTTCTTCAACCCCCTGCGCATCGCGCTGACGCTCCTCGCCGTTGGCTCGTGGGCGCTGCCCCTCTTGCACGACGTGCTTTTCAGAGTCACGCTGGTCATCGCGATAGTGGCGTATTACGCCGTCTGGCATGTTTTCCTTAGCAGCCCGCCTTCCTCCAGGGCCTCGCGGCGCGGTGCCTTGGGCAAGGCTTGAGCCGCGCGCCTTTCCTCCAACCATCCGGCATTGTATCCATTGAGGCGCGGGGGGCTTTCGCCGCTTTTCGCAAATCGTTTTAAGCAGGCCGGGCGTTAGTCTCCTGTGGACGCGCAGGCTTTGAGGAAGAGGGGTTTTGTCGCCGCGCCGCTTATCGGCACGCTGATTTTCCTCGCCGCGGTGCTCTTCGTCGTCCACCTCAACCAGGTCGAGAAGGCCGAGGTTGCCAGCATCGTTTCGAACTCGTACCATTCGTCAATCACCTCTAGCCTCGAGCAGTACCGCAGCGACATGGGCACTCTTTTTGCCGTGAGCCTCAGCCGCGCGATAGAGAAATTCCTCGCAAAAGGCGCGGCGGTTAGCGGCACGAAGTGCAACGCGCCGTGGGACATTTTCAGGATTACCAACAAGCACCGTCCCCAGTCCTTAGGGGCGTCGGGGGACAACACCCTGGGGTTCGTCCCTCCGGGGCTGGAAAGCGCAACGCTTGGGAAGGGCGCGTATGGGTTCGATTATGACGGCATGAGCGTTTGCAACCCCGGCTCGGATGGAAAGCCGCGCAATCCTTCCCCGCTCTGCAAGTACAACGGCAACGGCCAGCTGGACTACCGCGAGTTGCGTTACGCCAAGTGCGTGGGGGTGAGCAGCACCATCCGCGCCGGAATATGCGCTTATAATCCCGAATACGGAATCCCCGCGTGGATAGAAAGTGCAAGCGAGGACGTGAGCGTTGGCAGTTTCGATTACAAAGTCTCCCCCGCGTCTAAGGAGTTGGCGAGGGATTTTATCGACACCTACAACTGCGAATGGAGCGACGGCAGTTGGCCGGTTAAGGGAACGATGTTTGAAATTCAGGGGGACATTACCCTGGCTGGCAAGAGCAATGGCGTGCCTCCAGTTTTATCCTGCTTAGGAAAGAGTAGTGACGGCATTGATTGCGTTGACAGCAATGGGAATAACTGCAACGGACGATCAGGAGGAACGGTGAAGCTCAACACCCAAAAATCGCAATACTGCAACGACCTCGTGGGCGACTCGCTTTTCGACTGCCGCAACTTTGCGGAGAACCTCGCCGCGCCCATGCGCTGCTGCGAGCAGTATTTCCACGACGAAAGCAACCCCACGAACCCCAACAACGGCAAATGCTGTGACGGGACGATCTCCGGGGGCGGGTGCCCCGTTGATTCCACACGCACGCCCGTGAACAAAATCGTTGCCGGCTGCGAGGGCGGGAGCTTTCTCGTCGGCGTCAACGTGCTGGCAAACGACGACGTTTACAAGCGGCTTCCGCGCGTGCGCGTTAAGGACAAGGCGGGGAACGAAATACAGGGCGGCGCGATGGGGGAGTCTGATTTCAAGATTCAGGCGAAATACCCCTTCTACAAATACCTCGACGCGGCGTTCCGTTTCTACGCGCCGTTTGCGTACGGGACTTCAGGTTCTCCCGACGATTTCTACTACCCGGAAAAGAGCCTGGAGCCTCTTCAGAACACGCAGGGCGTGGTGGAGGGATTGTGCTACGGGAATAATTGCAAAGACAGGAGTTCCCAGCGGATTGGAGGGATTCACGGCGACAGGCTCACATTCAAGAAGCCGAACCTTGGAGTCAGCGGCATTCCGGCTCCAGGTTCCAATCCTGAGAATGCCAAGGTGGCGGCCGCGAAACAGTTTGTCAAAAACTTCTTTTCCCCAACAAGCCTCAACCGCGCCTGCAGAATGTTCCAGCCTTCAATGTGCAACCCCGCTGCCGGGGCGGCTGGCGCTGGCATGAATGTCTGCGCAATCAAGGTAGTCCCCACCGGAGACAACTTCATTTCACAAAATGAGCTTGAATCTAATCCCGCATTGAAAGCAATCAAGGAAAACGGCCTGTGCTCATCAGACCCGTCAACATCATCAGCAATATACGCCTCGCTTGAGACCTATCTTTCCAATCCCAACAATGCAAGAAAAATATTCTCAGGAAACCCGCTGCTCAAGGCCGGAGGAGGGGTTGAGGCGCCTGGAACTTACGCCTTTGCAGACCAGCTGAGCATCGACCTCCGCTTCGAGGACTCCACCCCCGAAACGCTCGTCGAGCCGGATGCCAACGAGTTCTGCTGGACGCTCTCCCCCGAGCACTTCAACCCGTAGGCGGGCCGGATGATTTCCCGGAGCTTGAAGCTCATTCTTGATTTCGGTTTATGCTGATTTTGTCCTTGTTTTTTGTTTTGTTTTTTAAAGTTTTTTTGAACCCACCCCCCGTTTTCCCGCCGAGGCAGGGGGTGCCGTCTCTGCACTAATGGGGTTATTTTTAAACAAGTGCGTTCATAAGCGTTGCATGGCCGGCAGGGGGGAGTCCGAACCAAGTTTCTGGGAAGGCATCGTTGAGCGTTACAACGGGTTTGTCGACGGGCTTGAGGAGAAGGGATTTCCAGCCCCGCGCGTCGTCGTGCCCCTGGCCGTCCTGCTCGTGCTGGCCGCAATCGCCTTTTACGCATTGCCTTTCGTTTCCAAAGCCGGGCTGGCGCCGCAACAAACCCAGGATTTTGTCCTTACAGTGCAGGACGCGGGAGGCGCCCCGGTCCCTTCGGCAACCGTTACTCTTCTGGACCCGAAGGGAAACGCCGCGGGGGAAGGCACGACTTCAGGCGACGGCACGGTGCTTCTCCAAAAGCTTTCCAAGGACGGGAAGTATTCCATCCACGTGGAGGCCGCCAGCTTCAAGCCGCTGGATGGCGACTTGGACGTTTCGCAGGCGGGCGGGGCCAAGACTGTCAATCTCGAGTCGGCAAAGGCGCTTCCAAAGGCCGAGCGCGCGGAGTTCCTCGTCATTGACGATGGGAACAAGCCCCTCGCTTCCGCGGCGGTGAAAATTTCCTACGGCCAGGGGGACAAGACCACCACCACCGACTCGTTCGGCATTGCAGATTTCGGCCTCGAATCGCTTCCCGACTCGCTCAACGCGTACGCAAGCAGGCAGGGTTACGAGGACGGGACGATAAACGGCGTGGGCAAGGACGCGCTTTCCAATTCCATAGGCACGCCCATACGCATAGTGCTCCGCAGGATATCGCCAGCGCCAAGCGCGGTTGCCAAGGCGGTCCTGCGCATCACCGTCCTAACCCCGACATCGCGGCCTTACGACGGTGCGCTCGTTTCCGTCTCCGACGCCGCGACGGGCACATCGCTTTTTTCCGGCGTTTCAAACGCCGGTCAGGTGGTTTTTGACAACCTTGATGCTGGAAGGAAGGTAACGGTTTCCGCTGTTGATACCAACAGGCAGTACGACCCGCAGCAGGTGGATGCCTTCACCCTCTCGGCAGGCGAGAACGGCAAGACGGTGCAGTTTGCGGCAAAACCCGGCGTCACGGCCGCGCCGTCAACGGCGATTAAGGTAACCGTGAGGGACAAGGCGGGCGCGGCAGTCGATTCCGCAAGCGTGGCGCTCGTTTCACTTTCGACGAACAGTCCCCTCTCTCAAGCGCTTGCCGACGAGAGCGGCGCTGCGGTTTTTGACGCCGCAGCAGGGCAGTCTTATTACATAACCGCATTCAAGGACGGCTACCTCCCTGCGCTGGTTCCCTCGGCGCACGCGGGCGACTCTCTTGAAATCAAGCTCGCCGATGCCACGCCGCAGAATTCAGTCCTTTCCCGCGTGGAGGTCACGGACGAAAACGGGCCGGTGGCAGGCGCGGCGGTCAACTTCTTCACGCGAGGCGCGGGGAGGGAAGGGTTTCTCCTCGGCGTGCCTTCCCAGACGACCGGGCCGGACGGCATCGTGATTCAGAGAGTGCCATCGTCGCCCGCAGGTTCCGGAATCAAGATTTTCGCGACCGCGTCCCTCGGCCCCAAAAGCGGCGCGAGCCCCGCACTTGAGCCCGCGGCGGATTTCACCCTCGGCATAGCCATCAGGGCGCCTCCCGCAATCCTTCGCGTGAATGTGGTTGAACGCGGGAGCAACAAGAGCGTGGCGGGTGCGTTTGTCACCCTCGTGGCGAATCCCATTGCCGCCGCGCCAGCCGCGCCAAATTCCCAGGGTGCCGCTTCATCATCCCAGCCTCCAGTCCCGCAGGCCGTTGCCAAGCCTCCCGCTTGTGCCACCGACGCAACCGGCACCTGCGAGCTCACCGTTGACGGCGGAAGGCCCCTTCGCGTTTCGGTCAGTTCGCCGGCGTATCTCGATACCGAATTCGGCATTGCGCCCATTGCTCCCGGCGCAAAGACGGTTGTGGCGGCTGAATTGTATTCCCTCAATTCCCTAAGCGGCGTGGCGGTCGAGTTCAAGGGGTTTTACGACGAGTCGGGCAACAAGGCCGTGGAGCTTGAGAACGCGCGGGAGTATTCCGCCAAGTTCTCCCTTAGCGCCAAGGCCAACTCCCAATTTGCCGGAATGTATTTGCGCGTGGGCCGCGCCGCAACTTCCGCCGACGACTTTGCGCAAATCACCTCCGTCGACGGGGGCGGCGCGCCTCTGCTGCTCAACGGGAATGCGATTGCGCAGGGGCCGGGGTGCGACCCGGTCTCGAACACTTCCACGCAGGACGGGATGCTTTCCGCAAAGTGGGCCGAAGCCGCTTTTCTTAACGGCCTTTCCGGAACGCGCGAGATTTCGTTCAAGATTTTCGTGAAGGAAAACGCAAAGCCGGGCGACAAGCTCGAGCTTGATTACCGCGCGTGGGGCCTCAATGGCAAAACGCCGTTGTTCTCCCCGCTTGACGGTGCGCTTGCCGCCTCGATTGCAACCAAAATCGCCAACGGCGGCAATGTCGTGCGCGAGGACTTCTGCCCCGCCAAGACCTCCTCCGTCCTAACGCCCGTGACGCAGGACACGCTTTCCTGCCTTCCCAACGGCGTGTGCGTGCGCTTTGCCTTCGCCGACCCCGCAACGGGCGCGAGGGGCAGGAACGGATTTCCAATCGGGCTTCTCAAGGACGTGAACCTCGAATACACAATAATTTCCAAACAGGGGCTGGACTACGCAGGGCTGGCAAGTGCATTCGTGCAGGTGACTGGCGTTGAGCAGAACAGCGTCCAACTTAAGGAACAAAAAACAATCTCATTCAAATCAGAATCACAAAATCCGCTTTTTGAAAACCAGCAGCTAAAAACCATTTCATTCCAGCCCGTAAATTCCCTTGCGCCAAAGGTTCTCCTACAGGCTGCCGCTCCAATTTCTCAGCCCTCAATTCCTTCCGCGCAGAAAATCCTGCTGCAATCTGCCGCTTCCTCCGCGCAGCCCGCGCCGCTCTTTCCAGAGCAGGTCCTTTCAATAAGCGGCAGTCCCGGCGAGAGGCTTTCGGGAGTGATCCACCTCCACACGGTCAAGGCAGCCGTGCGCGCGCCCATCGACTTCTTCCTCCACTTTCCCAACCAGGACGCGGCATTGCGCCAGACGCTCTACCTCCGCATCTTGGGGAGCAACACTTTCCAAGTGGGCGCGGACCCGTCGTCCCTCACCGTCGGGCTGGAAGGCCGCGTGCGCCTCACTCTGCGGGACCAGTCGGGCAGCGCGGTGGCCGACGCGAGCGCCACGCTTTTTGAATGCGGCGGCAATCCCCTTGCGGGGCAGGAGCTGCAGCTTCAGGGCGACGGCACTCCCGGCAGGGGGCGCAAGGGCATTTACGACTTCCGGGTAAAGCCCTCCAACCTCGGCGCAATCGGCGTGCGTGTGGAGCAGAAGGATTTCGAGCTTTTCGAAGCCTGCCCCATCAGCGTGGGAGGAGGCGATTTTCTCAACATCGAGCCGCAATCCATTTCATTCAAGGGCTCTTCAGTCCCCGCGCTTTCCCAGCAGGTGAAGGTCTCGACCTCCCTCCCGATTGAATCCAAGGTAACTGCAAGCGCACGCTGCACCGATGCGCAAGGCAACCTCAACCCCACCGCCATCCTCGACGTCCAACCCTCCACATTCACGCTCAAGGACGAGCAGGGTGTTACTGTGAAAGTGGCGGAAGGCACCACGGCAAAAACTTCGTGCCTAATCGCCTTCAACGCGGCCGCGGCCCCCGGGGTTTCCACCGCATCGGTTTTGCAGGTGAGCCTCGACGTCGCCGCGCCGCCCGCGCCTCCCCAGCCGAACTACCCTCCCGTCACCTCGTCCATCACCCTGAAAGTTGATCAGGCCGGCATCGCAACGGCATTCTACCTCCTCACCCCGTTGGGCGCGGATTCTCGCGCAACCTCCTGCAGGCTCATTCCCCTTGGCTCGAATCCCATTTCTTCTGGCGCGGTTGGAATCCAATGCAGCGGCGACGTGCTTGCCCTCAGCGTGCAGTACGACTTTACCGACCCGCGCGTGTGCTTCCCTACCGAAGGCCAGACCGGAAGGATTCTCGTGGGCTACACCAAAGCGGGTTTCCCCCAGCCTGAAGCCGCAATCGGCCTCACCATCCTCCCCGCGCCCGGCTTCTCGCGGCCGTGCCCCATCGCATCGCCCACTCCCACGCCGGGCACCACTCCGACCCCATCTTCAACCGCCTCTGCCACCCCCGGCGTCTCCCCCACCCCAACCGCAACCCCAACGGCAACGCCCACTCCCACCCCAGCTCCCGGCTCGCAATACTCCCCGCTTCCCAACCCCGTGCTTCTCAAGCTTGACGAAATCGCGTTTGCCGAAAGCTATTACTCCATTCCCGATGACGGGACGCAAACTACAGGCTGCGAAATCCGCTCGCTCGAACAGGGGCCGCAATCCCCCGCCAATTTCCTACGCGTCGATTCCGCCGCGTGCGCCTCCGGCGTGGCGCACATCGTCGCAGATTACTCCGGCTATCCCGTCCCCCCCGGCCTCTACCGCAGCCTGCGGCAGAAGGCGACACTTCGCCTGCTGAAGAAAAACGCCGGGGCGCAGAACGTCGAGGTGCAGGTGAGTGCGGAGAATGTCCCCACGCGGGAAAACCCGCCGAGATGCGGGGATGGCAAGTGCGAGGTTGACTATGCAGAGAGCAACGCCGCGTGCCCCGTCGACTGCCCGTCCGTGCCGTCGTGCACCAACGGCGTGAAGGACGGGAGCGAGGAGGGGATTGACTGTGGCGGCCCGTGCGCCGGCAAGTGCGCGTCGTCTCAATTCACCCCGCTGCCCGACGGGGTTTCGCTCAAGCTCAACGACGAGGCATTCTCGCGCGCCTCCTACTCGCTTTCCGGCATCGCGAAATCCGGCTGCGTAATCACCGGCTGCCAAATCCGGCCGTCCTACCTCGACTCGGCCAACCCCGCGCTTTCCGTCGCGAATTTCGTTTCCGTCGAGCCCGCGTTGTGCCAGCAGGGAATCGCGCAAATCACCGCCGACTACGCCACCTTCCCCAACCTCTACAGCCAGTACGCCGGTTCCGGCACGCTTTACCTCACCTGCCAGGACGGCACGGTCCAGACAAGAAGCCTGCGCGTGAGTGCGGAGAAGATGAAACAATTGCCCGACGTTCCCGCCACTTGCACCGACGGCAGGCAGAACCAGGGTGAGCAGGGAATTGATTGCGGAGGGCCCTGCGCCGTTTGTCCCAAAGCCCCAACTTGCACTGACGGCATCCAAAACGGCGACGAAACGGGCCTTGACTGCGGCGGCTCGTGCGCGGCCAAGTGCGTCGAAGCGCTTTACGCCCCCCTCCCGGGCGAAGTTCAGCTCACGCTTAACAACGACCTGTTTTCCGAGGCGTTCTTCCACACGCGGCTCGTCTCCCCCGCCGGGGTGGAGTGCAGCGACCTGCGTGCAAGCGCCACGGCACTCGAGCAGGACGACCCCTCCACTCTAGTGACGAATTTCCTCAAGGTCGATTGCAATGGGGGCGTGTGGCACGCGGTTGCCGATTACAAATCATTCCCAGCCGACCTGTTGTGGAAGGGACTCACGCAAGGCGCCACGATGCAGGTGAGGCCCAAGGTTGCAGGCGGAAATTCCGCAACTGGTGCCTCAAGCGCAGCAGCCTCCACTCCGCAAACAATCCGCATCATCGTTTCAGCCGCCGGGGTTGGAAGCGCCCCAATCTTCCAGGCGCAGATGGGAATCTCAACCCTTCCCTCTTCAATCTTCCTCCCCATCTTGGCATACCAGCAGGCAGGCGGCCAGGCCGGCTATGGCGGGCTTTCCGGCTACGGCTTTGGTTTCGAGACTCCCAACCAGAAGAGCGTGAAGGTCAACTTCCGCAACGACCCCACTTGCGAATTGCAGGGATTCCTCGGCGCGGGTGCGGGAATAGGCGGCGGTTTTGGAGGGCAGTTGCCCTACGGCCAGCCCTACCCCGGCTTCAACCCCGCATTTGGCGGAGGCTATGGATACATGGGCCCGCAATACAGCGCAATCCCGCAATACGCACTTTCTCCCCAGTCGTACTGGCCTCAAGGCCCGCTTGCCAACACTCCCCAAATTTCCTATCCCTCCGACTATCCCGAAACCTGCCGCATTCCGGCAGTGCTTTCCCACCCCGAACTTTGCGAACTCTGCCAGCCTTACCTTCCGGGATTCGATTTCTTCAAGCCCGCAAGCTACAAGCGCGAGCAGCAACTGCCGCAATACTCCTCAAGCAACGGCCGCGGCTACAACTCTCCAATGGGTTTGAACCCCGGCACCTATCCTCCGGTCGGCGGGAATTATGCGGGATACAGTCCATTCTCCCAATACGGCGGCTATCAGGGTTATGGGGGCTATAACTCCCAATACGGATATGGGGGCTTGGGCCAAAACGGCTTTGGAGGTTACGGCGGCGGTTACGGTTATGGCGCGCAGCAATCGCTCTACTCGCAATCCGCCCTTCTCCCGCGCCTGCCTCCCGACGCTGCCCGCGTGATGGCCGGCGGCCTGCCCTCCCAGTGCGACGTTCCCAGCGTGTGCACGCGGCCCGAAGCCTGCCAGCTTTCCTACTGCACGGCAGTTTCAGTCGGCGGGGCGTATGCCATTGCCGCCCAGCAGAGCCAACAGGGCCTCTCGACATTCCTCCAGCCGCAAATGGTCGAATGCACCAAAGGCCAGATTACCGTTGCAGCCAACTACCAGGGAATCGCGCCCAAGTCAGGATTCTCGCAAGTTAACTATTTGAAAGTGACCGAGACGCTTCCCTCGGGCAAGACGCGCTCGCGCGCCATTCCCGTCTACACTTTCGTCTATTCCCAATTCGACCCGTCGTCGGGATTCAGCGCGCAAAGCTTCCAGCCGCTCTTCTGCCAGGCGCCCGTTTCGCAATTGGGCGTGAAGGCCGGAACTGTGGTGCGCATCACGCAGGACAATGCCGACAGGTTCGGCCTGCCGACGGAAATGAGCGTCCTGCTCAACCCAATCACGATGAAAGGCAGCTACAGGTTCCGCGTGCCAATCACCAATGCCGACGGCAGCGGGCCAATTCCGTTCCTGTGCAGCGGCGTGGCCGGGCTGCACGCGCCATCCGATGGGATTAAGTTCGACTGCAGCGGCAACGGCGACATTTCCCTCGCCCTCGACTATTCCAATGCCGACCAGTCGGTCAAGGACAAGTTCTCCGCCGAGTTTGCCGACCTTCCCAACACTTTCCCAGAGAAGGGGCAGGCCACCGTGCGCCTCGAATCCGCCGGCGACATCGAATTCAAAGTCACCGTCAACGTGAAGCTCGACGACTTCCGGCCCGCGCAAGTGGTGCTCTTCATCGGCGACGACGGGAAGGAAGTTGGGGCGCCGTACCTCGCAAGCAGGGAACTCAGCTCCGCGGCGCTCAAGCTTGCGGGATTGGGCAACGCCAAGACGCAGTCGGCAAGCGCGGCGGGGCGTGCCCTTTCCTTCAGCGGCGTTGAATACGACCTTTCAAAGCCCGTTGACTTCACTTCGGAAAAGGGAACGCTCCACATCGCAGGCAGCACTCCCCGCGACATTCCGGTGAGCGTGGCGCGCATTCCCAAGGAAATCAAAATCAGGCTGGGCATCGACGGCAAAATCGCCAATTGCGACGGAAGCGCCATTTACGCCCCCGATGGCAACGCAATTGCGAAGGCGTCAAGCGACGCAAGGCTTGAAGCCGACAAGGCCACGTGCGCATTTTACTTCAACTCCAACAAGCAAAAGCTGCCCGTGAGCAAGTGCTTCTACCAGTCCGGGACCGTGTTGGAAGTGCCCAATTCCCTCGGGGGCAGCAGCCTCACGGAATTCAAGGGCGACGACCGCGAGTGCACGGGGATTTTCATCAAAGCCGACTTTTCGCTTGAGGCGAAGGGGGACGTTGCAAAATTCACCGACTCAAATTACATTGCCCTCTCGCGCGACACGGCGTTCTCCATTACCGACGAATTGGCCGGCGCGCGAAGCGTTCCTGTCAAGGTCAAAATCCTCGGGCCCAACTACGACCCCACCAAGACCACCACCCAGGAGGAAGCAGAGCGCAAGACCACGTTTGCCGCAAGCCTGCCCCTCGCGTCAACGGACGGGTTGGGCGAGGATTTCGCCCCGGCCGGAAGCGGCTGGAGATTCTCCCAAGCCAAGCTTGACGCAAGCGCAAGCGGCAAGCAAGCTTCGCTGGCCAACGGCGATGCGGGTGTGGTGAGCGTGGGGAGGGAATTCAAAATCGGGGTGCAATTGCCTACGCTTCTTCCCACCACGGGGCTCAAACTCGATATTCTTTACAACTCCGGCGGCGAAACCGAGGCGAAGTATTCAAGCGCCGTGAAGATTTCCAAGGCGCAGGAGGATAATGACGTAATTGACCTTGCCGATGAGAACGCCAAGCAGGCTGCGGCAAACCCTCTCAAGCCGATTTTCTTCAGCCTCAGGGTTTCAAGCGCGGGCGAATATCTCGCGGCCGTCACCGCCACCGTCGGAGGGTTGAAGAAAACCATCCGCATCCCGTTCACCGCCTTCCTTACGGACGCGGCGAACGCCATTGACGGCGGCGTGGGCGGAGCCGCGATAATGAAGGGGCTGAGGAATTCCGAGCAAATTCCCGCAAGCGCAGGCTGGCTTTCCAAAGCCCGCGTGAACGGAAACCACCTTGCAATCGCGCAAGGCCAGACTGCGAACGTGGCGTTCAAGCTTCCGGGAGGGAGAATCACCGACTTGAAGATTCTCGAATGGGACGCAGACAAAGGCGCGGAAACCACTCTGCCAACCACCGTCAAGAACGGAGGGCTCAACAAGGACACTATCGTCGAGGAAATCCGCATTCCCGGCACTGAAGTGAAAACGCCGCTGTTCATGCGGGCAACGGGCGTGGACGCGGGCGGAAAGACGCTTTACGCCACTCTCGAATTCGACATAAGCGGCAATTCCGCAATCCAGAGGCAAGCGCCTCCAGAGGCGAAAGCCCCGCCGGCGGCTGCAAACGCGCAGACGGCATGCGAAACCGCCAATCCCGGCTACTTCCACTGCGTTCCCAAAACTGCATGCCAAAGCCCAACCGGCAAAGTCATGCAGCTTTACTGCACTGCGGAAAACGTGTGCTGCATGTTTACCCAACCGGTCCAAGGCGGGGGTGGAAAACTTCCAGTTAAGACTCCATCCGTCCCGCCGAAAGGAAACGAAAGATTAATCAGCTCAATTTAGGAGATAAAAGATGATAACGATGAGAACCCAATTGGTTTTGATTGCCGCCCTCCTTGTGTTAGCCATGATGCCAATGGCCCTTGCAAGCCAGTTCATCAACGGCCCGATGAGCGTCGAAAATGCGAAAGCGGATTTTAGCGGCTGCGGACATAATGCAATGTGTTTCAAGATAAACACAAACAAAGTTTTCACCTTCTCGATATTCGCGTATGACTCTAATAACGGCGAATTGTACCGCGACACTGCAAGAATTCCGCAGGGAAATAATGGAAAGGCAATAGCGATAAATCGCCAGTTTGCTTATGAGAAACTTTCAGGAAAGGAAGCCCACTACCTTGTAACTGCACAAGGAGATGATGGGGTGAATGAAATTACGCGAACCTTGGACAAGGACCTTCTGAAGGTTAGTAAAAATTCGGGGAAAACTACGAACGTATTTGAAGGATGCGACGCCAAACAGCGCCTTGGAACTTTGGTCCAGCAATACCGGCGAATTCCGGTTGGCAATACGTTCTGCTTCTATTTCTTGGATCCAAACCATGACTTCACGGAAGGCAAATTGTGGAAAGTGACCAACATGGAGATAGTCAGTCCTCCTTTCGCAAGAACCAAAGCGCTTGTGCAAGTTAAATTTGCAAGAATAATCTCCAGCGAAGGGCCAGCTGTGCTTTCCCTGCAGGCTCCAGGCCTTCTTCCTGCACCTGTAAGTCAAGACAAGAGCAACATAGTTTACAATCCACTCCCAGGTCTAGGCATACAACAGAAAGAACCGATCTTCTCAGGCGACAAAGAAACCGGATGCATGTGGATAAGGAACATCCACGTTAGGTGGGGTCTTTTGGATATGACTATTGAACCCAAGGCGTGTTAAACATCCTTAAATACTGCTTCGGTCAAATGGTTTCAAAATTCTAGTAGGTGTGAAGATATTTGGAAAGGGTGTTGTCGAGGGGGGACGGCGGTCTGCCTTCATGGGCGGGCATCGCCATCGTGGTGGTCCTCGTTGCCGCGTCGCTGTGGTTCACGTCCTTCAAGGCCGCCCCTCCAAGCTCCGCACAGCCGGCCGTGGTGCCCGCCTCAAGTTCCATTCCCGAATTGCCAAGCGCTTCTAAAACCGAGTCTTCCTCCAATTACCAAGTGCAGCTTTCAGGCTCGCAGGTGCAAGTGGCCAAGACTGTTTCGAAGGGCGAAAGCACCCGGATTGAGTCTTACGAGGTTTCCAACGGCGTGCCCGACGGGGCCATAGTGCTTCTTTTCGTCCCCAAGCCGCTGGCGTCAAGCGCGAAAGACATCCAATCGACGTTGGAGTTCTACATACTCAATCCAGATCCTGCGGTTTACTTCAAGGTCTCGAAGGCAAAGGGAACGAAGTTCGAATTGTTCTTCCCCGGCAAGTCCGACAAGGCAACGGCAATGGTGGTTCTCGAGCCCGAGTGGGCAAACGAAATCCAGCGGCTCAACACGCCGGAGTTTGAGGGCCTCGCCGCCGGAACGGGCGACTCCGCCCTTTTCGCGGCCGTCTCGATGCTTTTGAACAAGCGCGAATCAAACGGCAAGATGGATTTTGGCGCCAACGTTCAGGCGGCACTCGCCCAAATTGCACAAGTTCCCAAAGCCGCCGTCCAGCCCCAAACCGCCTCGCTCTCGGCGGATGAATTGGCGCTTTACGTTCCCGTCGACGGCGGGCAGGCGATGGAAGTGCAGCTTTCGCTCAACGAGCTTCTGGGGGATGGGGCTTACGCAAGGTACGTGAAGAATCCCGCGGACGGCCAGATTCTCCAGGCCAAATTCTCCGATGACGCTGACCTCCCTGCGGTTGCGCAAATCACGTCCGCAGACGGCGATTCACTCACCCTCGCGATTGACAAGCCTGGTTTGATTGACGCCGTGCCGGCCGACGAGTTCGATTCCGAATCTCCCGACGCCGGAATCTCCGGCACGCTGCAGCTGCTCCTTCCCGCAGGCGCGCCCGGCATGGAATTCATGACGTCAAGGAAAGTGAGAATCATTCCGGCAAGTGCCACTCCAAATGAAGTGATGCTTCCGGGGGACGTGGGAGGCGACCAGGCGGTGTCCGAGGTTGCGAGCTTGGTTGCCGATTCGCCCGACGGCACGGCGTATTATCTTCTTTCCAAATCATCCGTTCCCGAGGACAATCCCGACGAGTCGCAGGTTACCGAGGGCGCGGCAGACGCCCTCCAGTTCGAGGGCGACGACGTAGTTTCGGCCCCCGACGATGCCGACAGCGAGGCGCCTACCATGGTGGAGGCGCTGCAATCCGCAATCGCACGATACGGCCAGCCCGTCACTTTTGAAAACTCCGACTTTTTTGAAAACTACGTTGCAGGCGGGAGCGGCGCTTCAGTCCAGCTCGTGGTCACAAAGGGCGGCGGGGAGGCCACGGCAACGTTTCTTGAACCTGATGCAGGGAATCCAGAGGTGTAGATTTTGATGAAGAGACTTTCGGAGAGGACTGGGACTTTCGGCATTGCGGCATTCGCGGCGGTTATGCTCGTTGCGTTTGCCAGCCCCGTTGCGGCAACCGACTTCAACATCCCGACGAGCCACATCACCATTTCAGAGGCAGATAAGGTTCCGGGCTTCAGCGGCGATTACAACCCCACGCAGGGCAAGGCCTTCCTTGATGCGCTTGATACCTATTCCAAAATATGGAGCGGTCCTTTGGAGCTTCACCTTGACGCCAAGAGCTTGCTTCCCATCAACCGGGACACGGTGATGCAGGTCTATCGATTCAACGACCCTGCTGACAGGGCGTGGCAGCTGCAGCAGGCGAAGAAACTCGGCGCGTCGTACAAGCTTCTCACCGACCAGGAAGCGAGGGTCAACTCGTACGGCTATTCGGTATGCGCCGATGTTCTTGGGGCCGATGCCAACAATTACCAGCATCTCGACAAGGAGTCGTGCAAGTACCTCTACCGCACTGCCGTGTTCTACAAGATGATTGAATATGCCGAGGGCATCAGGGACGCCCCGGAGAAGGCAAAGCAGAAGCAGGACGCCCAACTTCAGAACATGGAGCGGTTGTGGTTCAGCGCCAGTGGCAAGGTCTACCAAATCAGGGATAACCGCCGCGACATTGTCAACATCAACGTTCCCTGCGACCTCTATCCCGACAGCTACGTCGAGGGGCAAAAGCGCACGGAGTGCAGGCAGCTGGTCAATGGCAAGCTCATGCGCCAATTCGTCGTGGTGAGAAACGTCATTTTGTTCGCCGGAAAAAAAGGCCCGGAAGCGGAGTGCGTGCGCAATGCGCTTTTCCACAGCGGCATAACCGCTTGGACCCCAAAGAACGAAGAGAGAGTTGCGAGTGCAGTTTTCGACGCCGCAGTCCCCTATCCCGCAAAAGACATTGGCTGGGTCGCCAGGAATGCGCCTGTTGACGCGCAACTCAAGTCTTTGGACGATGCCGTGGCGGCGCTGCGCGCATACGTTCCGCCTTCGGACGCCGGCATTAGCGCCAGCGCCGCAAGCGCATTCAAGTCGGCCGTGCTCCGCTACGTGCTCAAAGGCGAAGTGGCGCATCCCGCCTACGCTAAACTGCAAAGCTGCTTCCCCTAAGCCCCCCGGTTCGAACACTTCCCCCCCCAACCAATACCAGAAAGGTGATATGAAAAGATGGTTTCGAGATTTGCAAGGGTTTTCATCCTGTCCATAATCGGCTTTGCCGTTTTCGCGTCGTTTGCCGGCGCAGAGGCCAGCGTTTCAAAAGGGTACGTCAAACTCCCTTCCGGCCAACTGCTGAGTTACGCCGAAGGAGGGGATTTTCTCGGAAGCGTCAACTCGTTTTTCCAAGCGAATCCCTACCAGGGGCTCCCCCTGTATTTCGGGAAGGCTAGGCCCGCGGGGTACCTTTTCCTAAGCCAGAAGGTATCCGAATATTACTTGTCAAAATATCCCTCGGAACTTGCGGGCGTTGCCTCTGCAGTCGGAGTGAAGAAGATTGTTGCCTGCGGGCCTGGCTCCGGTTCCAAGAGGGCTTCGGGCCTTTCCGTTGAGCATGAAACCGAGGATGGCACCGTCAATGCGGGAGACTGCCACAATCCGCTTTACACGCGCGTCTTTTACGAAATGCTCGAGAAAGCGCAGCAGTTGGTGGACAAGAAGGATGCCGCAGTCGCGCAAGACGTGCAGCTTTCCAAAAATGCCATGTCAAAGTGGCGCGGCATTATCAAGACGCTCCGCGGGGACGAGAGCAGCACGGCTGGAAAGTATCACGAGATACGCTCCAAGATACCTTGCCAGTTGGCAAACGACCACCATTCCAATCTTGCCGACAATGACGCCCAGCAAGGCCCCAATTTCAAGGCCTGCCGTGCGGCAAGGTCGGTGCTTGCGCTCTCGGCCACCTACGTTGCCGAAGGCCTGCTTGACGGCAGGAAGGCAAGGAGCGCCTGCGTCCCCAATGCATTGTTCACCGGCGCGTCCCGCGTCGCGGGCTTGGGCGCGGGCGGCAACTACAAGCGCCTTGCCCAATACGCCTTCGACACCGTCGCGGCCTATCCAAAGGGAAGCGGTTATATCGCGGCCGTGACCAACGACGCGGCAGACCCGGACATTCATGCAAAGAACAACGCCGAGCTTAGGCGCGTGCAGGATTACATCAACAGCCACAAAGACGGTATTCCCGCCAGCCCCAATAAAATCCGGGGAGACGCTGTGAGGGCGGTCCGGGATTATCTCACTACCGTGATGAAGCTCAAGGGAACCGACCCGGCAGTGGCAGCCTTGGACAAATGCTGAACAGGGCTTTACGCCACCACCCCCCTTTGCCTATTCTTTCCCGCGTTTATTTCTCCAGTCCCCCTTTTTTCAACGCAACTTCACGCCCTTGAGAAACTCGGGCCTTCCGGCGGTTTGGCGTAATCGGGCGCGTTTGCCGATGTGGCCGCGGCACTCCCTCCCGCCGATAATTTCTCCAGCCAGACTGCATCACCGTCAACGGAAACGAATCCCATCGCCGAAGGCTGCGCTGCAACCTCACGCCTGAAGGCCTTGGATTCGTTTGGGGAATGTTCCACCTCCCCAGCCTCAGCGCGATGAGCCGCTTGAGTTCCCTCTTGAGTATCTTACGGCAGGGCTTGCCGGGAGGCCCCTTGGGAAGGCCGTCAATGGGGGAACCCTGCCGGAACATCTTATAGTTATCGTAAAGTAACCGTATAGTGCTTTATGATTTGCGGGTTTCTACCGGGCGGGAAAGGTGGGGAGAGGGGGCTCTCACGCTTTTTTCTTGCCTTTTTCCGGGGCGAGCGTATAGGCAGTGGCAGGACCCTTGCCGCGTTTTTTCACGTATCCCAAGGCAATTAGTTTCCTCAAGTCGTTTACTGCCTGCGGGTGGCTTACGCCGAACACGCGGGCGTGCTGGGGCGCGGTTATGATGGCATTGTCTTTGAGGTAGATGAGGCAACGGCGCTGGCGCGCGTTGAGGCTGGAGTCGAGGTGGCTGAAACTGTTGAACAGGGTGATTTTGAAAAACGAGCCTATTTGCTGGAACGCCGGATCCGGCAAGCCCTGGCTGCGCATTGTTGCAATCATGCGCGGGATTCCCGAGCCAAGCCCTTCCACGACCTTCGCGTCCAGAAGCAACTGGTAAAGCAGCGGGTTGTACGGCGCGCCCAACCCGAGAGTGGGCAGCGCACTGGCAGTCACGCCGGACGGGAGGGAACCTGCAGCCGATTTTATCCAGTTGCGTGCCCTCCGTTTGCTGCCGGTCGCGAACCGTTTGTTCCCGACAGGGGGCACCCTTCTCTTTTTAAATAAACCCCGTCCTAATTGTAACAAGTTTCCCAACGGCAATAATGGAGGGCGAGGGGATTTTTAGCCGCTGGAAGCGCAGGGGAGCCATAGGATAGCAGCTTTTCCGTCAACGCTTTTCGAGCGGGCCCGACGAGCTTGCGGGGAGGCGAGCGAGGAAAAGGGTTGGGAGGCATTGGGTTTTTGGCAAGCAAATTTCTTGACGGCATAAGGGCGTTTCTTCACAAGGCTGCCGAAGGCATCAGGCAGTTTGCGCACAGGGTTGCAGACCGGCTCAAGCAGGCTTATTTCAAAATCGAGGACAAGTACTACGATTTGATGGATTGGCTCGAGTCCAAGGGCATTCCCGTCTACAAGTATTTCGTCGAGCCCATTGAAAAGCGCGGCATCCCCTCGTTTCCCGTCGCGGTGTTCCTCGCCCTGGCCGCCACGCTTCTTTTCGCGTTCTTTGCCGTTCCGGCAATCGCCAACTACCTCGCCCCGCCTGAAATGGTCTCGCTGCAGGTGGTGGTGGTTTCCGACGCCGGGCCCGTGGGCGGCGCGGCCGTGGAGCTGCGCGTGGAGAACGACAAGGCGCGGACGCTGAGCACGCAGGCCGACGGCACGGCGGTTTTCCAAACGCTTCCCAAAGGGCGGTTCGCGACGCTGAGCGTGAGCAAGGAAGGTTTCGAGCGCGCCGCGAGGCAGCTCAAAATTGGCGACGATTCCTCCCTCACCATCAGCCTCAAGGTGGCTGCAGTCTCGGCGTTCAACCGCCCGCCGCCATCCATCGCAATCAACTACCTCGACGTGAACACGCGCAATCCGATTGAGGGGGTGAAGGTGGTCTACCGCACGCAGGAGAAGGGCGTGGTGGAGACGATGACGCTTTCCGACGGTTCGCTCAAAGTCTCGTTTGGCGACGAGCAAATCACGCTTTACGCAACGCACCCCGACTACCAGCCCGACCGCACCACCATCCGAAAGGGCGACGCGGGGAGGAACATCTACCTCACGCCCCTCAGCACGATAAACGCCAACGACTCCGGCGGAGGTGGCGAGGGAGGCAACTGCAACGACGCTGCGTGCGCGCCGAAAAGCGCCAGTGTTTCCGTAGGCGTCACCGACGGGAGCGGCTCGCCAGTTGAGGCGCGCGTGGAGCTTTACACCGTCGGCTCGACAAGCGGGCCGAAAGTCGCCACCACCTCGCTGGGAAGCGCGTTCTTCGGTTCCGCCGCGCAGGTTGGCGAGCAGGTTTACGCAATCGCCTACCCGGTTGACGCTGTGAAGTTCTCGGTGGGCCAGAGCGACAAGCTCGCCCTCGCCGACGGGGTGAACGACATTTCCGTAAAAGTCAAGGCCAAAACCCCTGATTTCGTCAGGACGCACATCACCCTGGCCGTCACGGTCAAGGACGATGCCGGGACGGCAGTTCCGGGCGCGAAGGTCCTTCTTTACGCGTCAACCGACACCGACCCGTCCGCAGCCGCCACCACCGGGGACGATGGGACGACGGGCTTCGAAGTCGCCGTGGACCAGCCGTTCACCCTCACCGCGTTCAAGGACGGATTCCTCCCAAGCGACCGCGTGCAGCTGCAGGCCGGGGCATTGATGGCCGTCATCACCCTCCACTCGCCTTTCGTTGGCAACAACGCGAAAGTGCGCGTCACCACCTACATGCCCGACGGCGTCACGCCTGCAGGCGGCGCGAGCGTGGAGCTGCGCTATGGCGCCGACAACTTCCCGCTCGGAATCCCATCTATTGACGCCAATGAAATCGGCCAGGCGGTATTCGACCTCGTTCCAGTAGGCCGCAACCTCAAGGCAGTCGCCCGCCTCGGCGTGCTGGCCGGGGAGAGCGACCAGTTCTCGCCCATTGCAGGCAGGCTCAACGAAATTTCCTTCCACCTCAACAAGGCAACTGGCACGTTCGTTGCGGTCGTCCTCGACCCGCTTACCGGAAAGCCCATTGCCGGCGCCACGGTCACCGTCACTTCCCCAAGCGGACAGGCGTGGACCTGCACCACTGACGCCAAGGGCGTGTGCACGATTGCGGGAGTGGATGCCAACGTCCCGCTTTCGGTGAAGATCAGCGCACCCGGATTTGTGGACAAGGTCATTGACGGCCTCACGGTGCTTCCCGGCCAGACTTTCACACTCAACGTCAAGGACGACCTCATCCCCTCGGCGCTTGCCAACGACTCGCGGCTCACCGTTTCGCTTTACGACGCGAATTGCGCGAACAGGGTGCAGGGCGATGTCGAGAAAGGCAGGACTTATTGCGCGAGGCTGGACTACAACATTCCCGCAAACGAGACCAGCCCCGTCGGAATCGTAGTCAGGGTCAACGGCGACGGGAATGCAAGCGAGGACGCCGCGAGGATCACGCGCTTCCAGGACATCAACGACCTTCACCTCACGACCGCAAACCTTGATGTCAAGCGCGCCGACCAATACTCCGGCGCCTCGGGCTACAAGTGCGATGCGGCAAACGCCGCCGCGCCCAACACTCCCTCCAAGTGGGTGAACTACGAATTCTCCAACGTGCGCGGCAACAAGATTATCCTCCTGCGCGTGTTTGTCGACCCCCTCAACGCGAGGGACGGCGATGCCTTTGACTTCAACTACTTCTCCTACGCCGTGAGGCTGGGCAAGTACTACCGCGCGCCATCTGATGACGCTTTGGGATTCGCCAAATCCAATGCGCAGAAGGACTGGTGCCAGGCAAATGCCAAGACGACGCATTACCGCATTGCGGCGGGCCCTTCGGCATTCACAGCCGACGCGGCTCTTTCGATGAGCTTCTCCCAAACCTCCGACGGCGCGAGGGCGGGATCGCTTTCCACAACGGTTTCCAACTCCACCTTCACCCACTTCACAATCAGGACATTCTTCAAGCCCTTAAACCCATCCATCCACATACTCGCCGGCGACACGCGGGGCAACGCCCGCGATTACCTCCGCTTCACGCAATTCGCTTATGAAAACGCAGCAGGCGGCGCCTCGCAGCAGCCGCAAATTCTCGCCTCCGCAAACGAACAGCGCGTGGCGCTTGACCCCGGGCAGTTCACGCAGGACGGCGACTCGTGGGTGGCAAGCGGCGCATTCACGCAAACCGCCACGCTCCCCATGCCACTTGGCCGGATTTTCATTGACGTCGGCGATGGGGCGAAGGGCGACTTGCCAATCGTGAGGACCAACGCAACGGTGAAGGTGGCCGGAAACGCAACGATTGTCCTCGCCGCCAACCCCCTTTCGATTCCCGGCAATGCCAACTCCAACCTCGCGGTGATTGCCAAGCGCACCGACGGCACGCCGATTACCGACACAATCATTTCAATTGACAACATCGACGGGACGGACTCGCCCTTCGGGCCTTATTACTCCGACAGGGACATACTGGTTGCCGGCGACGGGACCAAGGACAAGGGCAAGGACGGGAAATACGTTTTCAAGAACCTCCACCCCCTGCGGGCGGGGCAGTTCTCAATCGACGCGGGCGGGGATGCCGACCCGCGTTACGCCGCAGCGTCGGTTGCAATCAGCGTGACGCAAAACAATTTCCTCACCGCCAATCCCGCATCTCTTTCCATCGGCTGCTCGCCCTCGGCGTTGAACCTGCAGAACACCCTCGACTACGCCGGCATCACGGCCAAGGTCACGGCCCCCAACGGCTGCGTCGCGCTCGACCCCGCAGCCTGCTCTGCGAGAAGCAGCGGCGTGTGCGTTGAGTATTCAATCACCCTCAATGCAGGCGAGCAGAAAGCCCTGAGCGCAACCGGCGTGCGTTCGGGTTCCTGCACCCTCACGGCAAGCGCCTTGCTCTCCGCCCTCGCCGTGTCCTCAACCGCGATTGACACCACCGTCTCGTGCACCGCAGTCAAGCCAAGTTGCACCGCCTCCACCAGCGACTCTTACGCAGTCGGCGGCGACCCCGAGAAGGGCAAGACCACCGTCACTTCAGTCATCACCAACCCGCCTCTTGCGCAAAGCATCATCGCGACATTCGACTGCACAGACGGCACTTCGCAAGTGGCAATCCCCGCGGGCAACCAAGACTCGATTGCAAGCCAGTCTGACTGCCGCTTCAACGCCGTTCCCTCCCTCACGGACAAGGCAATCACCGTCACTTACAGGGACGCAAATTCAAACGCCATCACCAGCTGCGCCACAAGCATCACCGTCCTGCCCCCAGGCGCGGCTCCCGCGTGCAAACTTTCCTACCGCCCCGTGGCAGGCTCGCCCGTCGCGCACCTCACGGCAAAGTTCTTCAACCTCCCAACCTCAACCGCGGCCGCGTTCTTCCAATGCACTCCCGAGGACGAGCTTCACCAGACTCCAATCACAAGCGGCGCGTCGGGGGCAACCGCGGCTTACGACTGCGACTATTCCAGCGTTGACGGAAGCAAATTCACCGCAACCGCCCTTGCCGACAAGGCCGTGTGCACCAACTCCACCGTGACAATCACCCCAGGCGCGCAATGCACGCTGGGAGCGGAGAAGGCCGACTTCGGCAAGTGCGCCCAAGCCGCGCCGTGGCTGCGATGCGGGGGAGACAGAACGAATCCCTCGCTGGCCACGGATGCCGCGTGCTGCAGCGAGGCGCTGGGAAGCAACTACGCATTCACGGGAGACCCCACGCCCCACTGCGCCCTCGCGTCCGGAACTGCGGTGAGCAAATGCAGCGACGGCACTGGCGTCAATTCCTGCTCGGCCAACAAGCCGTGGTATTGCGATGACCGCGGCGTGCTTACGGTCAAGCCTGAAACCTGTCAATGCCCCGCAGGCTACTCCGCGCAGGCGGGCAAGTGCGTCCCCACCACCCCCCGAACCGCGTGCGACGACAACACGCCTCTCAACGCCTGTTCGCAGACTTTGGACAAGCCCGCCTATTGCGACAGTTCCGGCGCGTGGATTCCCAAGGCAAGCATCTGCCAATGCCCCGCAGGCTACCGCGTTGAGGGAGAGTTGTGCGCCCCCGTCGTTCCGCCATCATCCTCAACCTGCCAGGACGGCAGCTCCCCCAACTCGTGTTCGGTTGGCAAGAGGCCTCTGTACTGCCCCGCCGAAGGCGGCTCGCTGCAAAGCAACGCAGGGCAGTGCGGATGCCCTGCGGGCTACAAGCCCGACGCGAATGCCCAGAAATGCATTCCCATCAGCTCCTCCACCACCACGTGCCCCGACGGGACGCACGCTGGAGAATGCACCGCCACGCAGCCGCTTGCCTGCGGACCGAACATCGAGGCTTACGTCGACTCGGCAACCAAGTGCGGCTGCCCGCAGGGCTACCTCAAGGACGGCGAGTCGTGCAGACCCGCGCCATCCGGAAGCGCGTGCAGAGACGGCACTTCCGTAGGGGCGTGCAGCGGCACTCCTGGCGCTCCAGTCCCCCTGCGGTGCGCGGACGACAGGACGCTTTCAACCGACGCCTCGTGCTGCCCCGCCTCGCTCGGCTTTACTTACGACGCTTCCCACAACGCCTGCATCAAGCCCTCTTCTTCAAGCAGCTGCACGGTAACCGACGGCACCACCACGGTAGTGACCGACTTCGGCAAGTGCTCTACGGTCTACACGGGATTGCGCTGCGGCGGCAATTCCGCAAGCCCCACGCTCTCGCCCGACAATGCCTGCTGCCCCGCGGGCAAGGCCTACAGCGACGTTGCAAAGGCCTGCGTTTCCGGCACGCCCCCCACTTCCTGCTCGGCATTTGTGGACTCCTCAAGAAGCCCGTGCCTGCGGCCCAACGACGCCGCAGTCCCCTCGCCATTCCAATGCAACAACGGGCAGACCGAGCCAAACCCGTTCTGCTGCACCAACTTCGTCCGCCCCGCAGACGGCGCTGTGTTCCAGTCAAGCACCGACGGGCAGCAGTGCGTGGCCGTTCCTTCAGCACAAGTCGAGCCGGCGTGCGCCTTCACGCTCAATTCCGTAACCAACACGGCAACCGGCACGGACGCGCTGCTTTCGCTTCACTTCGGCAGGCTCAACAAGTTTGCAGGAGGCAGCGCAACAGTGCAATATGCCAATGACCTTGGCAACACCAAGCCAACTCTCAAGAAATTCCCGGTTGCAAACGAAAAGAGCGTCATTGACCTTACTTCAGTCGCGTTCCATTACGACAGGCAGCTGCTCAACTACGGAGTCACGCCGTACGCATCGGCCCAGCTCACCACCGGCACGGGCGAAACGCACACGGTGAATTGCGACCTTGCGGAATCTTCCCTCGCGCCATCCGGCGTAATCAACATTCCCGGTTCGAGCGGAGAGAGCGTTGATTTCACCGGAAGCGCCACCGCAGCGGGGCAGAATTGGCCGCTCTCGCCCGCGCCCCTCGGCCCCCTCGACCGCGTGACGCTCACGGTAAGGTCACTTCACCTTCCCACCGGCGTGACTCCCGACAAGGTCACCCTCCAGCTCGCGTGCGACCCCGTAATGAGGACGCAGCTTTTCCAGATGACTCCCGACCCCGTTTCCGCCGGCACGTGGAGCGGCGATTGCGCATTCGCATCCCCCGCAACGCTCAACTTCCCGCGGCCCCACACGCCCGTTGCGTACTACCGCGCAGAGGTGGCCACGCCGCAGGGCACGCAATTCGTCCCGGCCACGCCGCTTGGCATCAACTTCAAGTTCCCCGCAATCGCCGAATTCGCCAAGCCCATTGCAACCGGCCTCGCGCTCGACCAGACGCTGCAGTCGCCCACGCCGCAGGACCAAGCGCTCAAGGTGAGCTTGAAGGCGACTTTCTCGGGCCTGCCGCCGCTTGAGAAAATTGCCGACCAGAAGGCGTACATCGACTGCGGGGACGGCAGCGGAAGAACGGCAATTCCACTTGCTTCAATCGCCTCCGACGGCACGGCCTCCGTTTCGCGCACGTGCTCTTACCTAACCAGCCCGCTTGCACCCAAGGACTTCACAGCATCTGCCGACTATCCCTATTCCTCCCTCTCCGGCGGGGATGTCAACAATGCCGGCACCGTCGCCACGCTCCCCATTGCCTACACCCCCTCGGCGGCGAATCCAGTGTGCAAGTTCCTCGGCATCCCGCAGAACGGGGAGAACTTCATAGTAGTCAGCGACCCCGGCCGCAACCACTTCATCCCCGAGGTGCAAATAAGCGGCGCGCTTTCCGACAAGGCCAAAGTCGTTTTCGACTGCGGGAATGGCAAAAACATTCCGGCCACGGTGGCCAAAAGTGGCGCTGTCGGAAGTTCGCCCACACTCACTGCAACCGCCTCCAACCCCTGCTCTTACGACTATTCCGTTTTGAGCGACTCGGCGGGAAGCACCAACTCCAAGACGGTGGGCCTCGGCGTCACCGTGGACGGGATTGAGTGCGCTTACGACGGCGTGCACGGCATTGTAGTTGCATCCTCGTCCAGCGTTGCGGGATTGCAGTTCACCAACACCAAAGTGGCCCAGGCGGTTGCGCAGGTTGCCCCAGACGCAAAGACCGGGCTTGGCGCGGTTGCGGGAAAGAATGCCATCGTCTCGTTCGGCCTGCGCGCCTCCGCTTCCGAAGCCGACTTGGGCGGGGTTTACGCCGCGCGCTTCGACTGCGGCGACGGCAGCACCAACCCCGGCCAGCTCACCACCGTCCCGCTTGATGCCGCAGATCAGTCAAACTCCGTTTTCGCCAGCGCCGCTTCCCTGCGCTGCGAATACCCGCCGGTTTATTATCCGCAAAGCGAGACCCTTCCGCCGAGAAACCAACGCGTGATTACCGCCACGCTTGAAGTGAAGAGGGGCAACGTCGTGCAAAAAATCGGGCCCGTCACTTTCGACTTCTGGCAGGAAGGCACGCCCGCGCCCGTCACGCCGGGGGCGAAGTTCGATTCGTGCAACGCTGGCTTTTTGCTTCCGTTCGTGATGCAGCAGGCGTTCCCGCAATCTTCGCCCGACCTGGCGTGGGGAAGCGTCCAAAACGCGGCGAAGCTTTCCGCGCAGGCATCCGCCCTTGCGAAGAAAGGTAGGAAGGTCATTCTCGACCCAAGCGGGGTGTTGAGGGCAACCTCGGCCGACATCACCCGCCGCAAGCTTTACTACTCTCCGCTTCTCGGCTCCACAGCCACCGACGCCATTCCCGTGGCAAACGCGCTGCAGAAGAGGGTGAGGTTCGAAGTTTCGCTTTCTGATTCGTGCGTGAAGGCAAGCGTGGTTGGAAGAACTTCAGTAGGGAGCAATCTTTACTTCGACCTTGAACCTGCAGAGCAGCGCGCGCTTTCATTCACCTTCGACGGCTCGCAACCTCAATGCGCGGCAATTGCCAATAGCGTTGCACCAGGTGGAAGCGGAAGCAAAACCATCACCGCGACGATAAACGCCCTCACCCTCACGGGCGCGAATACGGTGGGCGTGAAGCTGCAAGTCGTGCGGCTCGGCACGCTCAAGGAATTCGAGGTAATCACCTCGCCCAAGGATGGGACTTCCATTCCGGCGAGGCTCGCATCACCCGCAGAGCCGTTCGTGGTTGCCAACAACCTCGAGAAAGACTGCCAGACCGGTTCAATAACGCTCAACTCCAGGGAAGCCACCTGGTTGCTTTCCACCAACGGGGCGGACATTGCGTGCGGCAAGGACGAGTATTCCTCCGCACTCACACCCAAGCCCGCAGTTTCAGTCGCCGGGCTCGACCAATACGACGTCATCGGCAACCTCTACGCCGGGGGGAGCGGCGACGGCTTTGAATGCAGCCGCGAAGACTTCTGCAAGCCCGACGCCTTGGCTGCCGCGTCGGGTGAATTGGGCTCCAAGCTCACTGCCGTTTACGCCCCGCTCAAGTCCGCATCGAACGTGGAGGAAATCCCCTCGCCGATTTTCAACCAGGCGCTTGCTGAACAGGCGTTCAACTCCATGCAGCAGGGCTTCAACAGCTTCAACGGGTTTGGGGGATTCGGCGGATTCGGCTTCCAAAGCCAATTCGCATTGCAGGGGTTGTCAGGGCTTGGGTTCGGCGCTGGCGGGACCAACGCGGCCGCGTGCACCGCGATGATGACCTGCTTTGGCATGATGCAGGGCGCGCTCAAGCAGGCGCAGCAGGAGTGTGCCTCAAGCGGCAAAGAGGGGACGCTCCAGCTTTTCCAGGCGGTTTCCCTCTGCTCCGACCCCAAGCTTCAGGAATCCCTTTCCAAGGGCGACCAGGACGCGTTCGTGAAGCTCTTTCTCGCAAGCCAGCTTCTCACCCAACTCAACAAGTGCAGAGGGCCAAAGACGATTTCGGCCGGGGCCAACGCCGCCATAGACCCGCCGTCGGTAAAGATTCCCGTGCGCGTTGCAGACGCCTCCGCGCCGTTTAGGACGCTTGAATGCGCGCCCGACGGCGAGTTCAAGGTCGCCTGCGCCCAATCCGGAAGCGCAAGCGGCGCCTCCGGCAGCGGATTCCCGTTCGTGAAGATTGAAGGCGGCAAGGCAACCACAGGCTACGACGGCGGCAAGCCCAACCTCTACACTCTCAACAAGTACGATTTGCCTCAAACCGCAAAGTGCGAATTCAGGTGGGCGGACGGAATAGGCCCTACAAACCGGAACCTGAATCCTGTAGGCAGCTGCATTTCAACTTCGGATAGAACCATTGACGACAAATGCGCAGCCGGTGACGGCTGCATAGAAATGAAGGTAGTTGACGGCAAAGCAATCATACGGATAATTGACGGTAGCGCAGGACAGAACAACGCCAACAATCTAAAGGACGGCACCGCGTTGAGTGCGATTGCAAACGATTTGGAGAGTTTCTTCGCCAAAGAAGACTACGAAGCGCCAATTCTTTCGAAAGTAATTTCTGCAGGATGCAAGGTAACCGATTCGACGGCAACCAGGGTCTTGATAGATTGCGACAAAGGGCACCTTGTCGGGCCCTCAAACCCACGCGTTGAAATCAGCCTTCCCCAAAGCTGGAGACTCAACGACAAAGCGACTCTCACCCTCACTAAGCAGGATTACGCAGACGACCTCACAGTTACGGTGGCTGTGCCTGAAGGCGCGAATCTCTACGACATGCAAGGGGCAAAGATTTCCTCGGGCCAACTCACAATCAAAGATAAGCCGCTCAACCTGTATGTCGTTGCGGCCAAATCATTTACCGGCACTCTAACCGTGGCGGCTACTTTCAGCACGGGCCAAAAGGCGTTCAGCAAGCAATTTACCGTAACTGGGGAAGCGACTGATTTCGGATTCGATGTGCAAAGAATAGAACTCGCCGATGGCCAATCCAAGACGGTAAAGCTGAGAATACCCGACAACATCAATTTCCTTGGAACTAGCCTAACGTCTGACGATACTGCAGTGAAGGCATCTCCAAATACGATTAGTCAAGTTACGGCCTTGGGTTCCTCAACCGACATCACAATCGCCGCCCCAGCCGCAATTTCACAAGCTAAGGAGGTTACAGTTACTGCCACTAGCAATGCGGGGACTGCAAAGGCAACGCTCACGGCCGCACTAACAAAGAAAGACTCTCCAACAGCAGTAGTAGTTTCAGCTAAGCCGCTTGAATTTTGGGTGAAGTCAGCGGGAATCGTAAGCCGCTTGCCGCAGGAAATACGCCTCTACCAGATATTCACTCCTAAAAGCGACGCCATTCTCACCGGAGTCAAACTCAAGGTCGCAGAACACGCTCCGGTAAAAGTAACTGGCCCCGACCTTACGGTGCGGGTATGTTCAGTGTCCAGCATTTCAGGCAACCAACTTAATCTGGAAGACTCCGGCAACTGCGCAACATCAAGAGTGCCAATCGCAAACATTCCCCCGCGCGCCGATGCCCAAAATAATTGGGTGCGATTTCCCGCGACTCCCTTCCCCCTTACCGCAGTCAAACAACTCAAAGGCGGACAGAAATACGCAGTGGAGCTATCCGCTACGGACGGCCTTTTCTTCTGGTATGGCGACAATTCCAACGACGACTCTTCGCCCGACGGGCTTTACAAGTGGCAGTCCGACAAACTATGGAATGCGGTTATTGACAACAGTCCAAAGAGAGTTTCGCTCCAGTTGGTAACGAGATAATGGCGGTTTTCAGGGTCACCTTCATCGAACGCGGAAAGAAAACCATCCTCACAGAATACTACGGCAAAACAGGAAAGTCTTGCGAAAATGCAATTCCGGTCTTGCCACTAGCGGACTCGGCAAATCACCTGCACAACTTTCCGAGTCCGCTATAATGCCAGTTATCAACCGCATCCTTGTAGTTCCCCGAATCATTGACGGCTCTAAGGATTCGAAATGTCAGAATCCTTTGCCACGCCGTGGCATAAGATATGCCCCCTTAGGGACGCATTTCTAAGTTTTGTGTCCCGATAAGGGCAGATGGCAATTCCTTCGAAATAAGCCCCAATGGCGGCAGGCGGCTTGCCGCGTCCCATAGGGAGAACGGGCAATCTCTCTCCCCCCGGTTTTTTTTCCAAGCTATTCAACACTCCCACTCTCCCGTTCAATCTTCTTTCGCCACTAAGCACGAAGTTCTTCTTCGCTTACGGTTCGCTTAAAAGCCGGCTTTTGCATTATAATGCCAAGAGTGGGAAAAATGCAGGCACGAAAGGCTGCTGGAGTGAAACGAACCATTTTGGGAATCATCGCCGCGGTGCTGGCCATCCACGGCGCCAAAAAAGCCTCGCTCTTCGGCTCTTACGCAAGGGGGGAACAAAAGCCTGGGGGCGACATTGACGTCATTGTCGAATTTGAGGGGAGAAAAAGCCTCATGGAACTGGTCAGGATTGAAAACGAGCTTTCCGACAAAGTCGGCAGGAAAGTCGATCTGCTCACCGAAAAATCAATCAGCCCCTACATTGCGGAACGGATAGCCGGCGAGATGAAGGCGCTGCCGTTATGAAGGACGACCTCATATACTGCAGGCACGTTCTGGATGCGATTTCCAGAGTGGATGATTACGCGCGCGGAATTTCGGGAGAAGACTTTTCCGGAAACAAGATGGTCCAGGACGCGGTAATCCGCCAGATTGAGATTAATGGGCGAGGCGTCAAAACAAGTTTCCCAGGCGTTCCGCAAAGCGCATCGCGAAATCCCTTGGAAAGAAATTTCAGGAATGCGCGACAAGCTCATTCACGACTGCCTCGGAGTTGATGCCGACGCCGTTTGGGACACCGTGGCGAACGACTTGCCCAAACTCAAGAGGCAGATGATTGCGATACTCCGTCCTCCCTGATGTTGTCGCGTCGCCCTTTTAAGCCTTTTTCGCCTATAATCAATCCGTCGTTTCTTTGGTTCATCTGGTGGCTTAACGGCTATTCGTTTTCAGTAAGGTGGGCTGGCGTTTCTTGAAGGTTCCCAATCCCTATTTGGGCGACTACCGGCTTCTCATGGCAGTGCCGCTAGTCCTCATCCTCATCGCGGCGTTTTTCATCCCGCGCGTCCAGACTGGCGTGGACCTCAAGGGCGGGCTGCTTTTGAGCATCCAGACGCAGGCAAATGCCGACCCGGTTGCAATCAAGAATGCCGTTTCTAAATACTCCGGCAATGTCGAAGTGCGCACGGTCACCACCCCTTCGGGAAGCACGGGAGTGGAAGTGGAGCTGGAGAACGACCCTGCGCTTGACAAGGCGGAGGGAGGCCTGCAGGCGTTGGGGAAGGTCGACAGCGATTTGGCGGACGCGGAGGTGAAGCTCTCCGCGGCGACCCAGCAGGGAGGCGACGCCACGTTTGCAAGACAGCGGGTGGACGCCCTCACCGCTTCCGCCCTTGAGCAGTCGGCAGCCATCCTCGCGGAAGTGGGTTCGGCAAAAACCGTCCCGGCGGGAAAGCCCCACGAGGCCGTGAGGCTGGCAAACGACGAGTACGCCAACGCAAAGCAGCGCCTGCGCGAGAACATCATCAGCTCGGTAAGGGCCGTCGCGCCTTTTGAGAGCTACTCTTACCGTGAAGTCGGCTCTTCGCTAAGCCGCTTTTTCCTCGCCAAGACCGAGCAGGTGGTGCTCTACGCCTTCGTCCTCGCGGCAATCGTCATCTTCCTCGTTTTCCGCAGCATCGCCCCGGCAGTGGCCGTGCTCTTCGGCGCAATTGCCGACATCTCAATAACAATGGGCGCAATGGGAATCTTCGGCATCCCCCTCACGCTCGCGAGCATCGCAACTCTTTTGATGCTCATCGGCTTTTCCCTTGACACGGACGTGATGCTCACCATCAGGGTGACCAAGCGCAAGGAAGGCACGGCTGCCGAACGGGCGTACGAGGCGATGAAAACGGGCTTCCTGATGAACTTCACCACAATCGGGGCGTTCGGGGCCCTTTACGCCATTTCGCAGTGGCTGCAAATCCCGACCTACGCCCAAATCGGGGCGGTGGCGGTAATCGGCGGGTTTGCCGACTTCTTCGCCACTTGGGCGTTCAACGCGCCGTTAATCCTCTGGTACGCCCACAGGCAGGAAAAGAAACGCGCGGCAGCTGCATGAGGGAATTTAGCGGAATGATATTTTGGGCTTTGGACAAAATCATAATCTGGATTCAAAAAACGCTCGCCGTGATTATTGCAATATGGACTTCAACCTCCTCCTCAACAACCGCCGCGTGCAGATAATGCTGCTGGTGCTGGCAGTTGCGCTTGCCCTCATTTTCGTCAAGGGCCTCAACTACGGCATTGAGTTCGTGGGCGGAGTGCGCATTCCCGTCACGCTGGAGAAAAGCGTGGGCCCCCAGACGATGGACCTCATGGTCGAGACGATAAAGACGCGCATCAACAAGTTCGGCCTCAACCAGGCAATCGTCCGCCCGGTGGGCGACAGCGAGATTCTCGTGGAGATTCCCAAGGCCGATTCGAGAGTGATTGCCAATGTCGAAAGGCTGCTTAAGGAGCAGGGGAAGTTCGAGGCGGTCATTGACGGGAAAGTCGCACTCGCGGGGAGCGACGTTTTGCAGAACGCGGTGGGCGGGAGCAACAACGAGGCCGTGACGCAGCCGTCGGGCGGCGGGGTGAGCTGGGAGCTCGGTTTTGCCGCGAGCAAGGAGGGTGCAGACAGGTTTGCAGCTGCGGCAATGGGCAAGGCGCACTATCCAGTCTACATGTTTCTCGACCGGCCGAGCGCCGCTGCAATCATCCTCGAGCGCGACTGGTTCAACAACACGGCCAACCCCGCCGAGTTCCAGAGGGCGATGTCCGACGTTTCGCGCGCGCAGGGCGACGACATCAGGATAGTCTATTCCGACGAGTTCTCCTCCAACTTCACTCCCGACCTCGCAAATGTTTCGCAAGTGATTGTCGCAGAGGGGTTTGAAAAGCGCTTTCCGGCAATCCAGTCCAAGCTCGCCTCCCTCGGCTTCCGGCCCGCACTTGCGGAAAACGCCACGAGGCGCGTCATCAACCACACGCGGTTGGACATGATTCCCCACGCGTATGTAAGCGACCAGGGCCTGACAATCATCAACGACTGGAAGGCAATCGGCCTCATTTCCGCACCCGCGCTCTCTCCCGGCCTGGCGCAGGGGTATGTCGGCCAGTTCTACCAGATTACCGGCACGGGCAAGGGCGCCACGCCTCAGGAGCAGAGGTTTGATGCGGTTTCGGAAATCAAGCTGATGAAGAGCGTGCTCAGCGGCGGGAAGCTTCCCGTGAGCACGTTCATCGGAAGCAGCTACACCATCGCACCGTCGCTGGGCGCTCAGTTCCTTTCGTTCAGCTTCCTCGGCATTTTCCTCAGCGCCCTCGTCGTCTCGATTCTCATCGTCATCCGCTACCAGAAACTCCTGCTCATCGTGCCCATCATTTTCGTCAACCTCGTTGAGGTCGTCTCCACCCTTGCAATAATCGGCGGGTTCGGCACGCTCGACCTTGCCGGAATGGCCGGGGTGATTACGCTTATCGGCACGGGGATTGACGACCAGATCATCATCACCGACGAAATCCTGCACAAGAGGCGGGAGGGCGAGGAGGACGAGGGGGAGATTCCGGAGAAGAACGTCAAGGAGCGGCTTGGCAAGGCGTTCCAGATCATCCTCACCACCGCAAGCGTCGCCATCGTGACAATGCTCCCGCTGCTGCTCAGCGGCATCGTGGAAATCACCGGCTTTGCCCTCGCGGCAATCATCGGCATTGCCGTGGGCCAGCTGGTCACCCGACCCGCCTTTGGAGTCATCATCGGCGAGCTTTACGGCAAGGGGAGGAAATGACCTCTCCGCCGCACCCATAGCCCTAATAGGCCACTAGGGTCTACTCTCCATCGGCAAGGTACTTGCGGATGGCTTATAAATCGGTTTTGTGAAAGTTATACTGGGTGCAGTGAATGTATGTCCCTGCCTTGAAAAAGGAAGCCGTAGAGTCCATGCGCCATGAGGCTTTGCGCTTGCGCGAAGAGTTCCAAGAGTACGCTGAGGACATGGAACTTTACTCCAAGCCCGAGTTTTGGGCTGCGGTAGAGCAGGTGGAGAGAGGAAAAACGAAAAGGCTTTCCTTACCGCAACTCCGCAAGGAGTTGAATCTGTAAATGCCTTATTCCGCGGGTTATTCCGATAGATTTTTGGAGGATGTCAAGAATCTTGACAAGCATCAGCGCGAGCTTGTTTACAAGCGGATAGGAAAAATCCTTGAGGCTCCACAGCTTGGAAAGCCATTGCATTCGCCGCTTCACGACTACAAGAGCGAACGGCTGGAAAAACTTCGCTTCATCTACAAAATAGTTGGCCAGACAGTAGAGTTTGCATGGCTTGACGACCGGGGACATGTTTACGGCTGAGATTTTAGTTTTCTCCTATTGCTAATTTGAGAGTTGCGAGGGCGGGAGTAGAGTTCTTCACGCCCCGCTTGCCTTACGCCACTGCAAGGGCATGTGCGGCCTTTTTGTGCCTTGAGCCTTCGCCGAACTCAATGTCGGCCTGAACTGAAAACTCGTCAAGCTTTCTCACTGCAGGCGAGTCCATGTTGATTGCGTAAAACTTGGCGTTGCCAACAGTGCGTGTTTCCTTCACCATGCGGTTTTCCAAAAGTAGGGGGAGTACCGACTGGAGGGTGCGGTAGCTCACGCCCGTTGAGTTTTCCAGTTCGGAAATCGGGTAGTCCCAAAACCGGTGCACAAGAAGAAAATCTAGCACCTTGGGAACCGGCTTGTCGCCGAAAACATGTCTCAAACCCATATAAATCCGCCAGTTGTCGCCTTAAGGTATTCTGATTACATGCTGATTATGTAATGATTGTGTAATGACCGGATTGCGCTTATAATCCTTTTGCCATTACTTAACTAACCTATGAAGGAATTTGCGTTGGCCAATGCGCGGTGGTTCGTCCTGCGCTTTTTGCTAGACCAAAGGTGCTTTTCGGAGCGCTGGCACCAAGTCACGGAAGAAACGGCGGTTAAACACGTATCGCGGGAATTCGGCGACTGCGACAGGAAGGCAGCAGGCCGCGGTCTAAGCCAGCTCGTTGCGCAAGGGCTCGTGTGCGTGAAGAAAAAACATTACGGGACGCACGTCTGGCTCAACCATACGCGCTTGGATGAGGTAAAACGAATGCTTCTCGCTCCGCCTTGAGAATAGGCGGTTCAATTCCGAACGAAGCTCCTCTTAAAAAACTCGAGGCCGCCTAACCTGCTCATGTCGTACTTGCGCGCGCAGGTTTCCGTCGAATACCTCTCACTAATGGCGGTGGCGCTGGTGATTGCCATCATCATGTGGGGGGTGGTGAGTACCACCGCAAGCGGCGCGAACGACCAGGCGGCAATCGCCTCTTCAAAACAGGCGGTGGGTAAAATCCGCGACGCGGCCGACCTCGTCTACACGCAGGGCGCGCCGTCGCAGCTTTCAATCGCGTTCGTCACCCCCCGCGAACTTGCGTCGGTAAGCTCTTCAAGCAAGGAAATCTCCTTCACGCTCAACATGTCGACGGGGCAGAACACCTACTTCCAGGACACGTACGCGGATTTGGAGGGATACGGCCTCGACACCCTCGCGGGCAACCCCGGTACCCACACGCTTCTTGCCACGGCAATCAGGCGGGGCGGCACGACGATAGTGCAGCTTAACGTGACGGGATGAACGCGCGCAATAAGTTCGGCCGGCTATAGTTGCCGGCGTTTATTCTTGCCGTGCTTTGTGGAGGAGTTTGAGCGGGCACGCTCGGCGATTTGTAGCGGGAGGGGTTGAGTTTGGCGGGCTCGAGTTTTTCCGCAATGGGGAGCCTCTCGTCCGCGGGAAGTTCCCTTACTTGGGCGAGGAAGACCTTGGATGGCCGGGAGCGAATACGTCATCGCAACGAATCCCAAAGTTCCTTCTCACTCGCGTAGTCGCTTTCCTTCAGTGCGGTGAGGAATTTGGCAAGCATGGTCCTTTCCTCTTCAGTGGGCTCGCCTTCGGCCAGTCCGTACTTGTCTTTCAGTTCAAAGAGGCCGAGGCGCAGCACTTCGCTCCTTGTTTTTGCCAAGCCCTTGCTTAGCGCATCCTCGATGGTTTCGTTAGTCAGTCCCGTAAATTTCACATTTGCATGCATAAAATCACTATTTTAATTATGTTTTTAGAGGGCGGTGGGTTTTTTCCAATCAGCTGTTGAGGTCGACCGTCACGCCGTAAGTGTCGTTGTGCATCCGGTCGAGCCTCTGGTTGGGATAGGCCGAGCCGGTTACCGCGTAACCGTGGATTGCCGTTGCGTTGAAGAACTGCCAGTCTGCAACGCTCTGGTTTGCGGTGAAGTTCAGCCCGCGGAGGGAGAATTCCGTGGAGTTCACGAGGCTTTCAAGCCCAATCTGGCCGCCCGCCATCGAGGCGTACCTGTCGGAAAGGGAAAGCCTCCCTTCGAACCGGTCGAGCACGCTGGGGCCGAGGCTCGTGTTGAGGTAGCCGCCCTGGGCGAATGCCGCGTCGAGGGCGGCGTTGCCCCAAACCGGCGTTATCGAGGGGCGCGCGAAAACCCTGTGGACGAACCCGAGGCCGTGAAGCGCGTAGAGCGGGTCTTCAAAACCCAAGACCGAAATTATCCTGCTGGAGACGTAAGTGCGGGAAATGTTCACCGGCTCCTTCACGTCGGTGATGTTCACCTCGAGCGTGGAGGTGAGGTTGAGCTCGAATGCGCTTGAGGGGGTGACATCGAGGCGCGTGGCGTTGATGCTCACGTTGAGCCCGCGGTTCGCCCCGATGCGGGAGACGGAGGCGGCCCATTCGTTGATTGAAGAGCCCGCCATGACCGACTGGTTCACCGATGAGAGCGAGCCGTTTGTCGCGAGTTCGGAAAGGTTGGCATGGGCGTCCTGCAGGGGGCTTCCGCTCGCGTAGATGTAATTGCCCGCGGCAACGACCGCGCGCTTCCCGGCAATTTCAAGCACGCGGGGCACGTCCTGCGAGAGCGAGTCGCCGAAGCTCGCCAGCTCGTTTCCCCTCACGCGCGCCACGACTTGGGCGTTCTTCTGCGCGGAGAGGGCCGAGGAGCTCATGAGGTAGAGAAAGATTGGCGCGAGGAGCATAAGCAGGGTGAGGGAGTAGAGGAGGCCCCGCCTTAGCCCGGGGTTTTTGTCAAAAGAGCTTGTTTCCATTTTCAATCGCCGGCCTTTTTTTTAGTTTAACTGGGGGATTCGCTTTTTTTTTTGAATGCGTTGAGAATTTATTCCTGCCAAACTGATTGCCTAACCCCACACTCTTATGCTGAATGAAGTGGGCCCCCAGAGGAACGGGATGCCGCTGAGCTGGTTGGACTGCACCGACACGCTGTTGGAGAGCGCAAGGTCGATGGGGTTGGCCGCGCTTCCCGGCGTCGCGGGGCTTGAGGCGGGGTTGTAGAAGTTGAGCTGGTAGAGCAGGCGGCGCACGGCGTCGGCATAGGCGTTGTCGGGGTAGAGCGCAGTCATCGCGTCCACGTCTATAGGGGTCGGGTTGAAGTTGGGCAGGTCCCTTCCCACGGCGGCGTAGGAAAAACCGTCGGCAATCCCGTCGCGGTTGAGGTCGTAATACACCGTGACGTTGAATCCCGAGATGTTTGAGAACGGGACTCCGTAGGGCACGGAGGCTTTCGCGCCCGCGGCGTAAACCGCCCTGCTTGAGCCGGAGCACGAGGGGGATGGGGAGCCTCCCGAAGAGGCGAGCACGACCGTTGCGAAATTGGTTTCGTTCTGCACCAGAAGCGAAGCCGGGAAGCCCACTGAAGAGGCGTCGCCCAAGTCGGCAAAGTTCGCGCCGTAGGACGGGAGGTAAAATGCGTTGGCCCACCTCGCGTTCGAGCTGTTTACCGTCACGTTGGAAGTCCACAGCCCGCTTCCCGAATAGGCCGTGATGCGCACGTCCTGCGGCCGCAGTGCGGGGGGGATGGCAAACGCGCCGGTGCATCCCCCGAACCTTTCCGATTCCGTCAAGAAGGTCACTTCGGAAATTCCCGCCGCCTGCTGCGGCCCGGTGTAATTGACGCGGATGTAGGATTCGGGCATAAGCTCGCTGGGGTTGTAGGCAGCCGGGTAGTTCAGGCCGGAAAGGCCCAGGCGCAGGGGCACGTTGGCGTTTGAAAGCGGCCCGAGGTTACCCCCCAATGCCGCCGAGAGCGTGGAATTGCCCAAGTCTACCGTCTGGGGGGAGTTGCTTGGGATTGTCGTGAGGACGGTGGCGTTGCCGATGTTGAGATACGCGGGGTAGGTGCTGTTGATCACCAAGTGAACCGATGCGCCCGTCGCGGTTCCCGGCACGTAGAACGAATCGTAGAGGTTCACCGCGCCGCGGATGCCTGCAAAGCGGTAGGTCACGTTGGTGGAGTTGGCCGCGCCAAATTCCTTCGTGTCATAGGCGATTTTGGCAAACCCCCCTCCTACGAACTGCTGCAGTGGCGCCACGTTGGTGAAGTTGAGGCCCAGCCGGTTGGGCGCGCCGGGGACGACGCTGCTCAGGCAGTTGGGGTCGGCAATCGTCCAGTTTCCCGCGGCGTAGGCCGGGTCGGCGCTTGGCGGGAACGTTCCGCAGGCAAAGCCGTTGACGCTCAAAACCGCGTTGCCGCCCACCACGCCTTCGATGAAAATTGACTTCACGGTTGCGTCGGGGGGAATCCCGTAGATGATTTCGGAAACATTTCCCCAGCCTGTGAACCCGCCGAAGTAGGTATGGCTGCCAGTGCGTTTTGCGCCAAGCGAATCGACGTACGCGCGCGCCGAATACCCTGTGGGCGGCTTGTTGATTTGGTAGCCTGAGGCGAATCTCGTGCTGCGGAAGAGGATGAGGGCGCTTGAGGGCATCGGGGTGCTGTTGTAGATTATGTCCTCCCCGTCGCCCACTTCGGCCGAGAGGGCCCACCCGGCGTTGGGGGGGAGGAGCCCGCCGAGGAATTCGGACGAAAGGTTCGACGCCGCCGAGCGCGTGAGGGTGGTGTTCTCCGCCCAGAACGCGCCGAGCACCTCGAGCACGGTGAGGTTGAGATTGGCGTCGGTGAGCAGCCCCTGGTTGAAGAGGCCGGCAACCACGGGGTCGAACCTCAAGTCCGCCACCCTCACGCGCGTGAGAGCGTCCACCGCGCCCTGCGCCTGGGTGTTCAGCGCGTTTTGGAATACTGGCGTGGGCGTTGTTTCAATGCGCAGGAAGCTCGAGAACGGGATGATTAGCAGGAGTATCGAGAGCGCCAGGATGGCGTCGAGTGAAAAGACAATCCCGCGGCGTGCCGACATTTACACCAGACCATTCTCACTTACGCTTTCGCCGAATTTATAGCCACTGCATCCGGCTTGCTTCCCCGGCACACGATGCAGGCCGCCTGTTGTGGCCATTGGGAGAATCCGGGTTTTTCGCCACTGCGTTTTTCATAGCAAATCGCATTAATTCTGGAACTTTAGAAGTGCGATTTGCAACTAGCGGATTGCTGGCAATGTTTCATTATTTATGCAATCCGCTATCAGTTCTTGTAGACGATGACGTCAACCGCCACCGGAACGTTTCTCCCGCCGGTGTCAAGCACGTCCACCCTGCGCACCACTGAAATCTGCTGTGCGGTGGTGACGTTGGGGTAGATGCCGAATTCCGTGACGTTGCCCAGGAGGTTGAAGTAGGTGGAGAACGCGTTGCCCTTGAGCGTGCCGTCGTATTGCGTGAGGTAATACGCCCTGCCCGACCCGTAGTTCCACGAGGCGATGGGCGCCTGCGATTGCGGTGCCGAGGGGTTCGTCTGGTTGACTATGATGTTGAGCGGCAGGTCGCCCGGCCCCTTGAACATGTAGAGGTGGGGCGAGGGGAACGAGGCGGGGTCGCCGGGGCTCACGTCCACAATCAGGTCGTCCAGCTTGGTCACCACTCCCGAAACGCCCTGGCCGGGAGGGTATTTCCCCCAGCTCATGTTGAAGCCGTCAATGAGGGGGTTGTTGCCGTTGTCCTGCCCGCCTATGGCCATGAATATGCTCCCGTTGTAAATGGCGGAGGCGAGCCTGGCGTGGTCAATCTGGTTGCTTTTCACGTTGGGCTCGTACGCCACGGTGAGGACGTAGTTGGACATGTTGGCCACCATCTCGTCAAAGAGCGTGGGGCCGTTGTTGTCCGAATACAGGTACCTGTAGTCCCCCGCGGGGGCGGGCTGGTTGGAGTGCCAGTAGAGGTCCCAGACGATGCCGGAGCAGTTTACCAGGCCGTAAGCCGCCTGGTCCCCGCTTGAGAATATGGCAATCGGGTCGCTGTAGGCAAGGCCGGTGGTGGTGAGGTTTCCGGTGTTGTCCGTAATCCTTATGTAAAGGTCGTATGCGCCCGCTCCAAGAAGCGACTTCGCCTTGTAGTAGTCGGTGAGCAGGAGGTTGAGGAACTTCCTGCGGGAAATCGCCCCGCCCGCGCCAATGAGGCCGATGCTCGAGACGCTCGCGGCAGTCCACTGCGCGGGGATGCCGGGGGTTTGGAGAAGCGAGCCTGCCGCGGACTGCGCTACGGAGTTTATGGTCTCAATGGCCTTGGAATTTCCAGACTGGCGCTCGACGGTGTTGAAAGTGTTGAAGACGGTGGCGAGGATGATGATGAAGAACACGGTGCTTACGAAAAAATCAAGCAGCACGGCCTGGCCCCTCAACCCCTTCATAGGCTTTCCCATCCCCCAATCGGTCAAGTTGCGCAACACCCCTTCCCAAGTTTCTCCCAATAGTTTTTCTTTCTTTTTTGCAAGCTTCACGTTCAAGAAATTTCGATGATGCCGCCGTTGTTGAAAATCGCGTTGTCGCCCTTTCTGGGGGCGTCAAGCGCCTTTGCCGTTACGTTGCCGGTCACGATTGCCGCGCTTGCCGAATTTACTTCCGTCCAGTTCACCACTACCAACTGCTCGGAGGGATAAATAGCCATCGCATAGTCTGAAGAGTCGCCCAGGCTCTTTGGAAGGGTGAAGATGCGCCTGTAGCCCCGGCCCACGGCAACCGCCGTGTTGATTTCCGAGGAAAGCTGGTCGGCCACCACCTGCGCCTCGCTTCCCAGCTGGCTGTTGCGGTTGTTCTGGTATGCGGAGTAGATAATCGGCGTGAGCACGACGAAAATGAGGAGGAGGAAGCCCACCGATTGCATGAACTCCATCGAAACTTGGGCCTTCAACCCTTTCTTCGGAAGCTCCTTAGCCTCGTCGGCCTGTGGCCTCCTGCGGCAGTCGCTTCCTCGAAAGCGTTGACGGAAAATATCCAGTAGCCTCCCTTCAAATTTCAATCGCTCACCAGCACCTTCCCTTTCTGCGCGAAGATGTAAAAAAGCGTCGGGCCGGACGCGGTGTAGGTGACGTTCCCCTCCAGAAGCACTGGCGAGTATGCCGACACGTCCACGCCCTTGTCGTAATCCAGGACGATGAGGGCCTCGTGGCCGTTTGAGAAGTTGAAAGACTTGATGTTGCTGGGAAGGTCGATTTCGATCGTCTGCTTTGCAGGCGGGCCCTGCAGGCTCACCACCTGGGCCGAGTCCCTGATTTTGTCGACGGCGTTCTGCGCCTTGGCGACGTCCTGCGCCCTCTGGCTGGACTGCAGGCTGGAGTTGAGGTAAATCCAGATTATTGCGAGAACGACAAGCTGCACGCCGATGATGGAAAGGTATTCGACGGACGACTGCGCCCTTGAGTGTGGCAAGATTAACCCCGGCATAGAATAGGCCGTAGATGAATAAAAAGCGCCTCCCCAAACGGGACATTGGGAGGGTCGGGATAATTATGGCATTCAAATCTTAGCGCGGTCTTGCGCTTGGGCAATGCCGCCTTTCTTCAGTTGGGCTGGGTTCTGTCGAGCATCCATTTCCTGAATAACAGGTCGTTAAAGTGGTAGTGGCCGTTCTTGTCGATTATTTCCTTGTTAGCCAGGGACGCAAGGGCCTTTTGGAGGTTTTGGGTAGCGTTCATCTTGCCTGCTTTTATGGCTTGCTTGGAGAACACGTTCTTCTCCCTTGCCACTATGGCGAGTGCCTTCCTCTGGTTTGGGTTGAGTGAGGAGTACGCGCTTTCATAGAAACTGGAGTTGGCTTCCACCATGAAGCTTACCACCTGGTCCACCGTGGCCTTGTCGTGAGCCCTTCTTTTCTCCCACAAGAAGTGGCATAAGTACTGGGTGTAGTACGGGTGTCCGTGAGTGAAGTCCAGGATGCCTTGCGTGTCCCCATCTTCGAGCTTGACGCCCGTGCGTTTGAACCAATGCGTTATGAACGGTTGGAATTCCCGCGGCGGGATTAATCCTAGGTTGAGCACCACTCCAGAGTTGTAGAAAGCGCTGTTGGGGTTCTGGAACAATTCCCGCATCATGTGGCGCTTGCTTCCGAGGAACACGAAGGGTTTCCTTTGGTGCTGGATTACTGCACGCAGCCTTTTTGGGAGGTTTTCCGAGATTCTCACCACTTCCTGGAACTCATCGAGCACCACGATTTTGCTTGAGACATATTTCACCACTTCCTCGAAGCCTGCGCTTCCAACATTCTTGACCTTGATCTTGGCCGGGTTGACTTCGATGGTCAGCTCCAAGTCCTTAAGGCAGCCCCGTATTGCCGCGGCGAGCTTTTCGAGCGGCTGGTTTCCAACGAAGTTGTTAAGCATTTGTTCAAGCAAACCAGCCTCGTCATTAGCCAGGGAGCAATCCACGTAAACATATTCTTTGCCAGCTTCCTGCAAGGCGTGCAGAATCAAAGACGTCTTTCCGTACCTTCGCGGGGAGATGATGATGACATTCTGGTTGTTGTCCAACTCGCGTTTGAGCAACAGGGTCTCGTTGTCCCTGTCGGCAAACTTCCCTCCGCCCACCACCTTGCCGATGACGAACGGGTTCTCAACGCTATCCATGAGGATTACGGGCACGATTCAAGTTATTATACTTTTTGGTATTAAACCAGGTGGTAATAATCCTGCCTCCTTTGCTGTCGGGTTTCAATCCGCAGAAGTGCAGTTGGGATGGAAGTGGGACATTATCGTCTCTTTTTATTAACATGCCCCCGGCCCAATTCATACTGTTCAAGTCCAGCCATTTTGCCTTGCAGAGGTGCATGAAGATATGCCTTTAATCGGTGGGAAAATAACGCGCCTGATGGCGAAGAAACTCGAGGAAAACAACGTCGAGGCACTCAACCTCGCCATTGACATCAGGGAAGTGACGCAGGACAAGAAAATCCTTCAGGTGAACTACTCCACGAGAAACGCCTACGAGCCCAAGGTGGCCGAGCTTGAGGTGGAGGGCGAGCTTTTCTACGAGGAGGAGACCGAAAAGAAGGCCCGCGAGATGCTTGAGGAGTTCAAGAAGACCAAGCGCCTTCCCAGCCCGATGGCCGAGGACGTGGTGACCGCCATCACCTACGCCGCAAGCGCGGTCGGCACGCTCGGCGCCTTCGCAATCGGCATCAGCGCGCCCATCAACTCCCCGCGCGCGAGAATCTCCGCAGCCCCCCCGGCCAACCTCCCCCCGCAGGAGAAGGGCAAGGCGGGCTGAAATTCCCTTCTTTTCCAAACGGCCTGAAAGCCCCTTTGCCCAATTTTCCCTCTCTTTTTTTCCAGCTTTACCCGCTCATCAGCCCATGGCAAATCGCATTGGTTCTGGAAACTTCAGAAGCGCAATTTGCAACCGGCGGATTGCCGCAAATGTCTAATTGTTCACGCAATCCGTTATAGCCGCACAGTATGGGGATTCCCTATTCGCGCAAGTGCCGCAGGGCGTTCCTACACGAGACCCTAAGCGCATCGCCAATGGGAGGAGGGGGGAGAAGGACCCTAGACACACAAGATGGTGATCGTGTTGAAGTTGTTCCCTTCGTTCCCTTCGACGACCCGGTTGTTGTAGTCGGCCGTGGCGCTGGCGGTATAGAAACTGGCGCCGCAGTAGAAATACCCCGGGGTGGAATAGCCCCTGCCGGGCGCCAATGCGGGCTTGTTGAAGTAGAGCGTCTGGGATTGCCCTCCTGCCTTGCGGGGAGGCAGGCTGGCGCGCGTCACTGATGCGCCTGCGGGACTCGGCCCCGTGTTCCAAGTGGTTTCAACCACGGTTACCGTGCTGCCGAACTTTGCGTAAAAAGCGCCGTTGGAGAAAATCGTGTTGGGCACGGTGAGGCTGCTGAGAAGGTCGGGCAGGCCGGTGGTGCAGTTTACCGCAAGCCAGTCGGCGTTGTTGGTCTCGTTCGTCTCGGCGATGGCGTTGTTGTAGTCCGCAGTGGAGTTGATGAAACGGGCGCCTGCGGATGCGCACGCGTAGCTGAACGAGCTCGTGCTGCCGCCCCGGGGCTGGAGAGCCGGCTTGGCGAACGTGCGTGAAGCCCCGTCGTAAAGGACGCTCGTGGTCGAGGCGGGGGACGGCGCGAGGCCGTAGTTCCAAGTGTTTTCAGTCACGTTGATGCTGGACCCAATTGGGGCGTACGCCATCTTGCCAACCGTCACTGCGTAAGGGGCGTAGAGGACTGAAGAGAGGTCGGGGGCAATTGCGCACGCGATGGTGAGCGATGCGTTGTTGTTGAGCTTGTTCACTTCCGTGATTTTGTTTGCCGAGTCGGCCGTTGAGGCGATGGTGTGGTTGCCTGCGGTTGTGCAGTTGTAGGTGAGCGAATCGGTTTGGGAGGCGCCTTGGGAGAGTTGCCGCTTGCTGAAGTTAATGGAGGTCGTGTCGAAGGCCACTTTGGTTGTTGACGCTGGCGCGTCTCCCGCCGCGATGTTGGAAGTGGTTTCGGAAATCAGATAGGCGGGAAAGCCCGTTGGAAGGTAGTAGCCGGCAAAGCTTGAGTTGAGCCTGCTTGTGAGGTCCGGCAATGACGTGCACGAAATTGAGAGCGAGGCGTTGTTGTCAAGCTTGGTCACTTCAGTGATTTTGTTTGCCGAATCGGCCGACGAGCTGAACGAGTGGCCGCCTGGCGTCGTGCAGTTGTAGGCGAGAGTGTAGGATTGCGAGGCGCCGGGAGGAAGGGCGGTTTTGTTAAGGGTCAGCACGGTGGCGTCAAAAGCCAGTTTCGTCGTCGTTGCGGCCGCGCTTCCCAACGCGGTGTTGGAAGTCGTTTCCGTAATCAGGTAAGCCGGGAGTCCGGTTGGCAGGTAGCCCAGGAGCGTGAAGTTGAGGCCGCTTGCCAGGTTGGGGACGGGGTTGCACGAAACTTCGGCCGAGGCAAAATTGTTGAGCTTGTTCACTTCCGTGATTTTGTTTGCCGAGTCGGCCGTCGAGAAGAGTGTGTGGTTGCCCGTGGCGGTGCAGTTGTAGGTGAGCGAATCGGTTTGGGAGGCGCCTTGGGAGAGTTGCCGCTTGCTGAAGTTAATGGAGGTCGTGTCGAAGGCCACTTTGGTTGTTGACGCTGGCGCGTCTCCCGCCGCGATGTTGGAAGTGGTTTCCGTGACGTTGAAGGCTGGAAAGCCGTTGGGGGCATAGCCGCTTAATGACGTGGAGAGGGAGCTGGTGAGGTCGGGGATGGGAGTGCAGTCAAGAGTTGCGTTCGCCGCGTTGTTGGCTTCGTTTGTTTCAGCCACGCGGTTGTCGAAATCAGCTTGTGACGAGGCTTTAACCGGCCCTGGCGCAGTGCAGTTGTAGGCAAGCCAGTCCGCCTGCGACGAGTTGGCGGCAAGCGGCTTTACCGCGAAATTGCCCGATGCGCTTCCCACGCCCACGAGCGTGGTGGAAGGTCCCGCGCTTCCAAAGCCGATGTTGGAAGTGGTTACAGTGACATTATGGCCGGGATAGCCCGTCGGGAGGTAAGCGGTTTTTGTTGCCGTGATGCTGCTAGCCAAGTCGGGCGTTGGGGCGCAGAACAGAAGGAGTGAGGCGTTGTTGTTGTTTTCGTTGCTTTCAAAAACATTGTTGCCATAATCGGCTGTTGAGTTGGCCCACTGCGCTTGGGTGGTGGTGCAGTTGATTTGGAATGAGTCTGTTTTCCATGCGCCTGCTTGGAGTTCGGGTTTGTTGAAGAGGAGTGTGGTTCCTCCGGTGGTTGTTTGGGTTGTGGTTGGCATTGTTTTGGCGTTTCCTTGGTTGGA
>JACQBR010000003.1 GCA_016194335.1 Microcaldota archaeon
CCGCCTCAAGATCTCCCACTACTGCCAGCTTGAACTGCCGGTCAAAAACCCTTCTAACCTTACCCATACTTCCTGCACCCCACTTTCTTCGTTAAGCCACCACTCGCTTAACTACACGTACCGAAAAAGGGGTGCACTCCAGTTACTCCTGCACGCTTTGCGAGCCTAATCAAGCACATGTGGATTGTAGCGTAGTTCATCGGCTCTCCCCTACGACTGCGTGCAAGCCGCGGCCACAGCGGAGCTTCCGGGTCCTTTTTCCAGGGATGGTGCTCCAACCAGAACGTCAGGTAGTGAACGGCGTTGACGAGGCGGATGCGTCGCATGCCGGTCTTGCCGTTGACTATAATTTGAGCGCCGTAAGCGTCGAAGGCCACGTGCTTTATCTTGAGGCCGGCAATCTCGCCTACCCTGCAGCCGGACTCGTAGAGAACGCTCACGAACGCCTTGTCCCTTGGGTTCTCACCAGCGTCGATAAGCTTCCTGACATCTTCTGGTGTCAGCAACTCTTCTGGCAGGATACGGCTGCCGCTTTTCTTGCTTGTCTTGAGCCACTTGACCTTGTCGGGGTAGGTTTCGCCCCCGCCTTCAGTGATGCGGTAGAACTTCTTCAAAGAAACGCGGAACATCTGCTTGTAGGCAGCGGAGATAGGCTGGCGCTCAATTCCTGCAACGAGCGTCTGCAGGTCTTCCTTGGTGGCGTCAGCGAAGGCCTTGCGCAACCACTTAGCCAGGTAGTAGAGGCGGACGGCGTAGATTGAAATGCGGGCGTTGCCCAAGCCCTCGGCCCTGCAGACATTCAGAAAGCTCTTTACGGCCGTCTTGTTGGCTTCGCAGACTTCGAGGTCATCATTCAAGCGTCGCTCGTAGTATTCGATGCGCTTGGGAAGGTTGTAGATGTCGATTGCGTTGCCCATGTTCATATGTTCCTCCTGACTCTTTAAGAGGAACCGTCATGTCGGGCAGTGGGCATTACAATATCGTATTAGGATGCCGCAGGGGTGATTTGAACACCCGGCATATCGCTCTTCAGGATCGTCTTCGGAGAAATTTCTTTTTCCGAACCGAACGCTCTCCCAGGCTGAGCTACTGCGGCGAAAGAGAAAAGATATTGGGCCGGCAATGGGTTAAAAATCCCCGCGGGTAGTAATCCATTCGCTGACTTGCAATGCACGCGATCAACCTCCGCCACACGCGCGAAGACGCGGCCGCCATCATGCACGAGCTGAAGATGGCCGGGAACCAGAAGCTTGACGCGCGCCGCATGCATCAAATCCACGAAGCGTTTTTGCGCCGGGCTGAATCGAAAACCCATCCGTTGCCTTTTGGCTACGATTATGAGCTGGCCCGGCATTTCCTCTTCCGGCATCTCGTTCACCAGTTGGCAGCCGAACACCACATTCGCCTCACGGAGAGGCAGCTTGCCCCCCTGCGTGGGCTCTCGGGCAGGCGGTATTACCACGGCACTCACTCGGCACGCGTTTTGGAGGACTCCGAACGGGCGGCAAAAGCCCTTGGGAAACTCGGCCCGACGGGGGAAAGGATATTCTCCGCGCTTAAGGAGGAAGCCAAAGAATTGCGCGAAATGCATTACGGAAACCCGCCAACTGCGGGGCATTCCGAGCACGGCCACCGCGACATGTTCATCAATCCCATAAACAATTTCATCCTGCTGGCATCTCTGGGAGAGAATGTGCCTGAGCTTTTGGAAAGCATCAGGAACCTGAAGGAGTCCATGAAGGCGCGGGGCAAAGATTGAGCCGCAATGCAGGCGCGTTCGGCGGTTGGCGCGTGCCTCAATTTTTCCCCATCCCCAGCACGGGAGCGCTTTGCCTTTGCGAAGTGAGCGGCCCTTCCAATCTTGCTAATAGCCCAGCTTCCGCTTCACCAAGATGACGGTGGTGCGGGGCTGGAATTCCCGCGCGAGAATCGCGATTTTCGCGGGGTAGCTTCCCATTCCGTAAACCTTCTGCGCCCTCACGTTCTCGAGCGGAAACACGAATTGCCTGATTCTCTCAAGAGCCTCGTTAAGGCTGGGGACTATCTTGTTCACGCCGGCGACAATCACGAGGTTCTTTGCCGCAAAGAGAAACGCGCCAACCCTGCTGCCGCTTGCGTCGCAGGCGAAAATCTCGCCGGTTTGGGAGACTGCGTTCGCGCTTGCGAGGAAATATTCCGCAGTGACCGCCTTGCGCCTCAACTCTCCCTGCTTGGCCATGTCGCTTTCGGCAAGCACTTTTCCGTGAAGGTTTTCCCACCCGTGCTTTCCTTCTTTGAGGTAGTCGACAAAGCCAATTTCCGCCAGGGTTGTCGAGGAGCCGGTCATCACTTCCGCGCCATTCGGGATGATTTTCTTGACTTGTTCGAGCGCTTCATGCTCGTCGCCCACAACAAAAACCTTGAACCCGTTCTTTTCCAGCGCGGAGACGGTCGCGCCTATCTCCTCGTCAGAAGGGATGCGGTTCCACTTGTCCCCGTCAACCTTCGCCTCTGAAAGCAGATTTTCCGCGCTATATTGAGTTCTCATTAACACCACCTTGAATATATTGGATGTGCAAGTATAAATAGCCTTGATGCGGCCGGGGGTTGCCAGAATCAGGTGGGCCCGCGGAGAATCGGACTCCGAATCTCCTCGGTGTAAACGAGGCGTCTTGGCCATTCGACTACGGGCCCGCCAAGTGTGCGTATGGGGGAACTAGCCTCCCACCTATTACTTTCCCCCCAATACGCTTAAATTCCGCCCCTGCCTAATCGGATAAGGGGGGTTGGTATGTCCATGCATCGCATCATCTGGCTCCGCTTCGGCGGCAGGCGTTTCCATCTTCTCAAGCTCGCAGGCTCGTTCTTCCTCTTCGCGTTCCTCCTCAAGGCCCTCGAGGCGGCGTACTCGATTTTCGTCACGATGAACAAGGCGCTCTACGCCCAGGCGAAGCCCGACCTCATCGTGCAGCTTTTCGGCTGGAGCATCGCCGCGCCCTACCATTTCAGCGGCGAGGATGTCCTCGGCGTGCTTCTGGGGCCCGTTGCAAACTTCCTCTTCTGGCTCGCGCTTGCCGTGACAGCGCTGATGGTGTACCAGTCGGGGCAGGCGATATTCCCCATAGAGGAGTATGAGCAGGCCGCGTCGCCCCTCAGCGAGCACCACCGCAGGATGATTGCAGCTGCAAGGCACGCCCACGAGCGCATGATGGAGCGCATGCGCGGAAAGAGGAAGCGCTGAAATCAGTACTCGTCATATTTCTTGTTTTTGCCTTTGCTGAGGTGCACCGGGTATTTCCTCGCTGTTTTCTCCAGCTTCTTCCCAAACGCGCCCGCAAGGTCGATTCCCATCTCGTCGGAGAGGTAAAGCAGAGCCCAGAGGCAGTCGGCAAGCTCATCGCCAATTTCCTCCCTCTTTGAAGCGCTTTTGAGAAGTTCCGCAACCTCGTCGTCGCTCTTGAACCTGAAGTGCTCGAGCACCTCGGCCGCCTCGATGCTGAGGTCAATCGCCATTTCCTTCGGCGCGTGGAACTGCCTCCAGTCGCGCTCGTCGCGGAACTTGTTTGCAAGCGCGCGGAGTTGTGCAAGAGTTGTCTGAGAGTCGTTCATACTTTCACATCATTTGAATCGCAACTTTCCGTCAACGCTTTCAAGGAGCGGACGAGCGATAGCGAGGAGCACCGCAGAAAGGGTTGTTAGCTCACTTCCTTCCCTTCGCTTGGTTCGGCGGCGCCCACGTCGCCCATCGACGCCTTGTAGAGCGAGCCGTAGCGTTTGGTCAGCTGCTCCTCGATGCTCCTTCCGCGTTCGACGGCGAGCGTCACGTCCTTTGCGTCGGCAAGCTCCTTTCCGGAGATTTTGGCAATGTCGCCCGCAAGGCGGATGATGCCTGAAAGCTCGCGCAGCCTCAGCGTGAGGGCCGCGTCGGTCTTGTCCATCGTCTTCGCCCGCCTCCTCGCCTCGCCAATCAACGCCTCAATCCCCCCGCGGGAAAAGTGGGGGATGCGGCCGTCCTTGCGGACTTCCTGCGCCGCGAACTGCGCGAGTTTCGCCCTGTTTTGGGCCGAGTCGGCCATCGTGGTCTGCAGGAGCACTTCGTAGCCGTTGCCCAGGATGCGCGAGCGCAGGGGCGGGAGGATGTTGGGAATGTCGTTGATGTTGCTCGCGGCAATGAGGAGGAAGTCGCACGGCGCGTTCTCCACCTTCACCGAGGCGCCCGCGCCGTGGGGGTTCCGTCCCACGATGGGATATTTCTTCTCTTGCATGGCGGTGAGGAGGAAGCGCTGGATGTAGGCGAGCGCGCTGATTTCGTCGATGAAAAGCACGCCCTCGTGCGCTTCGTGCACCGCGCCGGGGACCACGCGCAGATAGGGCGGCGTTCCCAAGGCAGGATGCCCGCCGTAAGGGTCGTGCCTCACGTCGCCAAGCAATTCCGTCTCGCTCGCGCCCGTCGCAACGACAAAGGGCCTGCGGGAAATCGGCGCGAGCGTCTTTCTCGGGGTTTTCTTCCTGAGGGAATCCATCTTCTCCAGGTATGCCTGGTCAAGCACGCGGACGCGGCGGTCGTCGGCTCTTTCGTACACCACCACTTCCTCCCTGCCGCCGGGGTCCAGCCGCGTGGTGTGCACGCGGTCCTGCCTCCCCTCGTCCTCGAAATAGGGGTTGACGAGGTCGCCGAAAGGCGAGTGTGCCTGTTCCTTGAGGAACTTTTCGCCCCCGCAGCTTTGGCACGCCGGGTGGCGCGGGGAGCTCATCTGCCCGCAGCGCCTGCAGGCAAACCCCAGCCTCTCAGCCACGAACGCGGGCACTTCCTGCGGGGTCACGAGCCTTCCCTGAACTTCCCTCATCATCCGCTTTTCCTTCTCAATCTGCTCGAGCGTGCGCACTTCCACGAGCGGCCGTTCGGGAGTCTCGGGGTTGTGAAGCACGTTCACCTCCTCAGTCGGGCGGGGAAGGTGGAACGAAATCGCCTGCGCGAGAAGGCTTTTGCCCGTGCCCGGCGGGCCGACGAGAAGCAGGTTGCGCCTCTGCTTTGCCGCAATGTACGCGATGCGCACGGCCTCGTCCTGGCCGACAATCTGCTCCAGCGGCTGACGGGGGATGGGAATTTCCCTCGTGCTTTCGAACGACCCGAACGCGGCCATCAGGCTCGACGCCGAATTCTTCTTGCGGAACTGCCTGTCCGCGGCAGAGGCAAAAGCAAACAGCCCGGCGTTTTCCATCACTGCAGGTGATGGCGAAGAAAGAATATTAAAGCGGAAGGAAAAGAAACCGAACCGGGGCTGGCGATTCATTCAAGAGATGGAAAATTGGGAAAATACTCATTCTAACCATTCGCCGGTGCCGTGTCCGCGCCATCCCTGCCAGCGGAGTTTGACCTGATCCGCCTCAGTTTTGCGAGGTAGGCCTGCTCGGAGGTTTGCGCGCCCGTGGCGGAGGGCGTCCGGCTGCGGATGTGGAAAAACGCGCCAAGGAGGAGAAGCGCGAGTGCGCCAAGCCCCAGAAGGCCTGCGTTGCCGCCGAGGGAGCGGGTGAAGAATGCCGTAAGGGAGTTGGATGGGGAGCCCAGTGGCGCAAGCTTCTTTGTTGCAATCGCCTTGCCGTTACTCGTGATTACGAGCGTGGGTGAAACCTGCTCGCCCGTGGTGGCGTTCACGCGAAGGGCGAGCTGCCTGCTTGCCTCAGGGGAAATTTCAACAGTCTCGGCCGACTGGCTCCACGCTGGGGGGATGCCTTCAAGATGGGCCGTGACGTTTGAAAGCGGCGTGCGAAGCGTGTTCTGCACGGTAATCGTGATTGCGATTTGAGAATCGGCCTGCGCGACGGACGGCTCGCCCGCGTTGGCGGTGCCGTTGCACGGGGTCACTTCAACAGTTGCCGTTCCGCTTCCGTAGAGCTCCCCGCTTTTTCCGGTGATTGCCACGGCGTTGGCTCCCGCCTGAAGTTTTTCCGAAGGCACGTCGATTGCGAACGCGGCGGTGATGCCGGGGGAGACGGTGAGGCGCCTGATGAAAACCTGCTCGCCCCGCAAGGTCGCCCACACGAGAAAATCATCCCGGCCGCTTCCGGTGTTTTCAAGCTCCGCCTCGATTGCATAAGTTTTTCCAAGGGAGCATTCGGGAACGGCGGTGCCCCTTGCGGTAATTTTGGGAAGCGTAATCTGCCCGCCTTGGGCAGTGGCGCCACTGTCGGGAATGATTTGCACCCAGTCGCGGGCACTTGCCACGGTTGAATCCTGGTAGAGAAGCTGGATGGTGAAGCCGTGAATGCCCGGCGTCGCGTCAGGCGCCGCGCGCACCGTAAGCGGGATTTGAATGGCCTGTCCGGGCGACAGGTCGATTGCGGAGCTTCCGGGCGTAACCCTTATGGATGAGTCGTCGGGAACGATTCGCAGGGAGTAGGTGCGCCACGAGCCTCCGTTGGCAATCGCATAGCCGCTCACCAGCGCCTGGTTGGAGTGGAGCTGGTCGTAATCGCAACGCAGGGAGTAATCGAAGCAGCGCGTGGGGGAGAGCTTGTATAGCAACGCGGCGCTGGGAGTGGGGTTGTACGCCCGCGTCCTTTGGACGGCGCTTATGGTGTTGCGGCAGTCGGTGGAGCCGCAGGAAACTGCCGGGGTGAATTGGGGAGAGCTTTGGTACCTGCTGGCATAAGGCGGGGTGGCGCCGCAGGGCATTACGGAAAGCCGGACGAAAGTGGATTGCGTTTGGCAGACATTGTCCTTGCAGACGGTCGCGCTTACCGTTGCCGTTCCGCTTCCGAAGGTGTCCAGCGAGCTTGCGACGCGTCCCTCGCTTGACGCGGCGTTTTCGTAAGGCGGGACGACGGCATAGCCGGGGTCGAAGTAGAACGTGCCGAGCGGGGCCCCGCTTGCGCTAAACCGCGCCGTTGAGCCCGGAGCCGCGCCCTCCACCCAAGCGCGCAGGAAGCCGTCGCTGCACGAAGTGAATTCCACAGAGTCGGCGCTTGCGTGAAGGCTGAATGCCGCGGCCGAAGAGGCGAGTGCTAAAAACGCGACGATTGGCAGGATCAGGGATGCAGCCTTGGACAATGGTTCCACCACAAAGAGTTACTGGTGGTTAGGGTATAAATATGTTGAGTTTTGTAACTCCTATCCAGTGAATACATTTAAATTATCCCCTTCCCCTAAATGATTGGGGAAGCTTCTTCTCAAACGGTATGAAGGGTTGTTACTATAATATGGTTGGAACTAGCGGCATAACGGTTAATAATCCGGCCGGCGTGAAGACTACGGTGGCCATGCCCCAGGACCCTGAAGTAATCAACTCGCTGCGCCGGCTCGGGCTTAACGAGTACGAGGCCCGCGCCTACTTTGCCCTCTCCAGCGCAGGCAAGAGCACGGCCGGGGAGCTTTCGGAGCGCGCCGAGCTTCCGCGGCCCCGCATTTACGACGTCCTCGACTCGCTGCTCAACAAGGGGTTTGCCGCAATGCAGACCGGCAGGCCCGTGACATACTCCCACCTTCCACTTGGCGAGGCGCTTGGCACCCTGCGCAAGCAGAGGTACAGGGGACTGGCCGAGGAGTTTGCCGAAATGGATCAGGTGGGCAGGAGCCTCGAGTCGAAGCTTTCCACGAGCACGGCCGGACGCAAGCTTTCGGCGCAGGAAACCGCGTGGACGCTCAAGGGCAGGGAAGCTGCTTATTCAAAGATGGGCTCGATGATTTCAGGCGCTAAAAGCCACATCCTCATCTCCACCACGCCCGCAGGCCTGTTGGCGAAGACAGAGGCCCACGGCGAGGCGCTTGGGAAGGCCCGCGCCCGGGGCGTGAAGCTCACCATCGTCTCCCCCGTTGAGAAGCACAAGGCGGCCGCCCAGGCTGCAAAGGTCGCAAACGAACTGAAGCTCTCAAGCATCCCCACGCGCTTCGTCGTCTCCGACGACCAGGCGCTCATCTTCCTCTCGCCAGAAAACACCCCTCCCGAAGACGAGATTACGATGTGGCTCAACTCTCCCCACTTCGCATCGACGTTGAGAAGGATTGCCGGGGCGTAAGCGGAAAAAAAGTAAGGGCTTGTTTCCGCAATAGACAGATTGAACATTCCTTTTCCACTTAGCGCGAGCGTGGAGAAAGGTTGTTCTTAAAGATTGGGAAAAACAAAAATAGAAAACGGCGGCCAAAAGGCCGCTAAAAGGGATTTAGTGGATGAGCTTGCGCAGCTCGTTCTTCTTCTCTTTCGAGACGCTTTCCACCGCTTCCTTCATCCCCAGGCCGAGGGCGATTGCGCCTCCGAGGCCGACGGCAAGGGCGAACGCGCCGATGACGAGGGTGAAGAAGGTCTTGAGGATTTCAACGTCCGCGCCGGGGAGGATCAGCGGCATGGCGATGACGAGGGCGGTGTAGCCCACGAACACCTTCATCGCGACGCCGAGGAATCCCGGGAACGGGATGTCGTGCGCCTTCTTGATGCGGTCCACAATGTAGTCCACAGCGAGCATCGCGCCGGTGATTATCACCACGCCTTCAATGAAATGCGGCAGGTACCCCAGCACCCAGAGGATGACCGTGTTGAGGAATCCGAGGCGGGTGACATCCGCGCCGATTCCAAGGAATACGGCGAACGTGCTGATCTTCACCGTGGTGACTATGATGTCGGTGAGGGTGAACCCGAGAAGCGCGTCGTCCATGCCCTTCTCGCGCAGCTTGCGCTCCAGCCTCGCCTCGTAAAGCCCGCGGCGCACGATTGCCGCGAAGAACCTCGCGACTATGTATCCCACGGCGAGGAAAATGAGAAGCACGACGAAATCGGCAATGCCGCTCACGAAGTTCTCGGCAATCCTGTCGATTACAGACGCAATCCTTTCCTGAAGGGTCACTAACGCCATTTCACAAACCACCCTTGTCTTTTTATCTTTATTTCCAAAAATGCCGCGCGCTTTCTTTAAGCCCCATTCCCGTTGGAAAGCGGCGCGCGGGTTTCTTAGGCATTACGCCACCGCTCTTTTTAAATATTGCTCCAATCAATAATACTGTCGGATTGCCGGATTCTCTCGGGTTTTGCCATCAGTTCCGCCATCAGTTCCATTCGTGGTTCTCGAAGTTTTGCGTTTTGAACAGTCGAAGGTGAGTTCTTCCCAAATGGTGCAGTACCACAAGATTTCAAAGACGAAATACAAGGGCACGGGCGGCGCGAAGCGCTCGCGTTCCGACAAGGTCAAGGCCCATTACGGCGGGTTCTTCTCAAGGACGCGCATCGAAAAGGCGGAGAAGCGCGAGGCGGCAAGCGTCAAGGGCCGCGGGCTGAAGGTGAAGGCAAAGGCCGTTTCCTTCGCAAATGTCTCCCACGGCGGCAAGATTTCCAAGGCCAAACTCATCACCGTTCTCGAATCGCCGGACAACCGCCACTACGCCCGCGAGAACGTGGTGACCAAGGGCTGCCTCGTGCAGACCGAAATGGGCTCCGCCCGCGTCACCTCGAGGCCGGGCCAGCACGGAATCGTCAACGCCATTCTCGTCTCGGCCGCAGTTCCCAAGGAAGTGCGCGGCGAGGCCAAGCAAGCGGTTCCCAATGCGGAGGCAAAGCCGGCAAAGGCCTGAACGCCCCTAAGCCGCGAGCAGCGGCACAAACCGCATTTGGGCGGCGAGGACCCAAGGCCCGGCTCATCCGGTCCAAGGGCGTTTTTCGCCCCTTCCATCCCGGTTTTTCCCCTCTCAAAACTGCCCTGCCTTTAAAAACCGGGGAAAGTTTTTTATAGGCGGAACTTCACATTATATTTATATAGTTATCTGTAGTTTTTGGCGGAAAATCGGCATCTGCGCCTTCTTCTCGAAGTTGTTGAAGCTGGTCTACTATGCTTTTTCGCGTGCTTAGGGCCACGAGTGACGGCGCGCTGCTGCTTTCCTCCGATTCTGCACAACCAGTCGATGGAAGGGCCAAGCTTTTCGACGGCAGGAAGGAAGTCGCCACAGTCCTTGAGACAATAGGCCGGGTGGACCGGCCGCTTTTCGTAGGCCGGCTGGCCGAGGCGGCAAGGAAGGGTTACCTCCGCTTCGAAGGAATGGAATTGGAGACGCGGGATGCGCCGCGTTGAGTTTGCGCTCCAAGCCGAAGTGAGATTGTCGCATCAGAGCTGGGTTTTGCGTTCAAAATGCATTCAAAAAATTAGCGTTTGAGAGGTGCGGAATATGTACAAGTGCCCAGATTGCGGAAACAAGAGGCTGGACCGGAACTCCGAAAGGGGTGAGATCGTCTGCTCCAACTGCGGCCTCGTCGTAGAGGAGGACCTCGTGCAGGAAGGCCCCGAATGGAGGGCTTTTGACGCCGAGCAGCGCGCTTCCCGCGCGAGGACCGGTGCGCCCCTGAAGTACATGTCGCCCAACAAGGGCCTCGTCACGGAGATTGACCAGTACAACCGCGACATCCGAGGCGGGAAAATCGTCCCCTCGCAGCAGGCGCAGCTCTACCGCATGCGCAAGTGGCACAAGCGCGCGTCCATTTCCAACAGCATCGAGCGCAACCTCGCGATCGCCCTTACGGAACTCAACCGCGTCGCGTCGCACTTGGGCCTTCCGGAAAGCATCCGCGAGAGCGGGGCGCTTCTCTACCGCAGGTGCGTTGAGAAGGGGCTCATCCGAGGCAGGCAGATCGAGAGCGTGGTGAGCGCCGTGCTTTACGCCATCTGCCGCCAGTACGGCATTCCCCGCACGCTTGACGAGATTGCCGCGGTTGCAGAGATTCCCAAGAAGGAAATCGGCAGGACCTACCGCCTCATCACCCAGGAGCTCGACCTCAAGGTCCCGCTGACCAACCCGCGCTTCTACATCTCGCGCTTCATCACCAGCCTCAAGCTCAGCGGCGAGACGCAGGAAAAGGCAGTTGACCTGCTCGACAAGGCCATTGACAAGGGCCTCATCTCGGGCCGCGGGCCGATGGGCGTTGCCGCGGCTGCCGTGTACATCGCAAGCGTGATGACCGGCGAGCGCCGCACGCAGAAGGAAGTGGCCGACGTCGCGGGAGTGACCGAAGTGACCATCCGCAACCGCTACCGCGAGCTGAAGAAGTCCCTCGACCTCGACGTGACGATATAAGGCTGCGCTCCCGTCTCTTTTAATTTTTTTATTTTTTTCTTTCTTCTTCCCATTCATTTCATTCCGTCCTAAATCGTTTTTTTTTTCTTCCTTCCCCCCATTCAAGCCAGTACTGTAAACCGTTGGTTTTTTTTCTTCCTTCCGCAGCCCTTTCGCAATCCTTTTATTCCTCTTTCAATCTTAGGTTGTTCTCGATATGCTCAAGAAAGTCGTTTTCGTCGCGCTTCTTTCCCTCTCGCTCCTTGCGATGGGCTGCCTTGGAGGCGGCTCGTCCCCCACGGGCAATGTTGTCGCTCCGGACGAGCTGGACGCGTCGGCCTCCCCCTTGGCAACAACCGTCGGCTTCAAGTTCCCCTCCCCGGACGCGAATTCCCTCGTGGCCCTCGGAGGCGCTTCCAAGGCCAAGGCAACCGTTTCGGCACCGGCTTCGGACGGTTCAGCCTCCTCGACTCCCACGGCAACGCCCGCCGCCACGCCCAAGCCGACGCCCAAGCCAACCGCAACCCCGACTCCCACCCCGACGCCCGCGCCGGCAGTCCAGCGCCTTTCGCCCCTTGATTCCAACGCGCCGCCCAACGCCTACTACGTCACGTGCAAGAACGTGGATTCGGTCTGCTACGCGTTTGTTGGAGAGCTTAAGGCAAGCGCGTCTGCGGCGTATTACGTCCCATCCAATGCCGACCACGCGCGCAACGCCAACTACTTCTTCTTCACAATCGGCGACCTCACCAGCGCCCGCTCGATATTGGGGAGGTATTCGATGCAGCAACCCGAAAACTTCTTCGCCGTCTACCACTACAGCACCAATTCCGGCGTGGATTTCGACAGCGTCAACCGCTGATTTGCAAACCCGGAAAATCAGTTTCTTTCCAATGAGCTTAAGCTGCGGGCGGGCGTGTGGGGGGGATGCATTCTTCACTTCGCGGGCAGAGCCCCTATTCGGCTCAAGCGACGTGCTTTTTTCACTTCGCAAGCAATCGCTCCATCTCCCCAATCGGGGCGTTGGTCTTCACGCCCGTTGGCGAGTAGTGCGTGGCGCCCGCCTCGAATCCCGCGTCCCGCAGCTTCTTGACGAACTCCGACGTTTTGGGGGAATGGTTGGAGAGTTTCTCGCTCAATTCGTGCAGGTCGTAAAAAAGGGGGGGCAGTCCGTTTTCGCCATTGATGGCCTCGAGAATTTTGCCAATGGCTTTTGAGTCTGCATAATTCCGTTTCCTGTTCAATTCAATCAATTTTGCGGAAAGTCCCACTCTTGTCGTCTCACCAGCCCAGAGCGGCCCGGCGCAATCGGTTTTCGCACCGCAGTTGGGGCACTTTCCAGGCGGGAATTTCTCAATCCCGCGGTGGAAACACTTCCTGCACAGCACTGCAAAGGCAATCTGCCCCAAAAGCCCGCTGGCCTCTTGCGGCCTCCTTTCGCAGGTGAAGAACGCCTTGAGCGCGTGGCCGTGGTAGAAGCTGAAGAGAGGGACCGCGGCAACGTCGTGAACTGCAGCCGCCTCGACAACCTTTTTGATGAGGATCCTCAGCGCCAGCTCGTGGGAGAAGGGGCAGCGCATGGGCTTGGAGGAATAGTGGCGGATGCAGGTGGCCTGTTCCTTGCCGCAAAGCTTCGCAAGGTCTGTTGCCGTGACGCTGAGGATTCCTTTTTGGGAGACGCAGCGGATGGCGTTGTTGAGAAAGAAAACGGGGCTTCCGAACGGGTCGAGTTCCACAAAGTCGAACTTTTCCCACGATTTGCACAGGAATGCGTTCAGGTCGTCCCCCACTGCTTTCGCTTTCCCTGCGAGCTTGTTTTTGGCGATGTTCTTTTTCAGCACGGGGATTGCCGCGGGGTTGGCGTCGACAAAAACAACTTTTCCCGTTTCGTTCTCAAGGGCATAGCGGATGCCACGCGCGCCCGTTGCGGCCAGGCCGTCAAGCACGGCCGGCTTTTCAAGCAGCCCTTCCCGGATGAATGCCCCGAGGGCAAGGGAGGAGAGCGAGCGGTTGAGCCGCATGGCGGGATTGTAGAAGACATCCTTGTGAAACGCGTCACTCTCGCTTCCCGCCGGGACGAGAAGATGCGCCGATTCCTCGACAATGGAGCTGAATCCGGGGGCCGGGGCTTTGGCGCTGCCCCCCTTGGCCGTTTTCTTTCTCACAATCGTTTTCATTCCCTTAACCATCTTCCCGATGCCCATTACCCATTTTGGCACCAAACGGTTTTATCCCTGCGCAATCAAAAGAGGTAATGCCGATGCGAAATTTTCTTCAAAAGCTTTTCGAGACCGAGAACGTCCAGCTTGGCAAGCTCGAGCTCAAGGTGATGCCCCTGCAGAACTCCATGGCGATACTCGGGCTGATGCAGCTTCGCAGCTACGCGCCGTTTGGCGAGGGCGAGGCGCGCTTCGAGGGCGGCGAGTCGAGGCAGATTCGGGAATTCCTCCAGGCACTCTTGCCCCAGGACACCCGAACGATAGTGCAGGTGAAGCGCCATCCCTCGATGTGCCTGGGCAAGGAAACCTGCTACGAGTTCACCGTCTCAATCATCTACGCCACATCCGAAGAGCTTCGCCTCGAGGAGGACGCGATGCTCCAGCACGGCTGGATTGCCGAAAAGACATATCCCATCCTGCCTCCGAGCAGGCGCTCGAAATGGATTTTCGTCGACGCCACTGGCGGGGAGGTGGAGCACAGGGAAATTCCCGGGGCGGAGCCTGTGGTTCTTCAGGAACCTTCGGATTAATTTCCTTTATTTCCCTAATCGTTTGGTAAATATGCCCATCCTCTACACCCACACTGACTTCGACGGCCTTGCGTGCGCCGTGCTTCTTGGCGAAGTGGAAGACATTGTCGAAATCAAGTTCGCCGAGCCCGAGGACATCCAGAAGAGGGAAATCGATTTGGTGAAGGGCTCGATAGTTTCCGACCTCCCGTGGCATCCCAACTGCGGCAAGTGGTTCGACCACCACGCGAGCACCGCGGCACCCAAGCAATTCGAGGGGCGCTTCGACCCACACGCCAAAAGCGCCGCGCGCGTGGTGATGGATTACTACGACAACCCCTTCTTGCGGAAGAAGTTTTCCGACTTCGTCAACGCAGCCGACAAGATAGACACCGCCGACTTCATGCCTGAGGACTTGAAAAACCCTTCCGGCTACTTTCTCATTTCAATTTCGCTCGACGCTGAAAAGACCGCCTCGGCGTCATTCGCCTACCGCAGGCGGCTCATCGAGCTTCTGCGCAAAAAGCCGCTTGAGAAGGTGCTTGCGGACGGGCAGGTTGCCAAGAACATTGCCGACCGGCTTGAGATGCAGAAAAAGCTGGAGGCCGAGCTTCCCACCTACACGCGCGTGGAGAAGGGCGTGGCGATAGTGGATTTGCGCAATGCCCCAGCTTGGATGCTCAACGCAGGCGGCCGCTTCGCAGTGTATTTGCAGAACCCCGCTTGCATCGCGAGCATGCGCGTGCGCAAGAGCAAGAAATCAGGAATTGTCGACATCAGCATTGCGGAAAACATCTTCAACCGCGGGATGAAGGCCGATGCGGGCGCGATTGCGAAGAGGTTCGGAGGAGGAGGCCACCACTCCGCGGCGGGATGCAGCGTTGACGAGGACGCGGCTGACGCGGCGATTGAAGAGATAGTTGGCGAAATCGGGAACTGATTTTTCTTTGGGCTAGAAGGTTGCGCACTATTTCCCGAGCGCTTCTATTTCCTGAGGGCTTTATTCAAGTACGCCCCCGTCGCGCTCTTGGGGTTGGCCGCAACTTCTTCAGGCGTGCCTTCGGCAATGATGCGGCCGCCGGCGTCGCCGCCTTCCGGCCCGATGTCCACCACGTAATCGGCCGTCTTGATCACGTCGAGGTTGTGCTCGATGACGATTACGGTATTCCCCTTGCCCGCGAGGCGGTGGAGCACGTCAAGGAGCTTGCGCACGTCGTCAAAGTGCAGGCCCGTGGTCGGTTCGTCAAGGATGTAAACAGTTTTTCCGCTTTCAGTCTTGCCCAGCTCCGCGGCAAGCTTGATGCGCTGGGCCTCCCCGCCGCTGAGGGTGGTGGATGCCTGGCCCAATTTTGCATACCCGAGCCCCACGTCGTTGAGGCAGGAGAGTTTCCTGCGCACTGCCGGGACGTTTTCGAAGAATGCCAGCGCCTCCTCCACGCTCATTTCCAGGACGTCCGCGATGTTCCTTCCCTTGAACCTGATTGAAAGCGTAGATTCGTCGTAGCGCCTGCCCTTGCACGATTCGCACTCGACGTAAACGTCGGGAAGGAAGTGCATCTCGATGCGGATGAGCCCGTCGCCCTCGCAAGCTGAACACCTTCCCTGCGCGACGTTGAAGCTGAACCGCCCAGGGGCATAGCCGCGGGCGCGTGCCTCGGGCGTCATGGCGAAAAGCTCGCGGATGGGCGAGAACGCGCCGATGTATGTGGCTGGATTGCTGCGCGGCGTGCGGCCTATTGGCGACTGGTCGATTGCAACGACGCTCTCGATTCCGTCAAGCCCTTCGATGCGCTCGTGCGCAAGCGGCCTTCCCTTGGAGAAGAAGAATTTTTGCGCAAGCGCAGCATGAAGCGTTTCAATAACGAGGGTGCTCTTCCCGCTTCCGCTCACGCCCGTGACGCACGTCAGGCTGCCTGTTGGAAAATGTACAGTGACGTTCTTGAGGTTGTTTCCCCTCGCGCCGACGACTTTGAGATACTTTCCCCGCATGCGCCTTTGTTTTGGGATTTCAATCTTCTTCTCCCCGCGCAGGTACGCGCCCGTAATCGAGTCTTTGGCGCGCTCGATTTCCCCGGGCGTTCCTGCCGCAACAACCTTCCCGCCGTGCACTCCCGCGCCGGGGCCGAGGTCGAGCATGTAGTCGGCCTCGCGCATGGTCTCCTCGTCGTGCTCGACAACTATAAGCGTATTTCCCAAGTCGCGCAATCTCTTCAGGGTAGAGAGGAGTTTCCTGTTGTCCCTCTGGTGCAGGCCGATGCTCGGCTCGTCTAGGACGTAAAGCACGCCCGTAAGCCCGCTGCCGATTTGAGTTGCGAGGCGGATGCGCTGCGCCTCGCCGCCGCTTAAAGTGCCTGCCTCCCTGCCGAGAGTAAGATATGAAAGCCCGACATTGTCCAAAAATTCCAGCCTTGCGACGATTTCCTTGAGGATGAGCTTGGCAATCGCCTTTTCCTTTTCAGTGAGGGACGATTCGAGTTGGGAAAAGAATTCCTTCGATTCAGAAATGCTCAGGCTTGAGGCCTCCACGATGTTCCTACCCGCAACCTTGACCGCAAGCGGCTCTTTCTTCAGCCGGTCGCCATTGCACTCGGGGCAGGTGGAGTCGCGCATGAACCGCTTGAGCTCCTCCCGTCGGTAATCGCTTTTCGTCTCGGCAAGCAGCCGCGTGAGGTTGGGCACTACACCCTCAAATTTTCCCTCGTGCTCCCACCTGCTGCTACCGTCGCCGCTCACGTGCCTGTATTGGATGGTCTGCTCCGTGCCGTTGAGGATTACGCCCATCTGCTTCCTGTCGAACTTCTCAACGGGAGTGGTGAGGTCGAACCCGAATTTCTTTCCCACCGCCGCAAGTGCCTGCATTCGGAAGCTTTTGAACATCCCTCCCCACGGGACGATTGCGCCTTCAAGCAGCGTTTTTTTCCGGTCTGGAATGACCAGTTCGGGATCGAACTCGCTTTTGACCCCCAGCCCGTGGCATTCGGCGCACGCCCCGAAGGGGGAGTTGAACGAAAAGATGCGCGGCTCGATTTTCTCGAAGCTCGTCCCGCAGTCTGGGCAGGAGTTTTGCGTGCTGAAAAGCCGCTCGTTCACTTTACCCCTGCCTTCTTCGGTGAGTATGATGACGATGCCTGCCGCCTCGCCGTTTTTCAGCGCAGTTTCTATTGCCTCTTGCAGCCTCGTGCGTTCTTCATCGTACGCTGAAGTGGAGGAATCCGAAGATTTTGAATCGTGCCGGATTCCTGCGGCATCGGCCGTTGTATTGTCAATTTCCTTCGTATCCTTCCCGCCTTCCTTCCATTTCGGCCCGGCTTCGAGGGTTATGCGGTCAATCACCGCCTCGATGTTGTGCTTGTCGTACCTTCCCAGCCCGGGAACTTTCTTGTCGTCGTCCATTATGAACTCCTTCCCGTCCACGCGGAAGCGCACGATTCCCTTTTCGTACTGCTCCTGGAAGAGCCTTTCGTACGTCCCCTTCTTCCCCCGCACTAACGGCGAGAGGACCTGCACTTTTTTCCCCGCCGCGCTTGCCGCGACGGTTTGCGCAATCTGCTCCGCGCCCATTCCCCGAATCGCCTGGCCGCAGTTGACGCAATGGGGAATGCCGATGCGCGCGTAGAGCAGGCGGAGGTAGTCGTAAACCTCCGTGACAGTTCCCACCGTCGAGCGCGGGTTTCTCCCGGCGCCCTTCTGGTCGATTGAGATGGCGGGCGAGAGGCCGTCGATGGAATCCACGTCGGGCTTGTCCATCACGCCGAGAAACTGCCGCGCGTAGGACGAGAGGCTCTCCACGTATCGCCGCTGTCCCTCGGCGTAAATCGTGTCAAATGCAAGGGTGCTTTTGCCGCTGCCGCTCAGCCCCGTCACTACCGTGAGGGAATTGCGGGGAATCTGCACGTCTATGTTCTTGAGGTTGTGCTCGCGCGCGCCTTTGACCGTGATGAACTGCTCTGGCATGTCAGCAAACTCCTAGAAATAGCCTTGACGGGATATTATTGGATGGACAAGTAAAAAAGAGTTGCGGAAAGAGGGCTTTCCCCGCGATGGGATATTACGCCTTCTTCTTGATGAACGGCAGGCCCGTCTTGGGGTTTTCCATCACGTCATACCCTGAAGGCAGGGGAATTGCGCCTTCAGGCACCTTGGAGAAGAAGCGCAGAGTCACTTTGGGCATCTGCTTCTCGTGCAGGTAGTAGGTGACGCCCCGGCCGTTCTTGTAGGAAAAACCCGCTCCGGCCGCGGCAGGCTGTGAAGCCGTCTGGCTGGTAAGGGGGGTTATTGGGTTGTTGCCGTTTGCCATTCAATATCACCTTCGTTTACAAAAGCGCCCGTCGAATCATCGGCGCAATTGTCTTGAACGCACTCAGCATTTTAAAGGGGTAGGGTGGCCGGGCCGCCGGAAGATTATGAGCGCAATGCCCTCCGGAAATCACGAGGCGGTTGTCGCTGCCTTCAACACGCGATGCCTATGGCGCGCGCTATCCCGCCATCCTCATCTGCAGCGCTTTGAGCCTTTCGCGCAGCGCGATTGCCTTTTCGAAGTTGAGGTTTTCGGCCGCCTTTTTCATCAGCGTTTCGGTCTCGATGATTTCCCGCCCCACCTGCGACTTGGGGATGCTCCTGACTTGGGAGATTATTTTCTCGTCCTCGCTTTCCGCCACTTTCTTCATTATCGTGCGGGGGGTGATGCCGTGCTTGGCGTTGTAGGCCTTCTGGTACGCGCGCCTGCGGTTTGTTTCGGCAATCGCCTCCGCCATCGAGTGCGTTTCCCTCTCGGCGTACATTATCACGCGGCTCTGCGTGTTGCGCGCGGCCCTGCCTATCGTCTGGATGAGGGAGGTGGAGTTGCGCAGGAACCCTTCCTTGTCAGCGTCGAGAATGGCAACGAGCCCCACTTCGGGAATGTCCAGCCCCTCGCGCAGGAGATTGATTCCCACAAGCACGTCGAATTCCGCAAGCCGCAGCCTGCGGATGATATCCGTCCTTTCGAGAGTGTCGATTTCGGAATGCAGGTAACGCACCCTGATTCCCTTCTCCATCATGAATTCCGCGAGGTCCTCGGCCATGCGCTTGGTCAGCGTGGTCACCAGCGTGCGGCAGCCCTTTGCGGTCGTCGCCCGCACTTCGCAAAGCAAGTCGTCAACCTGCCCCTCGATTCTGCGGACGGAAATTTCGGGGTCGACAATTCCGGTCGGCCGGACGAGTTGTTCCACAATCCGCGCGCTCGTCTGCCTCTCGTAATCGCCGGGAGTGGCGCTGACGAAAATTGAAGGCCGCCTCTCGAAGTATTTCTCGAATTCCGAAAACTTCAGCGGCCGGTTGTCAAGGCACGATGGGAGGCGGAATCCGTATTCCACAAGGCTTTTTTTCCTGCTCTGGTCGCCGTTGAACATCCCGTGCAATTGGGGGATGGTCTGGTGGCTCTCGTCAATGACCAAGAGCGAATCGTCGTTGAAAAAGTCAAGGAGGCAATACGGCTTTTCGCCCTCCTTTCTCCCGTCGAAATAGCGCGAATAGTTTTCCACGCCCTTGCAGAAGCCGAACTCGCGGATCTGCTCGAGGTCGTAGTTCACCCGCGTCCTGAGCCTGTGCGCCTTGAGCCCGCTCTCGTCGCCCTCCGCAATTTTCGGGAGTTGTTCCTTCAATTCGTTTTCAATCCCCTTCACTGCCCCGCCGATGCGTTCGGGAGGCACGACGAAGTGCTTTGCGGGGAATATGCGGACATTCTGCGCCAGTCGCAGCAAGATGGCGCTCGTTTGGTGGTGCTCGCTGATTTTTTCAATCCTGTCGCCGTCAAACTGCAGCCTGTAGAAAACGCCCTTGTAAGATGGGAACACGTCGACGATTTCGCCCTTGGCCCGAACGCATCCGTTAGTCGGGGCAAAGTCGTTCCGCTCGTACTGGATCGAAACGAGCTTTCGGAGCAGGTCCCCGCGCGAAATCCGCGCCCCCTTCCGGAGAGGCAGGCTCATTTCGCCGTAATCCGCCGGGGAGCCCAGACCGTAGATGCACGAGACGCTTGAGACCACCACCGTCGGCTCGCCGGACATCAGCGACGCGGTTGAAGAGAAGCGCAGCCGCTCGAGCTTCTCGTTCACCATCACCTCCTTGTCCACGTACATGTCGGTTGCCGCAATGTACGCCTCGGGCATGTAGTAGTCGTAGTACGAGACGAAGTATTCCACGTTGTTATGGGGGAAAAAATCGAGGAATTCCTGGTAGAGTTGCGAGGCGAGAGTCTTGTTGTGCGAGATGATGAGGGCGTTCCTGCCGGTTTTCGCGATGACGGACGCTATGGAAAAAGTTTTCCCGGAGCCAGTTACGCCGAGTAGCGTCTGGCGTTCGCCTTTGAGCACGCCTTCGCTCAATTGCGCAATGGCGCCAGGCTGGTCGCCAGTGGGGCTGAAGGGCGCCTTGAGCTCGAATTTGAGTGCCACGCTATTTTTTCACTTCCGAAATCCCAATAATCAAAACTTGCGCAAAAGGCAATAGGCAGGTTTGTCGCCAAAAGGAGCAATGCGCCAAACGCGAGGGAAATTTGTCGGCTTGCGCGTGCAGCAACCCTGTTGGTGGCGGCGCTATTTCTTCTTCTCGACTTCGACAATCGTGCCCCAGGAGATGCCGAAGGAGTTTATTGCGTAGTGGCGGTTTCCCGGCATTGCCGTCTTTGAGCGCAGGAACGGCAGGGCAAACGGCGCCGGCTCGCGGGGATGTTCTGCGTGTGCGTCTGCCATAAGGGATAATTCTGCCTCTTAAAGTTAATTACATTTTCCCAAAACGGCTTAAAGGCGAAACGGCCAAAAACCGCTTTTTGTTGGCTTTTGCAGTGAGAAATAAGAAATTCCCTTTTCCCGAGCGCATCGCCCTACTGAATTAGGGTTATTTTTGTCCAAACGGAGGCGGCGCAGGGGAGCGTGAGGTTTTTTTTTGCCCTTCCAGCCTTGCGGGGGGGGGAGAGTTGTTTGCCTTGGCGCTTTTTAGATTATGCTACCGCCCTTGAGTGCCGTGACGAGCAGGTAGAGCACTACCGCGAAGAAGATTCCCGTACGCAGTACGCCTTCCATCTCCCTCGCGTCGCTCCATTCGGCCATGTGAATCCCTGATGCGCTCCAGCGCACTTTAGCGCTGTGCAAAAAACATTAGTTGGTTGGGGATTAAAATTGTTTTCGTGTGGGCGTTTTGCGTTTTATACCGCTTAGGGCAACCCCGTAGGCTTGATTGATTGTAGCTTTTTTATACTTTGCATACATTACCCGTTGGGTTTACGATGGAACCAAAATATGTGATTGTGCGATTGCACGCGAAGGCCTACTCGCGCCTTTCCAGGATTGCGGGGGAGCTGCAGCAGCGGCTTGCCCGCCGGGTTTCGCTTTCCGATGCCCTAGATTACCTTCTCAGCAGGCACGACGGGAAGGCTAGGGGGTTCTGGAGCGATATCAGGGGGAAGAGGGAGTCAGGCAAGCTTGGCCGGGGACCGCGGCGTTCTCCCAGAAAAGTGCCTGCTCGCGCAAAGCCGGAAGCGGGCCATCGCCGGGAAATCTCGTAGGCGCGCCAGCGGGAAGGGAGGAGGGGCTCGAAAACCTTATTAAGAGGGGCATCCAAATCCCTTTACCCAAGGCGATGACTATGAGGCAGTCGGTAGAAGACATCAGGCAGTTGGCCCTATTGTTAGGCTCGTCGCTCGATTCCACCGTAATCCATGAGGATTTTGGCCAAGTTGTGGTGCGTCTGGAGGCGAGGGAGCTGGCGGAAGCGCAGATCCGGCAGCTTCGGGATATGGCCTCGACAATCGATGGCCGCGGGGGAAACGGCTCTGCGGCGCACGTGAGTTTTGACGGCCTGTCCAAGCGCGTTTACTATCTCGCACCCGCAGGGACGGACATGGGCGGGTTTTCAAACGCGCTTAAGGAAGCGGGAATCAGGCTTCACGCGCCCCGTTAATTCATACGGGCATGAACTATTCTGCGTGGGTCATGTTGGATCTCGTAACGCTCGGCCTTGCAATCGTCTCGCTCATCGTACTTTATGTCCTCTATCGCGAGGTTGCCTATAGCGCTGCCGGCGGGGCGGGACCTCCGAAATGGTCGGGATGAGCGCAAAAAGCAGGCAATTGTTCATATGTGCACGAACCGATTCTAAACGGCCCATCTCATTTTTTTCAACGCTTTTATTGGTTTTTTCCCCGTGATGGCTTTCTTCCCTCTGGTTGGTGCCGTTTACCCACGCCCTTATCCCACGCAGAGCTTATTTCCCAAAATTATGAAACAGATTCGTTTCCGTTTAAATACTGGAAGTTCCACTAATGAAAAAATTTGTCTTGAAATTATGAGATGCATTGGTTGTTAATAATTGTTTATAACAATCGTTAGTCATTTGACTTAACAACCGTTAGTTATTTATTCTAACACTTCTTATGTTGTTGGCAGCAGGCGACTAATGTGCTTTTCCACGGTTTTTTCGATTCGGCGTTCGGCTCGCACGCAAAGGCGCGCGTGCTAAAGCACTTGCTGCGCGAGGAGAAGACGCAGAGCGAGCGCGAGATTGCGCGCTTGGTGGGGCTGTCGCACGTTGCGGTTAACAAGACGCTCAAGGAATTTCACGACCTCAATCTCGCTTCCCCTGCCCGCGTTGGCAACGTAACCTCGTGGGTTCTCAACAAGGAGGGCTACGCGTACTGGGCGGTGACGCACCTGGGCGAGGCGGTGCACCACAACCCGCGCCAGGACCTCAAGCGCCTCCTCCACGCGTTTTACTCCTCTAACTTGAGCGTCGAGCGCGTCGTGCTTTACGGCCCCGTGGGCGAGGGGCGTGAGCTTCCCAACAGCCCCATCGACCTCTTCATTCTCGTCACGAGCGAAAAGGCGGCGAAGGAAGTGGCGGAAATGCTTCCCGAGCTGCAAAGGCGCTGCATTGCGCGCTATGGCAACGGCGTTTCCGCAAAGTGCTTTCTGCATTCCGACCTTGTCAATCCCGCGAATGCGGGTTTGCTAAAAAAAGTCGAGGCCGGGACCGTGATTAAGGAGTGATGCCGTGGAAGATGTTGGAGTGGACCAGTATTACCTCAAGCTGCAGAACTTCATCTCCGCCAACGGCATTGCCTGCGAGCATCCCTACTTTGCCCAGTCGTGCCATTCGGTGGAAGACGCGATGGCCTCCACGGGCGCGTCGAGGGAGGATTTCGTAAAGAACGCCCTAATGCTTGATTCGGACGGAAACGTGGTCACTTGCATCGTGAAGGGGGAGGACCGCGCGAGCCGCGAGGCTGTGGCCGAAGTGTTGGGCGGTAAGAGGCCTCGCATCGCATCGCCAGCGCAGATGCTTGAGAAGACGGACTATCCCGCCGGTGGCACGCCGTCCTTCGGCTATTCCGCAAAATCCCTCATTGACCCGCGCGTTTTGGAGCGCCCATTCGTGTGGACCGGCGGCGGCTCGACCGATTCGCTGGTGAAAATCGCCCCTCAAGAAATGTTGCGTGCAAACGGCGGGACGGTTGCGAAAGTGAGGGCGTGAGAACGTTTTTATTCGTTCACCCTATTGAACAGATAGGCGATTATCTTGAACGATGCTTTCAAAAAACTGAACAGTCCATCGGCTCTTTCGTTGCTTGAGTTCTTCTGCACCCATCCCTCCCGCAGTTTTTACGTGCGGGAGGCTGCGGCCGCTTCAGGCTTGAGCGTGGGCTCGTGCAATGCGGGTCTCAAGCTGCTTGCGCAGATGGGTTTGCTCGTGCGGAGCGAGAGGGGCAACCAGGTTCATTACCTCCTCAACTCGTCAAGCCCGCCAGTGCGGCAGTTCCGCATTTTTCTCAGCGTTCTGGCGCTCTGCGGGATGGTGGATTCGCTTGAGGGCCATTGCGAGAGGATTGTCCTTTATGGAAGCCGCGCGTTTGGGGAAGAGAGTGAAGGCAGTGATTTTGACGTGTTTATCCTCACTGCCCAGGCGGGGGAAGTGAAAAGAATTCTTGCAGCGAGGAAGTTTAAGGGTTTGTCGCCATTGGTTGCCGACGGCCGCAGGCTCATGGCCCTCAGGACGGGCGAGAAGCCGTTTTACGAGCGGATAATGGCGGGAATTGAGCTTTGGAGGCGGAAGGACTAATGGAAGGCAGCGAGTTTGCAGAGTGCGTGGCAAAGCGCGGCCTTAGGAAAATGCCGGTTGACCCGCGCGTGGCGCATAAAGAGTTGGAAGAGGCGGCGCTGGACCTGGCCCGTGCCAGAGCGTCCTTGGATTCCGGCTCTGCCGGCTGGGCGGTTGTCCAGAGTTATTACGCGTGCTTCCACGCCGCGAGGGCGCTCGTGCTTTCTAGGGGGTATTCGGAAAAGAGCCACCGGTGCCTTTCGATAGCCTTGCGCGACCTGTTCGAGCGGGAGGGCCTTTTGGAGAAAGGGAGCGTCGATTTCTTGGACGGCTTGCGGGAGTTGAGGGAAGAGTTCAACTATGCCCTTAAGCAAATCAGCGGGGTGGAGACTGCAGGTATTATCGAAGATTCACGCAAATTCATAGTGCAGGCGCAAACGCTCCTGCCGGATGATGAGAAGAAATGAGCTTCAAGCACTGGCAGTGGGAGACCCACGCGCTTAGGGAGAAGGAAAAACGCCCTACCGTGAAGGAAATCGCGTCGGTGCTGTTTGAAAACGACACGCAACGCATCCACGCCTTACTCACGTGCTTAAATACGTGAAATCACGCTATCTTTAAGGTGATTTGTCATGGCGAATGTTACCCTCTTCATTTCCGATGACCTGAAATCGCGGATGGACAAGCATAGGGAAATGCGGTGGTCTAGCGCCATTCGCACGCTTATTGAACGCAAGCTTGACGATTTGGAGGAGGCGAACAGGCTTGCGAAGAAAAGTAGGCTGACTGTGCGGGACGTGGATGAACTTGCGGCGTCGGTAAACAGGTCGCTTGCAAAACGGGCGGAGGCGCTGTTGAATGAAGTTGGTAGTTGACGCCAACATCCTCTTTTCCGCCTTGCTCAGGGACGGCATCACCAGAAAGATTTGGTTCAGCCCCGAAATCGTGCTTTATTCCCCCGGGCATCCGCTTATGGAGTTTGATGCCAAGCGGCTGGAGATATTAGGCAAGTTTGACGGGAGTGAAAAGGAATTCGAGGGTCTTGGCGACCTCCTTTGCAACCAAGTCACGGTATTTTCCGATGAGTACCTTAAGCCTTACCTGCCTGCCGCATCTTCCTTGAGCCGCGATTCGAAGGACTGGCTTTACCTCGCAGCTGCCCTCTACTGCGATGCCGACATCTGGTCAAGAGACAAGGGATTTGCAGGCCAGGGCAGAGTGCGGATCTGGAGCACAACGGACTTGATGCGTTATCTCTTCAAGCCCGCGCAAGAGAGTTGAACAAATGAACTTCAAGCACTGGCAGTGGGAGACCCACGCGCTTAGGGAGAAGGAAAAACGCCCTACCGTGAAGGAAATCGCGTCGGTGCTGTTTGAAAACGACACGCAGGCATACCGCTTTGCCCTCGTTTTGACGCTGGTGAAGCGCAAGGGGTCGCTGATGTTGAGGGATATGCCGGCCGACCTGCCCAAGGCCACGTGGCACCGCTACCTCGAAACGGGGTACGAGCTGGGCTTTTTCGACAAGAAGGGCGACGCGTACTTCAAGTCCAACCGCTTCACCAACCCCATCCGCAACTTCGGAGAGTACTACGAAAAGTGGCTCAAGGACGAGAGGGACGAGGGCGATGTTGCCCCGCTCTTTCCCAACGCGCTGAAGGGAAGGCACTCGGGAAAAAAGAAGGAAGAAGATGGTGGCGTTTGAGGGAAATCCTGCCCATTTCTCTTTTTTGGGCCAGTCCCGTAAGCAGTTGCTTTTAGGCACAGGCTTTAATTCACCCGTCGGCTAATCGACTCGGCTTTTTGCAATGGTCTCGGAATACCTCCAGGTCCTCCAGCTTCTTCTCGCTGGCGTGCTCGGCGCGGCCATCGGCATCCAGCGCGAGTCGCTTGGAAGCGCCGCGGGCTTCCGCACGCACGTAATCGTCGCCACGGCCGCCGCGCTTTTCACCATGGCTTCTGAAGTGATGGACCCCGCCAGCCCCGGGCGCGTGGCCGCCAACATCGTCGTAGGAATCGGCTTTCTCGGCGCTGGAATGATAATGCGCGAGTCTGACAAGTCCGTGCACGGCCTTACAAGCGCGGCCAGCGTGTGGGCAGTGGCGGCAATCGGCTTGGCGGTCGCCATCCAGCTTTACATCGCTGCAATTGCGCTCTCGCTCCTGATTCTCGCCGTTCCCTACATCCCCCACCGGCACATGCACAAGACGGAAAGGTAGAGAACGCATATCCGAACAATCGCGTTTATCCAAATTCATCCTCTTCCGAATTCCATTCGCTGAATTTTTCGCGCTGAGTTTGTTCAGCACCGCCTCGTGGCCGTAAAGCCGAGCCATCGCGTTTGCGAGGACGGATAGTGAAGCCATCAGGGCTCAGAGCCGCGTTAGGAAATCTTTTAAAAAGTATTTGTTTAGCCGCCTAGCAGAGCTTGACGTGCTTTCCTTCGAGACGATGCGGCTGATTAGGAAAATAGAGGCGGCCGAGCGGGCCAACGACTTTCCCGCCAGCCCCAGCGAGTTGTGCCACTGGTGCGAATTCAAGGGAATGTGCCCCGCCTATTCAAAAGGGAAGGACGAGTTTCCAATCGCTCTGAAGAATGGCGGTAAGGCGCGAAACGCAAAACCGGGTGATTTTTGAGGCCAAGGGAAGAATTTTGGGACGAGGGGGGAATGGAGAAGAGCTTTGATTATGGGCTGGTTACTTCCACTCCCTCATCATCCGCGCAAGCAGCCTCACTCCAACGCCGGTTGCTCCGAGGCAGTAGTAAGGCTTTTCCTTTTCCACCCACGCAGTTGCGGCGATGTCGAGGTGCACCCACGGCGTGTCGCCCACGAAATTCTTGAGGAACACCGCCCCGGCAATGGTGCCCGAATCGCCCATCGGCCCGCCGACGTTCTTGATGTCGGCAACCGTGCTCTTCACCTTCTCATCATACTCCTTGTCCATCGGCAGTTCCCACACGCGCTCGAATTCCCTCTCTCCGGCATCTTTCACGCGCTGGGCGAGCTTGGCGTTGTTGCCCATGAGGCCGGAGCGCACGTCTCCAAGCGCCACGAACACCGCGCCCGTAAGGGTGGCAAGGTCGATTACCGCCTCGGGCTTGATTTCCTTGACGGCGTAGGCAAGCGCGTCGCTCAAAACAAGGCGGCCTTCCGCATCGGTGTTGATCACTTCAATCGTCTTTCCATTCATCGCCTTCACCACGTCGCCGGGCTTTGTTGCGCTCCCGCTGGGGAGGTTCTCCGTAAACGGCGTGACTCCCACGATGTGGCGGGGGATTTTCAGTTGTGAGCAGGCGACCATCGCGCCGACCACCGCGGACGCGCCGCTCTTGTCGTGCTTCATCTTCTCCATGTTCGCCGACGGCTTTATCGAAATCCCGCCGGAATCGAAAGTAATCCCCTTGCCCACGAACGCAATGGGCTTGCCCCTAGCGTCAACAGGCTTGTACTCAAGCACGATAAATTTCGGCTGGTGCACGCTTCCCCGGCCGACGGAGAGATAGGCGTTCATTCCCAGTTTCTTCGCCTCGTGCTCGTCAATCGCCCTGAACTTGAGCGAGTGGCGCTTTGCGATTGATTCAATCTTCGCCGCCATGTTCTGCGGCCACGCGTCGTCGCCGCTTTCGTTCGCCAAGTCGCGGGCAATGTTGGACGCTTCCGAAACTACGGTTGCGAAATGGATTGCATCCTCAACCTGCTTTCTGTGCTCCGCCTTGGCCACCGCCACAATCTCGCCAACGGGCTTTGCCTTCGCGTCGCCCTCGGAAAAATACTTGTCGAACTTGTAACCGCCGAGAAGCACTCCCTGCACGAGGGCGTTGGCGGCTTCAAAAGCGTCGACCTTTTCCGGGAGCGAAAGGGAAACGGACGAGAGTTGCGCGCCCGAGGCGATTCTCGCAGCCGCCCCGCCGGCGCAGCGGAGCAAATCAGCGTTGAATTCCTCGCGCTTTCCAATTCCGTAGAGGAGCACGCGCTTGAGGGGCGAGGTCGTGCGCAAAAGCGCCGTCTGGTTGGGTTTGCCCTCGAATTCCTTCCCGCCAAGCCCTTTGATCAGCCCTCCGATTTTGCCATCCGCCTCGGCAGCCGTCCCCTTTCCCAACTCGGCTTGGAAAACGGGAATGACCAGGAGTTCGCACGAGTTTATTTCCGCCTTGATTTCAATCTTTACCATAATTCGGCTCACCTTCTCCTAAGTTTTAAAACTCCGCCTATCCAGCAATGCTTCCGTTCGCGTCGCACGCCGCCTCGTTGTTGGCGCAGTGGCCGGCGGTGAATGTCATCCCAATAGTTTTGTTGGCGCATTCGGCTTGCGTGCAGACTTGCGCGGTGAAGTTTGCGATTGCCGTTCCTGTCGAGGCGCACGCGGCGCTGACTGCGACTTTGGTTTCGGCAAATCCCGCCGTGTCGGCGCTTTCCTCTTCCGGGTTGAACGAGCCTGAGAGCTTCCCTCCCCATTTTGCGAAGAACCTCACGCCCGCGTGGCCGGGCGCGCCAAGGACGTTAAGCGTGATTTCGGGAGATTGGCACGGCGTTATGTAGGCATTCTTTGGCGATGAAACGAGGGCGAATGAGATGGGGTGAGTTGGAGTGGCTTGCGCTGCGGTCCTGCACGCGCCGGCCTCACATCCATATCCGCATGCGTAGGTCTCCACCCCTTTTTCATCCCCGTTGCAGTAGTATTCGCTCAGCGCCGTTTGGTTGATGCAGAAGTCGGAGAATTTTTGCACGGTCCCGGCCGCGTCGGTTGCGTTGATGGAGCCCGCATTGAAATAGTCCCTGATCGGGCTTCCGATGCAGCGCGCCTGAGGTGCGGGAATGGCCGTTGGGGCGGCGGTCGCCCTTGGCAGTACGGTCGCCTGGGGGGCAGGCGCGGGCCGCGTTTGGGAGACGCAACCTGCGATTGCAAGCGAAAGGACGATGGCGGCCAATGCCACGGGCTTGAATTCCATAATGCACAGATTAGCCTGCGGCGTGGTTATAACGATTTACATCAGGGGCGCGTCCCGATTGCCCTTGAGCCAGAGGTATTTCGTCGCCAGCGCCGCAAAGAGCCCCGCAATCCCGGCAATGCCGAATGCGATGAAGAGCATGGCCGCAAGGGCGAAGAAAAAAGGGATTGTCCTCTTGGGCCACGCGAGCCATAGGGAAAGCAGGTAGCCTGCAATGAGGGAGAAGACGAGCCAGAATCCGTTCGGCATGGTGGTGGGCAACCTTCTAAATATCTTAACCGGGAATGGATTAATGACCTTAACCATTTTGGTGAGAATGTTTTTGGACGGGCGGAATTCGGTTCTGTTGCTTTCGGTTATTTTATTCCCGATGTTCTTCGCCGGCTGCGTCTCCCCCCCGCCCCCAATAAGACTTTCCGTGAATGGCGACGGGATTCTGCAAATCCCTTCCGAACGCGGAGATGTCGATGCGGAGGTTGTCGTGCTCAACGATTCCGAAAAGGAAACTTTGAGCAAGGTCGCCTATTCCAGCCTTGACGGAAGGAAGGTTTACGCGCTGCTTCGCGTCCCCAAAATCAACGGCAAGGCAGTTTCGAACGCCCCCGCGGCAGTGTTCATGCCCGGCGCGGGGGTGGCGAAGGAAGGGGGCAACATTGGGGTCGGCAAGGCCCTTGCCTCTGCGGGGTTCGTGGTGATTACTATAGATCAGAGGGGGGTGGGCGAGACTTCGGGGGCGCAGAAGCCGCTGCAGGAGGATTTCAACGCCTACCTTTCCGGCGGGAACGTTTCGGCCCACCTGCAGGTTTACGACTACCTGCGCGCCTTTGATTATTTGCGTTCGCTCGCCTCCGTGGATCCCGGCCGTATCATTTTCGCGGGCGAGAGCCACGGGGGGAGAATTGCAATCATTGCCGCAGGCGTGGAGAAGCGGGCGAAGGGCGTGATGGTAATAAGCTCTGCGGGCTACGGGTTTGCCCCGTCGCTCGAAATCGACAGGAGGAAGGACGTTTTCCTCTCCTCAATCGACCCCGACTCTTATCTTCCCCTCCTTCCGCCGCGCAAGATAGTTTTCCTCCACTCCTCCACCGACAACGGAATTCCCATCCAGCTCGCGCAACGCTCTTTTGCCAAGGCGGGCGAACCGAAGCAGTTCGTATTGATTTCCTGCCCCTACCACGGCTACTGCAATGAAATCTCCGGGCAGGTGGGGGGAGTTGCGAAGGATATTGCGGGATGAACTTTTGGGAGGAGGCAATTGCCATTAGGTGATTTTGCCGGTTGCCTTGAGCGTTTGCCTTTCCAGGGCATCGTCGGATTTTGCCTTTCCAAGCGAGAGATCGAGAGCTGCAAGCGCCTTTATTTGCGTGTTAGAAGTGTTGAGCCGGTAGAGGGCCGCCCTGCCTATCATTCGTGTTTTTACGATGGCCTTCCTCCCCTCCAACTCCCGCCATATTTTCCCGATCGTTATGCGCGATATCCCGGCTTCCCGCGCCACCTGCGTCTTGGAATAGTCCAGTCCGGCGTGGGTTAGGAGGAAGTCTAGCACGCGTATGCGCGGGGCATTCCCCAACGCGTCGACGAGCGGGCTATTGTGGGTCATGGAATGAATACGGCGGAGTCATAGTATTAAAACTATCTATTGAATGCCTATTTACTATACTCCGAGCGGGGGCCGGCAAGCTGCCTTCGATTAGTTTAAGAGCCGGGCGTTCCCTTGACGATTCGTGGCCAACGAATCTGAAATTGAGGTCGTTGAGGAGATTCTCGTTTGGAAGCTTTACCGCGACGGGTGCTGGGGCAAGGGACACCACTCGCAGACGCCATTGTTTACGAAGGGTTTTCCAAGCCATCTTGGCGGGAAAATCGTGGAGCGCGTTGCGGAAGCGCTTTTGGAGTCGGGTATTCTCTACAAGCATGCAAGCGGCCACGAATACCAATGGTCGCTCAATCCCGCACGGAAAGAGGCGGTTGAGGCCATCGTTGGGCGGAGAAGCAAGCGGCTGGGAATATAAGTTTGAACTATCCGCGTAAGCTCATTGGAATAAATACGGCCCTTGATTAATTGGTAATCGCCATGCCATCGGTTGCCGGCTCGCCCCTTGACGACGAGGGGTCCATCGGCCGGATTTCGAATTCTCTTTGGGAGAGGTCCAACCTCGTGGCCGCGGCCATCGTGGTCGGCATTCTTGTTCTTCTCACCGCGTCGTACCTGCTTCCGCCCTCGACGTTTCGGGTGAAGGCGAATTCCGGCATCGACAAGGTCGTTCCCGGCCTCAGTTCCGCCAACGTGAAGACCGTAGTGAGAGTGGTGGCACAGTCGCGCAATTCCATCGCATCGCAAGTGAGGGTGGTGGCTCCCGACAAGACATTCAGCGTGTTCATCGGCGATTCGAGGTTCGACCCTCCGGACGTGTTCGTCCCGCCCGGCTCGACGGTGGTGTGGAGAAACGAGGGCGAATCGGTGCACAGCATCGCCGCCAAGGACTTCTCAAGCGACTGGCTCCAGCCCGGCGATTCCTACAACCGCTCTTTCCTCTCCAACGGCACTTTCGAATACCGCGACGGGCTGCACGCCAAAATCTCCGGCAGGGTGATCGTGCAGTGACCTCCCAACGCGCCGCGTGAAAGAAATGGGCCGTTTGGCGTTAATGCCTGAAAGCTTGTTTGGGAAAATGTGCGCCCGGCCGCAAAGTTTAATAGGCGCCGCACGCTATTTCCATTCGACTCCCCGTGGCAAGAGGAAAAGGCTCCAATGCGTTCCGCCAGTTCGTAGCCTTGGCCCTCATTCTCGCTGCGGTGGTTGCCGTCGTTGTGGTTTACAATAGCATCTTCCCGGGTCCGCCTTCCGTTGGCAATTATGCGGAGCGGGGCTTGGGCCCGCTTGCCAAATCAACCCCCGTCCCCACGATTCCCGGCCAGCACACTGCGTGCCGTGACGGAAAGTGTTCCATCGTGCCGGGCGGCGGCGGGGTTTTCTGTATCGATGACTTGCCGTGCAAGGAGCCCGCACAGCATTCCACCTGCGTGGAGGGCGAGTGCAGGTGGTATGACGGCCCCGGTCCCGTAGGCTGCACCACGTCGCCTTGCAGCACCGCCACCCCCAAGCCGGGCGGCACTCCAACTCCCACTCCGGAGCAGCACACAGAATGCATTGCCCACAAGGGGAAGGACGGCACCGTCTATCAGAGCTGCGACGCGCTGCCGGGCGCAGGGCCTCCTGGCTGCAAGTCATCCGACGAATGCTTCCAGCCCATCCAGCATTCCAAGTGCGACCTTCAGAGCCTGAATCCCTGCCAGTTCGCAGATGGCCCCGGTTCGATGGAGTGCAAGAACGACGCCGGCTGCACGGCGCCCGCGATTACCATCACACCCGTGCCGTAGGCCGGCGGCGGGTCAAGTGGAGGAGGGAAATTGTGCCCAAGGCGCTGTAAAAAATCAGTTTGGGGGAGTTACCCCCTTTTTGGTTCTACTTCTTCTTGGGCTTGGGCGCGGCCGCCGCTTTTTCCGCCTTTGCCTTTTCCTTCTCCTCCTTGCTCTTGGGCGTGTGGGCAAATCCCAATTCCGCAAGGGGCGTGGGGCCGTATTCGGCAATCTTCGCGTTGACCTGCATCGTAATGGTGCCGATGGTGTTTCCAGAGACGATTTTCTTGATGCGGTTGCCGTGCCTCACGTGCTTGGCTCCCGTCCCTCCGGTGAGGTAGACCTTCTGCCTCTTCTGGCCCGGCACGTCCTTACGCATAGGAAAGCCAGCGTTGTCCGAACCGCCGGTAATCTGCAGGGTGTAGCCGGTCATGCCGATTATCCCGCCGTCCAGCTTCTCCCCAATGTGCTTGCCCGCAAGCGCCCCTTCCTTCTCCTTGGGCACTTCCTTCTGGAAGCTCACCCCGTTCTTGACGTCGTTGGCAATTATCTTCATTTTCCCATCAACCCTCGCTCCAATTTATCGCGTCCCGTCCAGGAACAATTTCGTAGGAAATTGCCGGACAGTCATCTGGTTTTTGCTATAATGAGCAATAGAACTTAGCGATGGAAAGGGATAAAAATGGCTAATCGGGTGGTTGCCGTTTCCGCGTCACTTCAACGCCGTAAGGATTTGCCTGATGTTGTCCACGGCCTCGTGCGTTTCGAGGGGGGTTGAGTTGCCGAGTGTTTTCTGCTGTTCTGCCAGGTCATTGCGCATTTTCAGCACGGTCTCCCGACCATTTTCGTTCAGCAACGACAGCACCTCCTTCACGAGGGGTGCAGAGTGGGGTTTCCTGGATGGTTTGGAAACTCGGTCAGCGCCGGTGAGGACAACGCGGATGGGAAGGTAGGCGCCGTTTCGCACGCTTCTATGGGGGCTGTGAAGCGTAGACCTGATCATGCTTAGGAACAATTTCCTGTCGCCCAATTCGCGCAACGCATATGTGTAATCGCAAAGTTCGTCCATCTCCCTAATCGCCCGCTCTTCCTTGACTCTTGGGTTTTCAGGCCCGTACCGCCATTGCCTTAGCCTGTTGGCGGGGGAGTTGTCCTCGCCGGCAAGCCGTGAGAGGAATTCGCGCTTGAAAGCGTAATGGGGCCCCCCGAGTTTGAGGACCGCCTGCATCGCCTTTTCCGGAGTCCTTGCCGACTCGATCTCGCCGTGGATTTGGCGCATCCACGCGTCCGCCTCGCCACGCGTGGGCGGGATGCTGAAGTCAGTGTGCCGGGAGTTGCGCAGGTAGTAGGCCGAGCTTGCAGCAAGCGCAGCCGCCCCAACCGCGCCGGCAACAAACCGACGCCGCGTCATCCTGGCTTTTCCCGCCGTTTTTTCGTTCATGAACAAAAACCAACTGTTCAAGCGCACGTTGCCGTGTGGTTCAACTCGTACTCGATTACTTTCTTGAACGTTTCGTAGGGCATCGCTCCGCCGTATTCGTTGCAGTTTATTACGAAAGTGGGAGTGCCTATCCGGCTGAATAGCTTCGTCGCCTGCCCATAGTCTTTCTGCACCAGGAGCACGGTGGTACCGGAGTCAAGGCAGGAGTTGAATTTGTCCGCATCCAAGCCCACCTGCTCGGCGAAGAGCTTGAAGTTCCCGTTGGTGAAGTTGACTTCGGAATTGTTGTCGTTGGCTTCCATGCGCTCCCGAAAGAGCCTGTCGTGCATCTCCCATCCTCCCCCCTGGACGAGGGCGCACTCGTACGCCTCCGCCGCCTTCTGGCTGTGCTGGTGGAGAGGCAGGTGCATGTAATAGAGGTTGAGCGTGCGGTTATACTCGGCAAGGAGCTTTTGGATCGTGGGGTAGACCACCCCGCAGAACGGGCATTCAAAGTCGCTGAACTCAATGATTGAAACCCTTGCCGAAGCGTTTCCCCGCGGCTGCTTGCCCGACAGGTCAACCTGCACGCCCGCCTGCGTCGCGCCCGCTTCATTTACTGGCTTAGGTGCTTCATTTTGGCTGGCTGGGCTTCCTCCCTGCAGGCCAGAAACCTGCCCGTAAATCTTGTTGACCGCATCCGCCGTTACGTTGCCTTGCGCTTGCAGCCCCGCAACACTTCGTTCCAAGGCCGTCATGCGGCCGCTCAGGCTGTAGGTCGAAAATGCAAGCGATGCGAAAACGACGGCCGCGGTGATTACAAAGACCGTCTGGAGTGTGGCATTGTCCAAAAAGTTAACCCAAGCGTGATTAATCCGAGAAAGGCTTTTATACCTAAACACACGTAACAAGTCCGTCGATTAGAGTGCACAAAATCCACCATTCTTCGAAAACTTCAAACCAACTTCTCGCCCTCCTGCTCATCGCGGTAGCTGTGTTCGCATTGGTGGCCGTCTACAACACGTTCTTCCCGACCCGCGAAGTCGGATACGTGACCCGGGGAGTGGGAATGGAGCCCCAACCATTTCAAAAAACTCAGGTTCACTATGCATGCAATTCCAACCTCAAATGTGTACAGGTAAGCGGCCCGGGACCCGATGGTTGCACGAGTGACCCTGATTGCGCGCATAACACCCATAACGAATGCCAATTCAATCCGGGATATTTGGGGCCCGACTGCGTGCATGTCGAAGGCGGCGGGGCGAACCTATGCACGGGCAAGTCGTATCCGTTCAATGATTGCAACTACAATGGGAACAAGCATAATGAATGTAATGCCATTTCCGGCGAATGCGTCACCGTTGGCGGTCCGGGTGTTGACGCCTGCAACGGGTTCAACAACGACTGCCAAAAGACGCACAACGAGTGCCGCAACCTCAAGTGCATCGCCGTTCCAGGAAAGGGAAGCGACCAGTGCAACCTTGGGCACAACGAGAACTGCCACTCGACGCTGAGGTGCGTGGGGGTGGGATACGCCTCAAGATGTAGCCTCGACTATTCGGGACAGCCTTCAAACTGCGCGGTCTACGGGCAGGTTCCCTGCAAGCTCACCACGCCGGGTTGAGAATCGTTTAGCTTCTGTTCGGACTTTTTTTCTCGTCTTCCAAAAAGGGAGAAATCAGAACACCCTCAGCCCCTTGAGCCTCTTGATGTCCTTGAGAAGCCCGTGCTCTTCCTCGCTTAGGGCGGGGCGGTATTTCCCTTCAAGCTCGAGTTGGTCGTCCTTGGGCACGTCGGTGTAGAGCGTGTCGCCGTAATTCACTTGCCTTCCGAAAGTCGGGCCTTCGATGCTCACTGCCACCTGCTCGCCCTTGCGCGCGGTGGGGACTGCGGACTTGTCCCTCTGGATTTGCTTGAGCTCGCCGATTTCCTCCCCGCTGGCGTTGAGGATGCGGCTTCCCGACTTGAGCGTGCCTTCCAGAATCTCCACTCCTAGGACGCAGGGCTTGCTCACGCGGAAGCAGTGGTCTTTGAGCACGACAAATTTCGACGGCGTGACGAGGTTGGCGAAAGCCTCCCTTTTCGAACCCGCCTTCTCCTCCGCCACCCAGCGTTCGTATCCCTCGACGAGGTTGTAGATTATTTTCTCCTCAAAGAGCTTGACCCCCTTCTCTACCGCGAGGGCCGTCACGTCCGCGTCCACTTTTTGGTTGAAGGAGAAAATCACGCCGAGGAACCTGTCGCCCGCAGCGACGCTCTCCGCCTCCATGACATCGCGCTTGGAGGGCTTTCCCACCCCCGCGTGGCGCACGGGAATCTTCCTGGCGGAAAACATCTTCGTGATCGCCTCGAGGCTCCCGAGCGCGTCGGCGTAGATAATCACGCCGTCGTTGTCCGATTCGAAGACGATTTCGCGCACTTCCTGCGCAATGGCATCCGTGGCCTTGCGGGCCTGCGCCTCCCCGCGCACGACTTGAAGAGTGCTTCCCGCCACGGCCTCCTCCGCCCTCTCGCACGTGAGCTTGATTCCAGCGGCGGCAACCACCTCGCCTACTGAGATGAAGCGGGGCGCAAAGCTTCGCGAGGATGCGGGCGAGACTTCCGGGCGCAGGAGCGCCTTCACCTTGCTTTGCACCGGGCCTGAGAGCGACGCGAAGACGATGCTGTCGCCCTCGCGGATGCTCCCCTGGTAGAGGATGCAGTCTATCGTGCTTCCGAGCCCCCGCTCTTCGCGCACCTCAAGCACGCTCGCCCTCCCCTCGGCGTTTTCTTCGAGGGCGAGGCGGCCTTCCAGGAATTTCTGCGCAAGGCCCGAGACGAACATCAGAAGTTCCGGCAGGCCCTCGCGCGTCTTGGCGCTCACTGGGATGATGGTGATTTGCTTGGTGAAGTCCGCCACGCGGTCGAATCTTTCGGCGTTGAGCTTGAATTCGTAGAGCCCGCCGATGAGGGAATAGATGCGCTGGTCAAGGGAGTCGGCCACGTCCTGGCGCTGGAGCTTGAGGCTTTCGGCAATGCTTGCCGAATCGTGGGCAATCCAGCCGCTTAACGCGTCCACCTTGGTGAATGCGATGACAAACGGCGTCCTGTACTCGCGCAAAATCTCGATTGCCTCCACCGTCTGCGCCTCGATTCCCTTCGTCGCGTCGATGACGAGGATGGCGATGTCGGCAATGCTCCCGCCGCGCCTGCGCAGGTTGGAGAACACCTCGTGGCCGGGAGTGTCGATGAAAAGAAGCCCCGGGATGGCAAGGCTGGTTCTCGACTTTGCAAGAGGCCCGGCGCATATCCCCCTTATCGTCGAGATGGGCACTTCGCTCGCGCCGATGTGCTGGGTGATGCCTCCGGCTTCCTTCGACGTGACGTTGGAGTTTCTAATCGAGTCGAGCAGCGAGGTCTTTACGTCGCCAGAAAGCCATTGCGCTTAATGTGCGTTGCCGTGATCCACGTGCCCCAGAGTCGCGACTATAGGCTGACGGAGCATTGTAATTTCCACCAAATTGCCTTCCCAGCAATAGGGAATTAGTGGCGCAGGAGAAATAAATAGAGAGAGGGCCGTGCCGCGTTTTGAAGATTACTGCCCGCCGACTTGGTTTGCGATGTCCTGCGTCCTCTGCGACGGGGATGGCGGCGTGCTTTGCGCGTGTGCGTCCATCTTGTCGGACTGCGCCTGCATCCGCGTGAAGAGCATTATCGTTGTTGCCGCGAGGACGAGCAGGAGCAATGCAAGGAGCGAAAAGGGCGAGAGGCTTGCGGTGAAGAATCCGGTGAACCCGCCGGGCACGATTGGGACGGGAGTGGGCACCACGGTCGTGGAGGGGCCTTGCGCGCCTCCGGGGAGGTTCTGCGAGGTTCCCGCCTGGCCGCATTGCTTTGCGAGGGGAAGTTGAATAGAGGATGACGGGCCGTCCCTGTTCGTCGAGGTGAGCGTGAACTGCTTTCCAACGTCCTCGTCGCGGATGTTGTTCACGCTGATGCGCACGACCGTCTCCTCCCCTGGATTGAGCTCGACTTTGTCCTGCGAGAGCGAATGGGAATTGGAAGTGAGCCCAGCGGCAATGTCCGCAAGTATGGGGACGCTTGCCTTGTTGCTTAGGCCGACGAAATAGTCCGCAGAGCTGCACGATGCCGCAATTGAAGAAAGCGAGAGCGAAAGGGGCTGGGCGGCGCAGCGGTCCACGCCTACCGTGAAGCTCTTTTCGTAACTGTGGCCGAGCGAGTCGCCAAGAATGGCCGTGACGAGATGCGGCCCCTGGCTCGCGTCGCATTCCGCCTTGAGGTATTCCCTCACGAAAGTGCTCTCCCCATTGCCCAGCGTGACGCGCGAGGGGGGAAGCCGGCGCATTCCTTGGGGCGTGATGAACGAGAGGAAGAAGTCGGAGGTGCAGGCGTTGGCATTGCTGACTTGCACGAGAAATTCCTGCGTGGCGCACGTGCAGAGGAACGGGGCGCCCGAGGGGTAGACGACCTCAAGCGGACCGGGAGCCTGCGCGATGCTTGCCTGCGTTGCGAGAACCAGAATGAGGAAAGCAGCAAGGACGGAAATTTTCTTCATGAGGCTCAATCACTTGCGAGTTTTGGGAATTGATTTTTTTTATAAAGATAATTTTTTCTTCATTTTTTCTTTAATTAGCTGCCCTGATCAATCTAACCTACCTTCCGGTCTTCCCTTTCGCGGCCCTGAAGTTGCGGTTTCCCACGATGAAAAACGCTATTGCCCCAAGGGCGAGAATCACCAGGACCGCAAGGGCAAACTGCCGGCCGCTCGTGCCGAGGGTGAAGAGGGCCGAAAGGGCGTTCGTGCCGCTTTGGGCCTGCGAGCGTGGCTTGAGCTCGACAATCTTGTTCGCCACGGCCCCGCGCGCGTCGCGCACCTGGAGCGTGATGTTGAAGTCGCGTTCGGGGGCGGTCGGCGAGTTGAGGCCGAGGGTGAAGTTGGACTCCTGCCCGCTCGCAATCCTTGCGGAAGCGGGTTGGGACGAGAATGAATAGTTGCGCGGAAGGTCGAGGGGATAGGCGGTTGCGAAGATGGGCCCGCGCTCGCCGTTGCGCACTCCGAGGACGATTGCGATTTGCGTGCCGCCGTTGCCGAACGAATACGGTATGGAATATGCCGTGGCGGTCACTGCCAGGGGTGCCCCGGGAGTGCGGCTGCCGACATTGAGCTCAAGCGGCGTGGTGAACGTCCCCTCATTTGAGTCGAGCTTGAACGAGGAGAGGAACTCGCCTTCCATCGCGTTGATTGCGGTGAAGCGCAACAGGATGCGTTTCTGCTCGAAAGGCGCGAGGCCGAATGCCGCGGTGGAATCGAGCGTGACGCCAGGGGGGAGGTTGGTTGCGTATAGCGCGGCGTCGGTGATTCCGTAATCGTTGTTGTTGTTCACGGTAACGAGTGCCTGCGCGTGCCCGGTCGTGCCAATGAACATCGAGGGCGGGGAGATGTCCACGCCGGAAATGACCGTCCTGTCGGCCAGGTCCTGCGGCCTGACAATCTGGAAGTGGAGTGCCGCGCGGGCCGCCACGACGCTGTTTGAGCCTTCGGCGTAGCTCACCGCCACGGGGTCGTCAAAACTGCCCGTTGCGGTCGAACTGGTGGTGGCGATTTTCATTCCTATGTCCTGCCTCTCGCCCGGCCCAAGGGCCACGCTCTCCCTTTCGATGGTGACAAGCGCGTTGGGCGGGGCGAGGTAGAAAGTGGCGGGTGCGTTGCCGGTGTTGTGCAGGATGAGCTTTGCGGCAACCGAGCTTCCCTGTGCGATTACGAAGCCGTTGGGCTGGACGAGCGCGGTTGCGGCGCGCTGTGCCGCAACGTCAAGGCAGATGTCGCGCGAGTAGACCTGCTCGCCGTTCGGTTCGGCCTTCAGCCGCAGTTGCAGCGAGTGGCGCTGTGCGGCCGGGAATGCCGTGTAGAGGTTTACGTAAAGGTCGCGCTTGGTCCCCTGCGTGAACCCGAGGAGCTGGTCCTGCTCGAGAATCGCCTCTACCCCCTCGTCCTGCCCCGCTATGGACGCTGCGTAATCCTGCGAGGGCGCCAGGACGTTGCCGATCGTGAGGGGGATGGTGATTCTGGAATTGGGGGTTACGGGAACGCATCCGCACGCGGCGGTGGAGGTCGCCCCGAGGGAGCCGGGGGGAATCCTCACCAGCCCGCTTGAGTCGGTGAAGAACGTGTTGCCGTTCATCAGCATTTTCACATTGGGAATGCCCGCTCGGCTGTTGCAGTCGTTGATTGCGACGTCAACGCCGCCCACGTAAGTCCCCTGCGTGGTGCCCGCGAATTCCGAGGTGAACGAAGAGGGGTCGGATGCGCCCTGGTTGCGGGATGCGGAATTGTCCCTCGCAATTGCGAAGTACGAGACCTGCGTTCCCTTGCTCACCTTGCCCACGTTGATGGTGCATTGGCTTGCGCTGCACGGCTGCTGGCTCACGCTGTTCTGGCCTACCTTGTAGTATACAGTGATGGTGGAGATGCCGTTGGGGTCGCTTGCGCTTGCGGTGAGCTGGACAAAGTCGTTTTCGTTCACCAGCCCCGCGGGCGAGCGGCTTACGCTCACTTGGGGCGGTGCGTTGTCGTCAACGCTGCGCGGTGGGGAAACCGCGAATTGCCTGATGGCCGAGTCGCCGGCGTTGTGCGCCGCGCTGGCATCCTCGGCAGTTGCGTAATACTTCACCGCGTCGCCGGAGGCAAAGCCGCTTATGCTAATCGAGCAGGAGGACGAGGGGCTGCATGTGTTGGAGACGTACGTTCCGCCGTTGACGCTGTAATGCACCGTGACGCTGCGGACGTTGCTCGCGTCGCTTGCAAGGGCGATTATCTTCACCGGCTCGTTCGCGTACGGTGCGCCTTCGGGAATGGTGTAGATGTCCATTGAGGGCGCGGTGGTGTCGCTGTTCGGCCCGCTCGTGGGGTTGAGGCATATCGAGGCGTAGTTGGTGGTCTGGGCGTTGATTGACACGTACTGGGAAAGGGGGTAGTAATTGTCCGCGGTGATGTCGGCAAAGAACGAGCCGCTCACCTGGGGGTTGGCCCCGCAGTAGGAATTGTTAAACGAGAATGCGCTCTGCCCCTCGGCGCGCACGCGGACGTTGGCGGTGGTGAGATTGCCGTCAAACGGCGTGGTCGAGGTAATCTGGTAGTTGCTGTCCCCGTCAGCGCCGGAGGGGAGGGACACGCAGAACTGCACGAGCTTCATTTCCTGAGGTGCGATGAAGAAGTTCTTTTCCGAAAACGATGCGGGGTACAGCCCGCTTGAAGAGAGGACCACCTGCCTTGCGGCGTTGTTGGGGTTGGCGAGCTTGAGCTGCGTGCACACCTTCTGGCCGGGAAGCCCGCTTATGTCGGCGTCAAAAGCCTGCAGCGCCACGCCCTTGGGAATGCACGAGGGAATCGTGAGGCGCGCGACGCACTGCCCCGCGCGGGCCTCTACGTATGCGAGGTTTGCCGCGGTGACCAGCGGTGTCTTGACGCTCTGCGCGAACACGCGCTCGTCCCCCGCGTTGAGCTGCTGGATTGAAGGCGGGAGGTTGAGGGTATAGTCGGAAGTGTAATTGAGAGTGACGTTCTGCGCAAGTGCAGTGAAGTTGCCCACCGCGCTCGAATTCAGAGAGGCAATGAATTGCGAGAGCCAATCAGTCGCGTTGGCGAACGAATGGTTGCCGCCGTAGAAGCCTGAAGATTGCATATATCGGTTTGCCGCCTCTCCCGCTATGTTGACGGGCTTGCCCCCGTTGTAAAGAGCTGAAATTTCGGACGCGGAAAGCGGGCGGTTCCAGACCTTGACCTCGTCAACCAATCCCGGGAACGGATGGCCCTCCCACAAGTCGGTGCCCACGTCGAGCCTTCCGTTCCTTGGGGTAAAGCTGGTAACTTGCAGGGAGCCCTTGAGTGAACCGTTGACGTAAAGGGCGAGGTTGGCCCCGTCCCACGTGGACACGATGTTGTACCAGCCTGCAGGCTGGACGGATGAGATGGAATGCCTCACGCCGTCTGCGTCAAGCATCTGAACGCCCCAGCCCGTCTGGTAATTGCCGAGCGTAAGGGTCGGGCCTGAGAAAATCACCGGGGTGCCGTCCCCGTAGGAAAGCACGTCGGCCCATGCCGAAACGGTAAAACCGCCGGATTTGGAAAAGTTGTAGGCGTTGATGTACGGGGCATAGGCTGGAAGGAATCCGTAGGTATTCTCGAAATCCCAGCAATTGCCGATGATGCAGTTGGATATGAACGCGTCCCTTCCCATAGAGCGGGAAATCAGCAGGGGATTGTTGAAGCCGCTGAAGTCCGACGACACGCGGGTGTCGCGCTCGTCAGTCTGCGAATCGCCGAGGTTCCACCATCCCACCAAACCGGAATTGATGGCCGTGCGGTTCTTCCCGCGGAAGGCAAGCGAAAGGTTTGCGAAGTTCCCCGCGTTGGTGAAGCCTGCCGCATTGCCGCTGTTCGCCACCCTGATTGAAAACGCCTGGGTGTCGCCTGCGCAAACCGGGGCGTTGACAAGTTCGAGCGTGAGGCCGCATCCGGGGCCGGTTATCGAATCCGCCGACGCCGGAATGGCCAAGGCCGCAGTTGCGATTGCGAATGTGAAAAGGAGGAGCCTGAGGGACTTGCAAAACACGGGAACACCGTGTTACTACTATTAAGTGACGAACTATTTAAAGGGTTGTGTTTGGTCAGCTTTGCTAAATAACCCTATTCTTTAGCAGAATAAATTAGCAAGCGGGGGAATTTATTAGCAGCCGTGTTTTTAGTGGATTATGCCAATTAGCGATAAAGACGTGGTGAATTTTCTCTTTAGGCTTAAGGACATTCAGCAGCAAGAAGAATGGATTAAGACGGAACAGGCTTCTTTGGGGCAAGCTCAAGGTGTTCAACAAGTAATACTGGCGGGGCAACTTGAGAGTTCTAAACAGACGCTGGAGGTAATCAAACTTACGAGAGCCGTCTTTTGGCTTACGGTGGTGCTTGTTATCCTAGGTTTAGCTCAACTGGCCGTTATGATTTGGCATCCATCTTTAGGCTAAAGTCTGGTTTGATTCCCAACTCGTGCATTTCGTGAATTACTACGGTTAAGTTGTAGGCCACGATTTTGCACAATAGCTCGTTCACTCGCGCCACGTCATTCTTGCTCTTGAGCCTCTCGCCAAGTTTCCGTTTTATTGCGCTGAAAGTCGCTTCAATGTTCGGGCGGCGGTGGTAGTGTTCCATAAACTCGGTTTGGTTGAACTGGAAGTAATGAAACATTTTGCTCCAAAAGAGAGAGCCTCGTGCTTTGCCCGTTGCGTCGCTCTTGAACGGTATGTAGGGCATTGCGCCAACCGCGTGGATTGCGTCTATGTTGTCACGGCCTGAATACGCTTTGTCGGCTGAAACTTCTTTTAGGGTAAAACCACCGTTGGCAGTTGCTTGAACCAATACCGGTAAGTGCGGCGAATCACCCGCACCTACGCCCTCCTCCTTTGAGATTTCCACACTTGTTACGATGTTTGTTTTAGTGCCTATACAGGCGTGGAGTTTCACCCACTCTTTTTCTCGCGTCAAACCGTATTTCTCAGTAATGTATTCACCGTATTGCGCGGTAGTGAAGCCAGTAGAGTCTACCGAAAAACTACCCTCTACGGCTCGGAGTGGGGCGGCTGAAACAGTAATCAAGTGCTGTAAGACTTGCGTTAAGTCCTCTTGGTTTAGAGCTATATTGATTGAGTTGTAGTTAGGTGCTTTCTCAATCTGCTTTCTTTCCGAGGCATTTCCATAAAGTGAATGCGCCCTCCGACTGGATAGTTGCGAATAAACCTTTTGGATGCAGCAGAAAATCAATTCCCTAAAGGGTATGCGTGGCCTGCCAAACGTATAAGCAGGTTCCTCTACTTCTTGCACCAAATCCTTTAGGAGTTGGTCAAACAGCCTTACCTCGGCGTTCTGCGCTGCAGTGTAACTTTTCCAAGCTTGTGAGTAAGTCAAACGCTTTTCCTTTACTACAATGCCGGTAGGCGTTTGCATCTCGGCTTTCAAGTAATAGCGCACCGCGAATGCGTGCTTGCAGGTTACGCGATGAAATTCAAAGTCAGGGCAATTGCAGGTAAAATCTTCTTTGACGTGCCAAAACCCTTTTGCCGACTGGCTCTTAACAAACCAACCCTCCTTAGTTGGCTTGACTTGCTTTTGCTTGGCTATCTCCAAGCCCCTTAACTGACGTGTTTCCATACGTTTCACCCTTTGTTATTTACATAGGTATTATGCGAATAGCTAATATATATACCTTGTGATAAGGCTTAAATAGGCGGTTACTATATGATATCCAAATATGGCAAAAAAGGCATTAAACGGTAACCATATAGTAACTACTTCTAATAGGGAAAAACGAGAGAAATTGTTACCAAGATTTACGACTGCACAGCTGGGCGCAATTGAAAGGCTAGTCCCGGAAATGGCCGGGAGTAAATCGGAAGTCGTGAGCCGAATTGTCGTGATGTGGCTATTTGAGAAGAATTACTTGCGTCCGAGGGAATAGTGAATGAACGTTCTTGGAAAATTGGAACAAGATTTTTTGGCCGAAGTCCGGGCATTCGAACAGGGTTACAAGCACCGAGTTAACTGCCCCAAATACCACGAGGTGGGCTATTGCAAGCACCTTGAAACTGCCGAAAGAAAGAAGTTTGCTGAAAAGCGGATGCTACTTATGCAGTTGCGATTTTCGGAACAGCAATAGGCATATATATAAAGTAGATGGCATATTATCTTTGCAGATGTCGGGTGGTTTGAAAATGGTTGAATTGCTTCCGAAGTGGGTAATGAAACGTTTTCTCACGCTTCACGCAAAATTCGGGGAAAAAACATTTGATTTCGAGCAGGCGGTTAAGGTTCTGAAAAAGGAAATGAATGACGACAAGCCAATCGTAAGCCTTGTTCTTTCCGATTTACGAAAAGCTGGATGGATGAAGATAAACATTAGTCAAGAGGATGCACGTAAGCGGGAATACACGCTAGTAGCACCTACAATAGTTTTTAAGGAGTATATTCAAGAAACGCAACAGGTGAAAAAATAAGATGCAATATAAAGTAGTGAAACGAGATTCGTTTCTGTATGCTAGAGCTGGCTTGCTAAACATAGGCAACACAAGCATTGAAACTCCCGTTAGGATTCTAACCACTACTGACTTGAACCACGCAGACAGCTTGATGCGAGTTACTCACGATTCTATCTCAATTTCATACCCGCACAAGCTCTACCAAGTGAAACGCAGATATACTGAGGATATGCTTCACGCTCTAGCAATTAGCAGGAAAGCCCAAGATGCTACTGCAAAGAAAGTTGGTAAGCTAATTAGGAAAAGTCCTGCACCAGTAAGCTGGTTCGAAGCCAGCATAGCCCAGAACACGTCCATAAGTGAGGCGGAAAATACTGCACTATTCAAGGTGGGATTAGAAGCCGGTGCGGCAATAAACACTATCTACGATAGCCCGGACTTGACGGTTAATGAGCTTGAAAAACGGATACAAACTAGCTTGAAACTAAGCGAAAGGGTTTCTACCTGTAAAGGAACGGTTGTCCGTATGCCTACCACTCAAAGCCTTGTGGCGATTGAGGCAAAAACCAATCTTGCGCTAAAATACACGGACGGTGCGGATTACAAGTATGCAGACCCCAAATACGTCCACGAAAAATATCTGCTAGTAAGCAATCTGTTTGCTGGCAGGAACAAATTCTGCGGGTTGGCGGATGTGCCTAAGACTTGGGGCGGAAATGACCGCACCTCGCTAATGCACATATTCCAGCTTTATGGGTTTGATTCCTTCTCAATCAAGCTAGGCCGCCGTTACGAACCCGAAATAATCTCGCCTCAAAAGCGGTTTGACCGGACAACGTTGGCGCACCTAGTAATCCCGCAGGAACACACTGCAATATACGGACAGAACCCCGTCTGTTTTTCACAGTGTCCTATAGACCGACACTTCACTAACCTTGACGATTTGCTGAAAGCCTTATCGCCCGGAAGCGAACAAGCCTCGGCTTTTCGTGTCCATGAAGCGTTTGACGGTCAGGCTGATTTCGACCTAAAGCGGCAAGCCATCATAAACGGGAATGTTGCGCTATTAAACCAATTCCGAAGCCAGCAATACGCAAAGAAGGCAATCGAGGATATTTTCAAGGTGGATATTGATACCCCGAAGCTATCAGACTTCGGAATTTGAGTAAATTAGCAGAATGAAGACTTTATTAGCAAAAATAACTAAATTAGCAAAGCTTGTTTGGTCTTTCTCCCCGAGGGGGGCATTAAAATGATTCCCGTCCAAGTAAGTAAGAAACGCAAAGGGGCTATTGCATAACCTGGCAGTGCGCTGGGCTCCAGTCAGATGCCCGCCTCAAAAGCGGGCGTTGGTTGAAAAAGGTTTGAGCACACCTCCCGACGGGGGGATGCGATGATTGCGAATAGGATTTGGAGCGCGGATTGAAAAAGATGAAGAGCGCGTTGCACAAGACGCCACTGAGGGGTAACTCAGCGGTCAGGGTTCAAATCCCTGTAGCCCCACTTATTCGCTCTAAATAGGAACGTGAAAGGATTGAAGCCGGATTCCAAACTCATAGCCGGCGTTGACGAGGCGGGGAGAGGCCCCGTCATCGGCCCGATGGTGCTCTGCGCATTTGCATGCGAGCCCCAGCGGGAGGGGGAGCTCAAGGCGATGGGCGCGAGGGATTCCAAGGTTCTCACCGCGGCCAACCGCGAGCGGCTTGAGAAGCTCCTGCGCAACTTCGGCGTTTTTGTAGTGAGGAAAATCACGGCAGTGGAGCTGACCGAACTCATGCGCAGTCGCGTGAGCCTGAACGAAATAGAGGCGAAGTGCATTTCGGAAATGCTCTTAGAGCTTGGGAGGAAAAATTCGCTTTCAAGCGTTTACATCGACTCTCCCGACCCCGTTGCGGCCAAGTTCGAGCGCCGCATCAGGAAGTATTTCGACCACCAGTTCGAGATAGTCTGCGAGCACAAGGCCGACGCGAATTATCCCGTCGTTAGCGCGGCGTCGATAATCGCCAAGGTCGAACGGGACGCCGAAATCGAGGGGATAAAGCGGGAGCTTGCCGCGCTTGGGATGGCCGGGGATTTCGGCACGGGCTACAGCCACGACGCGCGCACGATTGAATTTCTCAGGAAATACCGCGAGGAAGGGGCTCTGCGCAAATACGTGCGCCACGAGTGGGAGACCGCGAGGAGAATCGGCACGGACCAAGTGGACCTGAGCGCCTACCTGTGACTGCCCGTTTCCAGATTCATTCCGTGAGTGATGCTGGCTCTTTTCCGCCCAATGGTTGAAATATTCTTTGCCGCTCTCTACTAGTAGAGTTGGGGTTGCACATGCTTTCTTCTGAATTGGTTGCCCGTTTTCCCTTCGTCCCTTCAGCCCGCGCTTTCGCGAGGGAAATGGGCTTTGCAAGCGTGGGGCACGAGCAGCTTGAAGCGGCGAGGGTCAGGGCGATCGATTCGGTGAGGCACGGGCTCGACTCCTCGTTTCCCACGCCTCCTGCGCCCCACCTTGCGCGCGAGTCGGTTTCGTCATACGCCCTCGGCCGCATCCTGCTTCGCGTGATTGGCAGCGAGTATTACTGGAGGCATTTTGCCAAGGGCGAGGCCGAGTGCGCCAGGCGCTTTGCCGAAATGGAGAATCCCGGCGCGTTCGTCCAGGTGCTCGGCGACATTTTTCCCACTTTCGCTTCCGAACCGTCCGGCGGCTTTTCCCTCTCGCTTACCGATTACCTCCAGTCGGGGAGGGAGCTTAACAAGCAGGAGCTTTCTGGAGGAAGAATTCGTTTGAGCCGCTCGGGGGCAATCGAGCTTTTCCGCAATGCCGCCTATGCCCGCTCGCGGGCGGAGCCTAAGGTTGCGCTCGCCGAAATTCCAGCGGCGTTCAAGTCGGCGGCCAACGAGCTTTCCGAGACCCTTCCAAAGCCGATTGAAGTGAAGGAATACGCGGGAAGCTTCCTTTCGCTTCCCTGCATCAAGTCCATCGTGGAGGGGGTGGGGGAGGGAAAGAGGTATTACGCGAGCATGGCCCTCGCAGTCGCGTGCAGGAAAGACGGCCTGCCGCGGGAGAAGGGTCTGGAGGTAATGCAGCTTTTCGTCAACAACTGCCGGAAGGAGACGCACGACTTCACAATGCGCGAGGCAACTGCCACGCTCGAATGGGTCTACCGCCGCTCCAATCCAATCCACAACTGCAATTCGTTGCGCGAGCACGGCATTGCGCCGCCGGAATGCGCCTACCCCTCGCAGTACGAGCGTGCGAGAGGAAGGGGAATTCCCGCTGCGGTTGAGAAAACCGAATGAATTTTCGGAAAATGTTCTGGGAGATGGCTTAGGGGTCGCATTTGGTGGAGTTTGAGGGAAATGGAACAACAAGGCAGCAATTCCGCGCAGGTTTTGAGGACCCCGGAATTCGTTTTTGTCCAGAATGCCGTCCGCGCCCACTACTCGCGGGCCGAAGTGCAGCCCCAGTTCGTTCCCCCCGCGTTTGAGCAGAGGGAATTCGGCTTTGGGTTCGAGGGCAAGATAGACTTCCGCCACAAGGCTTTCCGTTCCCAGAGGGAATTGATTGATTTCTTCGTGCGCGACGCGCCCCTCTACGCGTCTTACTCCACCGGCCATTACACCCTTCCCGCCGGGCGGCCCATGCCCCGCAAGGGATTCATGGGCGCGGACTTGGTTTTCGACCTCGACCGAATCTATTCCGACGAGCATCCCGACACGCACAATCCCATCGCGTGCGCGAGGTGCCTTTCCCGCGCGAAGGAGGACGCGATGCGCTTTTACGAGGAGTTCCTGCTCGGCGATTTCGGGTTTTCAGGGGCCGAGGTTGAAATTAACTACAGCGGGAGCAAGGGTTTCCACTTCCACGTCCGTTCCGATTCGGTGCAGCAGCTCTCAAGCGACGCCCGCAAGCAGCTTTGCGACTATGCCGCTGGTTTCGAGATTTCGGGAGAGTCGATGCTGCGCGAGCAGGCGGAAGGGAGGAGGAAGGTAATCGAAGGCCCTTCGCCCTCTTCGCGGGGATGGCCTGCGAGGGTTTACAAAAATTTGCTCAATGCCCTTTCGTCGGCAAGCAATGGCGAGTTTGCAACGCTGGGCTTCACCCCGAAATTCATCAAGCGGGTGGGAGCTTCTCCCGATTATGTGAAGAAATACTCTTCGGAAGGGAATTGGACGTTTGCGTCGGATGAAATAGTCCCACTGCGTGCAATGATAGGCGGGTTCGTCTCCAAGGCGAGGGTCGAGCTGGACAAGCCGGTCTCCTTCGACCTTGCGCGCCTCATCCGCATTCCCGAGACTATTCACGGCGACACGGGTTTCGCGGCGAGGAAGATTGCGCCGAATGAGTTCTCGGATTTTGAGCCCTTGGAGGATGCCGTGGTCCTTTCGGCGGAGCCGGTTGCCGTAGTGCCCAACTTCACGGGCGAAGTGATGCTCAAGGGAGGGACGTTCGGATTGGGCGAGGGGAAAAGGAGGGAAGTGCCCACTTACGCCGCGGTGCTTCTTTTGCGAAAGGGAAAGGCATCGCTTGCGCAAAAGGAATGACCGACAGTACCACTGCTTATGTTGTTTAATGATGGCATAATGACTTTATGCACCCGCGCCGGCCGCTTCGCTTTAAATCCCTATTGCCGCCTCTGTTTGATTCATGGCGGAAGTGAGCTTCGACGCGCTCCGGCGCGTGCAGCTGGCGGAAAAGAACTACGCGAGCCTCTCGAGTCTCGACTCTGGTTTCTTCAAGTCCTACCGGCTCTTCCTAATAGAGCAGCGCGCGGGCCTGCACAAGAATTTCTCCCTCGAGGCGGCAACGGCGTACGAAAGCGCGCGCAAGGTTTTTTCAGACGTGGTGCAGCGCCGCGAGCAGAAGATCCTCCTCAAGGCGTTGCACGACTTCCACGGAGAGAGCGTCTCGTCCCAGGGCCTTTCGGCGGAGGAGGCGGCGCTTTACGCAAGTTTCATTTCCCTTTTCAAGCAGTACGAAGACGGCCTGCTTTCCGACTTCGGCTCTCCCTCGGGCGTGGAAAGGAACAGCCCCGGGGAAAACACGGTGACGGTGAGGATGCTTGCCGACCTGCCGCAGTTCGTCGGGATAAGCGGCATCATCGGGCCGTTTTCCGCCTCCCAGCAGGCCGCCCTGCCGGCCGAGGACGCCAGGCTGCTTGTCGAGCGGGGCGTTGCCAAGGAGATATGAGTGGCGTTCTGTTGCAGTTCTTCAGTCGTTAATTCAAGACCTGCGACTACAACGAACTAGTTGGCAAAGAACTCTCAGAGAAAGTTGCAGTTCTTCAGTCGTTAATTCAAGACCTGCGACTCAACCAAGCGATTTGACTCAACGGGTATCTCGAAGGGTTTTAATTATGTTTGTCGGCTAATTAACTAACAAGTACAATTCTGATAAGTAGGTGCATCTGAACCGTGATAGTTCCCAAGACGATGAACACGTTCTGCCCCTCGTGCCGCAAGTACGCCGAGCACAAGGTGAAGGTATCCACGACTAAGATAAAGCCGGGGCGCACGCTCGCGTGGGGAACGCGCCGCCACGCGCGGAAGCTTGCAGGCGTCCACGGCAAGGTCAAGGGCAAGGCCAAGGTGAAGAAGCAGGGCATCCGCAACAAGATAATGCTCGAGTGCCTCTCGTGCAAGAAGAAGCACGAGCAGGTGATTTCCGGCAGGATGAAGAAGAAGGCGGAGCTGGCAAGGTAAGTTTTTTTTTTGCATTTTGCATTCTACAATTCGGAGATGGTCGTTTTCAAATGAGCAAGTTCCTTTCAGTGCAATGCAAGTGCGGAAACAAGCTGGTCGTCTTCGGCAATGCCACTGACAAGGTAGCGTGCGGCAAGTGCAACGCAGTCGTTTCGCACCCCACGGGCGGCCGCGCGCACATCAACGGCAAGATTATGGAAGTGCTGCCCTAGTTTTCTTTTATCCAATCCCGATTTTATCCCCCGATTTTTCTTTCCATCTCCGGCTTATTTCCCGTTCCGGTTTTTTTTGTCCCCAACAGCGGCTCCGTTCCGGATTTTTTCCCCATCATCTTCACATCCCTATTTATTGCCTCGCGTCCTAAAGTTATCCGGTGGGTTTTTAGAATGCCGATTGGAAAGATTCCCTCCCTTGAGGAGCACGTAGTCGCGACCGTGAAGAAGATAATGCCTTACGGGGCGTTCTGCTCCCTTGACGAATACCCCGGGACGGACGCGTTCATCCACGTTTCGCAAGTTTCCGCCGGTTGGGTGCGCAACATCCGGGAGCACCTGCGCGAGGGGCAGAAGATAGTCGCGAAGGTCTCCGTCGTGGACCTTGCCAAGGGGCAGATTGACCTTTCGGTAAAGCAGGTGGGCGAGTCCGACCGCAGGCGCAAGCTCGAGTCTTACCAGGCGGAGAAGAAGGCCCGCAAGCTCGTTGAAGTTGCGGGCGCCAAGCTGGGCAGGAAGCCCGACCAGTCGATGCGCGAGGTGGGTGACGTGCTCGCCTCAGCCTACGGCGGTTCGGTTGCAGATGCAATCGACGCGCTTGCGCAAGGCGCGCTTTCCGTGAAGCTTCCCCCCGAGTGGGCAGCCGCGCTTACGGAAATCGTGGAGAAGGAAGTGAAGGTCAAGAGCGTGGAAGTGCGCGCGAGGCTCACGCTGAAGTTTCTCGACGGCGACGGGGTTGGCAAACTGCGCGACGCCCTTGCCGCTGCCGAGCAGGTTTCGGTCCCCGGAGTGAAGGTCGAGGTGAAGTACCTCGGCGCGCCGCACTACTACGTCGACGCGGTTGGCGACGACTTCAAGGCCGCGGAGAAGGTCCTGGAAAAGGTGCAATCTGCCATTGAGAAGAGAATAGATGGCGGTTCGGCGCAGTTTGAGTTCGAGGTGCTGCGCAAGTGAGCGCGCATTCCATGTTGCGCTGCCCCGCATGCCGTTCCTACACCTTGGGCGGCAAGTGCCCGAAGTGCGGTTCCGTTGCGGAGAGTCCGCATCCGGCGAAATTCTCCTTCGAGGACAAGTACGCCAAATACCGGAGAAAGGCGAAGTTTGGATAGGAAAGGAATTTGAGGTTTTAATCATGGTGGCAATTAGAAGAAAGCCAATGCCCGTTTCCGAAATGCCGCTTTTCCGGCAGCCCTACCTCAAGGTGAAGGAGAAGGTTAGGCTGGATTCCCCCGCAATGATAGTCGGCCTGCCGGGAATCGGGCTGGTGAGCAAGCTCGCCGCCGACAACCTCGTCCGCGTGCTTGGCGCAAGGCATTTCGCCACCCTCTACTCCCCGCACTTTCCCAACCAGGTGGTCGCGCTCAAGAGCGGGAGGCTGCGGCTTTTCGGGATGCATCTTTTCCACGGCAAGCTCGGCCAGAGGGATGTCGTGATAGTCAAGGGCGACCTCCAGCCGCTTACGGTCGAGGGGCAGTACGAAGTGAGCGCGTCTCTGCTTTCCCTCTTTGCCGGGATGGGCGGCCGCGAGGTGATTGCAATGGCGGGTTACGCCACCAACGCGGTGAAGGAGAAGCCCGGGGTTTTTGCAGCCGCCTCGTCAAAAGGCTATTTCGGGGCGTTCACCAAACTTGGCGCAAAGCCACTTTCCACTCCAGTTCCCATCGTCGGGATGGCGGGAATGCTTCCCGGGCTCTCCAAGCTCTATGGAATGAGGGGCGTATGCCTTCTCGTCGAGACGCCGGGGCCAATCGTTGACGCCAACGGCGCAAAGACGCTCACCGAAATCATCGGGAAATACTTCAAGGCCAAAATCGGCTCCGCGAAGCTTTCCGCACGCGCGAAGAAAGCCGGTGCGCTCATTGCGGAATTCGAGAAGCAGGCGAAGGAAGCTGCACAGCAACAGCAGCCGCCTTTCCCCGCCGTCCCCAAGGACGTGAGCTACATCCGCTGAAGCCCAAGTTACCGGCTCAAAGTCTATTTATTTCTTGAGGTGCTTAAGCTGGTTTTATGGCAAAGGGGGAGAGTCTGAGGCCTTACCAGGCGCCTACTTACCTGCATAATTTCGACCTTCCCAAAAACGGCCCGCACGACGTGGTAGCAGTACGCATCGCGCCATCCGCATTGGGAATGGTGCTCGAGCGGGGTCTCAAGCCGCAAAACAACGCCGGAACCCACGGCCTTCCCCATTTTTCCGACGATTCCAGGAGCAACAACTCAAGCGTAGAACTCACCTATGCACAAGAGCCGTTCGCGCCTTCGACGCATCACTCGGCAACGGTATTTGTCCGCGCCGCGAGGTTCGATGGTGAAGATGGGCGCGAAGTTCCCGTTGTTCCCCGTGAACGCATTTTTGCGGTTTCCATCAACTCCGGGGAAGTGCCGGTTCTCAATACGGAGGCGGATGCCAGGCGGATTCTTGCCGGTCCGTCGGTTGCCGGGTTCGCCAGCAGCGCCCGGAAGAGCGGCATGCAGAATGCGCGGGCTTATCTCGAAAAGCTTACGGGCCAGCCTGCGGGGTGCACGGTAATGCAATATGCGAGGGCCGTTGCGAACCTTCTCAACGACCGCCCCGTTTACGACGCCGCCACCAGGCTGCGCATCTGGCCGATTGGGGCGGTTGAAGAGGGGGAGCCATCAAGGCCGCCATTGAGGTAGCCGCCTGATTTTAATTAGCCCCTCCCGCCTAATTCCCTCTATGCCCCTCTTTTGCGACTTCCACTTCCACTCGAAATACTCCCGCGCGGTGAGCCCGTCGATGAGCCTCGAGGGGCTGGCCGAAGGCGCGGCGCGCAAGGGACTGGGCCTGCTTGGGACGGGCGACTTTCTCCACCCCCTCTGGTTTGGGGAACTGAAGAGAAAACTCGTTGAGACCGAGGCAGGCAGCGGGGTTTTCCGCCTCAAGAACGGCAGGTTCGCCGCGCGGTTCATCCTCACCAACGAGGTGAGCACCATCATCTCCACCCCAAAGGGCGTGAAGAAGGCGCACCACATCATCCACGCGCCGTCGTTCGAAATTGTCGAGCAGATAAGCGACCGGCTTTCGAAAATGGGAAACTTGAGCGCGGACGGCCGGCCGATGTTCGGCAACACCTCAAGCGCGCAGATGGCGGAACTGGTTTTTGAAACGAGCAGGGATTGCCTGCTCTACGCTGCACATTGCTGGACCCCTTGGTTCAGCGCGTTGGGCTCGAACAGCGGTTACGATTCTTTAGAGGAATGCTACGAGGATCAAGTCAAGAACATTCGCGCATTGGAGACGGGCATGAGCAGCGACCCCGCAATGAACTGGCGCGTCAGTTCGCTCGACAAATTCGCCCTTCTTTCCAACAGCGACAGCCACTCGCCCTACCCTTGGAGGCTGGGCCGCGAGTGCAACGCGTTCAACTTCACCGCCGATGAAGTGACGTTTGGGAAATTGAACGACGCAATCATCAAGAAGGGCCGCGACAAGTTTCTCTACACCGTCGAGGTGAACCCAGGTTACGGCAAGTACCATTTCGACGGTCACCGCCTCTGCGGCTTTTCCTGCGCCCCGGCCGAATCCAAGCGGCTGGGCGGCAAGTGTCCGGTGTGCGGGGGGAAGCTCACAATCGGCGTGCAGTACCGCGTGGAGGAACTTGCCGACAGGCCTGACGGTTTTGTCCCTCCGGGCGCGATTCCGTTCAAGACGCTCCTTCCCCTTCACGAGGTGGTGAGTGCGGTGATGGGCAGTGCGCTTTCGTCGAAGAAAGTGATGGAAACCGCGGACAGCCTGATCAACGTTTTTGGCAATGAACTCAATGTCCTTCTTAACGTGGAGGGCGGAGAGCTGCTGAAGCATTCGAACGAGCAGATTGCCGAGGCGGTTCTTCTCAACCGCGAGGGGAAGATTGAGGTCAGGCCGGGGTTTGACGGCGAGTACGGGGTTCCCACGATTGCCAAGGGCAATGCAAGGAAGAAAAGGCCCGGAAATGAGGATTCAAAAAGCCAGAAGGGGCTCCAGGACTATTTCTAATAGCAAATCGCATTAATTCTGGAACTTTAGAAGCGCGATTTGCGACTAGCGCATTGCTGGCAATGTTTCATTATTTATGCAATCCGCTATAAGCAAGTTCACGCTAACTTCTCTATTCGCAAAAAACTACCTTTTCGTGTAGTAGAAATAGAGCACGAGCAGGATTAGCGCCACGGCGAATACGATGTCCAGACCCATTGCCAGGACCGCCACGAGTGAAAGAAGCACGCCGCCGAGGAGGAAAGTGGTCGGGTCGAACCCGAAGACCGTCCCGCCGGAATAGCCGCCACCCATTGCCGGGCCGCCTGCCATCTCACCGCCCCCACCCATCGCGGGGCCCGACTGCATTCCGCCTCCCGCAGGGCCGTTGCCCATGCTGATGGGCGTTGCCTGCCCCGTCTGGGGGTCGACTTTGACCGCAAACCCGCAGTTCTTGCAGTAAACGACGCTGTTCTCGGCGTCAACGTCAAGCTGGGGATTGCCGCACTGCGGGCACGAAACGTCCATCGTCTTTCCCTACTGCTCATTACTCAATCGCGGTATAAAAAGGGGATTGGTTATTACGCCGTCCTGATCAGCCGCGCCTTTTCCTTCGCTTCCGAAACGATTACGTAATCGCCGTGGCGCAGCGAGGGGTTCTCCGCGTCGTTGTCGGCAACCAGCACGCCGTCGCGCTCGAGCACGGTGATTTTCACCGGCGGCCGGAGGTTGGGGAGGTATATCGCGTGCCTCGGGCGCGTGGGGTTGTTGAATGCTATTGCGAACCCTTTTGAGAAAACGCGCCGGGTCACCGCGTTGAAATAGCCCGTGGAGCCGAATGGGGTTGCGACGATTGCGCCGTCTCCCGAGGCGTGCTCGGCAACGAGCCTGCTTCCCACGCTTACCGCGAACCGGATTGCGCTCACGTGCTCGTTGTGCACCTGCACCTCGTTAAGCGCGGTGAATTCCTTCCTTTTCCTTCCCGTTTGGGTAAAGAGGATCGCGTGGATCTTGGGTTCCTCCACGATGGACGCCCTGCCGTCCCTTATTTTTTCAAGGACTGGCGGGAGGCAGTTGAGGCAGCGGAATTGCCTCGCCCTGTCGTAATGCGCGATTGTGGGGAAGTATTGCCACTGCGCTTTTTTTCCCTTCGCGCCGCAAGAGATGCAGGAGCGGTTGGCGCGCACGCGGAGCTTGGGGGCGCCTGGAAACGCCCGCTCTGCATAAAGAAGCGTGCCGTCGCCGCCGAAGCTCACTACGAAATCGGGTTTTTTCCCGACTATCTCGAATCCGTGGGCTTCAAGTGCGGGGCGGATTCCCCTGCAGTCGCGGCCCACCACCGCCGCCTTCGAGTACCCGGTTTTTTTCATGTTGGCGCCTTCCTTCGCAACAGTTTGCTTTTAATTGCTTTAACTCACCTGAATAATATAATACTCGTTCGTGATTCTCTCGAATGGAAATTTCCATAATAGGTGATTGAAAACATGGCTGCCGTTGATTTTTTCGTCAAGGACTTGGCGCTCGCTGCGCAGGGTAAGCGCAATCTCGACTGGGCCGAGCAGCAGATGCCCGTGCTTCTCAAAATCAGGGAACGCTTCGCCAAGGAAAAGCCCCTCAAGGGCGTGAAAATCGGCGCGTGCCTCCACGTTACGAAGGAGACGGGAGTCCTGATGCGCACGCTCATTGCCGGCGGGGCCGAAGTTCGGCTCTGCGCCTCAAACCCGCTAAGCACTCAGGACGATGTGGCGGCAGCCTTGGCATCAGAGGGCATTCCCACTTTTGCGGTGAAGGGAATGGGGCCGGACGACTATTACAAGTGCCTCAACTCCTGCCTCGACCTTTCCCCCAACATCACCCTTGACGACGGTGCCGACCTCATCAATGCAATCCACACCAAGCGAACTGAACTTCTTCCCCAAGTTTTCGCAGGCCAGGAGGAAACCACAACCGGCGTCATCCGCCTGCGGGCAATGGCTAACGAGGGCGCGTTGAAATACCCCGTAATTGCGGTGAACGACACGCCCACCAAGCATCTTTTCGACAATGTTTACGGCACCGGGCAGTCAACCATCGACGGCTTGCTCCGCGCGACAAACGTCCTGCTTGCGGGGCGCACTTTTGTCGTCGTGGGCTACGGCCACTGCGGCAAGGGCGTGGCCAAGAGGGCTGCCGGAATGGGCGCGAAGGTGGTTGTGGTCGAGGTTGATGCCGTCGAGGCCCTGCGCGGGCATCTTGACGGGTTTGACGTGATGACGATGGCCGAGGCTGCCAAGGTTGGCGACATTTTCGTCACGGTGACTGGCAACAAGAACGTCATCCGCCAGGAGCACTTCGGGATGATGAAGGACGGCGCGATTGTGGCCAACACGGGCCACTTCAACGTCGAGATTGACCTTCCTGCCCTCGAGAAGCTTGCGGTCAAGCGGGAGAAGGTGCGTCCGTTCATGGAGAAATTCCAAATGGAGGACGGCCGCCGCATCTACCTCCTCGGTGATGGGCGCCTCATCAACCTCGCCGCGGCCGAAGGCCATCCAAGCGCGGTGATGGACCTCAGTTTTGCCGACCAGGCTCTCGTGGCCGAACACATAGCGAAAAACCGCGGGAATTTGGGGAGGGGCGTGCTCGAAGTTCCAAAAGAAATCGACGGGCAGGTCGCCAAACTCAAGCTTGAGGCGGAAGGCGTGGGGCTTGAAGTGCTTACACAAGAACAGATTGCCTATCTTCAGGAATGGCGCGAGGGGACTTAAACATCCATCCTCGCCTTGATGCTCCAGCTCCCCTTTTCGCGATTGCTTTCTACCTTGCCTTGAGTTTCCGTGCCAACTTCTCCGCAGTTTTTGAAGCATTTGCCTCTTGCTCTGGCGTCGCGCCAAGTTCCATTCCCCGTTTTCTTGCCAGCCTTATCACGTCGTACATCGATTGGCCCAGCAGTTCGGCGGCCTTCCCGGATGAAATGCGGCCATCCTTGACTAGGTGGAGCACGTAGTCCTCGGCTCCCGCGCGGAGCATCTGCCTGAGGGCTGTCGCTTGGTCTACGTACTCCTCTTCGGCCCGTATTCTGGCCAGGTCTATGAGTTCTTGCGGTATTCTCAGGGGGTATGCGACTGCGTTCATTGTTCAATCCCTCCTATTTGGTTCAAGGCATTTTTGTAAGAGTGTTCTGGGACAAAGTGGCGAAGGCCTTCCAGACCCCGCGCCGCGCTTTTTCTTGAAATCTTGCCGGATTTCCAAAGTGCCACGAGAAGTTGGGTGGGGGTGACGAAAGGTATGCCGTCGCGTTCAAGCTTCGAAAGGAATTTCCGGTCGTCGCTCGCGATGGCGTCGGCACCAATCCTGGCGAAAAGCGAAAGGGCGGTAAGCTCGCCCGTTCCAAGTTCCCCGCTTTCTTCCGTTTTAGGCGCCGAAATGGCGTGGACTCTTATTCTACCTCTTCCAATCTCATCTTCAATCCGGAGCGCATCCTCGTACATCTTGGCTTTGCCAGCGTCTACTGCCTCCCTCTGGACTACCCGCGTGGCGTGGCAGTCAAAAGCCCCAGTCACCTGCGGCAGGATGCCCGCGCGGGCGAGCTTGATTAATGCGTCTGCGTCGAACACGATTTTTGGCACGTATAATCACGTATACGTTTGTATATAAATAAGTTTCTAAACCTCCATCCTCGCCTTGATGCTCCAGCTTCCCTTTTCGCTTTCCTTCACCCCGCCCGCGGCCACGCTGATTCTGTTCACGAGGGCGTTTTCCTCCGCGCCTTCAAGCGCGCCTCCCCTCGCGACGAGAAGCGCGTAGTAGTTGCCGTCGGGAGTCTTCCTGAACTGCTCGACCGAGATTTCCTTGAAGAGAAGGTCCTTCTCGCCCGATTCGGTGAGGAGGTCGCAAAGGAGCAGGTTTGCAAGTTCCTCAATCGTTTCGGCCTTTTCCTCCAGAACCACCGTGGCGTCCGTGCGCACGGCGTGGTAGTCGTGGCTCAGCGAGTTCATCAGGCCCAAGCCCGCGTGGGAAAGCGCGGACTCGAAGCTGAAGCCGAATGCCTCAAGCTCGATTGCGCCCTCGCCGTTGCGCAGGATGAATTTCTCCAACGTCTTTCCCTCAAGTTTGTTTTCCTTCCCCGACAGGCGAGTAGGGCTCTTAGAGTTATTTAAGGTTGCCTTGGGTAATTCTATTTTGCGGAAGTTGTTCGCAATTCTCAATCTTGGAGGGGTAGTGCAAAAATGTTTCCTGGAATGGGCGGCAGGGGGATGGACCCCAAGCAGATGGCGGGCCTCATGCGGCAGATGGGCATCAAGACCACCGATGTGGACGCCAAGAGGGTGGTTGTGGAGAGGCAGGACGGCTCGAAGCTTGTGATTGCCTCTCCAACGGTGACGATTATGGAGATGCAGGGGCAGAAGAGCCTGCAGGTGGCTGGCGAGTTCGTGGAAGGGGACGCCGGCGGTGAAAGCGATGTGGAAACGGAATCCATTCCTTCCGACGACGCTTCGCTGGTGATGAAGGAGACGGGCGCGGGCAGGGAAACGGCGGAAAAAGCCCTTGAGGACAACGGCGGGGACATTGCCGCGGCAATCCTGAGCCTGCAGAAATAGTGTTCTTCCGTCTTGTCTTGGCCGGTTCACGTCTGCGTCTTTTTTTTTTCGTTTTTTGTTTAAATTCGTTTTTTTTTTTTTTTTTTGAAGCAGCATCGGTAATTGCAATGAAGCTGAACCTCATTTTCGAATCCACAATTCTCGACGCGTTTTTCTCGGCGGCCTTCTCCCTCATCATCCCCCTGCTTCTGAGCGCCCGGGGCGTGGACATCAGCGTCATCGGGATTATCTTCGCCATCACCCCCATAGTTTTCCAAACAATGCGCCTCGGCCTTTCGATATTCGCTGACTCGAAGGGCGCGGGGAAGCTCTTCCTCCTCAACGCAATCCTCTTTCCAATCAACGGCTTGGCGTTCCTCTTTTCCTATTCGGTTCCATTCTTCCTTCTGGGCAAGTTCATTGAAGGGTTGCGCAGCGCCTCGCTCGTCGCGGTGGGGCGCAGCATCGCGTTCAATGCCATCAGGCGCGATTCGAGCGTGACCACGGCGCTTTACGCCCTCTCCTCCGTCTCAACTGCAATGGGGATGCTTGCCGTTGGAGTGGCGCTGGCATTCCTTTCACTTTCGGACGGCCTTCTCCTCTTCAGCATTCTGAGCCTGGCGATGTTCCATTCAGCGTTCCGGGTGAAGGGCGTCCCCGCCAGGGAGGTGCGCAAGCTTGAGAAGCCATCGGCATTCCTCGACTGGAGGTTCAAGCCCCCGGTTTTTCGCAAGGTGATGCTCGCAATGACGCTCTTGGCGGTGAACGACGCCCTGATTTTCGCATACGTGCTTCCCCTTTTCCTCAACTTCAAGGGCCTTGACTTCCGGGGCGTGGGGCTGCACCTGGGCGCGTTCGCACTGGTCAGCGGCGTCGTGTCGCTCTTTCTCGTTGCCAACAGGAAGCACACCGACATGCGCAAACTTCTCTCGTGCCAGCTTGTTGTGGGCACTCTCGGATTTGCAGTCCTTCCTTTCGCCGGGCTTTCCCTCCTCCTTCCGGCAATCATCCTGCTTGCGGTCGGCGACGGCATCACGCGCGTCCTATTCGAGGGAATCGTGCTCAAGGCGGTGGCCGGCTCGAAGCTGCTCTCAATCGACATCGGCATTCTGCACATGCCCTTCCATTTCGTGCGCGCCGCTGCCCTTTTGGCCGCGGGCTTCCTCGTGAACTGGTTCGGCTTCCAGCCGGTATTCCTCCTCGCCGCGGCCTTCTTCGCCGCGTACTCGCTTTCAATCAGGCGGTTTTATTACTGATGAAAACGAATTGATGTGCAGTGGGATAAAAAAATGATTGCAGATTTGGTGCGTTTCCTTCTCGCGACCACCATCTCCCTGGCCCTGGCGGTCTTCGTCTTCAGGCGCGAGGCGCTTTCCAAGTCGGGGACGATGGCCGCGGTCATCCTCGGCGTTTCAACCTATTTCTTCGGCGGCGAGGCGTGGTTCCTCATCATCGCGGCGTTTTTCGTCACCTCCGTCTTTTTCACCCACTTCAAGGCGAAGAAGAAGGCCGAGGTTGTGAAGGAATTCTCCAAAGGCGGCGTGCGCGACTTCTGGCAGGTGCTTGCAAACGGCGGGATTGCGGGGCTGCTCGCGCTCAGCTTCTTCTACAACCGGAACCCGATTTTTTTCTACGCCTTCCTCGGCGTGATTGCCACAGTCACCGCAGACACGTGGGCAACCGAACTTGGCATCCTCCAGAACACCAAGCCCCGCCTCATCACCACGGGACAGCCCGTGAGGGTGGGAACCAGCGGCGCCATTTCGCCCGGCGGGACGGCAATCGCCGCGGCTGGGGCGCTCTTCATCGGGATTGCCGCAGTTGTTTTCCTCAAGCTCGCCGGCTCGCCGCTCGTGGGGAGCGCGTGGTTTTCCATTGGCCTTAGAATCTCCGCAATCGCGATGGCCTCCGGCCTGCTCGGCGCGCTCTCCGACTCGTTCCTTGGCGCAACGGTGCAGGCGATGTATTACTGCACCAAATGCCGCAAGGAAACAGAAACGCTCACCCACACGTGCGGGGAGAAAACAGTCGCCATCCGCGGCTTCCGCTGGTTCGACAACGATTTGGTAAACTTCGCGAGCAGCATGGCGGGCGGGGCGATTGCCGCGGGACTGTATTATCTGCTGGTTTGAAAGCCCTGCCGTTCTTTGCGGCGCGACCAGCCGGTTCCCGCCCGTTTTAAATATCTCCCCCGCCCATAATCATTTCGGAGTTGCTAACGCAAATGGATGGCGGTTCACTTCATCAAGCAAACTGATTGCACCCTTCGTTCATCCAGCGCCGAGCTCTCAAACCCTTATGTTAAATGGCTGGGTTGGTCTAGTGGTTTCCCCTGTCGGGAGCCGCAAATGACAGGGGCCTGTGGAGCCCTTAACGCGAGTTCGATTCTCGCACCCGGCCCTATAAACCTTTTCTGCGCGTCCTCCTTAGCCTCGTCGGCCTTCCGGCCTCCTGCGGCAGTCGGACGCTTGAAAAGCTTTACCAAAAGCTGCGAGAGACTAGCTAAACCTTTTCTGCGCGTCCTCCTTAGCCTCGTCGGCCTTCCGGCCTCCTGCGGCAGTCGGACGCTTGAAAAGCTTTACCAAAAGCTGCGAGAGACTAGCTTTCGCGAATTGTCAATCGCTTACGGGTAGCTGAACATGACTAACGCGACCAATCTTGACGAACAGAAGCTGCAGGCGCCGCGGGGCACTCGGGACTTCGCGTTGCGCAAGAAGATTTTGCGCGACTGGGTAGTGGACACCTTGCGAAAGTCGTTTGCAACATACGGGTTTGATGCCCTTGAGACGCCGGCGTTTGAAAATGCGGAAGTGCTTTCGGCCAAGTTCGCCGGCGGGGCGGAGATTCTCAAGGAAACTTATTGGCTGCAGGACCAGGCCGGCAGGAAGCTTGGGTTGCGCTACGACCTCACCGTCCCCCTCTGCCGCTTCGTTGCGGAAAACCCCAACCTCGCAAAGCCGTTCAAGCGCTGCGCAATCGCGAGCGTGTGGCGCGACGGGCCGCTCAAGCTGGGGCGCTACCGCGAGTTCATGCAGGCGGACGCCGACACGGTCGGCGCAAGCGGTTCCCTCGCGGAGGCCGAGATTCTCCTGCTCGCGCTTTCCGCATTCGAGGCGCTGGGGCTCGATTGCGTCATCAAGGTCAACAGCCGCCGTGTCATCGACGGGATGATGGAAGCGGCGGGAGTGCCCGGGGGAAAGCGGGTTGAGGCAATCATCGCGCTGGACAAGCTCGCCAAAGTGGGTGGCGGAAAAGTGGCCGCCGAAATGGTCGCCAAAGGCATTCCCCCCAAGGCCTGCGACTCTCTTCTCAAGATGGCCGGAATGAAAAGCCTCGATTCGCTTCTTGCGCTGGTGAAGTCCGAGGATGGAACGAAGGGAATCGGGGAATTGAAGGAATTGCTCTCGATAGTTTCCGGCGCGGGCTTGCGGAATCCGGAAAAAATCGTTTTCGACCCTTCCCTCGCGCGCGGGCTCAATTATTACACCGGCGTGGTTTACGAGGCGTTTTTGGCCAATGGCGCAAGCGTTGGCATCATTTCAAGCGTCGCGGGCGGGGGGCGTTACGACGGCCTCATTGGGAGATTCGTCGAGGCGGCTGGGGGCGGCGGCGAGCCCGTGCCCGCAGTCGGAATAAGCTTCGGCATTGATGTCATCTGCGACGCCCTGAGTGCCGATGCGGATCGGATTGCTCCGGCAAACTCGCTTGCGAAGGTTTTCGTCATCCCCATCAAGGCCGAGAGGGAAGGGTTTGCAATCGCGCAGCAATTGAGGGCGGCTGGAGTTGCCTGCTCAATGGACCTGCTTTCGCGTTCGATAAGCAAGAACCTCGACTACGCCTCGAAAATGGGGGTTCCCTTCGTCATCATCATTGGGAAACAGGAGCTCGACGCGGGGAAGGTGAAGCTGCGCGACATGGAAAGCGGGAGGGAAGAGATGCTTCCGCTCAACAGCGCAATCGCGAAACTGAAGTGAATTCCCATCCCAATGGGCCGCTTCAATCTTTCCTGCTTTTTTCCCTCTGCACTATTTCCGCCCGGGCTTCCTTTCTCTTCCGATTTCCTTATGAAGCCCCGTGAAGTACGCCCATAGGGCAATCACCACCACCGCATCGACAATCCAGAGGAGGAAGTGGATCGCGTCAAGGGCTGAGTTGCCGTAATTCACCCCCGCCTCAATCGTGGCACTAAGCCTCGCGAGGTTGAAGAGGAATAGGACTGCCGCGCCGATTGCAAGCGAGCGCGCCTTGATGTGCAGGCGCATTCCTTCGGTTGCATAAAGCAGCGCGGCGAGAAGCGATATCATCACGAGCGAGGAGCATTCGTTGACTATTTCGAAAAACAGGCCGTGGGAATAGATCACCGTCCCCTGCGAAAGCGCCCCCGTCCCGGCCGCGTTGAGGATGGCTGTGACGAGCTGGGCGATGAGGGTGAGAAGCGGTCGCATGGGGAATGCGAGCACGACTAGGAACAGGAAGGCGAACGCGGCGAGGAATTTCAGGAGGAAGTCATTCTCGCCGGGCCTGATTGAAAGGAAATTTCCCTTCGCGCTTCTTTTCTTCATCAAAATCACATTCGACTTTTCTCGCATCGCCATTTCTCCTACCACGGCACGGGCTTGAGCTTGAGCCAGTAGGCGATGACGTTGGTGGCGCGGTGGAGGAAGTAGGTGAGCGCCACGAGCAGCGCAATGTCGAAAACTCCTGGCAGGAAAACGGGCGATGCCAGCGCCAGCGCGCCCCCGAGGAAGAGGAGCTGGTCGAAAAACCTGTGCTTCTCCCCCCTCTTGATTCCCAGCCTGCGCTTGAGGAAGCTTCCGAGAAGGTCGCCGGCCATCGCGCCGCAGGAGAGGAGGACGCCCGCGAGGAGCTTGGAGTTGAGGCTGAAGCCCGGCAGGTACCACGGGGTGTAGGAGAGGGCAAGCGCCACGGCGGTTCCGGCAATGAGCGCCGCGAGTATTCCCCTGAATGTTTTCCCCTCGCCGAACAAGCGCCGGTCGTCGACGAACTTAGTTTCGAGGTCGACGGCAGTCCTGCCCCTGGACAGGACGGGGGCCATGTTGGCCACATACGCTGGGAGTATGAAGAGAACCGTTTCGAGAATTCCCATTTCCTTACCTAAAATGACCCTACCCCCATATCTACTTTTGCAGCCATCAAAAAGGTATGGAATTCCGCAGGCTCGCTCTCCTTCTCGCCACCGTCCTGGCATTGGGAATAGTCTTTCTCGCCTTTGCCACGGCCGATTTCAACGGGTTCGGCCGGGGCCTCCTTCCTACATCGGGAGCAGGGTGCGTTGGCGTGGTGGGCGTCGAGGGAGAAATCACTTCATCCGGCGTTTCCTCAGTGCTTTCGGCCGGGGAAGCCCCCGCCAGGGACGTGGTTGAGCAGCTCAGGGCGGCCCAGGCTGACGGCGCGGTCGGTTCCATCCTCCTCCACGTCAACAGCCCCGGCGGCAGCGGAGTGGCGAGCAGGGAGATTTACGACGAGGTGAACGCCTCGGCAAAACCCGTAGTCGCCTATTTCGGCGAGGTTGCCGCAAGCGGGGGCTACTACGTCGCCAGCCCCGCGTCATACATCGTCGCCAACCCCAATGCGATTACCGGAAGCATCGGCGTGCGCGCCACGCTCCTCAATTACGGCGGGCTTTTCAGCAAGCTGGGCCTGCGTGAGGAGACGATAAAGACCGGCGAGTTCAAGGACGTGGGAACCGGCGGGCGGAACATGACCGAGGGGGATAGGCAGCTGCTCAGCGGCCTGATTAACGAGACGTTCGCCAATTTCATCAACGACGTGCGCGCGGGAAGGAAAGGCCGCCTCAACGAGCCGCTCTTTGCCCAGGCGCTTGACGCGAGGGTGATGAGCGCGAGGCAGGCGAAGGCCGCGGGCCTTATTGACGAAGTCGGCGGCAGGAGGGCGGCGGTTGCGATTGCGGCGAAGCTGGGCAACGTCACCGGCACCGACGAGAACGGGATGCCGAAAGAATGCAGCTTCGAAAGGAAAGGCGGGCTTGCGTCCCTGCTTTCAGGGTTGACATCGAGTTTTGCCAAGTCGCTTGCGTATTCGCTCAAGCAGCACGATTTGGGCGTGAAGTTCGGCTGATTATCACCCAAAGGTGAGGTTACTAAACCTATATTCTTCCCCATACCCCGCCACCGCCACCCAAAACGGCATTTCATCCCTCCCCGAACAAAAAGATGGAATGGGGGGATTAAAACCCTTCCCCGTTTTAATCATCAAGCCAATGATTGACATTAAAAGCGAGCTCATGCGGCCGCACAGGGCGGCACTGCTTTGCGACGGCATTACCGTCAGCAAGATAGTGCAGAAAAGCGAGAAGGGTGCGTTGAGCGTGAGAAGCTCGTTCTTCTTCAACCCCGTAATCGACGCGGAAAATCGCCTGATGCGCCGCCAGTACGTGCTTGGCGCAAGGGTCGGAAACAGGTCTGCGCACATGGAGGCGATCGAACTCGCGGCGCGCATCCTTCACGGCTCGGCCCGGGAATCGACGGAGATAGCAGCGGATTTCTTAAAAAAAAGCAGGGGCGCCGCGCAAGGCGCTTACATGAGGAAGGTTCCCGCCATTGAAGTGCCGGGAATCGATGGCACGCTCGAAAAGCTGACGCCCGTTTTTTCCAAGGGCAATAAGAAACCGCCCTCTATTGAAAAAACTTTCGAGATAAACGGGGCACGGCACAGCATCGGCATAATTCCCGCGAGGTCCCAACTTTCATGGAACTTCCTCATCACAATCGAATCCCGCTTGGCAGGAAACGCATGAGCCTCCGCGAGGCTGGTTAAGGACGCGAAGCGAGGAAAACCGAGCTTGGGTGAAAAAGGCAGTTCGCAAGCGTTAAAAACCTTCAACCCGTTGCTTAATAGCGGATTGCATAAATAATGAAACATTGCCAGCAATCCGCTAGTTGCAAATCGCACTTCTAAAGTTCCAGAATTAATGCGATTTGCTATAACTTCCTTCAAATCCACCTTGGGTGATTTTATGACAAGAATAGGCGACGACATCGTCCTGAACTGCCGCGCGTGCTTTTCCCAGCACGGCTTCGGCCTGCACCTCCTCGAGAGGCCCGGCCATTGGGAATGCCCCCACAACTCCAGCCACCGCTACGTGGTGGAACGGGGACTGCTCAAGAGCCTCTGACCGGTTGGGGGTGGGAGGGCAGTTTCGCCCCTTTTCCTTTGCCGATTATAAGCATTGGCCGCACCCAAATTATCTTTAGAGAAAAGGCAGGCGCCCAACTTGTCTTGCAGGGTATATGCAAATGGCAGAACAAAAAAAGTATTCGCAGAAGGAACTGGAGAGGCTCATTGAGGAGACCACGCGCTACGGCGCGGTTTACGCCTACCTCCACTTCGACGCGCACGGCAAGGACGAGGACACGGTGAAGCACTCGCTCGTGGACCTCGTGGACCGCATCACAAAGGAACAGGGCGTGCTCTACTGCGTCGGCGAGGTGCTTGAGCCCTACAGGCGCGGGGGGGCCCTCAAGCCCGAAGGGAACGCAAATGCTGGAGAGAAAGAAACCGGAAAAGTGAAGCTGGCCGACATTGAATCGGAGCAAAATGCCGAAAAATCCGGAGAGACAAAGGCCGGACAGGAAGCCAAGCCCGGGGAAAATGGGGAAGTTGAAGGTAATGAAGCCAGCAAAGGGAAGAAATCCGGCGCTGGAAACAATGAAGGGGGAAAAGGCGGCGAAACCGGGGAGAAGGACGTCTATTCCACCAGCGCCCAAGTTACCATCCTCTGCAACTCGTTCATCGCGCTTCACCAGATTGCCTTGCGCTACGGCCTCGTCGGGGTTGAAATCCTCTCGCCACAGCACATAAGGATGGGCATCAGCGACGCGCAGTCGCTTCTGCTCAACGCCTCGCAGGCATCGCAGGAATTCACCGCCTACATCCTCCAGAAGGTATTGCCCCCCGAGGAACGGAAGAAGATGGAGGAGAAGGTGAGGCGCAGGGCGGATTTGGCAAGGCAGCTGATTGAAAAGCAAGCGGAAAAGAAGTAAGGCGGGAGAAGCCGGGAAAAGAATTATGGCTAAACGCAAAAATAATTGAACTTTCTTCAACGTGGTTGAAGGGCTTACGCCTGTAATGCGCGCCGAGTCCTCTGCTAGTAAAAGTTCAAAAATTAATGCCTTCCGCTTTAAGTGCCAAAAAAGCCGGGAAAAGAATTGGTGCTGAAAAAAGCCCGGAGAAGAATCAGGGCGGAAAAAGCACGCGGAAGGGAAATAGGCGAAAAAAATTGCGCTGATTCCAAGATTGAAAAATCCAGCGCCTCAAAGGCAAGTGCGATAGAAAATGCCCCTGAACTGTCTTGTCACCGGCGGCGGGAAGGGAATCGGCCGCGCCATCGCGCTCGAGTTTGCAAAACACGGCTGCAGCGTGGCAATCAACTACTTCCACAGCGAAATCGAGGCGGAAAAAACCCTTGAGGACTTGAGGGCTTTGGCAGACGAAGGCCGTGGAATAAAGGCTATCGCACTGAAGGCAGACGTTTCGGACGAGGCGTCCGTTGAGAATATGGTGGCGCAGGTCTGGAATGAGCTGGAGCCGCTTGATTTTCTCGTCAACAACGCCGGCATTTACGCGCAGAATCCCGGCACGCCTTTCTACGAACTTCCGCGCGGCGATTGGGACGAGGTGATGGCGGTCAACGCCACGGGCGCATTTTTGGTTTCCAAGCACGTAGCCAAAAGGATGATTGCGGGGAACGTGAGGGGAAGCATAGTCAACATCTCATCCATTTCCGGCCTTGACGCCTCGCGGGCCGGCGCGCATTACGGCGCTTCGAAAGCCGCCGTGATTGCCCTGACAAAATCAATGTGCGCGGATTTGGGTAGGTTTGGCATACGGGTCAATTCAATCGCGCCAGGCGCGGTGCCCAAAACCGGCTTGCTTGCCAAAGTGCCCGACGAGAAGAACGAGGTGATGAGGCTCGAGACCCCCCTGCAGAGGCTCTCCTCCGTTGATGACGTGGCAAAGGCGGCATATGCCCTTGCGAACATGCCCAACGTGTCGGGCCAGACCCTCGTTGTCGACGGCGGGAGGCTCAAGCACTAGTATTTTTAAGGTCATTCCGGCTTAAGTTCCTAGTAAGGGCAACAGCCTAATTCTGCATCTGTCTCGGGCAAGCGGCTTAGGGGGTCCTCCGTTTTCTGATAAAGTGATTTCTGCAATGGCAATTCCTGGGGATTTTTTGGGGGTGAGCGAGGAGTTCGTCTCCGGCGAGGCTACCGTGGAGGAGGCCGGCGGCATTTACGCAGTTGCGGCCGGCAGGAAGATGAAGGACGAGAGCGCCCGCAAGGTCTGGGTGGCCCCCCGCAAGATCGCGAGGCCCCTCGCGGTTGGGGATTTGGTTTACGGCCTGGTTCAGGACGTTTACGACACGGTTGCCCTCGTTGAAATCTCCCCCGTTCCCGTTGGGGGGCGCACTCCCGCGTGGGACAACCGCATGGCATATTTGCGCATTTCCGAAGTGAAGCAAGGGTACGTCGAGCACTTCCGCGACTGGCTGCGCATCGGCGATTACATCCGGGGCAGGATTGTGGAAATAAAGCCCCTGGGAACCTACCTCACTATCAAGGAGCGGGATTTGGGAGTGGTGAAGGTCCTCTGCGCGCGTTGCAAGGAAGGCCACTCGTTTTCTGGCGAGCGCGGCGCGTGCCCCGCGTGCGGCTTTTCCGAACAGCGCAAGATACCGGCTTGATTGCATATTTACCGTTTGATTGTTCTTACATCGTCCGCGAGGTTGATTTGTCAATATGGAAGCTGAAGTCCTTTCTAAGGAAAAGGGTAGTTTTTCGGTAAGGTTTTCGGGCATGGACGAAAGCCTGGCACGCCTGGCAGTGGAGGAAGTGTGGCAGGAGAAGGACGTGAAGATTGCGTCGGCCGTCCTGGACCACCCGCTCACCGCAAAGCCCGTCATCTCGATCAAGTCAAGCGGGGCGAAGGAAAACCTCGAGTCCGCGTTCAAGGCCGTGGAAGAGAAGGCCGAAGCCGCAATCAAGGCGGCAAAGGCAATCTAAAGCATTGGGAGCTTGGCGACATCCTCTATGCCCATCAAAGGCCGCGCCCGCCCTCCAAGCGCGCCGCGTCCCAACGGAAATCCCGACCCTTTCCTAATCCCCAAGCCAGGGCTCGGCGCCCTGCTTATCCTCGCGCTTGCAGCGTGCGTGGCTCTTTTCTACTTCACCCGCAATCCCGTTTTTGCCGTTGCGGGGTTCGCAGCCCTTGCGGGCCTCGTCCTGCGTGACATCATCCCCTCCACTCCCGATGCCAAGGGAGTGAAGAGCACCATAGTTGAACTCGCATACGCCCTCGGGCTCGCGGTCGCCGTGTGGCTGGTGCTGCAATTCCTCCTCGGCACCGACACGCCCGTCGATGTTGTCACCTCGTGCAGCATGCTTCCCAACCTCGAGCGGGGTGACATGATAGTCGTGCAGGGGCTGGGGGATGCGCGTTCGAATTCCCTGCAATTCTCCGGCGGCGTCGATACGCTTTTTTCAGGCCCCGACCGGCTCAGGCGGCTTGCGCGGCAATGCACGGTCAACACCGGGGGCGCGGTAGTCTCAACGCTCTGCACCTCCGGCGTGGAATACGCAGGGGGGGAATACTCGCAGGACCGGCAGGGCGACATCCTCGTCTTCATTCCCACTCCCCGCGACGTGGGGCTCATCGTGCACCGTTCGTTCCTGCGCCTCGCCAACGGGACGGATGAGTTTTTCCTCACCAAGGGCGACAACAACGTAGGGCTGGACCAGGAGGCGGGGTTCCTTCCCGTCCCCTCTCGCGACGTGAAGGGAAAAGTGCTCTTCCGCATCCCCCTCCTCGGCTACCTCAAGCTCTTCCTCTTCATGCAGTTCGAGGAGCCGCAGGGATGCAGGTTCAGGATAGTTTCCGGCTGATGGAAAGGGCTTTAAGACGCCCGTTCCATCTTAGTTCTGCAAATGCCCCTCCCAAAGCAGAAACTTAAAATCATCCGGCCACCAGCGGAGAGGAAAGCGAAGAGGCATGGCAGAATGTGAATAACAACCAAGAGTAAGTGCCAATCCTGCTCATTCAATTTTGTGAGTTGGTTTCACCAAATGCCCGAACTCGTCCGCGTCATCGGCAAGGCCTTCCTCAAGGAGGGCAAGCCTTTTTTGCAAGTTGAGAATTCCTCTTTCGAAATCTCCAGCGGCGGCTCTCAACTCAAGGAAGGCGCAATTTACCGCATCGTGGGGACCGTGAGGGAGGACGCCAACACGGTTGACGCCACCGACTGCCGCGAGCTTGCGGGTTTCGACCTGCATACTTACCTTGCGGCGATGGGGAAAAAGAATTCCGCGTGAATGCCGTCCGCCCAAAATACCGCCGTCCCTTCAGAAAGCTAGTTAAGCCTTGTTATTCCCTTTAATTCTAAATTCGCCAACCGTTTGGTTTGCGGGGTTCCGGTGGGTGTTCTTCACATGGTTGAGCTCGTAGTTTCCGACGCCAAGTTCTTCAAGTCCTGCATCGACGCGATTTCCAACCTCGTTGACGAGGGGACCTTCGAAGTCTCCTCCCACGGCCTGCGCCTGCGCTGCATGGACCCGTCGCAAATCGCCATGGTGGACTTCAACCTCCCCAAGGAAGGGTTTGAAAAGGTTGATGCCGCGGAGAGCGCCGTTTCCATCGGCGTGAACCTCTCGGATTTGGGCAAGGTACTCGCACGCGCTCGCTCGCTCGAAAAGCTGGCCATCAGGACCGACGAGAAGTCCAACAAGCTCTCGCTTGATTTCACCGGGGAGAGCAGCCGGCACTTCAAGCTCCCTCTCCTCGACCTCGGCGGCACGCTGCCGAAAGAACCGAAAATCGTTTTCGACTCGCACGCGAAAATCCGGGGCGGTCCGCTCAAGGAGATGCTCAAGGACGCCGGAATGTTTTCCTCCCACGTCGTCCTGCAGATGCGCGAGGGCGAGATGGTGGTTGAGGCGCACGGCGATTCTGGCGATTTGGTCATCGAGACGCGCAAGGACGCGCCCGCCATTTCCGAACTCCATTCCACCGCGCCCTCACGCGCGATGTTCCCCTTCGAATACCTTGACGACATCACCCGCGCGTGCCCCGAGGACGAGACGGTCACGCTCGAGCTCAAGAGCGACGCGCCGGTGAAGGTGAGCTACAAAATCGGCCCGGCCCACCTTTCGTACTACCTCGCGCCGAGGGTTGAGAACGTCTGAGATTTTTTTAGCGGAGTTTTGTTTCCTGATGAAAAATTGGCGGGGTTGAACGATTTGAAAAACGCTTTCGTGGTATTTGCCGTCGTGCTTTCCGTCTTTCTCGTCGCGGGCTGCCTTGCCGGAAAGGCATCGCCTTCCGTTTCGAACAATTCCGCCAACCAGACTCCCTTTTCCACCATTCCGCCAAAGGACTTGGCAAAGCTTGGCGGCGTGCAGGCAGGCGACACGGTCACCGTGGATTATCTCGGGACGCTTGACGACGGCGCGGTTTTCGACACGAGCATCGAGGCCGAGGCGAAAAAGGCCAACTTCACCCGCCCTACTTACGAGCCAATCGCTTTCGTGGTCGGGCTGGGGACGGTAATCAAGGGATTCGACGCGTCGGTGCGGGGAATGAAAGCCGGCGAGGAAAAGATTGTAATCCTCAACCCCAACGAGGCGTACGGGGAGTCCAACTCCAAGTTCGTAGTGACTGTCAACCGCAGCCGCATCGTCTCGGGCAACGGCACGAACGACACGGTGAAAGTGGGCAAGCAGCTCTACTCCGCAACCGGCCAGGTCGGCCGCATCACCATCGTCACCAACGACACGGTCTCCGTGGACTTCAACCCGCCCCTTGCGGGAAAGAGGCTGACGTTCCACCTGTGGCTGAGGAAAGTTGTCAAGCCGGCGAAGGCGTAAGCCTGGCCTTCTGTTTTTTTTTCCTCATTCTCACTTATTCCCAACGGGGCGGGCGATGTGGCTGGGCTTATGGAGTTTTCAAGTAAGGTTCCAACCACTCCGGACGCCTATTTCTCAAAATCCCTCCCCCCCGCACTTAGACTTGGCTTATTGTCCGTTGTTGTGTGACTACAATTCGCTAAATGTAGTCATACGTCATTTGAGCAGGCGCTTGAGGGCGCGGTATTCCTTGAGCATCAGTTCGATTGTCGGACGAATGTCGTGGCCGTTTTCATAGGCTTGCAGGGCTGAGTAGTATTCTTGCCGGTTACGCAGTTCGATGTTGAGCGGCGGCATTCCGTGCTTGAGCAGGACGTTGTTCAAAAGCAGTCGGCCCACGCGGCCGTTGCCGTCTTGGAAAGGGTGGATGTTCTCAAATTGGTTGTGGACAACGGCTGCAAGGACTAGCGGCGGGTATTTGCTTTTGTTTTTCGAGCACCATTCGACAAGCTTTGAAAGAAGATTACGCACTTGCGTGGAAGGCGCGCCGCGGTGGACGACGTTTCCCAAGGCGTCCGCGATCACAACTTCGACTCCTCGCTTGCGCAGCTTCCCAGCAAACGGTTTGGAGTTGAGGAAAACGATGCGGTGCAATTCTAGGATCAGGGGAATGGAGACGTGCTCCTTGGTTGTTCGGATGTATTCGATTGCCTTGGCGACACCATACGTTTCTGAAATGTCGCCTTTTGGCTTGTCAGGCCACTTTCCGCGTTGGAGGATGTTTCCGACTTCGTTTGGCAGAACCATAGAGCCTTCGATGGCATTCGTGTCGTACGTGAATGTTTCGGTAAACTTTCGCCAATCATCTTCTGACAAGTGCCTTGCGAGAATTTCGCCCTTTGATTCAAGCGTCTCAAGTTCCTTCAATTCAGATTGCGAAAGCAATTTTTCGAAAGGGTCGCCTATGGCTTTCCGTGCATTGGCTCGGTATTGGAGTTTCCCCTCCGCGATAAGCTTTTTTTCGGCCAATTCGCTCGCCGAAAGATTCGCTCCCAAGTAAACTCGCAGTTTCCTTATCTTTCCCTTCTCGCGGTAGGAATAGGCCAAGTAATATTGGGTGACCCCGCGTGTCTCCCTGCGTTCGACGTGCATAGCCATAGCATATGACTACAAGTATTTATACGTTACTATAAATATGACTACGCTCGATATTTGGCCCTAGCTAAATCAACGATAGTTAACTCCCCCCGGCTGTGCTTACCCGCTTTTTGTGGAGTTAACTCGCTTGGCTTCAGGCCCTAGCAAGTTTCTAGAGTCACTCCCCTGCACTTGGATTCAGTCTAGGGCACCATCCTCGCATCCTGCCGGCTGTGACTTGTTTTTAGGGTTGCCCTTACCGCACCACTTCGAGCCTTGCCTCAAAATCAGCCCCGCCGTCCTGCGCGTGGATCACCCCGCAAGTGCCGCAGTAGATGCGGAAGTCTCCCGCCTTGCTCGCGACGAACTGGATTACGGATGGCGCGTCGGGGTCTGTTGAGCTCACCGCCTGGTTCACGCCGAACTCGTCAATGGTGATCCCGTGGAAGTGCGATGGGAAGTCGATGGTGGCGTCAAAGCGCACAGTGTCGCCCAGCCTCGCCTGAAAGTAATTTGGCGAATAGCCGCCGGAATGGGTGAGCGTCACCTTGAATTCCTTCAGCGTTGCGGACTGGAGCGCCTCCTGCCCTGCGGTGGCGTAGGTGCCGGCGGTGATTTCGGGGTATGTGGTGGCGCCGTGGCCTTTGCCGTAATCTTCAACGGGGCTGGGAACTGAGGGGGATGCGTACTTCGGAACGTTGTACCCCTCGTAAGGCGAGTAGTACCATTCGTTGCAGCGCGTCCCCCCGGCAACGCCATCCGGCCACTTCCACGCGCAGGGAACGGCAGTGGGAGCGGCGTACGAAACTGCTGAAGCTGGTTCGTAAAGGGCGTAGGGGTTTGTTTTGTAATATGAATAATCGTTTTGAAAAGACGGGTTGTAGTAGGAATAGCTTTTTTGATATGGCGTGTAAGTTGGCGTTGCGTAGTTGGCATAGTCTTCTTGATACGGCATTCCGTAGTGCGCATAGCCGCTCACCTGCGCGTAGCGGACTGGATGTCCGACGGTCTGGTACTTGTGCGAATGGAACGCGGCGTAATACGCACCGTCGGGAAGGTAAACGCGGTCCAGCCCGTGATAGGCGTCGGCGTGGTAGAGCCCGTTATCGTGTGCGGTTGCAAAAATAGAGCCAGCCAGGATTGAAAGGACAAATACGGTGCGCTGGAAGCTAAGTGTCATTTGAGGCTTATTCCCCCTCTCCCATCTAGCCGTTGTAATACCAGTTGTTGTAGCCGTCGGTCCAGCGGGGCGGGTAATAGCCCGAGTTGTACTGCGTTGCCGAATAGCCGTAGCTGCCCGAACCTGCCGAGGCGAATGCGTACGCCGTTGCGTAGCTGTTCGATGAGGCGTACGGACCAGTGGAGTATGAGTACGAATAGCTATTGGGGTAGTAGCCCATTCCTCCCGAATACGAATGCCGCGGGTAGTTGTAGGTGTTGTAGTTGTTCGTGGTGTACTGGTAGTTGTAGTTGTACGTCGGGTAGGTGTAGGAATTGTAAGTGGGATAGGAATACGTCGGGTAGGAATAGCTGTAGTAATACGGCGTGGCGTGGTAGGTGTTGCCGTAGTAGTAGGGCTGCGAATAGACGTAACTATACGCGCCGTAGTAACCCGCGCCTGCAAAAGCGGCAACTGCAAAAAGCACTCCGAGAAACGCCAAAGCCTTCAATTTTACCCACCTCGGATAGTAACTAAGTGCACAACCTGTTTTTATGCCTTGCGTACGGGAATGGCGGGGGGTGGAGGGCATTCCCCCCGTTTGTGGAGTCCGGGCTGGAGGTGGCAAAAGCGGGCCCGCCGCGATTCGAACGCGGGACCTTCTACTCACTCCCAAAAATCTGCCTCTGCAGACTTCAGGTAGGAGGCAGACGCTCTGTTTGCCCAAATCTCTATGCGCCGCTTTCCGTAAACGCTTTGCCGCACCGCACGAACCGTCAAGCCAGAGCCATCAGAACGACGAACGTTCATTTGCCGGCTTGCGCGGTTCGCAGAACGCGGGGGCTTGCGAGCGATTCGGGGGAAGCGCAGAAAGTGTTTCCAGGCTGAGCTACGGGCCCAAAATCCAGTTTGACAGGTAAATATGGCTTCCAAATCTTTTAAAGCCCCCATTGACGGCATCGGAACCGCCGAATCAGCGGGTCTTGAAAATGGCCGCATTTTCCCTAAGCTTTTATTGGCCGGTTGCCTAATGCTCTGGCCTTGGGATGGCGAAGAGGCTTGGAGCGCTTTTGGCTGAGCAGATTCTCGTTATCGACTTGGGGCTCGTGGTGCTCCTAGCCCTTGCCATGGGAGTGGCCTTCAGCCGCTTTAGGCAGTCGAGCGCATTGGGTTACGTGCTTGCGGGGCTGGTCCTGGGGCCGTTGGGGCTGAAGTATCTCGTGCCTGGGCAGGGCCTCTCCTCGGTTTTCGGAGAGCTCGGCATCATCATGATAATGTTCTACCTCGGCCTCGAGCTCAACATCAGGAAATTCCGCGAGACGGGGTTGGTTTCCTTCGTGCTTGCGGCGGCGCAGATGGCCGCGTCCTTTGCGGGGGGTTTCATCGTCGGGAAGCTCTTCGGCTTTTCGGATTTGGTCTCCATCGTCTTCGGCTCGATGGTGGTCGCCACCAGCACGGTAATCGTCGCGCGCTTCATGATGGAGCGGAACATCATCGAGCAGGTCGACTCGCGAATCGCGCTTTCGATTTTGATGCTGCAGGATTTCTTCGGCATCTTCACCCTCGTCTTCTTCACCAGCCTCTCGTCGCAAGGCTCGCTCAACACCATCGTGCTCAACGCGCTTCTCTTCATGGTGGGGATGTTCTTCATCGTGAGCAAGGTCTCGCGCCACGTGCTGAATTTCCTCCACACGCTGGGGCACGGTAACAAGATGGTCTTCTACGCAATCGGCGTGGGCGTGGTGGTAAGCTATGCCGGGGTGCTCCTGGGGCTTTCGTCCACGCTGGGGGCGTACTTTGCGGGATTCGCCCTTGCCGAGACGGCGTACGGCGACAAGATTAAGCGGGAGCTGGGGTTCTTCAGGGAGTTTTTCGTCCTGTTTTTTTTCGTCGCGTTCGGCTCGGCGATGTTCTACGACTATTCCGCCCTCACCGCAGCCATCCCGCCGATGTCCCAGCTCGCCCCGCTTTTCGCCCTCACCGCCGCGCTGGTCCTCATCCACTTCCTCGCGTCGGCGATTCCCTTCTATTTCGCCGGGGTGCTCATGGGAATCGACCGGTACGCGGCCGGGAACATCGCGATGCTCCTCATCCCTCTTGGGGAGTTTGTCATCCTCATCGCAAGCGCCACGCGGCCTCTTCTTGACAGGGCGTCTTTCGACATTGTGACTGCAACAGCCTTTCTGCTCATCCTCTTCAGCGCGCCTCTCCAGACGCCGCTTTACGACAACTCCCGGCGCGCCACCGACTTTTTCTTCTCCCTGCTTCCAAGGCGGCTCAAGGCCGCGCTGGGCAAGGGGAGCCACAGCGTGAAGAAACTCGAGTCGGTGCTCGACTCTCCGGCGCTTCGCGACCAGTATGTCCTTGCGCTAAGACGCGTGGCCACGCAGGTGGTGATTGCGCTTTCAATAGTCTACCTCAGCGTGCTGCTTAACGAGAAGGCCGGGGAGGCGGGCATTTCCGTGCCGTTCCTTCCGCCCAAGCTCTCCGCAGGGGCGGTCGTGCTCTTCCTCGTGGTGTGGCCGCTTTACAAGGTCGTCCTCGAGCTGCGCTTCCTCGTCGAGGTGGCGAGCCGCAACCTCATCCACTCGGCATTCCCGGCAGTGAGGCGCTCGTCGCTGATGGTGGAGGACGAGGTGGCCGACGTCTTTACCGGCGTGCTTCTCACCATCATCGGCATCCTCGCAACGGTCTTCGCCTTCTACGCCTTTTCCAACCCGCTTTACCTCATCGCCCCCGCCGCGTACACGGTGCTTTCGCTGATGAACCTCTCGCGCGCGTTTTATTCCCTCATCGAGCGTTACGAGGCGGCCGGCGACCTTACCGAAGACGAGCCGGCCGAAGGGAGGCAGAAGGAAATCTACAGGATGAGCCGCGAGTTTGACGCCAATTCCCGCAAAATCAGGGCCATCCATTCGGAAAGGGAGAGGATGCGCGAGCGCGTGCGCGACGCGATAAGGCGCGGCGACTGGCCCTTGGTCCGCTCGCTGCTCACCGCCTTCCGCAGGCGGGAGGAGCGCATCTTGGGCGGCATCGTTTCAGGCGCCGGCCGGGCGAATGTCAAGCGCCCGCTTTCCTCCCGCGACGCCTTCGAGGAATACCTCCTGAGCCAGGCGGCCGACATCGCCAGCCGCAAGAGGAAATGAGAGGCGGGGGAAGTCATTTGATGAAAGGAAGGAAAGTTATCCGGCGAAAGGAAGAGGAACTGGGAAGCGGGGAAAGTTGTCTGGCTAATGGATTTGGATGGGGATGAGCCGCCAGAAGGGTTGTTTGGGGAACGGGAGAGGAAATGAGAATTGGAGCCCAGCCATTTGGCGAAAGGAAGAGTTGTTTAATGCTTTTGCATTTGAAATGAGTAGCGGCATATGGAGTGGAGAGAATGGACGACCAACAGCTTGAGGCCCAACTTTCCGGGATAAAGAGTGCCGTGCTGCTCACTGCGGAGAGGCTTTCGGACTCCGTCGTCCGCATGGACGCGGCCTCTTCGCAGATTGCGGAGGCGGCAAGGGCAATTTCCAAGGCGCCCGCGCCGCAGCTGCAGGCCCAGCCTTCGGAGGATTCACGGCAGGCCGAGGCGGCATTGGAGGAGAAGTTCGTCAAGCTCGCCGAGCTTGGAGCCGCGGTATACAAGCTCGAGTCGGAAAACCGCGATTTGATCAACAGGCTCAAGCCGGGCGGTTCGCTCACTCCCGTGGGTTTGGGCGACCCTGCCCCGGCAACCGACGCGAAGCTGATTGACGCCATCGGCGCAATCTCTGACAACCAGACTGCGCTGCTTTCCCGCTTTGAGGCCCTTGAGAAGATGACCTCGGCAGCCCCAAGCGCTTCCGGCACCCCGCAGCCCGCACTTGACAATGGGGTTTTGGAAAGAATCTCCCGCAACGAGTCGGCGATTTACGAAAAGCTCGAGTCGATGGAGAGGAAATCATCCGAATCCCGGTCCGATTCCATCATGGAAAAAATCTCCCAGAACGGTCAGGCGGTTTATTCGAAGTTGGAGGCGCTTGAGAGGAATTCCGGCGGGGCGCAGTTGGCTTCTGCGCTTGATGGCCTTGTCAAGAATGAGCAGGCGGTTTATTCGAAGTTGGAGGCGCTTGAGAGGAATTCCGGCGGGGCGCAGATGTCAGCCGCCCTCGAGGCGATTAACAAGAATGAGCAGGCCATTTACCAAAAGCTCGATTCGGTCGCAGGCAGCCAGCAGGGCGCAACCGGCCAGAAGGCTATAGAGAGAATTGCCGAAGGCCAGTCGGGCATCGCAGCGCGGCTTGACGCGCTTGAGCAGGCGGTGAGAAAGCCGTCTGTGGACATCGCCGTCCTGACCGCGCTTGCGCAGGAGGAAAAAGGCATTTCGGACAAGCTTGACGCTCTTGACAAGATGGTGCGGGAACCGAAGGCCGCATTCGACGCCTCGGCCCTCGACGCGGCGGGCCAGTCGCAGGCGAAAGTCACGCAGGCTGTGGGCGAGGCGATAGTCGGGAAAATTGAAGAAGGGCAGGCCAAAGCGGCTCAGGAGCACGAGAAGCTTGTTGAGAAGGTTGAGGTGGAGCGCGCGGAATTTGCGGAAGGCCTTTCGAAGCTTTCGGAAACGAACGCGAGGCTGATGGAGAAGATTGGCGAGATGCAGGCGGAAATGGAGAAGAACCGGTCGTTTTCCGAAATCGCCAACGCGCCCTCACCCTCCACGAGCGTGGACCACCTCACCAACGCCCTTACCGCGATGGCGGCGAAACTCGACGAGATTGATTCCGCCCGCAAGGCGACGATGGACGAGACGCTGCAGAACGTCCAGGGCGTCGTTTCGATGGAGCGGACGCGGCAGGAAGTGGTTGCCGACGCCCTCGCGGCGCTCATCGACTCCTCCCAGGCCCTCCAGAAGGAAACCGCTGAGTTGCGTAGGGAGTTAAAGACAATCGCGGCGCTGGTTGCGTCGAAGTGAGGATGTGGCAATTCGTGCTCTGGCCCACCGCGAGGTTTTGCCGCAGGTCTTGAACTAACGGCTGAAGGACTGCAACTTGGCGCGTGGGGTGCTGCGCAAAAAGAGAAAAAGTGCCGCTGGTCTTGTAGAACCTATTGAAAAACTGTAAAGTCAGACGCTATCAGCATCTTCACGGCCTTTGGGGGGCTCCGAGGTTGTTCTGTGTCATCATCCTAATGATATTTTGCCCACAGGGGAAATAAAAGAGGCGGCGTTTTGGGAGAGTTTTTCCCATTAAGAACCTTTTTGAATCTCTTCAGCCTAATCCGTGCATGGCCATGCTTTTCGACGCGGCTTCCAGTCCTCACTCTGCCGTGCAGGAAAAGCCCATTCTCGTCCTCATGCCGCGCGTGGGGTTGCGTCCTGCGAACGCGATTCTCTCGAAGTGCGAGGCGTGGGAACGCCGGTTGGGCGAGGGGAATGCCAACGCCCGCTTCAGGCTTCTTGCTCCCTTCCATCTTCTCGAGAGGCCGAAGTGGGCGTCTGAAAACTCGTTTAGGGAAAACCGCCTGCTCTCCACGTTGAGCGGGGTGCACGTTTACAACGCCACTTGGGGAAATTCGGGTTTGCCCGTGCTTGCCGTCAGCGCTTCGACCGCCAGCATTCCAGAGGCGGTTTCGTTCGGCCAGCGCAACGAGGCGCTTTTGGGAATCGAGGCGCCCGATTTCGACACGCGCGAGGGGCAGGCGTACGCGCTGGACAACTATGCGCTTTACCGCGTCGCTTCCCAACTGGCCCAGCACTCCGGCGGCCGGGTGGTCTTCTGCCACGGCTGGCAGGTTTTCGAAGCGGGATTGCGCCTCAAGAAGGAACTTGGCTTGAAGTGCGTGTTCTGCTTCCCTTCCACCGAAAAGCACGCCGCAAGGATGCACGGCAGGCACCCATCGAGGGGAGTGGTGGGCAGGGAGTACGCGGCGCTTTCCAACGCGGACGCGATAATCGCGTCGCGGGATTACGCCACGCTCGAGTCGCTCCACCGCCATTACGCCCCATCGCAGGAATTCAGCCGGTCAAAACCGGAATTGGCAATCGGGTTGGCAAAGGCCGCCGGGGCAGTTGGGCTTTCTTCCGAACGCAGCGTGCTTTACGCAGTCGCCACCTCGCCGGTTTCGGCAATCGAGGAGAAGCGCGCGGCACTCTCGCGCATCAAGAAAATCGACCTTCTTCTTTCGGAAATGGGGGTGAAGCGCGATTCGCTTGCCCTTACGGCCGGCGCCGTTTCGGCAATCCCGCCCGCATTCGAGTCCAAGCCCGCAATGGTGCATCCCGCCCGTGCCAACGACGCGCTTGGAAGGATGCGCGGCGCAATCGCGCTGAGCGGTTCGGTCCCGCCGTGCGACGATTTCCTCTACGCCTCTTTTGACAACGCGGGGGCGAACAACGTCGACGCGATTTTCGCGGGGCTTTCCCTCGTCCCACACGGGGTCGGGATGGTGGTGAAGCCGTCCGAGGCCGTCGGGGAGCAGGAATTGGCCGAGGCCGCAGAGCGCCACGGCGTTTCCGACCGCGTGGTTGTGATGCCTCCCGCGTGGGAGGAGTCGCACGCGATGGCCGTGGCGAGGGCAATCGTGCTTGCCGGCATCCCCGATTCCGAAACGCTCAGCAACGCGCGCGCCGCGGTGAAGGCCGCCGAATTCCTCGGGCGTCCCACGCCCGCAATCCTCCCTCTTGGAAGCGCCCTGCCCGCGATGCACCACGTCAACCTCGACGGCGCGAGCGCCTCGGGCCTCATCTCCGCCGTCGCAAGCGGCGAGGGCGAGATTGCATCCAAACTCATGGCCGCATCAAAGCACCTGCTGCTCCACAACTGGAGCGCGGATGACGAGGCGCGGCACTACGCACTCATTGCCGACGAGCTGGCGGGAGTGCCGTTGAGGGAGTCAAAAAGCCTGTTTAAATAGCGCATTGGGGGGCGTTGGGGGGGAAATTGCAACGGTCAGGCGGTGTTCCTCCGCGAGGTTCAATCGCCCAGCCACCGCACCTTTTCCTGCAGCCTGCGGCCGCATTCGCCGCACGATTGCAAGACAAGTCTAAACGCACGGCCGCCATTCATTTCCCCGAGCAGCGCGTTATAGGCAAGCTCGTGCGCATTGGAATATCTTGCCAAGCTGCCCCTGACTTCATTGATGTGCCTCTCCGACGGGATTGCGTACGCAACGGTTGGGAACCAGGCGCGTTCGGTTAGCATCGGCTTCGCCCTTACGCGGGATATTTCGGCCGCCAGCGATTTGGCAATGAGCGTCTGGATGCGGTCATGGTCGCCTGCGGCTTTTTGAATCGCGCCGGTTTTTCCAAGCGCGGCCTCCTTCCCGTATCTCCTTGCCAGGCGCCTTTGAACGCGCACATCCCATGCGATAGACGCCGCCAATTCCGCAGTTTGCCTCACCGCGCCTTCTTCAAGCGGAATCAAGTGCAAAGCCGCAGCTTCCGTCTTGAGCCCGTCAATATGCCTGGCCGTGATTTCGAGCAGGGCGTCGCGCCGCTCGCCGCTTGCGCGGCGTTCGAGGGCGTAGGCTTCAACCACGCCGAGGCAGGCCCTTCGGACTGCGGCAAAATAGCCGGCGAACGCCGCTTTTCTCGCCCGTTCGGGCGCGTTCGCGTCAAAAATGGCCTCGGCATTCTCGCAGGTGACATTGCGCATGCTGTTCCCGCAGATTTTGTTCAGGTGGTCAGTGCGCATCTTGGATTACTTCGGGGGTTTCCCTGTTAATCAAGCGCGGTCAGTAACCCCCCTGTCGCCGCCAGAGGCATTTTCCTGTCCACATTGACAAACTGCGGCACTTTCACCCGTGAGAGCACGGAATTGAGAACGACGTATGAAGATGCGATTCCAGTTGCGAAGAGCGTCCGTTCATAGGCGACTATGGGGATGAGTCCCGTCCAGAATGCTGGCGTGGTGGGCAAGGTGTAAATCCAAACTACTCCCCCGACCGCGTGGGCGGCGAGGGTTGAGCCCAAGCTTTTGGAGAGGAGGTGTTCGGGGAAAAAGAGCTTGAGCGCCACCGGAATGCTCCAGAAGATGAGCGGGAAGTACCACACTTGCCGCCCTACTGGGTGGGCGATGAAAAGTGCTATCGCGGCCAGGGGCACGATTGCCGAGAGCCTGTTCTTGCCGCTGCCGAAATACCACGCGGCGAACACCAGCGGCGCAAGCCGCGCGATGTTGAGGAGCGTGAACTGCTTTCCGCCTATGAAAAAATCGGCAAGCTGGGTCGCAAGGATTACGGCGGCGCCAGGCGCGCTTCCCAAAAACCCGCCCGCAACTGGCGCGAAGAACTGGAAGAGGGTGAAGAACTGGTTGGGCGCGCCGAGCAATTGCGAGAAATTCACGCGCGAGGCGATGAGGCCCGCGATTGTGAAAATGGCGAAGAAGAGAAGTTTAGAGCCGTATTCTTCCTTAACCTGCACAAAGTCCACTTGTGAATCGACCCCCCCCATTGGATTTTTGTTTGCTCACCAATTTAAACCATAATGTCGGAAATACACCTTAGGCGAAAGGGAGTTTCCCATGAATGATTTTGCATCCAAGTCGGTTTTGGTCACCGGGGGAGGGCGGGGCATTGGGGCGCAAACCTGCCGCGAGTTCGCAAAACGCGGGGCTGCGGTTTTTGTCAACTACCTCCATTCCAGAAAGGAGGCCGAATCCCTCGCGCGGGAGGTTGGGGGGATTGCTTTGAAGGCAGACGTTTCAAACCCTTCGGGCGTGGAGAAGATGAGAAATGCCATCCTCAGGAAAACGGGAGGGACGCTTGACATCTTGATAAACAATGCAGGCGTTATCGACCGCGTTTCCTCCGCCCTTGACGTGACTGAAGGGATGTGGGGCCGGATGGTGGATGTAAACCTCAAGGGCACGTTCCTCTGCACGCAGGCATTCGCCCCAGCACTGCTCGAATCAAGGGGCTGCATCGTCAACGTCTCCTCAACCGCGCATTTCCAATGCGCATTTCCCGCAGCGCATTACAACGCCTCAAAGGCGGGCGTGGTTGCGCTCACCAAAACTTACGCGAGGCAGTTGGCTCCGAGGGTGCGGGTGAATTGCGTGGCTCCCGGCTTTATCCAAACCAACTTCCAGAACGAGTATTCAAAAGAGAGGCAAGGCGAAATCCTGAAGGAAATCCCGCTTGCAAGGTTCGGCAAGCCCGGCGATGTTGCGAAGGTGGTCGCGGCCCTCTGCACCGGCGAGTTTTCCTACGTCACCGGCCAGACGCTCGTGGTCGACGGCGGGAGGGTGATGGTGCCGTAGGGTTTTTGCAGCATTGGCGCTTGATTGCCTCCAAGACTTGCAGCCAGTCCCGATGCTCCCCCAAGCAACGCTTTTAATCGTTTCACCATATTAACTGAATATGGGCGAAAGCGGATTCGTCACTGTTTTGCTTGGAAGCGCAAGCGACAAGCCTGTTTTTGAAAAGATAAAGCCCATACTTTCGGAATTCGGCGTGCACTGCGAAGTGCACGTGGCAAGCGCGCACCGCTCGCCGCAAAAAGTCCGTTCGCTCATCGAGGGAAGCAAGGCCGACGTTTTCATCGCCATTGCGGGCCTGAGCGCCGCGCTTCCCGGAGTCGTTGCGGCCCACACCATCAAGCCCGTGATTGGCGTGCCCGTTGACGCCAAGCTCGGTGGCCTCGACTCCCTTCTTTCCACCGTCCAGCTTCCGCCCGGCGTTCCCGTGGCTGCAGTGGGCATTGACCGGGGGGAAAACGCGGCGCTTCTGGCAGTGGAGATTCTCGCGCTCAAGCACCCCGAACTTTGCAAAAAGCTTTCCGACTACCGCAAGAAATTGCTGGAGAAAGTGGAGAGGGACGATGTGGAAGCCCGGAAGTGGTGAGCGTTTTTGAATCGGCGTTTGAAGCGCGCTGTCGGGCCGGTCGTGCCGGCATTGGGCTACCGCCCCGTCTGGATGCGCCTCCGTGCGATCGAGGCCGCGAGGAAAAGGCTTTCGGCCGCGTTGGAAAATGACACCTTGGCAAATCGGCACCAAAAGGACGTTGCCCTTCTCGTGTCCGAGGGGCTCAAGGCGCGTGACGACAGGGACTTGGAAAGTTGGTTGGGCACTTTCCAAATTCCGTTGTTGGTTTCGGGAAAAGCCAAGCAGGACAAAAGAGTAAGAACTGGGGTGAAAAACTTGGAATCGTTCGAAGCGCTTTTCAGCAACGTTGCGGGAAATTCCAGAAGCAATTTGAAGCTTCTTGCCGGAGAATACACTGGCCAAACCATCGGGATTTTGAAGGGAAAGAACAAGGGTTGAACGCCTTATGCCCTCACGGCCGCCTGCGGAAAAAATCGCGTGCAAGGCCGCCGGGAGTTTGCGCGTGTGGAAAAGGGGGGGCAGGGGGCAAGGCCGCCGACCTTTTGGAGTTGATTGACTAGATGGCTGCACATCCGATTGACTACCGTTACGGCTCGCTGGAGATGCGCGAGGTGTGGGAGGAGGAGAGGAGGCTCGGCTATTACCTCAAGGTGGAGGCTGCCCTGACTAACGCGTTGGCGAGAATGGGAAAAATCCCCAAGGAAGCCGCGAGCGAAATTTCGCTAAAGGCCGATTCCAAAACGGTGACGCTATCAAGAGTGAGGGAAATCGAGGCCGAAACCCGCCACGACGTGATGGCAATGGTCAAGGCCCTCACCGAGCAGTGCGGCGACGCGGGAAAGTTCGTCCACCTCACGGCAACGAGTTACGACATCGTCGACACCGCGCAGGCGCTGCAGCTGGGGGAGTCGCTTTCGCTTATTTCCCAAAAGTCGCGCAAGCTGCTCAAAACCCTCCTGGCGCTTTCCGAAAAGCACAAGAACCTGGTCATGGCGGGCCGCACGCACGGCCAGCACGCCCTTCCAATCACGCTGGGCTTCAAGTTCGCCAATTACGCCGACAAGCTCGGGCAGGACATTGCGAATGCCGAGTGGGACCGTGACAATCTCGTTGTCGGCAAGTTCAGCGGCGCGGTCGGCACTTACAGCGCGCAGAAGCTGCTGGGGATTTCGGGCACCAAGCTCGAAGGGGCTGTGATGGCGGAGTTGGGGCTCAAGCCCGCCTCGATAAGCACCCAAGTGGTGGGCAGGGAGGGGGTTGCGAGAATCGTTTCGGACGTTGCAATCCTCGCATCGACGCTGGAGCAGATCGCCGCCGAAATCCGCAACCTCCAAAGGACTGAAATCGCCGAGGTGGGCGAGCCTTTCGGCAAAAGCCAGGTGGGTTCGAGCACGATGGCGCAGAAGAGAAACCCCGTCGACTGCGAGAACGTGTGCGGCAACGCCAGGGTGGTGAGGGGCTGCGTCGCGCCCGCCTTGGAAAACATCGCCCTTGAGCACGAGCGGGACCTCACCAACAGCGCCGCGGAGAGGAGCATCCTCCCGACGGTATTCCTGCTCACCGACGAAATGCTTGAACGGATGGAGAGGGTGCTTTCCGGCCTCGCCGTGTTTCCCGAAAGGATGGAGAGGAACCTCCAGCTCACCCACGGCGCGATAATGGCCGAGGCGGTAATCACCGAGCTTGTGAAGAAGGGGATGGGAAGGCAGGAGGCGCACGAAATCATGCGCCTTGCGTCCCACGAGGCGATGGCGAAAGAAACGCCCCTGAAGGACGTGCTCCTTTCTAATGCGAAAGTGAAGGCGAAATTCAGTTCGAGGGAAATCGACGCGCTTCTCGATTACCGCTCTTACACCGGCGCGGCGGGCGAGAAGGTGGGGGAAATCGCGGGCAAGTGGAATGAGTTCCTCAAGCGGGGGGAATGATGGACGGAAATCGTGATTCGAATCGCGGGCAAGTGGAATGAGTTTTTTTTGAAGGTTCTTTGAAGATGGGCCGAAAACCGAGATTTGGGTATTGGCTTTCAAGATGAATTTGGTCACGGTAATTTTGATTTCCCGAAGTGAATCTCAAAATGGAAGGACGCAAGCCCCTGACCTACGAATCCGCCGGCGTTAAGGGGCTGGGGAAGGACAAGAGCGCCAAGAATTTTTCCTCCCTGCACTCCACGCACGTTTTTGCCAAGGGCAGGCTCGTTCAAACCCCGTTCGGCATCCTATACGAGGTATCGCCAGGGGTTTTCAACGCCAAGTGCTGCGACGGCGTTGGGACCAAGACTCTCGTTGCGGAACTGGCAGGCAAGCACGACACGATTGGCATTGACGCGGTTGCAATGGTTGCAAACGACTGCATCAGGACCGGCGCTTTTCCATACGCCTTGACTAACGTGATAGACGCTTCAGACCCGTCCATCGAGCTGGTTTCAAGCATCCTTCAGGGCCTTGCTGAAGGAGCGAGGCAGGCCGAGTGCCCCATCGTTGGCGGGGAAACTGCCTCGATGCCGGACATGCTTTCGGGCTATTTCATCAACTGCGACTGCGTTGGCGAAGTGAAGGAAGGGCAAATCATCGACGGCGGGGGGATAGAACCCGGCGACGCGATTGTGGGCCTGCGCTCAAGCGGGGTGCATTCCAACGGCATTTCACTCGCGCGCCACGCGCTTTTCTCAAAATGGGGGGGAAAATACGGCGCGTTTGAGAAGGTTGACGGGCTTGAGAGGGAACTTGCCCTTGAAGTCCTCACCCCCACGCGAATTTACGTGAAGGCATTCAAGGCTCTGGTGAAAAAAGTGCGGCCCAAAGCTGCAGTGCACATCACCGGCGACGCGTACTCCAAGTTCCTCTCCTCGTTCGGAGGGGGAAAACTGGGATTCGAATTCGACAACTTCTCGCCCCAGCCCATCTTCGAGGTAATCCGCGAGGCGGGCGAAATTGGGGAGAAAGAGATGTTCCGGCGTTTCAACATGGGCTGGGGTTTTGCAGTCATCGTCGCGAAGGAGGACGCGCCTGCAGCGGTTGGCGCGCTCAACGCGGCCGGGGAGCAGTCGGAGATAATCGGCGGAGTGGACGATTCCGGCAGGGCGAGCGTGACGTACGGCATGAAACAGATCGTGCTTTAGGTAGAAGACGGTAATCGGGGTTTTGACATTCGTCCAATAACGCAGGTGGGCTTTAAGATGAAACCCGTTCCCCAAACCAATCTCGGCGGGCTGGCGCTTTTCAAGAGGGGCAAGGTGCGCGACGTTTACGGCCTTGGCGATTCGCTCCTCTTCGTCGCGACCGACCGCATCAGCGTCTACGACGTGGTGCTTCCCACGCCCATTCCCGGCAAGGGCGCGATACTGAACCAGTTGAGCAATTTCTGGTTTGGGAAAACGGGAAACATTGTTGCAAACCACGTTCTTGAATCTGATTTCGGGAAATTTCCGGAAAAGCTGCGCGGGTTTCCCGAACTGCAGGGCAGGAGCGTGATCGTGAGAAAGGCGGAGATGCTTCCCGTCGAGTGCGTCGTGCGCGGCTACCTGACCGGAAGCGGGTGGGGCGATTACAAGAGAACGGGTGAAGTGTGCGGCATCAGGCTGCCTGCGGGGCTGCAGGAAAGCCAAAAGCTCCCGGAACCCATATTCACCCCGGCGACGAAGGCCGAGACGGGGCACGACGAGAACATTTCGTTTGCGCGTTCGGCGGAAATGGTCGGGGAGGAAACGGCATCCAAGCTGCGCGGCCTATCGATTTCCATCTACAAGTTTGCCGAGGGATACGCGCGGGAAAAGGGAATCATCATTGCCGACACGAAGTTCGAGTTCGGCCTGCTTGACGGCAAGATAGTGCTTGCGGACGAGGTTCTCACTCCCGACAGCTCGCGCTTCTGGCCCGCGTCTTCCTACGCCGTGGGCAGGGGACAGGACAGTTTTGACAAGCAGTTCGTGCGCGATTACGCAGTATCAACAGGCTGGGACAAGACGCCGCCAGGGCCGGAACTGCCGCCCTATGTGGTGGAACAGACGAGGCAGAAATACGAAGAGGCGTTCGAGAAGCTGACGGGAAGGAGAATGGAGTTCAAGTAGGGGAAAGCACAATTGGAAGTTGGCGGGAAGGAAGTTCACGCAACAGGTTGAGAGTAAATCACTGATGCAGGGGAATGGAACAACATGGCCGCGCACCGCATCGAAGTGGGTTTCAAGCCGGGCGTGAGGGACGCGCTTGGCGAGGGGATAGCGAAGCGCGTGGCCGAGGAGCTTGCGGTGGAGGTCAAGAGCGTCAAGACGATTGATGTCTATACGATTGATGAAGAAAACATCACCAAAGTCCATGATTCCCAAAATCGCTTGGACGCACGGAAACTCGATTTTCTCGCTAAGGAAGTTTTTGCAGACTTGATAGTGAACGACTTTTCGGTTGACGCGCCTCTTGCCCGCAATGGTGATTTCGATTTCGCAATCGAAGTGGGTTTCAGGCCGGGCGTTACTGACAATGTGGGAAAGACCGCCACTGCCGCAGTGCGCGACGCATTGGGCCCTGATTTTGCCGGAACGGTTTATTTCTCCAAGCAATACCTCCTTTCGGGCGTGCACTCCCAACAGGGGGCGGAAGGGATTGCCAAGGGCCTTCTTGCAAACCCGCTCATCGAACGCTGGACTGTCAAGTCCCCTTCCGAATGGGGTGAGGCGGGAATGGGCGTTTTCATTCCCGCAGTGCAGCTCGTGCAAACAACGCACTCCGGCCAGGAGGAAATAAATTTGGGAGTTGGGGAGGGCGAGCTTGCGCAAATCAGCAAGCAGAGGCTCCTGGCGTTGTCGCTTGGCGAGATGAAGGCGATCCGCGGCCATTTCTCCTCTTCCGAAGTGAGGCTGCAAAGGGTTGCAGTTGGCGTGGGCGAGAATCCCACTGAAGCCGAGCTTGAGGTTTTCGGGCAGACCTGGAGCGAGCACTGCAAGCACAAGATTTTCAACGCGCTTGTGGAATACGGGGACGAATCGGGAGTTGTGACGAAAATCGATTCCCTTTTCAAGACGTTCGTCCGAGGCGCGACTGAAGCGGCGAAAAAGGACTGGCTGGCCAGCGTGTTTTCAGACAACGCGGGGATTGTTTCGTTCAACGACGATTGGAATGTTGCAATCAAGGTCGAGACGCACAACGCGCCAAGCGCCCTTGAGCCCTATGGAGGCGCGCTTACGGGAATCGGCGGGGTGAACCGCGACCTGCTCGGCGCGGGGCTGGGCGCGAAACTGCTTTTCAACACCGACGTCTTTTGCTTCGCGCCGCCCGGGACGAAGGTGCCTCCGGGGGTGCTCTCGCCCAAACGGATTTTTGAGGGCGTGCGCAAGGGCGTGCAGGACGGCGGGAACAAGACGGGAGTGCCCACGGTGAACGGCTGCATCGTGTTTGACGGGAAGTTCGCATTCAGGCCTCTGGTCTATTGCGGGACGGGCGGGCTCATGCCAAAATTCACCAAAGCAGGCGCGCCATCCCACGAAAAGGCCGTTAAGGACGGCGATTTGATAGTGATGACCGGCGGGAGGGTGGGCAAGGACGGCATCCACGGCGCCACTTTCTCGTCAATGCAAATCGACCCGGATTCGCCCGCAAGCGCAGTCCAGTTGGGCGACCCGATTACGCTGAAGAAAATGGCGGACTTCATTCTCGAAGCGCGCGATGCGGGGCTTTACGCCGCAATTACCGACAACGGCGCCGGGGGCTTGAGCAGCAGCGTTGGGGAAATGGCGCAATTGAGCGGCGGCTTTGAGATGCATCTTGAGCGGGTGCCCCTGAAATACCCCGGCCTTGCGCCGTGGGAGATTCTTGTGAGCGAATCGCAGGACCGCATGACACTCGCAGTCCCGCCGTCGAAGCTTGGGGAGCTGATGGCGCTTGCGGCCAAGCACGAGGTTGAGGCAACCGCGCTTGGCAAGTTCACTTCAAGCGGAAAGTTCCACTGCCTCCACGACGGCAGGACCATCGCTTACCTTGATATGGAGTTCCTGCACCACGGCGTGCCTCAGCTGCGCATCACCGCAAAGTGGACTCCGCCAATGCTGGAGGAACCTGTGATTGCCCTTCCCTTCGATTACGCTTCCATCCTTTCGCAAATGCTTTCGCGGCTCAACATCTGCTCCAAAGAGCGCGTTATTCGGCAATACGACCACGAGGTGCAGGGCGGAAGCGCGGTCAAGCCGCTTGCCGGAGTTGCAAACGACGGCCCGAGCGACGCGGCAGTCTTGCGGCCCCTCCTTTCCTCAAACGAGGGTTTGGTTGTCGCAAACGGCATCTGCCCCAAGTTCTCCCAAATCGACGCTTACTGGATGGCGGCGAACGCCGTTGACGAGGCCGTGCGCAACTACGCCTGCGCGGGAGGGGATTTCGGGCGCGTTTGCGGCTTGGACAATTTCAGCTGGTGCGACCCCCTGCCAAGCGCGACGAATCCCGACGCGGAATTCAAGATGGCCCAGCTCGTGCGCGCGTGCACCGGCCTGAGGGACGCGTGCGCCGCCTATTCAATGCCTCTTGTGAGCGGGAAGGACAGCATGAAAAACGACTACGTCTTTCCTGACGGGAGGCGCGAGAGCATCCCGCCGACGCTGCTCGTGACCGCGATGGGTAAGATAAGTGACGTTTCAAAAGCCGTGACGATGGATGCGAAATCGGACGGCAACTTGGTCTATGCGTTGGGCACCACTTCAAACGAGCTGGGCGGGAGCGAGTATTACGCGATGCAGGGTTTCGTGGGCGCGAACGTCCCCAAAGTCGATTTCCCCACGGCCCGCAGGCTCTACCTCTCGCTGGGCCGGGCAATGGGCGCGGGACTGGTTGCAAGCTGCCACGACTGCAGCGACGGCGGGCTGGCGGTCGCGCTTGCGGAAAGCGCATTTGCGGGGGGATTGGGAATGGAAATCGAGCTTGCCAAGGTTCCCGTCGCGGGGGGCGTGGCGCGGGACGACGTCGTGCTCTTCAGTGAAAGCGCCTCGCGCTTTGTCGTTACGGTCAAGCCCGGGCACGCGCTGGAATTTGAAAGGGCGATGGCGGGAAATGCCTTCGCGAAAATTGGGGAAGTCGTTGCGCAAGATAATTTTTCGATTGCCGGGTTGCAGGGAAGCAAGGTTGCGGATTGCAGCATCGCGGCCCTCAAGGAAAGCTGGCAGGCGCCGTTGAGGTAAAGGGGGGAAGTTCGGGCAAACTCTCGTAAAAAGGGTCTTGAAAAAATGGCAACAGTCAGGGCGTGCGTCCTTTACGGTTTTGGCATCAACTGCGATTGCGAGACGCAGCACGCGTTCCAGTCCGCAGGGGCGTTTGCAGAGAGGATTCACGTCAACGACCTCATTTCGGGCGGCAGGAAGCTCTCTGAATTCGACATTCTCGCATTTCCGGGGGGTTTCAGTTTCGGCGACGATTTGGGCAGCGGCAAGGTGCTGGGCAACAAGTTCAAGTTCAACCTCAAGGGGGAGCTGGCGCAATTCGTTGCGGACGGCAAGCTGGTAATCGGCATTTGCAACGGCTTCCAGTCGCTTGTCAAAATGGGATTGCTTCCCGGCCTTGAAGGGGATTATTTCACCCAACGCGCAACTCTCACGTTCAACGATTCCGGAAAATTCGAGGACCGCTGGGTGCATCTGAAGCTCAACCCCTCGAGCAAGTGCGTTTGGACAAGGGGGATTGAGGGGCTCTACCTTCCTGTGCGGCATGGGGAGGGCAAGTTTGTCGCCGGCGACTCGGTTCTGGATGAGCTGGAGAGGAATGGCCAGGTTGTGGCGCAGTATGTCAACGCTTCCGGGGGAATTGCGGGTTATCCCCTCAATCCCAACGGTTCCCTCCGCTCCATTGCGGGAGTTTGCGACCCCGAGGGAAGGATATTCGGCCTCATGCCCCATCCCGAGGCCTATAACCACCCCACAAACCATCCCCGCTGGACGCGCGGGGGCGTGCGGGGTGTTGAAAAGCATTTGGGACTAAAGGTATTTGCCAACGCGGTGGGGCACGCGGCGGCAACGAAGGCCCGCCGGGCGGCGGTTGTCCAAGGGTGATTCTTTCTCATGGCTAAAGAAGTGAAGATTGCAACGATAGGCTCGCACAGCGCCCTGCAGATTCTCAAGGGCGCCCACGACGAGGGGTTCAAGACAATTGCTGTCACCACCCCAAAGGCATCGAAGGTCTACGAGTCTTTCGGCGTGGCCGACCAGATCATCGAGATAGACCACTTTGACAAGTTCGCCTCAACTGACAGGAAATTGGTTGAGGAAAACGCGGTGATGATTCCCCACGGCTCTTTCACCGCGCACCTTTCGCTTGAAGAGAGCAAGCGCATGAATGCGATGTACTACGGCAACCGGGACATCCTAGACTGGGAGTTTGACCGCGTGAAACAGCGCGAGTGGCTCGAGGCCGCGGGGCTGCGCATTCCCAAGAACTTCACCCACGCGCACGAAATCGACCGGCCCACCATCGCGAAATACTACGGCGCGCGCGGGGGCAAGGGCTACTTCTTCGCCAAGACCGAGAAGGAGTTCGACAGGGGAATCGAGAAGTTCGGCAGGTCCCCCCTCATAATCCAGGAGTACATCATCGGCGTGCCGCTCTACATCCACTATTTCCACAGCAGCCTCACCGGCGAGCTGGAAATCATGAGCATGGACAAGCGCTACGAGTCCAACGTCGATTCGCTCGGCCGCATTCCCCTGAAGAGCCAGGAAGGGATGGAAATCGACCCGTCGTTCGTGGTTGTTGGTAACATGCCCCTGGTCCTGCGCGAGTCGCTTCTGGCCGAGGCCATTGAAATGGGCGAGAAGCTGGTGAAGGCGAGCGAGACGCTCATGGGGCCCAAGGGGCTTTACGGCCCGTTCTGCCTCGAGACCATCATCACCCCAGAGCAGAAGTTCTACATCATCGAAGTGAGCGCGCGCATCGTCGCCGGGACCAACTGCTTCATCCCCAATTCGCCCTACACTGCGCTGCGCTACGACGTCCCCATGACGACGGGAAGGAGAATCGCCCTTGAGATAAGACGGGGGATCGAGCAGGGAAGGCTGGAGGAGCTCGTGGGATGAAAGTCAGGCACTGCGAGATTTTCAGGCAGATTGCGGATGCGGCTCAACAAACGAGAGGAGAATGATTTGACAACCAAGCTATTGGAAGGGTATTCGGGCAATTCGAAGGCGAGCAAGGACGGCCGCGGGATGGGGCAGAACCGGCCCATCACCGTCGCCACTTTGGGAAGCCACTCAGCAATCGACATTTGCGAAGGGGCGAAGAGGGAGGACCTCTCCACCCTCGTGGTGTGCGCAAAGGGCCGCGACTCTGCCTATTCGAAGTATTACAAGAGCAGGACTCTCTTCGGCCGTGCCGTGGGCTGCGTGGACGAGGTGATCGTGCTTGAGAAGCTGGCCGACGTGGCCTCAAGCGGCGTTGTGGAGCAGATGAGGGAAAGGAGGGGCATTTTCGTGCCCCACAAGTCCCTCACGGCATACGCGGGTTACGAGGTGGTTGAGAAGGGCTTTGCCGTCCCCATTTTCGGCAACCGGATGCTCCTCCACGCGGAGGAAAGGGCCGGGGTGGGCGGTGCGGGGGCGAAGGACCAGAACTACCTCTTTTCAAAGGCCGGCATCCGCGTGCCCCGGCAGTTCAAGGCGCCATCGCAAATAGACGGGCTTGCGATAGTGAAAGCGCCTGACGAGCGGAGGGGCTATTACGAAAGGGCGTTCTTCCTCTGCTCAAGCGCCGCCGAGTACGAGCGGAAGGGGCAGGAACTGGTGGAGAAGGGAGTGGTCTCAAAAGACGGGCTGCAAAACGCCCTCATCGAGGAGTTCGTGCTGGGCGCGCAGGTGAACTTCAACTTCTTCTACTCCCCGCTTAACGGCGAGCTGGAATTGATGGGCACGGACTTCCGGCGCCAGACCAACCTCGACGGCCTGCTCCGCCTTCCCGCGCAGCAGCAGCTGGAGGTTTTGCAGTCGGGCGTCCGTGAAAGCATCGTGGAAGTGGGCCACGTCGCGGCAACCGTGCGCGAAAGCCTCCTTGCGCAGGCGTTTGGGCAGGGCGAAAAGTTCGTGGACGCCTGCAGGCGCGAATACTCCCCAGGCATCATCGGCCCGTTTGCCCTCCAAGGCGCGATTGCGCAGGAAGGGATGAAGGAAACTTTCGTGGTTTTCGACGCGTCGCTGCGCGTCCCCGGCTCCCCCGGCACCCGCTTTACGCCCTATTCCCACGCGCTGTGGGGCGACGGGGTGAGCGTGGGCCGGCGCATCGCGATGGAAATCAAGCAGGCGTTCGCCTCAGACCAGCTGGAAAAGATAGTGACTTGAAACGGAATTGGGCGCAGTTTGGGCTTGAAAATTGTGACTTGGGTTTTTTTTGTTGCCTTAGTGGTTTTGTGATGGACGGAAATGCAATCGTTGTTGTCGGCTCGCAATTAGGCAGCGAGGGCAGGGGAGTGAAATTGGGATGATGGGGAGGGGAATCGTTGTTGTCGGCTCGCAGTTCGGCGACGAGGGCAAGGGCAAGATTGTAGACACGCTTTCCGACAACGCCGACATCGTCGCGCGATATCAGGGCGGCGGGAACGCGGGCCACACTATCGTCGCGAACGGCAAGACGTTCAAGCTCCACCTCCTTCCATCAGGCGTGGTTCGCGGCAAGAGGAGCCTCATTTGCGCCGGCGTGGTGGTGGACCCGCGCATTCTTTGTGCGGAAATCGACGAGCTTTCCGCCCTCGGAATTGTGGTGGGCCCGTCCGTTCTCGGCATTGACGTGCGCACTCATGTAATCTTCCCGTGGCACCAGGCCCTTGAAGCAGCCAGCGGTTCGGGAAAGAAAATCGGCACTACCGGCAAGGGGATTGGTCCCGCTTACGAGGATGCCGCCGCAAGGACTGGTTTGCGTTTTGGGGAACTGATTGATTCGCAGGGGCTTGTGGCGAGGTTGCGTGAAATCGCCCCTTCAAAACAGCGTTTGATCCAAGGCGTTTACGCATCCGGAGTGGACGACGGCGGTGCGCCCGAAATGGACGTGGAGAAAATCATTTCAGCCTACTCGCCACTCGGCACTCTCCTTGCGCCCTTTGCCTGCGACACCTCCCACGAAATCAACTCCGCGCTTCGCGGGGGAAAGCGGGTTCTTTTCGAAGGCGCGCAAGGGACTTTTCTTGACAAGGAATTCGGAACCTACCCATTCGTGACTTCCTCCCACCCCATTGCGGGCGGCGCCTGCACCGGAGCGGGCGTGGGCCCCACTGCAATCAGCGAGGTGCACGGCGTGGTGAAGGCCTACACCACCCGGGTTGGCGCCGGGCCTTTCCCGACGGAATTGGCCGACGGCGTCGGCGAGCTCATCACCCAAAAGGGCCGCGAATTCGGCACGACGACCGGAAGGAGGCGTAGGGTGGGCTGGCTTGACGCCTGCCTCCTGCGCCGCAGTTGCGAACTCAACGGCTTCACCTGCATTCACATCACCAAGTTGGACATCCTTGGAGGAATCGGAAAGCTCAAAGTCGCCACGTCATACGCGCTTCCCGACGGGGCAGTTACTGACATCGCGCCTGCCGACACCGAGCTTTTGGAAAAGGCCATTCCCAATTACGAAGAGCTGGACGGCATCCCCGATTTTTCGGGTGAAGAGTGGCGGGCGGCTGTGGATGGGGGAAAGGGCAACGGTTTTAACGCACTTCCCACCAATGCGCTTGCGTACGTGAGGAGGATTGAGGGGATTCTCGGCGTCCCGGCCGCAAGCGTTTCAGTCGGCCCCGGGCGGGAAGAGATCATCCGGGCGAAGGATTGAATTGGCGAATGAATTCTTGATGATGCAAAATTTCTTGGTTGGCTCCCGGGGGCGCGCTTGAAGGATGAAAATAAAACTTGAAATTGAGGTTGAGGAGGAGAAGGGACAAGACGAGTGCGGCGTGCTTGCCATCCGCGCGTCCCGGGGGAACATTTCGGCCGACCTGATGGTGGGGCTGATGTCCCTGCAGCACAGGGGGCAGGAGAGCGCGGGAATGGCGACTTTCGACGGTGCGAAAATCCACAATCACCGTTCGATGGGCTTGGTAAGCGAGGTTTTCGACGAGCCGAGGCTGGAGTCGCTTCCGGGAAGCATCGGCATTGCCCACGTGCGTTACAGCACGACGGGGGAAAGCGCGGCGCAAAACGCCCAGCCACTTCCAATTGAGACGAAGGCGGGGAGGTTCGTGGTGGGGCTCAACGGCAATCTCGTCAATTACCATTCGTTGCGCGCCGACTTGGAAGCCAGGGGCTACTCTTTTTCCACCACCACCGACACGGAATGCCTGGGCTATCTGCTTGCAGAGGAGATGAACGGCGGGGTGAAGGACGCGTTCACCGCCTGCGGCAACATAATGAAGCTTCTTGACGGCGCCTATTGCTTTGTCGTGCTGATGGAAAACGGGGAAGTGGTGGTGATGCGCGACCCCACGGGCTTCCGCCCGCTTTGCATAGGAAAGCGGGGCGATGCCGACGTCGTTGCGAGCGAAACGACTGCCCTTGACGCCCTTGAGGCGAAGTTCGTCCGGTACGTCCAGCCCGGCGAGGTGCTCCTGCTTGACGGCGGAATGAAGTCTAAAATTGTGGGAGCGTCGCCACGCGTGGCGCACTGCATGTTCGAATGGGTCTATGTCGCCCGGCCGGACAGCGTGGTGGAAGGAAAGAGCGTCATTGACGTGCGCGAGAAATTCGGCGAGGAGCTTTCGGCCATCTACCCCGACTTGAAAAGCCGTTTGGACGTGGTGGTTCCCATTCCCGACTCCGGCCGCAGCGCCGCCTACGCCTACTCCCGCGCAACGGGCGTCCGCCTTGCCGAGGCCCTGCAGAAAAACCGTTACGTCCACCGCACGTTCATCATGCCGGGGGGCGAGAAGCGCAAGCGCATGGTGAAGCTCAAGCTCAACGTCATCGCACCCTTGGTTGCGGGCAAGAGGGTGGCGCTCGTGGACGACAGCATCGTGCGGGGCACTACCATGCGCCGCATCGTCGAGCGCGTTCGCGAGGCCGGGGCGAAGGAAGTGCACCTTCTCATCACCTGCCCGGCCATAATCTCCCCGTGCTTCATGGGCGTGGACTTCCCGACTTTTGAAGAGCTTGCCACGCCCGGAAAGACGGTCGAACGGCTCCGCAGGGAACTCAACGTCGACTCGCTCAACTACATGACTCACGAAGGGCTGGCAAGGTGCATAGGGCTGCCCAAGGGCAAGCTTTGCATGGCGTGCATCAACGGCGACTATCCCCTCAAGACAAAACCCGACATCCGCTCTCCGAGGAGATGCGACTAGGCGAGGGAAGAAAATCAGATGAAGTCTTCGACAGTCAGTCCCGAATCATCAATAATCGCTTTAAGCGTTACTCTCGCTATTTCCGAATGGTTGGGAACAGTAAGGGGAGGTCGAGTTGAATGGCGCAGGTGAACGTGGCTTCATTTTTGATTATGGATGTAGTAGCCCTTGCCTTACGAGAACTTTGATTACTTCCTTGGCGGAAAGGACAGGAAGCTTCATGCCGGGAAGGCAACCTCGACGGTTTTGGAGTTTCGAGGCGCTTGCAGCGGAAGCCCTTCCTCGGCTAGGCTCGAAACATGCAGGTCGATTGCCTCCCGAATGTTGGCTACGGCATCTTCTTCGGTTTTTCCTTGCGAAATGCAGCCGGGCAGTGAAGGCACTCTCGCCACGAACCAGCCGTCTTCGTCCTTTTCAATAAGTACCTTGAATTTCATTCGTTTGCATCCCTATCTATAATTAGCGCTTTGAGCGAATAAAAGGATTTGCCGTCTAATGGTGAATTACTAAATGGGCGTGAAATTCAGAATCGCCGTTCTCGCCAGCACGCGGGGGACGGACTTGCAGGCAATCATCGACGCGCAGAAAAAAGGCATGCTTCTTGCGGAAATCGCCTGCGTCGCGTGCGACCGCCCGTGCCTTGCGCTCGACCGCGCGAAGGAACAGGGCGTCGAATCTTTTCTGGTTGACAAGAAACAGTTCGCTTCGCGCGAGGAGTTTGACGGGAAGATTTTGGAAATTCTTCAGGCGCATCGGGTGCAGCTGGTGTGCCTCGCGGGCTACATGCGCATCCTCTCCCCCCTTTTCGTGAGGTCTTTTCCCAACCGCATAGTGAATGTTCATCCTTCGCTGCTTCCCGCATTTGCGGGGGGGATGGATGCAGGCGTGCACGCCGCCGTTCTAAAGGCCGGAGTTCCTGAAACTGGCTGCACCTTCCATCTCGTTGACGAGGGGACGGACACGGGCGCGATAATTCTGCAGGAAAAGGTCCCCGTCCTTTCAGGCGACACCCCCCAAACGCTCAAGGAGCGCGTGCAGGAGGCGGAGAAGAGGCTTTACCCAAGGGTAATCAACCTCTTTGCCCAGAATAAGGTTAAGGCCGGCGGGAATAAAGTGACGATCCTGCAGTGATGCAATCGGAAAGTTGGGAACACTACATGGCTGCGAAGATTCTTGACGGAAAGAAATTGGCCGACGAGTTCCTGCACGAAATCACCTCGCGGGTGCACGCGCTCAAGGCCCTTCACGTCACTCCCGGCATTGCGGCAATCCTTGTCGGCGAGGACGAGGCGTCCCGCACTTACGTCGGGATGAAACGGGAAGCGGCGGAGAAATGCGGTTTCCATTCGGTTGTCCGCGAACTGCCTTCTTCATCCGCCACTGAAGAAGTCATTGCCGCCATTGCCGAACTCAACTCCGACCCCGCCATCCACGGGATTATGGTGCAGCTGCCGCTTCCAAAAGGGGTTGACCGTGCGGCGGTTCTCGAGTCCATCCTGCCATCCAAGGACGTTGACGGCCTCACCTCCACAAGCTTGGGCGCAATTGCGAGCAGGATGAACGGATTCGTCCCCGCCACCGCCCGCGGGGTCATCGAGCTGCTCAAGCTCACCGGCGTTGCGCTCAAGGGGAAAAGCGCCTGCGTAATCGGCGAGGGGATGCAGACTGGGCGCCCCATCGCGCTTCTTTTGCTTAATGAATTCGCAACCGTCACGGTGTGCCATGTGCACACGCACGGCGTTGCCGAGATAGCGGCCAATTCCGACATTCTTGTAAGCGCGGTGGGAAAGCCCAACCTCGTGGACGGCGGGATGGTCAAGCAGGGTGCAATCGCCATTGACGTCGGGATTAGCAAGGCCGGCGGGAAGGTCGCGGGCGACTTCGATTTCGACAGCGTTTCGCACAAGGCCGCATGGGTCACGCCCGTCCCGGGCGGCGTGGGGCCTATGACCGTGGCAATGCTCCTTCTCAACACGGTGGAAGCGGCGGAAAGGACGTTGTGATGTTCTCGCAGTTTGTTTAGAGTCCAAGTTTGGCTACTTCACTCAACTGTTTGCCCGCTCAATTCCGCCAGCAGTTCACCCGGGTTAAGTATCTTGATGCCTTGGAATTCCTTCAGCCTCGTAAGGTGGGGGTCCCATGAGGCGACGTAATTGGCGCCTGATGCTACGGCGCACTCGAGCACGCGGTTGTCGTCGCCATCTTCCTTAATGACGTCAATGACGATGCCCGGTTCTGCCGTCCTTAGCGCCTGCTTAACGCGTGCTTGAACAATTGCAGCCTCGTCCTGCGAAGCGCCATAGTCTCGTTGGAGCACTTCATCCAATTCGCCCAGCAATGCCGGGGACGTGAAGCCTGTTATCTTTCCTTCGGAAGCCAACTTTAGCAGCCGCGATGAGGAGCCGCTGCTGGAGAGGATTGCGGAGAACAGCACGTTGGTGTCAAACACTACCTTCGCCACGTTTCCTTCGCCTGTGCTCGTGAATCGTCTTCACTATCGCCTCGGGCGACATGTCTATGCCGTGCTCTTTCGCATGCCTTGCGCCCCATCCGGAAAGCTCCTCAAACGCCCGTACGGAGTCGGGAATATCCAGCTTCTTGAGGATGACCGTATGCGCGTCCTTCTTTCCATAAACAGCGAATACCGAGCCCGCCTCTAGGCCAAGCTCCTTTCTGACGTCCTCGGGAATGACTACCTGCCCTTTTGAAGACATCTTGGTAATCTCCGCATCCATCTTCACCCACCTCCTGCAGTAGTCTTGCTGGTAAGAGCGTCTTATTAATTGCTCTTTTCTGCGCGCGAGGTGGAGTGGTAATGAGCAGGGTGGCCAGCGGGTTAGAAGGCTTGAGGAGGTGGCTTGCCGGCCTTGCCGCTGTCGCTTTCTTAAGCTTTACTCCCCACTTTCTACTAATTGTGGAGGGAATTGCGCAAAATCTCATTGCAAGGCGAGCCCTGCTCAGCGTCACGGACAAAAGCGGGGTTGTAGAGTTCGCAAAATCCCTTTCCTCCCTCGGCGTCGAGCTGGTTTCAACCGGCGGCACGGCCAGGCTCCTGGCGGAAAACGGCGTTGCGGTTCTTGAAGTTTCGCAATTCACCGGCTTTCCCGAAGTGTTTGGCGGCCGCGTCAAGACGCTTCACCCCAAAATCTTCTCGGGCATCCTCTACCGGAGGGGAGACGAGCCGGACGGGAAGGCAATGCTGGAGATGGATTTCCCTCCAATCGACCTGGTGTGCGTGAACCTCTACGACTTCGAGTCGGCGCGCAATTCGGGCCTTTCCCAAGGGGAAATCATCGAAAAAATCGACATCGGCGGGCCTTCGCTCCTCCGCGCAGCTGCGAAAAACTTCGAATCCGTAGCGGTGGTGTGCGACCCTTCCGATTACGCCATGGTGGCCCGCGAGCTTTCCAACGACGGCATCACTCCCGCAACGAGAAAGGGGCTTGCGCGGAAAGCATTCGCACTCACGGCCAAGTACGACTCGATGATTGAAAATTACTTCTCAAAAGGCGGCAATCAAACTTCCGCAAACCCCGGCAATGGTTCCCAAAAAACCTTCCCCGCCAATTTTCATCTCGATTTGATGAAGGAGCGCGACTTGCGCTACGGCGAGAACCCCCACCAGCAGGCGGCTTTCTACGGCTCCGCCATTCCAGTCCTTTCGGGAAAGGAACTCTCCTACAACAACATTCTCGACGCCTGCGCCGCGCAGCTGCTTGTCGATGAGTTCGGCGGTAATTCGGCAATCAAATCCGTCTCCTCCCCCTACGCCGCGGTAATCGTGAAGCACACCAACCCCTGCGGCGTGGCGCTGGGGCAGACGCAGGATGGGGCGCTGGTGAAGGCGCTTTCCACCGACTTGCAAAGCCCGTTCGGAGGCATCGTGGCGTTCAATTCCAAGCTCTCGAACGAGGCCGCGCTTCGCCTTTCGAAAATGTTTTTGGAAATAGTGATTGCCCCGGGGTTTGAGCATGACGCGCTTGAGACTCTCACTGCCAAGAAAAACCTGCGCATCATCGACTCGGGCGCACTCGGCCCGCGGGAGGCTTTTGAATTGCGCTCTGCCATGGGCGGCGTTTTGGTGCAGACTCCCGACACTTCACTCTACAAAAAGGAAAGCTTCAAGGTGGTGACTGCGCGCTCGCCTTCAGGGAAGGAAATGGGCGACCTGCTTTTCGCTTGGGTTGTCGCCAAGCACGCGAAGAGCAACGCCGTGGTTCTTGCCCGCGACTTGTGCACGGTGGGCATCGGCGCTGGGCAGATGGCGCGCATCGACTCGTGCCAAATTGCAGTTGAGAAGGCCAAGGCCTCCGGCCTTACGGTTGAAGGTTCCGCACTCGCCAGCGATGCGTTCTTCCCCTTCCGCGACACGCTCGACTTTGCCGCCAAGAATAAGATTACCGCCGTCATCCAGCCCGGCGGCTCGATGCGCGACCGGGAGTCAATCGACGCCGCGGACGAAAACGGCATTGCGATGGTCTTCACCGCGATGAGGCATTTCCGGCATTAGGAGAAGGGGGAATGTTTGTCAATTGTTTTTCAGAACAGTTGCCTATGCCTGCGACGTTTGCGCGGAATTCCAAAAAGATCTTCGAGCCAAGAAGTCATCGTTCAATCTCTCCGTTTCCCTGCGGTGAGCAGTTCTTTTATCGTCGGTCTAACGAGTATCCCGGCTGTAAACGAACCAAGGCGGTTCGCTTCAAAAAGCACAGCTAAAAGGCCCCCAATGAGACAAAAGAACAATACAGTATGCCACTGCTGTAAATAAGGGTTTTCATAAGCTTTAGGAACTCTCTCGGTTTTCACAAACCCGCTTTTTACGGAAACAAAATATACTAGCGACCCGATGAATCCCAGCGCAAACCTCATTATGACTATAAGATTTGCCGACGCAATTGCGGTAATGTCCAACTTGTTTCAACTCTAGGCTGACAGCGCCATTATCCACAGGGGCACTTCAATCCTCTCGCCTTTCTGCCCGATGGAATTGGGCGTGGTTGAGATGGCGAAAGTCTTGTTTGCCCCCGCAAATTCCGCGAGGAGTTCGCCTTGGCTTTTCGAGAGGGGCTGGCCGTATTTGCATTCTATGGGAAAGCTCCTGTTAAGTTTTGCCGAGCGGATGATGAAGTCTATTTCGGCTTTCGCGAATCTCTCCGGTTTTTTTTCGATGTCCAAAGCGATTTTCCTCTTCAGTTCCAAGAACGCCTTGAACCCCTCTTCCCTCTGCCAGTGCACTGGAATGCGGATTATGATTTGCCTGCCTTTGACCCTGCCTGAAGCCTTTTGGCCCCGGGTCCCGACTTTCCTCACGGAGTATTCAATTCCTGAAATTACGGCCTTCCCTTCCAACGCCACTCCCCCATCTTCATTCCGTTCCCAAGGCTTAAATTCCATTATGCACAACGAGATTATGGGAGCGGGTTTTGGATTTTTCAAAATCTTTGGGAAAATGCGGCTTCTGCCGCAAGACCTTCGGCAAGACGGAAATGCCCAAGCACCTTGCGGAGTGCGAAAAGGGTCGGGCGGGCGGTTCGAAAAAGAGATTTTTCCAGCTGTTTGTGGAAGGCAGGCGCTCTCCCGAGTATTGGATGGCATTGGCAGTGCCCGCCTCGTGCACGTTGAGGGATTTGGACGATTACCTCAGAAAAGCGTGGCTGGAGTGCTGCGGCCATTTGAGTTCTTTTGAAATCAACGGTAAGAAGTTCCAGTCTGACGATGAAACGGCAGGGGAGTTCGGGGAGAAAACGATTGACGTCGCGCTCTCCAAAGTCCTTTCCCCCGGCCTGACTTTCTTCCACGAATACGACTTCGGCTCTACCACCGAACTGAAGCTGAAAGTCATTTCAGACGGCGCGGGCATTGAGGGCGCGGCCAAGCCGGTTCTTCTCGCCCGCAACCTGCCTCCGGAAATCTCCTGTGAAAGCTGTGGAAAAAAGGCGGCAAGCGTGTGCACCGCTTGTGTTTATCGCGGCAAGGGCTGGTGCTGCAAAGAATGTGCGCCCAAGCACAAGTGCGGCTATGAAATGGCGCTGCCCGTTGTGAACTCACCCCGCGCGGGGATTTGCGGCTATACCGGAAAACCGCGCTGACGCGGGCAAGCCGTCTAACTGAGCTTGAAGTAGCTCTTGAGCATTCCATCAATCGCGCTTCTTTTTTCCGCTGGAATGAACCCAATCATTTTCTTAAAGCGCGAGTCGTCGCAGGCCGTGATTTGAAAGACCAGGGCCACGCTTGGCTCGCTCAGCCCGTTCTCTTTTGTCGGTTCGAGAAGGAAAGTGTGGGGGAAAGAGAGCCGGTTGGCGTTGGTGGTGAGGGGTATGGCGGTAGTCAGTCCGTTGGCGCTTGCCACTACCATTCCTGGGCGCGTCCCTGCCTGTTCGTGCCCCCTTCCAGATAGCATTTCAATTAGCCACAGTTCTCCCTTTTTCATCCAGTATCTTCTCCAAATCGTACGCCGCCGCCCTTTCCCAATCTGAAAATTCGACTTTCATTCCCTTGATCTCCTCTTCCGATGGGGGGTAGAGGAACTGCTTTACTTTGGAGATTCCCACTGCGATGTTGGCTTCGGAAATGAACGGCTTGAGGCCCTTCACTTTTCCAATGGCATCAATGGGGCTTGAGCCTTCAAGCGAAACGAAATAAGCGTAAGTGGAGGCGGCTTCAAGCAGGCTTGCGTTCGTGCCGAAAAGCTCCTTGAACTCGTCCACTTTTTCCTTCTCTGAAGCGGAGAGTTCCGCGCTGGTGTTGAGGCTTTCAAACTCGCGCTTGTGGCTGAACAGCTCATGCGCCAGTTCGGGCGAGTACGGCCCCCTCACGTGAAGGTTGTACTTGAAGCCCGCATGGAGTTTTTTAAGCTCGAGAAGAAAGACGATTTTCTGGGCCACGAGCCGGTCTTGGAAATCATCTACTCTGGGCTTGAATCCAATTTCCCTAAACCACGCTATGAGTTTGTTGCGGTCACCCATTTCCATCCCCTCCAGTAAGTTCGTTCAGCCACTGCCGCACTTTCTCCCACTCCGCCTTCCCTTCCGGCGTTATCCTGTATGAGTCAAGTTTTTTTCCCTCCACCGTCACTTCCTGCTTGCTTGCGTAACCAGCCGATTCCAGTGCCTTGAGGTTGGTGAACAGCGCCCCGTCTGTGAGGGAAAGAGCGGCCTTCAATTCGCGGTAAGTCGCGCCGTCATGCCCCAATGCCGATAGGGAGGAGAGCAGTTCGAGCCGCACGAGCGAAAATACTTTCGAATTAAGCGCCTTGCCGCGCTGCAATAACGCAAGAAAATTCCCATCCAAGACGCTCACCCCTCCACTGAATATGAAATCCAACCTTTATTAACTTTCAGAATCGCATAAAAAATAAAAGCGACTTGAAAAGGCAGGGTTATGGTGGTGATGAAGCCACTCGCGTGAAATAGGGGCTTCGCCCCTATAACCCCTTCGTCAGTGTTTTGCTCGGCGGCTACTCCCCGCCCCTGTGGCGGGGCTTCTACGCCGCCTCGCTTAATGCTTTATGCGGCATGAAACTCGTCTAGCGCGGTTTGGCGGTGGTCTTGCTTGCGCACGTATTGGCGTACTTGTTCTGCAGTCACGTCGCTTACCGTACGGCAGAACTTGCCGGGCGACCAAAAATGTCCCTTCCGATACAGCTTGCGGAAGTTGGGCGCGTAGTCAAACAGCGCGTAACTTGACTCGCCCTTCAAGCGTTCTAGCACCCAGCTGGGCGACTGCCAACTCTGCCAGTCCGCAACGATATGCACGTGATTATCCTCAATGCCAACCTCGACAACCCCGACGCCCAACCGCCGCGCAATC
>JACQBR010000002.1 GCA_016194335.1 Microcaldota archaeon
CCATCGTTTTGACTGCCACGCCGGTGGCGTGGCTGCAGAACGCCAGCAAGCTCACCACCAAGAGCGCGAGCATCGTGATGAACCTATCTTTGACATTTCCCTCTGAACATGTAGTATGATGAAGTTTAGCAAGCGAAAAGTAGTTGTTCCACCGACGCGTATTTTTTTGTTGCTCAACAAAAAGCCTCGGAGGAAACAACTATGAAAATACAGGTCGAATCTAGTTCTAAAGCTTTTGCAGGCGGGGGTTTTCTCGCGTTCCGGCAGGCAGACCGCCTGCTCGACGGCACAATTAGCAAAGCCATCAACACCGCATGCCACAACAACGGCGTGCAAACAGCCAAGCGCATCGAACTACTCGTCGGCCAAGTCATCCACAAACACGAAAGCACGCGCGAGGCCTGGCTTGATGCCAAGCGCACGAACGCCGCAGCGTTCGTGAATCTGAAACTATCGCGGCAAGATGGACGCAACCTTCACCGCGCCATTGAAGCGATCGGTAAATCAGGAGCCGAAGCATTGTACGAAGGAATTGCCAGCGCGGCACTCGAAAAAACCGGCGTCAGCATGGCGGTAGTTCACGAAGACTCAACGAGCCAGTTCTTTACCGGAAAGAAAGCGACCCGCGCCAAGAAAGGCTACTCGCGCGACCACCGGCCGGACAAGCCGCAAGTCAACGTCGGCATCATGCACGTGAAAGGCACGCACTTCCCAAGCGCGTACGTCGTCACTCCCGGCAACGAACACGATTTGCAAATATTCGTGAAACTCGTGGAGAAAGCGAAGCCGGAAACGCTCTTGGTTGCCGATCGCGGGGCGGTCAGCAAAGAAAACAAGGCCCTCGTCATTGTAAAAGGCAGGCACTACTTGTTCGGCGAAAAACTCTACGACCCAGTCAAGCGCGAAGCGCTTGAAGCACTGCCGAAAATGAAGCGAGTGAGCGCCGGGTATCTCGCGTGCTCCGTCAATACCGGCGAGGAATGGCGACACTACTTCCTCTCGGAGAAACTCCGCCATGATGTGCGCGAGAAACGTCTGAAGCACGCGAAGGAAACCGCCGCCGAGTACGCCAAAAGCCTGTCCAAGAAAAAACGCCGGTCAAGCATCAAGCGCCTGACCCGCATTACCGCAGAAGGCGAGGTGGTAGTGGTGAAGCAGGAAGTGGTGATGAAGCGGCTTTTCCGCAAGACACAAGGCCAGATTTTCGCTGAACTTTCGAAGGACGAACCTCTGGACGGCGTGTTCGTTTTGTCAAGCGACAAGGTAAGCGACTCTCTTGAAGCGCTGCGCGAGTACAAGGGCAAGGATGAAGTCGAGAAAGTCTTTTGCGCCTTGAAAAGTTCCCTGCACCTACGCCCGTTTCACGCCAGAAAACAAGAGTGCGTTGATGGCGTTATCTTCATCACGATGCTCGCGCTCTTGGTGGTGAGCTTGCTGGCGTTCTGCAGCCACGCCACCGGCGTGGCAGTCAAAACGATGGTGGAGGAGTTGCGGCGCGTGACATTGCTGGTCAGAAGGGCGGTTGGCAACGGTTTCAGGAGGGTTGCGTGCCTGAATCTTGATGGATTGGCTCGAAAATTGTTCGGCGACATTGCTTTGCTGGCTAGTTGAACGCAATTCGCTGTTGTTTCATGGTGGTGCTTAGCGAAAAGCATGTTCTGCATTGCATAAGGAAGCAGGCGGGCTGCATTTTCATCAATAAACGCGTCAGACAGATTCACGCAAACGATTTTTCGGCTACCATCCAAGGGTCAACCGAACGAGCCTAGAGCTAAATGTCAAACATGGGTTTTTGATTATTTTTTTGCAAGCAATTCGACGGAGAGACCTCAAAGCAGGCCCACTTCGTCAACCTGCACCTCACTCACGCCTTGCACTGCCTTCACTTCCTCCTCAAAGTCACGTCCGGCGGCATCCTCGCAGATGAAGCTGGCCTTGACGATTTTTGCGCCGAAGACGAACTCCTCAACCTTTGAGGAGACG
>JACQBR010000022.1 GCA_016194335.1 Microcaldota archaeon
ACACTACAGCCCACATGGTTTTTGTGCCGCTTGTTTCAGTGCGTACCTCTTTCATCTTCTTGGCGCGTTTCTTCTCCAAGAGATACAAAAAGAGCGGAGAAGTCCGAAAGCTACTCTTCATCCTGCTGGGGTCTCTTGTGTTCTCCGTCGTTCTTTCGTACCTGGTCTACAAAATAGTTCTTTTCAGATGCTTTTACGCTGGCTGGGGAATTCAGTACAATGGACAGTTTGGATGAGGGCGCTAAATGGAGAATGATATACGGCTAGGGCCAACAATCACGGCTATTATCTTTCTGTAGTGTGGCCGGGAGTACTGCGGGGTCCGAGTTGCGGCGAGGACCCGCAGGTGAGAGGCCGCCGGCACCAACCTTAAATTAGCCGTCTGCATAAAAAAATCCGGCCCCGCCTAGCCGCGGGGCCGGAGGCCAAGAACATGGAACAAAACCGTGGCGCGAGCTATGAAGCTCCTCGGGCTAAAGCCCGAGGTTTCCTTCAAATTGGCAAACAATTGTCTGAGCTTCATCCCCGAGCTGAAGCTCGGAGTTTTCGCTCAGCGAGCGGGATAAACCCGCCGGTCGGCCGGCGCAGAAAGACACGAGGAACAACTGGATCACGATGGTTTTCGTGACAAAGTGCCGCTACAACTGCTTCGGAAAGCAGTCGCACATCGACACCTGCACCGCGGCGTTCCGCGAATTTGAGGCGCTCGGATTCAGTTTCGGAGAGACAGGCTTCGGCGGAAGCCATGTGCACGTCCCGGTGGACGTCCCGAAGCGATACTCAATCCAGAATGCGGAAATAATGCTCAAATCCCGGAGCTCGCAGAGGATATTCGCGGCGCATCCGGGCTTCCGGAAGCGCTATCCGAGGGGAAGCTTCTGGAGCGGCTACGAGCATCACGAGTCAACGGGAAACAAGGATTATGAGGCTTCCGCCGCATATGTTCGGAATCAGCAACAGCATCATGCAATCAAGGTAATTGACGACCGCCAGAAGATGATTCCTTTCTTTGCCCTTTCCTTTCGAGGTGCAGATGAAGCAAGTAGAAGCTTCACCGCCGAGTGAGATACGTCAGGCTCGCAGGCCTGACGAGGAGCGAGGCGGAAGGGGGTCATAGGGGGCAGAGGCCCCCTATTTCATCTTATCTCTGCATTAGGCGAAGTCCGGAGGTTCCCAAGAAGAGCAGGGTTGATCGGGGAACCGAAGGGGGGAGTAGTCCTCCTTGTGTTGCGGCCCGATAGGAGCGCAGAGGCCCCATGATGGCCGCTGGGACATTCGACTTCCATTCGCCGCATCTTGAATAGGGACGGTAGCCTTTCGGCTTGGCGAACGGACCGGATTTCACTCCGGCGCACCCCGTAAGGGATTTGCACCCGGCCGGAGTGGACGTGTTTCATCCCGCGACAGCTTCGCAGTTCAGGGGTCTTCATTACTCCGCTGTCACGGGTCCTTTTCTATTCCCGCTCCCGGAAGTCTCCCTCCGGAATTGTTAATTCGGCCTTGTATA
>JACQBR010000024.1 GCA_016194335.1 Microcaldota archaeon
GTACGTATTAAGTCCGAAAGCTGGAAGTAGTACCTCTGCTCGAGAATGTGCATGATTTCCTGGCGACAACAGGTTCGTGAAGTGAAGGCTGAGAACGTCCTTTTGAGAGAGAAAGTGGCAGAATTAGAGCGTCGCCTTCTGGCGTATGAGAATGCTCACACCCCGAGTAGCCAGCGACGGAAAAAGAATACCCCTCCGCGTGAGGGTCCACGGTTCCCAGGTAAGCCCCATGGCAGTAATGGTGGCGGTGTCAGGCTCCCTGAGCCTGACCGTACTGAGGATCACACCCTTGATACATGCCCCATGGGGCATGGGACCCTCCAGCATATGGACGTGCATGAGCAGCGTGTACTTGATTTTCCACAGAAGCCTATCGAATGCGTGCTGCACCGAGTGCACCAGTACTGGTGCACGACCTGTATGGCATACTGTGCGCCGAACGTTTCGCTTCCCAAGGGGCTCTACGGGCCCCGACTACAGGCGGTCAGCACGCAGTTGAAAGCAAACGGTCTTTCACTTGGGCCGATAAGCAAACTCTGGCAAGCCCTCGGAGCACCAAGCATCTGCCCCCCAACCATTCTGGAGTTCACCAAACGTGCAACCTCTTCCCTCAGAGGAACCCGTGCAGCATTTCTGCATCAGGTGCAACAAGCTGACGTCGCACACAAAGACGAGACAGGGATACGGCGAGATGGAAAGAACTGGTGGTGCTGGACGAGCACCACTCCGGACACCTGTATCTTCTTCATTGACCCCAGCAGAAGTCAATTCACCGCCCAGCGCTTGATCGGCAAAACAGATCAGGTCAGCGTAACTGATGGCTACAGCGCCTACAACCCCTGTACACTCAGACAACGCTGTTGGGCACATCTTCTGAGAGAGGCCAAAGAAGCTACCGAAAAACATCCTGACATCAAAGATCAGACTGACCGCCTCAAGGTACTCTTCCAACTGCTCACGGGGTGGGTCAAAGACCCACCCGCGACGCATCATGCACAGGCACGACAAGAGCTCGACGACATCATCACCTGTCTGAAGGCTCGCGGTAATGCCGGTTGCAAACTTGCAACGCACATTGAGAATGGTGAGGACGACTGGCTGACTGCCCTCCTGATACCAAGAGTACCACTGACAAACAATCTGGCAGAACGAATCATCCGTCTCGTCGTCCTGCTCAGGA
>JACQBR010000023.1 GCA_016194335.1 Microcaldota archaeon
GCCACCGCCGCACCGTCGCCTCCACTTGTTTTGTCATTCCCGCGAAGCTTGTCCCCGCATGTAGTAGGCGGGGAGCGGGAATCCAGGCTTGAAATGTAGATTCTCACTTTCCCTGGCGCCGCGCCCTGCACCACGTGATGGTTGGTGAGCAGATAACCATCCGGCGCGATCACCACGCCCGAGCCCGCGCCGTGCGGCTCGCCGCCGCGCGTCGCATGCCCAACGCGAATATTCACCACCGCCGGCCCCACGCGCTCGACCACGTGAATCACCGCGCGCGAATAGGCATCGAGCAACTCCGCGTCCGCGGGCACCACCGCATCTCCCCCGCGACCGCCGTTGCCCAGGTCCTCGCCGCCCGTCAGCGCTACCTTCCGGTCCATAACAGTTTTGTCGTCCATAGCCACAAACCAATGGGGACTGGGGAGGGATGTTTCAAACATGGCAGGAAAAAACCAGCCTATTCAGGTTTAAAAACCTGGTAGGTTGGGGTGAACATCGCGACAAAATCGCCGGGTGAGGCGGGAACTTCGCAAACATACTTAACGTATGTTCGCGCCGCCGAACGGGTGCAACGGATTTTCTGTTGCACCCTGGGCAGCAACATTGGACAGCCGCAGGCTGGCCCGGAGGGTGGAGTTCAGGGATGGACTCCACAAGCCCAACACAACATCGCCACATGTATCACCGTTGTTGGGGTTCATTTCATTCACCCCAACCTACGAGCTTCGATCCCTACATCGAGGGCCGCACGCGGTGTGAGCGGCGATACAATCGAATCTGGCTTGACAGTCAAATCCTTCATAGTATGATTTATTCATACCAGTATATGAGGTGCCCCGTGAGTTCTGCCGTCAAGAAGACTATTTCCCTCCCCCCCGATCTGGCCAAAGAAGCGGAAGAAATGGCGCATGCGGAGGGCAAAACGCTGAGTGCCGTGGTTCAAGATGCACTTCGGGCCACGCGTGCGGCGCGTCTTAAGACCGAACTGCGCGGTATCCAGGGTTATTGGAGC